>NZ_KV795070.1:61132-167453 GCF_001808945.1 Rothia sp. HMSC071B01 | reverse complement strand
CGTCACTCTCGCTGGAGTAGACGAGGTCGCCCGCCAGTTCGGCGGAGTGCTCCCCGTACTCGAGGGCGATACGCGCCCAGACGGGGATGTACCCGGGAAGGCTGCTCGAATCATTATCGAAGCCGTCCACAAAGTCGTCCGAAGCGCCGTCCACAAAGTCGCCCGAAAGGTCGTCTTCGCTACCCTCTGCGGGAGCATCGGAGAAGCCCAGCGAGCCCTCCTCAGTTACAGACTCAACCGCAGACTCACCTGCAGATTCTCCAGCAGGCTCACCGGCAGGGTCCTCTACAGCATCATCAGCGAAGGCGCGCTGAGACCACGGCGTGACCTGCTCATTCAGCTGATCATCCGCGTTCTCTCGATCCCAATTCCGCTCGTTCTGAGCCATTGATACCTTCCCTTCACACACCCATTCATATGCCCAAACCGGGCACCATACCGGTACGGGTGCGCCCCGTAACCACGTGCGCACCCGTACCACCCCTTACCGGGGCTCATATTTGCTCTTACTGCAGAAACTTCTCGAAGCCCTTCGGCAGGTTCATGCTGGACAAATCCATCTCCTGGTTCTGAGCCTGCTGACCGAATGCAGCACCGGCGCGAGCCTGCTGCGCCTTAGCTGCTGCCGCCTCCTGCGCCGCACGCTTCTGCGGGTTGCCGGAGCGAGCCTTCTTCTTCTTGTTGTTCTTCGCGTTCTTACGAGCGCCACCGGCCGCAGCTGCCATACCGGGCATCTGCATGCCACCGGGCATGCCGGGCATCTTGCCCGAAGCGAGCTTCTTCATCATCTTCTGAGCCTGAGCGAAACGCTCCATCAGCTGGTTCACCTCAGACACGGTCACACCCGCACCCTTAGCGATACGGGCACGGCGAGAACCGTTAATGATGCGCGGAGCCACACGCTCATGCGGGGTCATGGAGCGAACAATCGCCTCCACGCGGTCAATCTCGCGCTCGTCAAAAGCCTCAAGCTGCTGACGCATCTGAGCCGCACCGGGCATCATCATGAGCAGCTTCTTCATGGAACCAAGCTTACGGATCTGCTGCATCTGAGCCAGGAAGTCCTCAAAAGTGAAGTCTTCCTGATCGATGAACTTCTTCGCCATGCGGTCGGCTTCAGCCTTATCCCACTGAGCTTCAGCCTGCTCGATCAGAGTCAGGATGTCACCCATATCCAGGATGCGGCTTGCCATACGGTCCGGGTGGAACTGCTCAAAGTCAGTGACGTTCTCACCGGTGGACGCGAACATAATCGGCTTGCCGGTCACCGAAGCCACCGACAGCGCCGCACCACCGCGGGCGTCACCATCAAGCTTAGACAGGACCACACCGGTGAAGTCCACACCCTCGTTGAAGGCGTTAGCGGTGTTCACGGCGTCCTGACCGATCATCGCGTCGATGACGAACAGAACTTCGTGCGGCTCAATAGCGTCACGAATGTTACGTGCCTGCTGCATGAGCTCAGCGTCAACACCCAGACGACCCGCGGTATCGACAATTACCACGTCGTGCAGCTTAGCGCGAGCCTCAGCCACACCGTCACGTGCCACCTGCACGGGATCGCCGGTGGGTACGTCAAACTCACTGGTCACACCGGGGTGCGGCGCGTACACGGGCACGCCCGCACGCTCACCAACAACCTTCAGCTGGGTCACCGCATTGGGGCGCTGCAGGTCGGATGCAATCAGCATCGGGGTGTGACCCTGGCCCTTCAACCAGTGAGCCAGCTTGCCCGCCAGGGTGGTCTTACCGGCACCCTGCAGACCCGCCAGCATGATGATGGTCGGGCCGCTCTTCGCCATGTTGATGCGGCGGGTCGAACCGCCGAGGATGCTCACCAGCTCCTCGTTCACGATCTTGACGATCTGCTGGGAGGGGTTCAGTGCCTCGGAAACTTCCGCACCGAGAGCGCGTTCCTTCACGTGGGCGGTAAATTCGCGGACCACGGGGACGGCGACGTCAGCGTCGAGCAGGGCGCGGCGGATTTCGCGGACGGTTGCATCAATGTCTGCCTCGGAGAGGCGGCCCTTGCCGCGCAGGTTCTTAAAAGTTGCCGTCAAGCGGTCGGAGAGAGAATTGAACACGAGCCGTGATCACTTTCTTAACGTTGAGGTGGCCCCCAGCCGCGAAGGCGAACGGGGATGGTTAGTCAGTCTTTAAGGATACAGGATGCGCGCTTTCTCCCCCGCCTCCACCTGTGGATAAGTGGCACCGGTTCACCCTGAGCTCAGGATTTACACTCAGGATTTACACTCAACATCCCCTCCCGCACCCCTCAGCAAATGCGCGGCAGGTACCAGACTTACCCCCGTGTAGAGGCGCAACAGAAACCCTCAGCAGATGTTCCGCACCCCGCCTCAGCCTGCTCAACACGTCAGATAGATTAGATTTTCTAGACAGCCTGGGTTAGAATTCTAAAGGTGTTACGCACGAATGCGTGATACGCCCGAGTGGCGGAATTGGCAGACGCGCCTGACTCAAAATCAGGTTCTTCGGAGTGTGGGTTCGAGTCCCACCTCGGGCACCAACGCAAAAGCGGCGGGAAAGTTTGAAGCTTTCCCGCCGCTTTTCTGTATCCGCTCCTGTACCCCACCCGCACATCGGATGCGGCAACAATAAAGGCACAAGAAACCGCCGCCCGGCCGTGAATTCACGACCGGGCGGCGGTTCTATATACCGAGCGTACAGACTGAGGATTACCCTCAGCTACGCATCGAAAAAGATTGGTGAGCGGCTTAGCGCTTGACCTCGTTCTCCTCGTAAGGACGCAGAGCCTCGCGCTCGCCCTCAGCACCGTAGACGCGGTGTACCTGAACCATGTTGGTGGTACCTGCGCGGCCTGCGGGAGCACCGGCAGCAACGACGACCAGGTCGCCAGCTTCTGCCAGACCGTTCTTCAGCAGGTACTCGTCCACGAAGTGGAACAGACCTTCCTGATCGGTGATCATCTCAACCTGCTCAGCCTCAACGCCCCACAGCATGGACAGGAAGGAGCGAACCTTCGGGCTGGTGGTGAACGCGACAATCGGAGTCTCGGGACGCAGACGTGCCAGACGACGTGCGGAGTCACCGGACTGGGTGAAAGTAACGATGAGCTTTGCATCCAGCTGGTCAGCGATGTTCACTGCTGCGCGGGTGATTGCGCCACCGCGGGTGCGGGGCTTGCGGTCCAGCTCGGGCACGCGGTACAGGCCACCCTTTTCGGTATCCTGAACGATTGCAGCCATAGCCTGCAGGGTCAGGATCGGGTACTTACCGACCGAGGTCTCACCGGAGAGCATCACAGCGTCTGCGCCGTCGAGGATTGCGTTAGCGCAGTCAGAAACCTCTGCACGGGTGGGGACGGGGTTGTCGGTCATGGACTCGAGCACCTGGGTTGCCACGATGACAGGCTTTGCCCAGCGGCGTGCCATGTCGATTGCCTTCTTCTGGACGAGGGGAACCTCGGAGAAGGGCAGCTCAACACCGAGGTCACCACGAGCGACCATGATGCCGTCGAACTTGTCGATGATGTCCTGCAGGTTCTCAACTGCCTGGGGCTTCTCGATCTTGGCGATGACGGGTACGCGGATACCCTCTTCGTCCATGATCTTGTGGACGGGGTCAACGTCTGCGCCGGTACGGACGAAGGAGAGTGCAATGATGTCTGCACCCATCTTCAGTGCGAAGCGCAGATCGTTTGCGTCCTTCTCGGTCAGCGCGGGCAGGGAGACTGCTGCGCCGGGCAGGTTGATGCCCTTGTTGTTGGAGATCGGGCCACCGACGACCACGCGGGTGCGAACGCGGGTGGGAGTTACCTCAATAGCTTCGAGGCGAATCTTGCCGTCGTCGAGCAGGAGCTTGTCGCCGAGCTTTACGTCGCCGGGCAGACCCTTGTAGGTGGTGCCACAGATTTCTGCGGTACCTTCAACGTCTTCGGAGGTGATGGTGAAGTCTGCGCCGGGCTCAAGGTATTCCTTGCCGTTTGCGAAACGCTCGAGGCGAATCTTGGGGCCCTGCAGGTCGGCGAGGATAGCAACGTCCTTACCGAGCTTTGCAGACTGGTCACGGATGGTGTCGTAGCGTGCCTGGTGCTCGGCGTGGTCACCGTGGCTCATGTTCAGACGGGCGACGTTCAGGCCAGCCTTGATTGCCTCGGAGATCTTCTCGGGGGACTCGATTGCCGGACCGATGGTTGCAACGATTTTTGCGCGCCTCATGTACCTAACCTTTGTGTGTTGTTTCATGTGGCCCCTGAGGGCTCACACTGATTTTCCGGGGAAGACTAATGTCAAATTCCCAATTATTCCCACGTGTTCTAACAGGTAACCACATGCCGGATGCGTGGGACTCTTTCTCAATTATAGGGGTTTTGCGCCCTCTTGGGTATGCTTCTCCCAACTCTTTCCACCGAAGAAATTGTGTTTCACGTCGCATTTTGAACGCCACCCCTCTTCCATCGAACACGCCACAGAAAGTCGATTTTCACCCCCACCACCCCCGCCTCGCCCGGAAAGTAAATTAGGGTGCTTTTTACCCATATCTAGCCAGTACTGCGCAATATTTAGTCTCGTTCGAGAACATTCGAGCATATTTCAAAAACATAGAGACACTCAGAGTGGGCTATGAGAAGATAGATGGGGCATCCAAAAGCTGGGCGATTTCACATTTTCGCGCGCCTAGCCTATATTGGAACCCATAATTAGTATTTGAAATGCGAAATATATCTGGAAGGTTCACAGATGACTACTCGCGTGCTGATTATCTTCGGCTCCACCTACGGCTACACCGAACAGTACGCCACCTGGCTGGCAGAAGATCTGCGTGCACTCCCGCAGGCCCCCGAGGTTGAGACTGTCCCCGCCTCCAAGGTCACCCCCGAGCAGGCTGAGGCATTCGACGCTTTCGTCATTGCCGGCAGCGACTACGGTGGATTCCTCAACGGCGCACCGGCACTTCGCAAGAAGATTCTGCCGGTCATTGCGCCCAAGAAGAACCGCACCGCGTTCTTTACCGTCTCCTTCACCGGTGAATACTCCAAGAAGCTGCTGGACAAGGCCGTCGCCAAGAGCTACACCCCCGAACTGACCGAAGGTCGCCCCGTCTACCACCTGCGTGGCGGCATCGACTTCGACAAGATTTCGCTGGCTCACAAGACCGCCCTGAAGGGCCCGGTGCGCGCATGGCTCATGGCGAACCCGCACCCGAACGAGGGTATTCAGCAGATGCTCGAATGCTACAAGACCGGCAAGGCTGAGTACATCGATCGCGAGACTCTCAAGCCGCTGATCGAGGACATCGCGAAGTTCCTCTAAGCCTTTCGGGAAACACAAGCTTTCGCCTCTTCCCACCCGTCTCTTTCAGCCGGACATCAGAACCTGAAGGAGCGGGCGGGAAGAGCCGAGATAAACGTGCCAACAGGCACCATATACGTGGTCGATGACTCTTCATCTCTCCTGCATCGACCATGAAACTCCGGGTGCCGGTGCGAGGCCGCGCCAAATACAGTACCCGGAACATGAGGGGTGGGTCTTTGTGTGTGCGGCCCACCCCTTTCCTTATGCCCGCAAGCCAAAGCCCCTGCAGCGCAACCTCCGACAGAGCAGTCCACAGAATGAAATTCGCAATGCCCCGGCGTGTCACCCACCTAAAATTTTTCGCAAAAAACTGAGCCCATAAATGCACCGACAAGCCGCAAAACTAAACAGGTCCCCCAAAGACCCCAAATTACTGTGCACTCTGCGAAAGATATGCCGCCAGAATGACATGCCAAATCATTGCGCACAGCGGTGCAGGTACCTTAGGCTGATAGCTGTGCCGGTCGCTTGACACGGCAACAATTGACACATAAACCTCACCCAACTGCCCCACTATTCACTCGTGCCAGAAGCCCCCACACAGGGCCACATCGACACATCCACCTCTCAAACACAGGCAAAAACCTATGAAGAAACTCCAGACTGCCGCGCGCTCTGCGGCAGCCCGCTCCATCATGGCGTCCGCAGGTGCACTCTCCCTCGTCGCCGCATCCCTCACCTCCGTTCCCGCCGCATTTGCCGCCCCCAGCGCAAGCGCAGCCGCAGAGGTCAACCTCGGCGCATCCTACGAGGAGCTCAGCTACGCTCCCGCCCCGGATGCGTCCCTGGTCGAACGCTCCAACCCCGCCATGGGTGCGGGCGAGCGCGAACGCCTGGGCACCGCCAATGCACGCACCGGTGCCATCTCCCCCGCTTCTACCGCAACTCTGAGCGGTATTTCCGCGACCCAGAGCTCCGCGCAGGGTCTGGGAGCTGGTCGAGCTCCGGCAGCCGGTCAGGCACTGGCACCCGGTCAAGCGCTGGCACAGGGCCGCTCCGCATGGACCCCCTCCGGCGGCACCCTCGGTATGGACGTCTCCTCGCACCAGCAGAACGTGGACTGGGCGAGCGCCTACGCCGCAGGTTCCCGCTTCGCCTACGTGAAGGCGACCGAGGGCGGCTACTACACCAACCCCTACTTCGGTCAGCAGTACAACGGCTCCGCCGAGTCAGGCATGGTGCGCGGCGCCTACCACTTCGCGAACCCCCGCACCTCCTCGGGTGCCGATCAGGCACGCTACTTCGTGCAGAATGGTGGCGCGTGGACTGCCGACGGCAAGACCCTGCCCGGTCTGCTGGACATCGAGTTCAATCCCTACCCCGCCTACGGCAACACCTGCTACAACATGACCCCGGCGCAGCTGACCGCCTGGACCCGCGACTTTGTGGACACCTACCGTTCACTGACCGGTCGCGCCCCGATGGTGTACACCGCAACCTCCTGGTGGTCGCACTGCGTGGGTTCGCCGCAGTTCGGCGCTCTGCCGCTACACCTGGCAAGCTACTCGACCGTGGTCGGTGCGATTCCGGCGGGTTGGAGCGGCTACGACATTTGGCAGTTCACTGACTCGGGCCCGTTCGTGGGTGACTCGAACTTCTTCCCCGGCACCGTGAACGATCTGAAGGTTCTGGCAAAGAACCCCAACGCGGTGCACCGCAACTGGTCGAACGGCCAGGATCGCGCAGCGGAAGACCGTTCGGCAGAAGACCGCGCGGTACAGGATTCGAACGTGGTGACCACCGCGACCGGTTCCATTGATATTCGCACCGGCATCGGTAACTTCTGGAATAAGAATCGTTCCTTCTACGGCAACCCGATTGGCACCGAGTACACCCTGACCAACGGCGTGTACGCGCAGAAGTTCACCAACGGCAAGACCATCTACTGGACGAACTCCCACGGCTCGCACTGGCTGGTCACCAACGGCGGCCTGGACCAGAAGTTCCGCTCTGATATTGCGCGATTCCGCGGTCTGACCACCAACGAGGAAACCCGCTCCGACACCATCGCGGTATCCTTCGCCAACGGTGAGGGCGCCTACTGGTCCAACGCCTACGGCACCCACATTATCAACGAGCGCGGCTCCATCTACGCGACCTGGCGTGCAGCTGGCATGAGGGGTGTGCCCACCACCGATGAGCAGAACCTGGGCAACGGCCTCATCAAGCAGGAGTTCACCGGCAGCACCACCTACGTGTGGTCCGCGCAGACCGGCACCCACCGCATGCACACCGGCGGCGCGTTCTACCACCGCTTCCTGCAGCACCGCGGCGCCTGGGGTGCACCGGTGACCGACGAGACTGTCACCTCCACGGGTGCTCAGATTCAGTTCGCCTCGGGTAAGGTACTGCTCTGGTCGGATGCGTACGGTGCGTACGAAACCAACGGTAACGGCGCGATTTTCAAGCATTGGGAGAAGAATAGCGCCCGCTACGGTGCGGCACGCGGCGACGAATCCTACGTGAACGGCGTGTACTACATGGACTTTGAGCGCGGCACGATCCGCTGGACCGCGCAGCGTGGAATCTACTAAACAGCGTGGAATCTACTCAACAGCACGGCAGCTAATAAACACTGCAACGCGCATATAAAAACGAGGGGCACCTGGCAGAGGTGCCCCTCGTTCTTTTGCTACAGGGCGCATCTTCTGAACAACACAAACATCAAGATGCGTTCTGCAGCGGGTGGGTTACCGAGTGAGTAGAGAACCCGGCTATGTTACCCGTGCCGGCAGGTAAATTTATGGCGTGGCGGGCGTGCCGCCTCGAAGTCATGCAATGTCCTAAAAGCCCCGGATTAGTGTGGCGGACATAGTCCCCATTGACTATGTCCGTGGGGCCCACACTAATCGTTGGTGAGACCTCAATCCGAAGGTGTCTAAAGGGGCGCCTGGCCGGAATTAAGGACTCAACGGTGAATAACGGCACGGTACGAAGATGCTGAAATTCACCCGGGTATGGCGTTCCGGGAGAAGGAATCGATATCTAGGAGGGCCGAAACCTTCACACGTCATATCCCGTTACATCTAGGGTAGGTGTAGGCGCACGCGAAACCTATCTCTTCGGCAAATATTACGCTTCAACCAGTAGTTGAATGTTTACAATACAAGTATGCATTTTGAGGTCTATAGATGTCAAACAAGATACTCTATTGAACTAATTTAGTGAGAATTTTGAGATATTCCCCGAATATTTCAAAAATAAATTCCTGCGTATATTACGTTTAGGTGCCTAGTACTCACAGAGGAATTCGGCTCCTCACGATAACGGCTCTCAAAAACCTACAGTCCACCCCGCCCTAAAAAGCCGCGTTAAAAACACTAAGGCGCACCCCGCGTCGTATGCACAGCAGAAAGAGTACCCATACTCCCCCGCCACACGGGATGCGCCCTAGGCGCTATAACCATCGAAACTACCGGCAAGACCCCAGTCGAGTGAGACCTTGAAGCCCTACCGGGCGCCTCGAACCATCCGCCAGCTTAGAGGCTAGCGAAGTCCAGAACCATACGGCCGGTAATCTTACCAGCAGTCATTTCCTCGAAGACAGCCGGTGCCTCGTCAACCTCACGCAGCTGAACCACCGGAACCACGAGGCCGTCAGCACCGAACTGGAACGCCTCCGCCAAATCCTGACGGGTGCCCACCAGGGAACCCACCACGCGGATACCGTCCAGAACGATCTTCACAATGGACAGCTCCATCATCTCCGAGGGCAGACCAACAGCCACCACGGAACCGCCCGCACGAACCGACTCGATAGCCTGGTTGAACGCAACCTTCGACACCGCGGTCACCACAGCAGCGTGAGCGCCGCCGCCGGTCAGCTCGCGAATACGAGCCGGAACATCCTCAACCTCACGGCCGTTGATGACGTGATCAGCACCGGTCTCACGAGCCAGAGCCAGCTTGTCGTCGTTGATATCAACAGCAATAACCTTGGCGCCGAAAACCTTCTTAGCGTACTGAACAGCCAGGTTACCCAGACCGCCAGCGCCGTAAGCAACCAGCCACTGACCCGGGCGAACCAGCGACTCCTTGATTGCCTTGTAGGTGGTCACACCAGCGCAGGTAATGGAGCTTGCCTGTGCCGGGTCAAGACCCTCGGGAACCTTCACAGCGTAATCAGCGGTCACCAGAGTGTACTCACTCATGCCGCCATCGACCGAGTAGCCTGCATTCTTCACCGAACGGCACAGGGTCTCACGGCCCGAGGTGCAGTACTCACAGTGGCCGCAGCCCTCGAAGAACCAAGCCACCGACACGCGATCGCCTTCCTTCAGGGACTCAACACCCTCACCGACCTTGACGACACGACCAATGCCTTCGTGGCCCAGAATACGACCCGGAACCTCACCGAAGTCACCGGAAGCCACGTGCAGGTCAGTGTGGCACACGCCCGAGTACTCAATCTTCACGAGCGCCTGGCCGTGACCGACAGCCGGAACGGGAACCTCACGGACAACAACCGAACCGTCAACCTTCTCAGGGACAACAACAGCCTTCATGGTTTCCTTGCACATGATCTAAACTCCTTAGTCATCGGTGGTCGCGCTCAAACCGCAATCTGTAATCTGCGCTGTGCAACCTAGCGGGGTGAGCGCGCGTATTCTTTACATTTCCACCGTAAAATGAGGAGCCCCCAATCTAAAGGACCTTCCCCGAATATGACAGAGGGGTTAGATAGAGGCATTCTCACGAGCAAGGATGATCTTTCGATAAGGTCTATTCCGACCAATGCGCTAAACCGCCAAAGGTTGATATGACGCTATGACGAAACAACACAGAAGATGAGAATGCCTCCCAAATAAGCGGTTTGGGAGGCACTCAGAAAAAATTTAAATATTAAGTTTGAGGCGCATACCACCCTAAAGAAAGGGTTCAATCTACACCTATACGATTCCTACAGGCTTATAGGAACTCTTAACCGATGAGACTTAGCTGCCTAGAAGCAGAAAGCAACCTCAATATAGCCAGCGCCGCGCTCACCCGGACCATTCGGAGCGTTCAACGCCCACCCCAGATCCATGATGCGCACCGTAGAATCCATGAACGTACCGCCGCCAGCGCCACCGCCAGCCAGCTGCACCGAACCCACCGCATAGCGGGCACGAGCCGAATCGTTATTCCACTTCTGCGACACCACACGAGCCGAAACGCTCAACGCAGCACCGGAGCCGCCGCCGCCATAACCGGCGCCACCGCCTCCAGAAACCACAGACTGGTAGCCGTTAAACAGCTCGCCAGCGTTCGACGGGCGGTTATCGGTACCCTCCGGAGTCTGATCCCACTGGTACGAATAGCTCGCCACACCATCGGCGCCCTTCGCGCGGAAACCGCTCGCACCCGCCGCACCGGCAGTCGCAGTGCTCACCAGCTTCTGGGTGGAGGTGCTCGAAAAACCAATCACCGAACCATCAACAGTCGGCGGGTTCAGCTTCTCACCGCCAGCACCGCCCACACCACCGGCGGCACCCGAACCGGGGTTCACCTTCAGCAGCGGCACCGACTGCGCCGTGTACGAGGTGAAACCCACGAAACCCGGGGAACCGTCGCCGTCGCTGGAACCGGCGCCTCCGCCGGTGCTGAACTGGTGGCGGCGACCGGAGCTATCCAGGGAGTAGTAAGCCGTCGCCTGCAGCGCACCCGGCTTCGCGGGGCTCGGCAGATCCGTCGCGTACGTGGCCAGAGTTCCCGCGCCGCCGCCACCGCCGGCGACAATCATCGGCACGCCGTCCACCTCAATCGCGGAAGAACCGCCGCCCGAGGAGGAATAAAGCACGGCGTTCATGCCGCCATGTCCCATCACACCACCGGTGCGGCCGGTCAGGCTCTCAATCGCGGCGACCACATCCGCAGGGACCGGGGAGGAAGCCTTCGAGGAGCCGCCCACGCCGTAGCCGTCACCGCCCTCGGCCGGGGTCAGCTCACCGTTACCGATGCCGCCCGAACCGGCCGTCAGGGTAATCACCTGGCCGCCGCGCACCGGCATGGATCCCTCTACCAGGGCGCCCGAACCGGCGTCCGCAACGGCGTAGTTCGTGCCGCCGGCGCCGCCAATCACGGTGAAACGCATGCGTCGGGCACCCGCGGGCACGGTCAGAACGGCAACCTTCTTCACGCCGTCACCGGCGGTAATCAGGGTGGAATCCTCGTAGGGGCCGGTACATTCGCCTTCCTCGGGGGAGGCGGCAAAAGCGGGAACCAGGGTCGAAGCCGCGACGGCGGGGGCAGCCCAGGCCGCACCGGCCACGAGACGACGACGGGTCAGGCCCGAACGGGAGGAGGGAGAAATTGGGCGTGAAGAATCGCCGGAAGAAGAGCTCACGATATGTGTCCTGTAGTTGAGTGAATAATTCTGAGCGCGGTGCGTGCCGCGCGGAAGGGGCCGATTCCCAGAGGCTATGCCCCCACGCGAGCACGTATTACCGTGGTTCCTCTATTATGCCTTCTCAGGCCCCTGTTTTCACAAGTCGCCGAAAACTCTCTGCGGTGTGGAAGCCGAGTCGGGAGCTCCACGAGAGCAGGACGCCGGCACGGGGCCCAAAACGGGGTCAGGCACGGGAACTGAAAGACAGAAAACCGCCGGACGGGGTGCTCCCCCATCCGGCGGTTTTCAGCATGAATTATCGGTTACCGAGAGCATCAGCTGGACGCGGTGTCCTCCGACTTCCCGGCCTTTTCGGCGGCCTCCGACTTCTCGTCGGAATCGTCAGAGTCTTCGGCGCTCGCAGAGTCCTCGGCATCATCGGCCTTCTTCTCCGAACGCTTCGGAGCAACCTCCACGGGGCCGGGCTCAACACCCGCGGCGGCCTTCGCCGCCGCGCGACGACCGGCCACCACAAAGCCCGCGGCACCCAGTAGCACCAGCAGCAGGGCCGTCCACACGTGAATACGTACGCCCCAGAGCATCTCCGAGGTATCGATGCGCAGGAACATCTCAATAAAGAGGCGACCCACGCCGTAGTAGAACACGTACAGCCACAGGGTCTGACCCAGCTTCAGCACGCCCTTACGGCTCAGCCACAGCAACAACGCCACCCCCAGCAGGTTCCACAGCGACTCGTACAGGAACGTCGGGTGGAACAGCGTGCCGGCCGGATACTGCGAGGGGAAATTACCGCTCGAGGTGCTAATCTCCAGACCCCACGGCAGGGTCGTCGGCTTGCCGAACAGCTCCTGGTTGAACCAGTTGCCCCA
This sequence comes from Rothia sp. HMSC071B01, assembly GCF_001808945.1. NCBI lineage: Bacteria > Bacillati > Actinomycetota > Actinomycetes > Micrococcales > Micrococcaceae > Rothia > Rothia sp. HMSC071B01. The sequence goes on along the minus strand of NZ_KV795070.1, from coordinate 154,920 downwards.
GCGGCCAAAGGCCTGGGCCAGCAGGATGCCGGGGGCCACCGCATCCGCAAAAGCAGGGAAATTCATGCCGTAGCGGCGGCAACCGTACCAGGCGCCCAGCGCGCCCACCGACACGGCACCCATGATGCCGATGCCGCCCTCCCAAATCTTCAGAAAGGCCCACGGATCAGCGACATTCGGGCCGAAGTAGCTGCCCGGGTCGGTAATCAGCACGTGGTAGGCGCGGGCACCCACGATGCCGGCCGGGATGGCCCACATCGCCACGTCAAAGACGCGTTCGCCCGTGCCGCCCATCGCCTTCCAGCGGCGGGCGCCCAGCCACAGGCACACCGCCATACCGGTCAGAATGCACAGAGCGTAGAAATGCACACGAAACGGGCCCAGCTGCAGGTACGAGACGCTCGGGGAAGGAATCGACAGCGCCGGCAGGGCCACCGCCGAAAGCAGGGCCGACATTAAGCCTCACGCCCCGCCAGCTCGCGGGTCAGGCGGGCTACCGCATCCACGCCGCCGGAGGCCAGGGCCTTTACCAGCGCGGTACCGACGATCACACCGTCCGCGTACTCGCCAATCTCCTCCACGTGAGCGCGGGTCGAAACGCCCAGGCCCACACACGCGCGCTTGGCGCCGGCGGCCTTGATATCCGCCACCAGGGTGCGGGCCGCCTCCGACACGGAGGTGCGGGCACCGGTCACACCCATGACCGACACCGCGTACACGAAGCCGCTCGAGGCCTTCGCCACGGTTGCCAGACGCTCCGGCGAGGAGGACAGCGCGGCCAGGAAAATACGATCCAGACCGTACTCGTTCGACGCCTCAAACCAGGCCGATGCCTCGTCGGGCACCAGGTCGGGGGTAATCATGCCCGCGCCACCGGCGGCCGCCAGGTCACGCGCAAAATTCTTCACGCCGTACGCCAGAACCGGGTTCCAGTAAGTCATCACCACGACCACCGCATCGGTGGCCTCGGTAATGCGGCGGACCGCCTCAAAGAGCTGGGAAAGCTTGAAGCCGTTCTCCAGGGCCTGGCCGGTCGCCTTCTGAATCACCGGACCATCCATCACCGGGTCGGAGTAGGGAACGCCCAGCTCGATGATGTCGGCGCCGTTGTTGCCCAGGGCAATCGCCGCGTCAATGGACTCCTCCAGGGTGGGGAAACCCACCGGCAGGTAGCCAATCAGGGCCGCGCGACCCTCGGCCTCGCACTGCGCGAGACGAGCGGCCAGGGGCGAATCGGAGTTAGCGGGAGGGAAGGTACCGTCCACCACCTCGTAGGGGGCGGCGTGGGAAATGAAGTCCTGGTAGCTCATTACTTAGCCTCGCTCTCGGTCTGTGCGTTCTTTTCAGCGGAGGCGGCGGCCTCCTTGTTGCCGGTCATCAGGGTCGAGGACGGGATGGCCTTACCCAGGCCGAACCACTTCTGAGCGGTCTCCATGTCCTTATCGCCGCGGCCCGACAGGCACACAATCATGGTCTTCTCGCGGGCGGCCTCCGGGTCCTCGGCGGCCCAGCGCTGGCACACGCGCAGTGCGCCGGCCAGAGCGTGCGAAGACTCAATCGCCGGGATGATGCCCTCGGTGCGGCAGAGCAGGCTCAGCGCATCCATGGCCTCGGTGTCGGTCACCGGCTCGTAGGTCACGCGGCCAATATCGGAGAGGTACGAGTGCTCCGGGCCCACACCCGGGTAGTCCAGGCCAGCCGAAATCGAGTGGGACTCGATGGTCTGGCCGTCCTCGTCCTGCATCAGGTAGGTCATCGCGCCGTGCAGCATGCCCGGGCGGCCCAGGGTGATGGTCGCCGCGTGACGGCCGGTCTCCACGCCGTCGCCGCCGGCCTCAAAGCCGTAAATCTCGACCGAAGGGTCGTCCAGGAACGCGTGGAACAGGCCAATCGCGTTCGAACCGCCGCCCACGCAGGCGGCCAGGCCGTCGGGCAGGCGACCGGTTAGCTGCTGAATCTGCTCGCGCGCCTCCGTGCCGATGGCGTCGTGGAAGAAACGCACCATCGCCGGGAACGGGTGCGCGCCGGCGGCGGTACCCAGCAGGTAGTGGGTGTTCTCGACGTTCGCAACCCAATCGCGCAGCGCCTCGTTAATGGCGTCCTTCAGGGTGCGGGAGCCGTTCTGCACCGCAATCACCTTCGCGCCCAGCAGCTGCATGCGGGCAACGTTCAGGGCCTGGCGCTCGGTGTCTTCCTCACCCATGTACACCACGCACTCCATGCCGAACAGGGCAGCCGCGGTCGCAGTCGCAACACCGTGCTGACCCGCACCAGTCTCAGCAATCAGACGGGTCTTACCCATACGCTTAGCCAGCAGAGCCTGACCCAGCACGTTATTAATCTTGTGGCTACCCGTGTGGTTCAGGTCCTCACGCTTGAGGAACACACGCGCACCAGCATGCTCAGAGAACTTCGGAACCTCGGTCAGCAGCGACGGACGGTTCGAATACTCAGCAGAAAGACGCTGGAACTCGGCAATGAACTCGGGGTCGTTCTTCGCCTCGTTAAAGGTTGCCTCCAGCTCATCCATGGCGGCAATCAGCGACTCGGGCATCCACCGCCCGCCGTACTCACCAAAATAGGGGCCGGGGGCATTCTTCAACGACTCGCCGTTGAGGAAAGCTTCTGCCAGGTTCTCGCTCATCACTATTCCTTCCCTGGATGGTTGCCGCCGGACGCGCGCCGCGGGTAGGGCGGGGCATCAGGCCTGATCACAACGAAACACCACGCCAACCGCGAATAGGGCGGGCGGTGTTCACGCATATCCCCCTATAGTACCCGGGCGCAGGCGGTGACCTGTACCCCGGAGTGCACATGACCATTCCTAGGACATGTGACGTTCGCCAGAGTGGGTGCGCGCACGGGTATGAGGTGGCTCGTCTGGCAAGATTTAGAGGATAGGCAAGCGAGGCTAGGCAGGAGCGCGCAGGTTGAGGGGCGCGCGGCGAGCTACAGCAGCTCGCGCAGCTCCTCCATCTGCTGAGAAAGCACCGTCGACACGCCACCGCGCATCGACACCCCGTACAGGGTCTCCGCAATCTGCATCGTGCGCTTCTGATGCGTAATCACAATCAGCTGCGAACGCTCCCCCAGCTCACCAATCACCTGCAGCAGGCGCGAGAGGTTGCGGTCATCCAGTGCCGCCTCAACCTCGTCCAGGGCGTAGAACGGCGAAGGGCGAGACATATAAATCGCGATCAACAGCGCCAACGAAGCGAGCGAACGCTCACCGCCAGACAGCAGCGACAGGCGCTTAACCTTCTTACCCGCCGGGCGCGCGTGAATCTCCACACCCGAATTCAACGGATCGGACGGGTCGTCCAGCTCCAGGTGGCCCTCGCCTCCCGGGAAGAGGGTCTCAAAGATGCGGCGGTAGTGGGTGTTAATGTCCTCCAGCGCGGCGGTGAACACCTCCGCAATGTGGCTGCTGACCTCGTCCATGACCGTGTTCAGGTCGCGGCGGGTCGCCTTCAAATCCTCAATCTGCTGATTCAGGTAGGCGTGGCGTTCCGAAAGCGCCTCGTACTCCTCCAACGCCAGCGGGTTAATGGCGCCCAGCGCATCCAGTTCGGCGCGGGTCGCCTTGAGGCGAGCGCGCACGCTCTCGGTGGAAGCTTCGGTAGTCTCTGATGCCGTTTCGGCAGCAGCATTTTCGGGAGCGTCGTTTTCGGAGGCAGCATTTTCGGAAGCCTCATCTGCGGGCACGTCAACCGGCAGCTGCTCGGAGTACTCTTCCTCCAGCTGCTCCAGGGTCAAACCGGTCACTAGGCGGGCACGCTCAGCCAGCGCCTGTACGCGCTCCTGCACGCGTGCCGCCTCCGTCTGGGTGCGCGCCAGCAGGGTCAGCGCCGCCGCGTGCGCCGCCTGTAGGTCCTGCACCTCATCGTTCGTGCCGGTCAGGCCCTCCTGGGCGTTCTTCAGGTCGGTGCTCAGCTCGTGCAGCTGCTGCTCGCGCTCGCTCACCTGCTCGGCAAGTACCTCACCCAGGCGATGGGCGCGGCGCTCAATTGTTGCAGCAGGAGCCTGCTCCCCCGTGCCCGCCAGGTAGGTGTCCTCGCGGGTGCGCGCCGATTCGTAGGCGACGCGCGCCTGCGCCACGGATTCCTCCGCGGCGGTGAGGCGCTCGTTCAGGCGGGCGCGCTCATTCTGAATGTTCTGCGCGGAGGCTTCCAGGGACTCCGCCTGGGCGCGGGCGCGGGCATGCTCGGCGCTCGCCACACCCGCCGCCTTCGCCGCCTCGCGTTCTGCTTCGACCGCCGATTCTGCCGCGGTCTGAGCCTGCTGAACGGCCTGTTCGGCTTCGTCCAGTTCGGCGCGAGTGCGGGTCACGACCTGGGAGGCAGCGCGGTATGCGGCGGCAAGTTCCAGGGGGCTGGCTCCCTCAGCCGGGTAGAGCAGGCTGTAGCGGGTGTGCTCGGTGCCTGCGGGGTCAAAAATACGCCAGATAGTGCGCTGACCTGCGAGGGTATTCTCTGCAAGCAGGTGCAGGGCTTGCTCTGCGGAGGCGGCATCCGGCGCGAACAGCACGCCCGCCAGGCGCTCACCCAGCGCCGCGGTGACGCGTGCCAGGGCGTGCTCGTCAATGCCGGCGAGCGCGGCGGCATCCTCGCTGAGCGGTTCAATCATCTCGGTGGCCGGGCGGATACCCAGCTCGCGCAGCTCGGCGGCGCAGGATTCGGGCAGGGTGGTTTCGGGCAGTTCTGTTGAAGGTTCCTTCGCGGCAGATTCGTTACTTTCATCACCCTTATCACCGCGCAACTGCGACACCTCGGCGCCCTCAGCCGGCACGCTCAACGCCGCGGTCGCCAGCGAGGTCAGCGCAGCAGACGCCGCACGCGCATACTCGGGGTCAATCTGCACGGCATCCAGCACGCGCAGCAGGCTCGCACCCTCGCTCGAAGAATCCATGAGCTCACCGGTCTCGGGATCGAACACCGCCTCGGCAGATTCAGCGTCCAGTTCGGCGGGTTCCTCGCCCAGGCTCTGGCCCAGCGCCTCACGCAGGGTTGCGGCACGCTCAGCCGCCGCCGCGTAGGCGCGGGTCGCCTCCACCGCAGCAGCGCGGGCGGCATCCAGCTGGGCCTGCGCGCGGGCACGAGACTGCGCCGCTTCACCCGAGGCGCGCTCAGTCTGCGCAACCTCGGATGCCGCCTTCTCAACGTTCTTCAGCGCCGCATTGTAGCGTTCCTCAAAGCTGGCGTAGCTTTCCACCGCGCGCTCTGCCTCTTCGCGGCGTTCCTCCAGCAGTTCCAGGGCGCGTTCGTATCCGGCGCGGGCGGCGGCGGTCGCCTCGGTCAGCTCCACACGGTAGGTGCGCACGCGCTCGGCGGCGATGGATTGCACGGTGCGCACGCGCGCGGCGGACTCGCGCAGGGTCGACACGGCCTTCTGGCAGGCGGTGACCTCGGCGTTCAGGCGGTTCTGCTCCTGCTGATGCTTCGCGGACGCTGTACGTGCCGCCTCCAGTTGTTCTTTCAGGGTTTCGGCGCGGCGGGTACCTTCCGCCTCGGAGGCGAGAGCCTGCGTCTGCTCAGCCTGCAGAATACCCAGCTGACGGGCCAAAAGTACCGCCTCCAGCTGGCGGATGCGCGCCTGCAGCTGGCGCGCGGTCGCGGCGGATTCTGCTTGCTCACTCAGCGGCTGCAGCTGCGAATCCAGCTCGGCAACCAGGTCGCTCAGGCGGGTAACGTTCGATGCCACAGATTCCAGCTTGCGGCTGGTCTTCTCCTGGCGGCGGCGGTACTTGACCACGCCCGCTGCCTGCTCAATCATGTCGCGGCGCTGCTGCGCGGTGGCGTGCAGGACCGCATCCAGCTGCCCCTGGCCGACGAGCACGTGCATCTGCTGACCCAGACCCGCCTCCGAGAGCAGGTCCTGAATGTCGGCAAGGCGCGCCGGGGAGCCGTTAATCTCGTACTCGCTGCCGCCGGAGCGGAACATGGTGCGCGAAATCTGCACCCGATCAGCGGGAATGCTGAGGGTGCCATCAGAATTATCGAAAGTCAGGGTGACTTTGGCGCGGCCCAGGGGTGCACGCTGGGCGCCGTCGCCCGAACCAGCCTCGCCGGAGCCCGCGAAGATAACGTCCTTCATGCTGCCGCCGCGCAGGCTCTTAGCGCCCTGCTCGCCCATAACCCAGGCGAGCGCATCCAGCACATTGGATTTGCCGGAGCCGTTGGGTCCGACCACCGCGTTAATGCCGGGGGTGAACTCAAAAGTGGTTGCGGAGGCGAAAGACTTGAACCCGCGCAGGGTCAGCGACATCAGGTGCACAAGGGGCCTTTCTGCAGAAGAACTGGTGTGTGCCGGGCACGTTCTGTGGTGCGTGGCGGCATCCCTCTAGTGTACGCGGTGCGGCGGGCGGGCGGCGTGAACGTGCACGGGATGAAGGGGGTTCAAAGTTCCTCATTGTGCATCATCTTACGCGCGGGGTGAACGGGGGCGTTCATATTGGGTCTACGGATACGGGTTCGCCCGACCGGTGCGGTAGATTGGAATGAGCATCACAAATTCTGCGGGGCCGCTGTGCGCATCCCCGCCGTCTTTGTATCCCACTGACTTCTATTTACAAGGGCCACACCATTGATGAATGCATCCGCCGATAAGGTCGGCACAAACTCTGACATTCGCCACGCTAACGCAGCTCTGCTGTCTATTACCCATGAGCTGCCTCCGGAGGTCGTCACGAGCGACTACTTCGATGAGCAGCTGGCCCAAACCTACAAGCGTCTGCGCATGCCGAAGGGCCTGCTGGAGCGTCTTGCCGGTATTAGCACTCGCCGCGGTTGGGCTGAGGGCCAGACCTTCGAGGACGGCGTTGTTGCCGCAGCCGAGAAGGCTATCGAGCAGGCGGGTATTGACCGCTCCCAGATTGGCCTGCTGATTAACGCTTCGGTGACTCGCGATAACTTTGAGCCCGCCGTTTCGGTGGGTGTGCACGACCGTCTGGAGCTGCCGCGTCACGCCCTGAACTTCGATATTACGAACGCCTGCCTGGGCTTTGTGAACGCGATGACTGTCGCCTCCACCATGATTGATGCGGGCGCTATCGACTACGCTCTGATTGTCGCTGGCGAGGACCCCTCCCCGTGGCACCGTACCGCGGTGCGCATCCTGAACAACCCCGATTCGACCCGCGAGGATGTGCTGGCTCAGTTTGCGACCCTGACCCTCGGTTCGGGCGCGGCGGCGGCTGTGATTGGCCGTGCTGACCGCCACCCGGAGGGTCACCGCATCGTCGGTTCGGTGTCCCGCGCGGGCACTGAGCACCGTAACCTGTGCATCGGTGGCGAGGCGGATCAGGGCATGAACACTGACGCTGAGGGCCTGCTCAAGCACGGTCTGGAGCTGGTGGCGCAGGCGTGGGAGCAGGCGCATCAGGACGGCTGGGAGTGGAACGATATGACCTCCTACGTGACCCATCAGATTTCTAACGCCCACACAAACGCCATTATTGAGGCGGTCGGTATTGAGCGTGAGCGCATCCCCTTGACCTTCCCGAAGTGGGGCAATGTGGCTGCGGCGGCTCTGCCGATGACTCTCGCCGAGTGCGCGCCGACCTACACGAAGGGCGACCGTATTCTGTGCATGGGTGTGGGTTCTGGCCTGAACACTGCCCTGCTTGAGATTCAGTGGTAACCCGTTAGCCAGCAGCCCTTAGCCGGCAGCCCTTAACCTCTGTGCGGTAGACATTCACCGATTCGATCCGGAAGGATTCCCAGCATGCGCCATTTGAACTTCCCTAAGGCTCAGCCCCCGTATAACCCGGAGGAATGGGCGGGCGTGAACCCGCGCTACTCCCACCTTCTGGAGGTGCCCACCACCGCCCCCATTGAGCAGCGGGCGCAGCAGGCTGGCGCGCGCCGCTGGCACTACCTGGATAACCTTCCGGTGCTGGTCGAGCAGGGTTTGGAGCCGATTGGCACGATCCTGTGCGTGCACGGTAACCCGACCTGGTCGTACCTGTGGCGTACCGTGCTGGATGCGGGCGTGAATGAGCGCGCCCCGTGGCGTGTGGTTGCGGTTGATCAGATTGATATGGGTTATTCGGAGCGCACCCACCTGGATTTGGAGGGTGAGCGCCGCTCCCTGACCGACCGTATCGCTGACCTGGGTGATTTCACGAAGACGCTCGGCCTGGATGAGACCGATAAGCCGCTCGTGACTCTCGCCCATGACTGGGGTGGACTGGTGTCCTTTGGTTGGGCGCTGGAGCATCGTGAGATTCTTTCGGGCGTGATGCTGACGAACACCGCGGTCTACCATGACGGCATTGAGAATATCCCTGCCGCTCTGCGCCTGGCGTTGGGTGTGCACGAGTGGGGTACTCACGATTCGACCGCGTTTATTGATGTGACCTTGGGTTTGGCTCAGAATGAGGGTCGCCTGCCCGCGCCGGGTTCTGCCGGTGCCGGGGCGCTTGATGGTGCCCTGCCGCAGCCGGTGGGTCAGCAGCCCAAGCGCCTGTACCCGAGCCCTCTGAACGAGGCGATTTACCGTACGTACCGTGCGCCGTACGCTCATTCGGCGTGGCGTGAGGGTGTGCGTAATTTTGTGGGCGATATTCCGACCGGTGCCGATGTTCCGTCCTATACGCCGATGCAGCGTATTGCCGAGCAGATCCGTGGCCTGGACGTGCCCGCGTTCTTCCAGTGGGGCACGAAGGACCCGGTGTTCCAGCGCCGCTACCTGTTCGACCTGATGGAGCGCATGCCGCAGGCGAAGGTGCACCGCTACGAGAAGGCCTCGCACCTGGTCATTGAGGATTATGACATTGCCACCCCCATGATTTCGTGGCTTGCGCAGACTTTCGGCACGCTGGAGGATGGCGCTCTGGTGCCCCCGCACAACGTTGAGGCGGAGCATCGTGCCGCCCGCGCACGCCGCCACGGTCTGACTGCCGGCGAGGGCGCTACCGCTGAGGGTGCTGTTCCCGCGGCGTTCCGCCCCATGCTCGCAGCCCTCACCGAACGCGCCGACGACGCCTCCACCGCCGTGGTGGACATGGACCCCAAGGGCGACGGCACCTCCGTTTCTGTGACCCTGACCTGGGCTGAGCTGAACCAGCAGGTCAACGCCGCCGCGACCCGCCTGCACGCCCTGGGTGTGCGTCCGGGCGACCGTGTGAACCTGATGGTGCCTCCGGGTGCCCGCCTGACCACCCTGATTTACGCCTGCATGAAGCTGGGCGCTGTCATTGTGGTGGCTGATACCGGTCTGGGTATTCCGGGTCTGACTCGCGCGTTGAAGGGCGCTAACCCGAGCTTCCTGGTGGGTATTCCCGCCGCGCTCAGTGCCGCCCGTACCCTGCTGTGGCCGGGTGTGCGTATTTCTGTGGAGCCGCTGGGTTCGGTGCAGGAGAAGCTGTTGGGCGTTGCCGGTTCGGTGTTTACCGCGCCCGCCGCTGACGGTACTCCGGGTGCGCCGGTGCCCACCCCGACCGTGGTGGAGTTCCCCTCCCCCGTGCCGGATGCTGATGCGGCGGTGCTATACACGTCCGGTTCGACCGGCCCGGCTAAGGGTGTGGTGTACACGCAGCGTCAGCTGGCGGGTATGCGCGATGCCATTGCGAATACGTACGGTTTTGCGCCCGGTAGCGGTCTGGTGGCTGGCTTCGCGCCGTTTGCACTGTTGGGCCCGGCACTGGGTGCTACCAGCGTGACCCCGACGATGGATGTGACCCGCCCGAAGACCCTGACGGCTTCGGCATTGGCGTCGGCTGCGGCGGCTATTGATGCGTCGGTCGTGTTCGCTTCCCCCGCCGCCCTGGTAAATGTGGTGGCGACCGCCGATGAGCTGAACGCTGAGCAGCGTGCGGCGTTGGCTAAGGTTCAGACCGTGCTGAGTGCTGGCGCGCCGATTCCCGTGCCGCTGCTGGAGGCGCTCTCCGCCCTGGTGCCGAACGCCTCCCTGCACACCCCGTACGGTATGACCGAGGGTCTGCCGGTGACCGATGTGTCTTTCGAGATGATTCGCCAGGCGATTGCTGAGGGCACCCCGAATGCTGCCGGTGAGGTGCTTGACCCGTTCGCCCGTGACGGCGTGTGCGTTGGTTTCGCGGTGTACGGTGCGGCGGTGGCTATTGCGCCGCTGCTGCAGGACGGTTCGGTCGCGGATGAGCTAACCCATGAGCCGGGTGTGACCGGTGAGATTCTGGTGTCGGCGCCGCATGTGAAGGACCGCTACGACACCCTGTGGGTGACTGAGGAGCAGTCCATTAGCACTCCGGGTTGGCATCATACCGGTGACGTCGGACACCTGGATGCTTCGGGTCGCCTGTGGGTTGAGGGCCGCCTCGCGCACGTGCTGCTGACTTCGCAGGGCGTGCTGACCCCGGTTGCGGCTGAGCAGTCCGCCGAGTCCCTGCCGGAGGTGCGCCGCGCCGCCCTGGTGGCGGTGGGTCCTGCCGGTACTGCGGCACCGGTGCTGGTCATTGAGGCGTCCGCAAATACCGCCGCGTTGGAGGCGCGCCAGTCGGCGTCGGGCCTCAAGCGTGCCCTGCTCGATCGCGTGCCCGGCGCTCGCCGCTTCCCCATTGCGGAGGGTGTGGCGCCCTTCGAGCTGTCGCAGCTGGTGCGCCAGAAGGTTGCCAAGGATACCGGCGTGGAGCTTGCCGCGGTGCTGGTGGTGCACGAGCATCCGACCGATATTCGCCATAATTCGAAGATTGACCGCCCCGCCCTGGGTGAGTGGGCGTCGAAGGTCCTTGCGGGGGCGTAAGCGCCTGCCGGATCCCTAAGTCTAAGGAGTATGATGTCCCCTCATTCTTCGTGTGAGTCCTCTTCCCACGAGCCCGCACCCCGCCTGTCGACTGCGCATGCGGTGACCTCCCCGACGGCTCGGTTCCGCAAGCCTGCGCAGCCGCTGGCGGCGCGCTACACCGACCCCGCCCCGCGTTCGCTGCGCCCGATTGAGGAGCCCGATTTCGCGCCGCGTATTGGCGAGCGCATCCTCTTTACCGGTGCCAGCGGTCTGCTGGGTCGTGAGAGCGTGCTGGCGTTGCTGCGTGCCGGCTATGATGTGCGCGTTTTTCAGCGTGGCGACTCGGGCATTGCGGCCCTGCTACCCGATTCGATTCGCCCGCGTTTTGAGCAGGTGCGCGGCGATATTACGAACGCGCAGGCTGTGGATCTGGCGATGACCGGTGTCAACGGCGTGGTGCATGCCGCGGCGAAGGTGTCGGTCAGCGGCGAGTGGGCTGATTATGAGCGCATCAACATTGAGGGCACCCGCACCCTGTTGCAGGCGGCATTGAACCATTCGGTGGGTTCGTTCCTGTACATTTCCTCGCCGTCGGTGGCTCATGCCGGCGCGGCAATTGTGGGTGATGGTGCCGGCGTAGCATCCCCGGAGCATGCGCGCGGTAACTATGCGCGTTCGAAGGCTGCCGCTGAGCTCTTGGCTCTGGAGGCGAACGGCACTGCCCTGCCCGGTGGCGGGGTTTTGCGTGTGGGTGCGTTGCGTCCTCACCTGATGTGGGGTCCGGGCGATACCCAGCTGGTCGAGCGTATTCTGGAGCGTTCCGCCGCGGGCCGTCTGCCGCTGCTCTCTGGCGGTACGGGCCTGATTGACACGCTCTACATTGATAACGCCGCGGATGCCGTGGTGCGCGGATATCAGCGCCTCGACGCTTTTGCGGGCCGGGCGCTGGTGGTGACGAACGGTCAGCCGCGCACTATCGCTGAGCTACTCGGTGGTTTCTGTGAGGCGGTGGGCGTTCCCGCCCCGCGTTTCTCGGTTCCGGCGAAGGTTGCCGCCCTGGCGGGTAAGGTCATTGAGCGCGTCTGGGAACGTCTGCCGAAGAACGTGACTGCCGGTGATGAGCCGCCGATGACGGAGTTCCTCGCGGAGCAGCTGTCGACCGCGCACTGGTTTGATCAGCGCCGCACCCGTGAGCTTCTGCAGTGGGAGCCCTCCGTGTCGATTGAGGAAGGCTACGAGCGTCTGGGCTTGTTCTACGGGGATAGGTACAGCCGCTAGTTGCTTCTTTTCGGGATGGCTTTCGGGTTGACTCCCTCGCCCCCCCCCGGTTTATACAACTGAGGTTTAAACGAATGACGGCGTAGCTACATCCCCCGTATGGGAGGAACGTAGCTACGCCGTCATTCGCATATCTAGCGTGAGCTTGTGCCTATCGTAAGCCTTTACCTAGCGTAAGCCTTTACCTAGCGAGAACGCGGCGCCCGCTGGCAGTGCGGGCAACGATAGGACGAACGGTTCTGGAAGGGCTCACGCACCATCAGGGAGGTGCGGCCCGCCTCCGCGCAACGGTGGCAAGGCTCCCCGGCACGACCGTAGGCGTTCAGCGAGCGCTCAAAGTAGCCAGACTCCCCCAGCACGTTCACGTACAGGGCGTCGAAGCTCGTGCCGCCCGCCGCCAGGGACTCGCGCAGCACCTGCGTGACCGCATCCAGCAGCTCGCGGGTTTGGGCAGCGCTGAGGGTGCGTGCGGGCTTCGCATAGTGTAGCCGCGCGCGCCACAGCGCCTCGTCGGCGTAGATATTGCCCACGCCGGAGATCACCGACTGGTCCAGCAGCACCTTCTTAATGCCGCTGGAGGTGCGCAGGAACTTGCGACGCACCGCTGCGGGGTCGAAGAACTCATCCAGCGGGTCGCGGGCAATGTGCTTGACCGCCTCCGGTACTAGAAAACGCTCAGGTACTTCGCTCTGCCCCATTTCATCGGGCGCTGCTTCATTCGCTGCAACCGTTGCGGGTACGTCCGGTACCAGCGGGCTGAGGAACATGCCGCCGAAGATGCGCTGATCCACGAAGAGCAACCGCTGCCCGGTGCTTGCCCGGTTGGTGCTCGCCGCGCCACCGGTAGCTCCCGCAGCGCTGGTAGCTCCCGCCGGTCCTAGTTCGAGCGCCACGCGCAGGTGCCGCGGCTGCTCATCAAAGGCCGCGCGCGCCTCAGATTCACTATCCGATTCGCCACCCGGTTCATCGCGCACGAGCAGCTGACCGCTCATGCCCAGATGCACCACGAGCGCCTCATCGGCAAGCGTGCCGTCCGCCTCGCTCAGGGTCAGCCACAGGTACTTGCCGCGGCGGTAGGCACCGCGCAGCGCCCTGCCGGTGAGTGCCGCCTCAAAGTGGGCGGGACCGGGCAGGTGCCTGCGCAGCGAACGGGCGTCGACCACGCGCACCGCCTGCACGGGCCGACCCAACGAATGGTCGGCTAGACCTGCGCGAACGGTTTCCACCTCGGGTAGTTCGGGCATGATTCCCTCCAATCAGCGGGGCTGCAGAATCAAGAACCCGCAGAGCTAACAGACCTGCAGGATGCTTGAATGAGCCTAAACCAGAACGCGGTACGCCTGCTCAGCGGCAAGGCGCTCCGCCTCCTTCTTGCTCGGACCCACACCGGTACCGGCCTGCTGGTTCGCCACAATAGCAACCGCAGTGTACACGCGCGCGTGATCGGGTCCCTCGCCGGTCACCTCGTAGCGCACGTCTCCCCAACCACGGGCGGTGGCGAGGTTCAGCAGCTCGGTCTTCCAGTCGCGTCCAGAGTTCAGGACCTTCTCATCATCGAGCAGCGGCGCAATCAGGCGCAGCACCAGGTCACGAGCCGCCTCGCGACCGCACTCCAGGTAGGTCAGGCCAAAAATTGCTTCCATGGTGTCGGCAAGGATCGAGTCCTTATCGGCGCCGCCGGTGTGAATCTCGCCCTTACCGAGCAGGATGTACCTGCCCAGGTCCAGGTCGCGTGCCACCTTCGCCAACGCCACCGTAGACACCACCACGTGGTGCAGCTTCACGAGCTCACCCTCGGGCAGGTCGGGGTAGCGTCGGTACACTTCTTCAGCGATCGCCAGGGAAAGCACCGAATCGCCCAGGAACTCCAGGCGCTCGTTATGCTCCACTCCGGGGTTCTCGAAGGCGTAGGAGCGGTGGGTTAGGGATAGCAAAAACGTCTCGGCGTCGATATCGACTCCGAGACGTTTACGCAACTCCCTAGTATCAACACTAGGAAATTCAGTCATAAGGATTCACCGCTTCTTAGGCGTCTGCAACCTTACGGCCCTTGTACTCCAGGAACAGGGCGTTGCCTGCAGCGTCGGTTACAACCTTTGCCTGGTGGGGCAGGCTGTAGGTCACTCGACCGTTTTCAACGGTCTTAACCAGCTGGGGCACGGATGCCTTCCACTGGGAACGGCGTGCGCGGGTGTTAGCGCGGGACATCTTGCGCTTGGGAACAGCCACAGCTATCTCACAATCTCTAGTAACAACAATTTAGTTTTCGGTATCTGCACCGAGCAGGCCCTGTAGGGCCGACCAGCGCGGATCCAACACCTCGTGATGATGCCCGGGGTCATCCTCCAGGCGCGCACCGCAATCGGCGCACAGACCCTGGCAGGTGTCCCTACAAACAGGCTGGAACGGCAGTTGAAGGATTACTGCGTCCCGCAGAGCCGGTTCAAGGTCGATGGAATCATCCTCAACGGCGTACTGCTCATCTACTTCGTCTTCGGGGCCGCCAGCCGGGGCCTTCTCAAAGACGAAAAGCTCTTGAATATTGGCCGACATCTCGTAATCAATCGGATCCAAGCAGAGGCTACACTCGCCGTGTACATCCACAACGACGGAGCCGGTTACTAGGATACCATCAACAACAGACTCCATACGAATATCGAGGTCAATATCCGAACCCTCTTCCACGCCGATGAGCGTGTTACCCAGGTCTGCCGGTGCGGGCAGAACCTCAGTGAGAGTTTCCATGGTGCCGGGGCGGTGAATCAGGTTAGTGACTGATACAACCAGCGGCGATGCGTCTGCACGTGAAATGGCGTTTCTCCTTACGAAATGTATAAACCAAAGTCCCATTTTAGGGGTCATTCGCACCGTTAATCAAGATTAAGCGCCTTTTAAATCTCTTTAAGTGGCGCTCACCTCTTAAATATCCCCTTAAGGAGACACCGCGCGGCACTTAATCGGCCGGTCGGGGCTACTACTGGGGGACTTAAGTGCCCGGTCGGGGGTACAGTTTGCTGCGCCGTGTGCGTGGTCGGGCGTGCCGGGTGGGTGCGCCCCGGGTGCGCGCCCGGGTCGGCTAGGCGTTTTTTAGGGCGCGGGCAACCGCCTCCGGCACGAAGGGAGTCACGTCACCACCCAGCGACGCCACCTCACGAATAATCGTGGACGACACCGCACCGTAGCGGTCCTCACCCGCCAAGAACACCGTCTCAACCTGCGCCAGGTGGCGGTTCATGCTCGCCATCGGAGCCTCATAGCTGTAGTCCGTCGCCGAACGCAGACCCTTCACCAGCACCTTCGCGCCACGCTCCGCCGCGTACTCGGCAAGCAGCACGCCCGGCGGAATCGGCTCCACGCTCACGCCCTCAATACCGAGCTCCTGCAGAGACTCACGCACCAGCTGCACGCGCTCCTCCAGGGAGAAGCGGTACTTCTTGGAGCTATTGTGCGCCACGCCCACAATCACCTCATCAAAGAGCTGAGCGGCGCGGGCAATGATTTCAAGGTGGCCGTGGTGTACGGGGTCAAAAGATCCGGGGCAGAGGGCAATCATGGCGGTCCCTTCACGAATAAATATCAGACGTTGGAATGAGTAGATGCGGGCGAATTTAGGATGCGGGTGAGCGCAGGCTGGGGGCAGAAAGGTCGGGCGGCGATTTTAGGCGGCGAGCTCTTCAGCGTCCTCGCCAGATTCGTTGCCGAACTCGTCGCCCGCCTGCTCCTCCACCTCGTCAGGCTCCACATAGTAGAGAGCCGTCTCGCCGTGCTGACGGGTCGAAAAACAGTACAGGCCCTCGCCCCACACCGGCTCCGCATCGCGCGAAGAACGCTCCACCACGACCACGGCACCCTCGGCAAGCTTGGGGGTGAGCGCCTCCAGCAGCTCACTGACCTGCTCATTCGGCATGGCGTAGGGCGGGTCAACAAACACCAGATCCCACGGCCCGGAGGCGGACTTCACGTAGGTCAGCGCCTGAGACTGCTGCACGCGCGCCGCAGAACCGGTAGCACCAGAAGAACCGGTGCCGGTGCGGCCCATCGCCTTCTCCACCGCGGCAACGTTCTTACGAATCACCGCAACAGCCTTCGGGTAGGTATCCAGCAGAGTCACGGAGGCGGCACCGCGTGAGAGCGCCTCGCAACCCAGCGCACCCGAGCCGCCGAAAGCGTCCAGCACGCGGGCGCCACGAATAATGTCGTAGCTCTCCAACTTGGAGAAGAGGGATTCCTTCACCCGGTCGGTGGTCGGGCGAGTATTATCCCCCGGAACCGAAGCAAGGCGAACGCCTCCGGCAGCACCGGAAATAATACGGCTCATAGGGTCTCTCCTCTGAAGTAGTTAACAGCTAGGTAGCTGCGGTTTTGGTAAGCGATGGGCGGGGCGGGCTGGTGAGCAAGGCGGGCAGAGCACTCACCCCTGCCGGGTACTTATCCCCTGCCGAGAAACGCCTCACGGTCAGCGTCCAGGGCACGGTCAATCGTACGCGCCAAAGACGGATGCTTAGCCAGCGTCGGGTCCTTCTCCACCACCGAGCGGGCATCCTCGCGAGCACGCTCAATAATGTCGGCATCGGCGAGCGCCCGCAAGAACCGCAGGGTGCTCTTCGAGCCCGATTGTGCAGCACCCAGAATATCACCCTCGCGGCGCTGCGCCAGGTCGATGCGGGAAAGCTCAAAGCCGTCCGTGGTGGAGGCGACCGCATCCAGGCGCTCGCGGGACACGCCACCCTCCTCCTGGCGGGTCACCAGCAGGCAGGTGCCCGCGTAGCCGCCGCGACCCACACGACCGCGCAGCTGGTGCAGGCCCGAGATGCCGAAACGGTCGGCATCCATGATGATCATGAGCGTGGCGTTCGGGACGTTCACGCCCACCTCAATGACGGTGGTGCTGATGAGCAGGTCAATCTCACCGCGCTCGAAAGCGGTCATGACGGCGGTCTTCTCCGCCGGGTCCATGCGGCCGTGCAGGGTGCCGATACGCACGCCGACGAGGGCGTCCTCAGCGCTCAGGTACGAGTACATTGAGGCGACCGAGGTCAATTGAACCTTGCCGTCGCTACTGGCGCTACCGCCCTGCCCGAAATAGCCCTGGGCAGAGTTGCCCGCGCCCGCACCCGCACCGTTCAGGCTGGATGCGCCAAAGAACGCGGCGCCTTCCTCCATGCCGTCGCCATCCTCCCCGATTTTGGGTACGACAACATACACCTGGTGGCCCGCATCGATTTCTTCGCGGGCGCGCCTCCACAGCCGGGACGCCCAGGCGGGCTTCTCGGCGAGGGGCACCACGTGCGTTGAAATTTTCTGGCGACCGGCGGGCAGGGTGTCCAGCACGGACACGTCCAGGTCACCGAACACGGTCATGGCGACGGTACGCGGAATGGGCGTTGCGGTCATGACCAGGCGGTGCGGCAGGGCGCCGTCGGTGCCGCGCAGACCGTCGCGCTGTTCCACGCCGAAGCGGTGCTGCTCGTCCACGACGACCAGGCCCAGGTCGTGGAAGCTCACCTCATCGGAAAGCAGGGCGTGGGTGCCGATCACGATCTGGGCGGTGCCGTCGGCGAGCTCCTGCAGTACCTTGCGCTTGGCGCGGGTACCCATGGAGGCGGTCAGCAGGCGCACGCGCACACGGCGGGGTTCATCCCCGCTCCCCGCGGGGATTCCCTCGGCGGAACCGGCGGCAGAATCATCAGCGTCAGAGTCTTCGGGCGCCGCCATATCCCCCAGGATGTCCAGCACCGAACGCAAATGCTGCTCGGCAAGCACCTCGGTCGGGGCGAGCATCGCGGACTGGCCACCCGCATCGGCAACCTGCAGCATGGCGCGCAGAGCCACCACGGTCTTACCGGAACCCACATCACCTTGCAGCAGGCGGTTCATGGGCGATTCACTCGACAAATCCGCGGCAATCTCAGCGCCCACCTTCTGCTGCCCCTCGGTCAGCTCGTAGGGCAGAACCTGAAGCAGTCGATCGGCGAGGCCGCCCTCCACGGCGGGGCGCGGCTGGGTCAGGTGCGCGGCACGCACCGAATGCAGGCGGGCGAGCGCGCTCTGCAGCACGAACGCCTCGCGGTAACGCATCTGCGCCTGCGCGGCACGCCAAGTGTCCTCCGAGTCGGGGGTGTGCAGGGCGCGGTACGTCCACTCCAGCGAGGGTACCTTACGGGCGCGACGAATCGTGTAGGGTACCGGGTCTTCGAGTTCTTTGAGCGGCACCTTTTCGAGCAGCTGCGTCATGTAGCCGCTAATGCGGTCGGTGGGCAGCTTCACGGGGGCACGGTAGACGGGCACGGGGGCGGTGGCGGCGTCGGTAACGTCCGCGCCGGAAGCATCCTTTGAGAGCAGAGCGTAGTGCGGGTTGGTGAGGGTGTATTCGCCGCGGTAGATGCCGACCCTGCCGGAGAACATCATGGTTTCACCCTCGCGGATTTCGCGGGCGGCGGTCCAGGCGTTGAAGAAGGAAAGCTTCATCTGCGAGCCGATGAGCGCGCCGGGGGTCGCGCTAGGGCTGGGTGCGGGCACGCCAAAGAGGCCTCCCTGCGCGAAACTATCCTGCGCAAAACTGTCCTGCGCGAACGAATCTTGGCCGTAGCTATCTGCGTAGCCGCTGTAGGAGGCGGGTTGCGCTCCCCTGCCCTGTGCCGGGTTCTGTGCCGCGGGGTTTTGAGCGCGGGGAATCTGGGCACCTGGGTTCTGTGTGGAGTTAGCGAGCGCGTTAATGCGCGGGTTGTGCATCCCGGTTGCCTGCCAGCTCTGCGCGGGCACGCCGGATACTCTGGATACGCTGGATGCGCCGGATGCGCCGGGGCGGTTAGCGCGCCCTGGCACCACGGATACAGGACCACCAGCACCGAAGCCAGCGGGTGCGTCCTGCCCGGTGGCGTCGGAAAGCCGGTCGGTGATGGTCACTTCCGTGATTTTGCCGCGGCGCGCCGCCATGGTTCGGGTGCTCACATGCACCACGCGGGCAATGATGGTGACGTCCTGGCCCTCAACGAGTTCGGCGAAGGAGCTGAGTTCACCGCGCGGCAGGTACTTGCGCGGGAAGTATTCGAGCATCTCCCCGACGGTGTGCAGGTCCAGGTGTGTAGCGATTGCCTTGGCACTGGGTGCGGGCAGGTACTTTTTGAGCGGCGCATTTTCGATGCGGTCTTCGGAGGCGTAGCGCGCCAGGGCACGGCTTTTAGCCTCCGCGGCAGCTGATGCGGGTTTATCAGCCGCGACTTTCTCAGCGGTTGCCTTCTTCGCGGAAGCTTTCTGGGCGGGCGCTTTCTTTGCGGGAGCAGTCTTCTTCGCTACAACCTTTTTAGGTGCAGTCTTTTTGGGCGCAGGCTTTTCAGATTCCGCCTGAGGCGTGCTCTTCTTCGGCGCAGGCTTTTTAGCTTCCGCCTCGGGCTCGATCTTCTTCGGCGCATTCTTCTGCGGCGCGCTCTTCTGCTCGCCCCCTTCGCTTGCCTTCGTTACCTTTTGCGGGCGCGCCGAAGTAGCCCGCGCGGCAGTTTTGCTCTCCTGCGGGCTCGGTTCCTTCTGGGCAGGTTCCTTCTGAACTGTTTTCTTCTGCGCTGGCTTCTTCTGGGCGGGTGCTTTCCGTGCAGGTTCCCCGGGCTGATGTACTTCCGGCTGTTTTAAATCCGGCTGAGTAGCCTGCCGCGCCGCCAACGCAATATCGACCAGCTCGTAGAGAGCGTCGTCGGTCATGGTGTGCGCGGCGGGACCCAGCGAATGTTTGAGCGTCTTGAGCGCCTTACGGTAGGGCGCACTGGCGCGCTGTGCCGCGCGTTCGCTCAGCTCGGCGCGGTTCACCTCGCCTCGGGCGTAGGCGGCAAGATCGCGCACGGTCAGCTCGGCGGTGGTGCGGAGCTGCTCATCGCTCAGTAGCGGCGCATCCTTTTTCCGCGGCTGGGCTCGGGTCGCAGAACCGGCACGGGCAGGCTCCACAACCGTTGAATCTACGGGCTCAGAATCTACGGGCTCCCTCTGCGCTGCCTCAATTTTCGCAGGCTTAGTATTTGTCGGCTTAGTTTTGGCGGGAGCAGGCTCAGGAAGCCCCAAGTCCAGGGCTTCCTGCTGCGGGTTCACGGAACGTCGGGCGGGACTCATGCGCCGCCCTCCACACCGCACGCGTGGTCAGCGTGACGACCATCCGCCAGGGAGGAAATACGCTCATCCGACCACTGACCGTAACCCATAATCAGCTCGCGGACGGGGTCAATTTCGGGAACGTGCACGTGCAGCGCCCAGAGTCCAGCCGCCATGTCCAGGGGCGTAATGAGCAGACTGTCACCCATGGCTTCAAGTTCGGGGCGCAGCTGCGCCAGGGCGAGGGGCTCGCAGGTCAGCGTACCCATGAGCTCCCAGCCGGCCTGCCCCGCATGTTCTGCGTGCCCACCTTCTACATGTTCGACAGGTTCAGAGCCAGCCCGCGCCGCATCCACAGCTGAGGGCGCGCGGAGCATAGACTGCACCTGCGCCTCGTTCAGGGTTGCCCCCTCCCAGCGCGGATTGGAGTGCACCACGGCAAGGTAGAAGCCGAGCGCGCCGGCATCCACGAAACCGGCAAGCTCGGGTGAGGGAGGGAACTGCGCGGTACGTTCCAGAGCGGCACGCATCAGCGCACGTCGACGCTCTTTCAGCACCTCGTCAGCAGCTTCTGCGTCCTGCGATGCTTCATAGTGTGCGTCCAGGCGGGCGAGCTCCACCATGACCGACAGCATCGTGGAGGGCACCATCTGCTCCCCCACGCTGGCGCGAATACGCTCAGCCGCGAACGCCATCGCGCGCGCCTCCGCGTGGGCGTACTCCAGCTTCACTTCGCGATGCTTCGGCAGGGAACCGCCAGCCAGCACACGCTCGTAGTCTGCTTCCAGGGTGCGCACGAGCGGCAGCTCATCGGCTGCGTCACCGAGCTCCCGAGCAAGGTTTCCGGGCAGGAACCAGTAGCTACGCACCGCCTCCAGCGCCCAGGCGCAGAGCAGGGTACCCGAGTTGCCGCGCGCCACACGGGATGCGCGCATAATCGCGTGTTCGTAGATGCCACCCAGCTGAATCCACAGGTGGGCGAGGGTTTCCTCTTCGGAGGCGCCCGCCGGCTCGGGCATGTAGGCGCCCTCCCCGCCGGGAATTTCGCCAGCGGGCAGAACCTCACTAGAAAGAATTTCACCGGGCAGAACCTGCTCCATGCCCCGCTCAAACTCCTCGGTCAGGGTCAGCAGGGTGTGGGCAATATTGGAGCCGGTGTCCTTATCGGGCACGGGGAACCCGTTGAGCTCGTTGAGCGCCTCGCGGTAGCGTTCGATGGTGGTGCGGGCGGCTGTGGACCACGCTACACCGAAGCGGTAGGCGCGCACGCAGGCGCGGCGGTAAATCTCGCGTTCTTCGGTGCGCTGGTTCTGTTCTGCGTTCACGCTACCCTCCTCGTCAGTTTCGTCGGTTTCGTCAGTTTCGCGCGGTTCTCGGCTGAGTTTGTGGCTAGTTCCCGACTGATTTCCCGGTTAGTTCCCGGCTAAATCTTAGCGCCCGCGGCACGGGCAGAATCCAACCTATTTCGTACTTCTATTCTAGGTAATTTCGGTTAAATGTACGGTATTGTCCGCTACCTATCCCGCGGAATGAAAGCACAGAGGGAACGCACAAACCGCACGCACCTCACGGCACTCAATCAAGCTCCTACGCGGAAGCTCCGTAGTGTTCCCAGCCCATGCCGTCCAGGGAGCGGCCGTCCATCACGACCGCCGCGCCGGTTACCGTATCATGGCGGCGCTCGGCACCGTAGAGCTCAGCACTCAGACCGCGCTCCGGGGCGTCCGCAACGCAGGTGCCCAGGGGCACGAACTCTTCGGGCACCTCACCGGGGAAGGTCGCCAGCAGACCGTGGTCTTCCCCGCCAACCAGCACGAAGGTGCGCGCCAGGGATGCGGGGCTCTCCCCCGCCTCGGTGCGCTCACCAATCGCCAGCAGCAGGCGCGCCAGCGGTAGCAGCGGCTCGGCGAACGCATCCACGGCGGCGCGGTCGAGGCGCATCTGCACCCCGGAGGCGGCGGCAACTCGCCCAGCGTCCTTGACGAGTCCGTCAGAAAGATCCAGCATGGAGCTTGCCTGATGCTGGCGCGCCACCTCACCGGCGGGGATGGGGCTGACCGGGTGGTGCTGCGAGTCGACGGCGCGCTCGCAAACGGCAAGCATATGCGCGGCGTCTTCGGGGCTGAGGGTGCGGGCGAGCTCGATGAGCCCTTCGGGAAGAGCAACAGCCGAGCCTTCGCCCTGCTTTTCGGCATGCTTTTGAGCCCACGCCCGACTCACCGCGCCCAGCGCCGCCTCAGCATCCTGACCTGCAGCAATGGCACGCAGTAGTGCCGTGGCGGGCAGGGAGAGCGGGTTGAGCAGCAGGCGCAGACCGGCATCGGACCAGGCGGTACGTCCCGCCAGGGCGATAGTGTCGCCGGGGCGTGCGCCGGAGCGCAGCACGGCGCGATCCGTGTAGCCGAGGGCGGTGACGGTCACCGACATTTCGGTGGAGTCGCCAATATCGCCGCCGCCAATCACACATTCGGTGGCTCCGCAGGCGTTGATTCCGTCCACAATGCCGTGGGCGAAGCCGTCAATCCAGCCGTAAGGAGTGCTACCGGGCAGGCTCAAGGAGATGAAGAGGCTCGCCGGGCGCGCACCCATGGCGGCAACGTCGGCGAGGTTCTGGGTCGCGGCTTTGCGCCCCACATCGTAGCCGCTACTGCGGGCGGGGTCCAGAATGAACTCACCGGCCTCACCCGCCCGTGCGATACCACCGGGCCACAGGTTCATGAAGTCTTGGTCCTCAACGAGAGTGTCGGTGGTGACCACGGTACGCTGACCGGGCGCGGGCTCGGCGAGGACGGCACAGTCGTCACCGGGGCCCACCTCGAGGGGTTCGATGCGCCCCGCCTGGCGTGCCGCTGCGGCAACCTGCTCGTTGTGGGCGTTGATAATCGGCATGAAAGCGCGCAGAACGCGGGACTCCCCCAGCTTTGAGAGAGGTGTCTCTCGCATGGGGTTGTCCCGCGTTTCGCTAAAAGTCTGAGGATTCACATCCTCTATTATCGCGTATTCTTACGCGTTATGTTCGCCTTATGCTCCGCGGCTGAAGTAGCGGATTGCCAGAGCAATCAGCACCAGACCGATGAGCGAGAAGAGAATCAGCGGTGCAATACCGGAAAGTCCGGAATCGTCCGCGTCCGCATTCTTCACGGCCTGCTCCTGGGCGGCATTCGCGCCGTCAGCCTTTGCCACGCTCTTTGCGGAGCGGCTGGCGCTAGCCGAGGTGGAGGAGGAGCTGGGCGACTTCGAAGCCGATACCGAGCTTGAGGAGCTCGAGGGGCTTGCCTCATGGGAGTGGTCCTCGTCGGTCTTATTACGCGAGAGGTATCCAGCAACCCAGTCTGCCGCACCGGGGATGGAGTCATTCGAGCCGTTATTGGCTGCGATTCGTCCGAGGGTGGTGCCGCCAGAACGCAACGGATCGTCATCGTCGCCATCAAGCCTGTCGCTCGGTGCCTTGCTCGGTGAAGAGCTCGAAGATCCCGAAGAGGAACTTGAGGAGTCAGAGGAGCTGCCCGGTCGCGGAAGCTCAATGGAGATGACGACATCTTCCCCAGAGATTTCCTTACGGGTGCCGGGGGTGGTCACCGGGTTGTTCGCCGGAGGAATCGGAGCAACAGGTTCGGTCTCAATCGGGGTAACCGACTTGGAGTCCGAGCTGTCCTTGTTATCCTCTACCGGAGCTACGGGAGCTACCGGAATCACGGGGATAACCGCATCCTTGGTCGGCTCGTTAGTCGGATCCTGAACCGGGGCCGGGACTACCGGAACCTGAGAAGGATCCTGGGTGGGTGCCTCAGTCGGTTCCTGAGTCGGCTCGGGAGTTACGTCCTTGGTCGGTTCAGGAGCGGGCACCGGATTCGGTTCCGGAGCGGGGTCCTGGGTCGGCTCCGGGGTCGGTTCGGGAGTTACGTCCTTCGTCGGCTCGGGAGTAGGTTCAGGAGTGGGCTCCGGATTCGGTTCGGGGGTCGGTTCCGGAGTGGGCTCCGGATTCGGTTCGGGAGTCGGATCCTGAGTAGGCTCCGGGGTCGGCTCGGGAGTTACATCCTTCGTCGGCTCGGGAGTAGGTTCAGGGGTAGGCTCTACCGTAGGCTCAGGAGTCGGATCCTGAGTAGGCTCAGGAGTTGCATCCTTGGTGGGTTCTGCGGTGGGCTCCACAGTAGGCGCAACGGTCGGTTCCGGAGTGGGAGCAACAGTAGGTTCTGCCGTCGGCTGGACCGTAGGCTCCGCAGTCGGAGCTACAGTCGGCTCAGCCGTCGGAGTTGCGGTAGGAGCAACACTCGGTTCGGCACTTGCGCTAGGAGCTACGGTCGGCGTAGCGGCACTTGCGCTAGGAGCTACGGTCGGCGTAGCGGTAGGTTCAGCGGTCGCATCCTTAGAGGGCTCTACGCTAGGACTCGCCGTAGCACTCGGGGTTGCGGTAGCACTCGCAGAAGCGGTGGGCTCGGCAGTGGGCTGCGCGGTAGCGTTCGGGATAGGAGTCGCATCCGGGCTGGGCGTAGCACTTGCAGAAGGCTCAGCACTAGCGGTGGGCTGAGCGCTCGAAGAAGCGCTAGGCTGAGCGGTGGGCTCTGCCTGCGCGTTGTCAGTCTTATTGTCCCCCTGTTTATCTCCCTGAGCGGTGGGCCATGCGCTCACGGTTGCGAGCGTGGGTACTGCCGTCTGGGAGGAGGATGCCGCGGTCGCGGCGGGGTCTTGGGTTTGTTCTGCGGTGCCGACAGGGTTCGGCGGAAGCTGTGACGCTGCCTCCTGCACATCTTGAGCAAATGAGGCTACGTATGGACTTCCGGAAGCAACCAGTGCTGTCGCCAGACTCGCAGAGACCACCTTACGGTTTCGTTTTCCCAAAGGTTGTCCTTGACTTTCTGATACGTTGTGAGTGAATAGATACCCAATCGCTAGGGCAGATTGGATATGCCTTCATCTATTCTACCGAATCGACTTTTTCTTCATTACTCATTTTAGCGCTTTCATACCAATCTTTGAGCTTCAAGATGTGCAACGACCATCAACAACATCTTTTCGTTACCTAGAAGCATCATTTCATGCACTTATGAGCAGAATTACGTTTTGCCTTATCAATACCACTTTAAAACTTGCACTCCACTATCCAAGCAGCCTCGAGGCGAGTGTGAGTGATTTTTCTCATGGGTGAAATTCGAGCGATTCTCATCAAGATTTAGAGGCTAATACGTACCAATTACCCTTCCCACAAAGGCAGTAACTTGCCCACCGCGCAAAAAGCGCCCCGGCGCGAATCCCTCAAGAATCCGTACCGAGGCGCCTTACAACAGGGGCTACTCCCCCGCCGTTACGTATTCAATAACTGAGCGCAGTCAAAACGACGGCGCGCCCAAGAACTAGCGCAGACCCAGGGGTCGTTCCATCGCCAGGGTCAGCAGTTCGCTAATCAGGTCGGTGTAGGAAATGCCGGTGTTCTCCCACATGGTCTTGTACATCGAAATCGGGGTGAAGCCGGGCATGGTGTTCACCTCGTTGATGACCAGGCGGCCATCCTCGGTGTAGAAGAAGTCTGCACGGGACAGGCCCTCGCCGTCCAGCGCCAGGAATGCCTTCACAGCCAGCTGACGCAAGCGATCCTGAACGTCCTGCGGCAGGTTTGCCGGGCACACGGTCACAGCGGAAGACTCAGAAACGTACTTCGCCTCGAAGTCGTAGAAGCCGTGGTCCTCGTCCACAACCTCGATTTCGCCGGGGTAGGATGCGCGGGGCATCTCGCCGTGGTGGCCGTCGAGCACAGCGCACTCGATTTCGCGGCCCACAATACCAGCCTCAATAATGATCTTCGGGTCGTGGCGGCGTGCCTCTTCAATCGCGGGCACGAGCTCCTCCACCGAATCCACCTTGGTAATGCCGAAGGAGGAACCGGCGCGGGTCGGCTTCACAAACATGGGGAAGCCCAGCTTCAGCACGCGCTCCAGAATCTGCTCGCGGTCCTCGTGCTCCCACTGGCGGTTAGTGACAACCTCGTAGGGGCCGACCTCCAGGCCAGCAGACTCAAAAGCAACCTTCATGAAGTGCTTATCCATACCCACAGCGGATGCGGTCACGCCGCAACCCACATAGTGCAGGTCAGCCATTTCCAGCAGACCCTGCACGGTGCCGTCCTCACCGAAGGGGCCGTGCAGCAGCGGGAACACAACGTCCACCGGTGCGGTGCGGGTAACGTTGCCCTCAGCATCCACCAGGGTCAGGCGGGAATCGCCGGCGCCCATCGGCAGGAACACCTGCTGGGTACCCTCGGGGAACTCTGCGGTACCGCGAGTGCCAGCAGTCAGGTCGGCGAGCTCCTGCTCGTCAGTCAGATACCAGCGGCCGTCACGGGTAATGCCGATAGTGATGACCTCGTAGGCGGTGCGGTCAATGGCGCTCAGCACGCCAGCGGCGGTAATGAGCGAAATGGGGTGCTCGGAGGAGCGGCCACCGCACAGCAGGGCGACGGTCTTCTTCTCGGTCATATATTTCTCCTAGTCAATGTTCCCCTACCCTCAGGTCCGGAAGGTGGAACGGCAATGCGTCAATAATCCTAACGCACGAATACCGTCGCGGTCACTGATGCGTTTCTCACGCACCGGTTTTCCGCAACGGTATCCGTCCTCGGATGTCTACATTCAATCTTCTTCTAGTATGTCCTGGCACACAACCCGAATCAAGGGGTGCCAGCACACCAGAAAGCTTTAACCTTAGTGGCTCTCGTGCTTGAGGCGGCGACCCAGCAGCTGAGGCGCCAACTCCTCAATGCCAATACGGCCCGAAAGCACAGCCACCACAGCCTCAACAATGGGCATCTCCACGCCGTGACGGCGAGCCAGCTCAGCCACCACGGGCGCCGACTTAATCGACTCGGCAGTCTGGCTCATGTGCTCGTGCAGACGGTCAGGGGTAATGCCCTGGGCCAGCAGGCGGCCCGCCGTGTGGTTACGAGACAGCGGCGAAGAGCAGGTCGCAATCAAGTCGCCCATGCCAGCAAGACCGCTCATGGTCGCAGCCTCGCCGCCCAACGCCACCGCCAGGCGGGTAATCTCCGCCAGGCCGCGCGTCATAATGGACGCCTTCGAATTATCGCCGTAATTACGGCCCTCGCAAATACCCACGCAAAGCGCAATCACGTTCTTCACCAGGCCGCCAATTTCGGTACC
Organism: Rothia sp. HMSC071B01; assembly: GCF_001808945.1. Classification (NCBI taxonomy): domain Bacteria; kingdom Bacillati; phylum Actinomycetota; class Actinomycetes; order Micrococcales; family Micrococcaceae; genus Rothia; species Rothia sp. HMSC071B01. Next base: position 127,714 of record NZ_KV795070.1, on the reverse strand, counting down.
CATCACATCCGTGTTGGTGTACGGGCGGAAGTACGCGCACGCAATCGCGTGAGCAACAGACTCAGCCACCGGCAGGGTACGAGCCGCAACCACGGAGGCGGTAGGCTCCTCCCCCATGATTTCCTTCGCCAGGTTCGGGCCCGAGAGCACGCACACGCGGTGCGGAATATGACCGATCGCGCGCACATCAGCACCGCGCAGAGCCATAGCCTCTTCCAGCTCCTCGGTAATGACCTGCGACATGCGCAGACCCGTACCGGTCTCCAGGCCCTTCGCCAAAGACACCAGCATGGCGTTCGGCTCAATATAGCGGGCGAAGCTCTGCAACTGCGAACGCAGAACCTGCGCAGGCAGGGCAAGAACCACGATATCGGCGCCGGTCAGCGCCGCGGGGGCATCCGCCGTGAAGTGCATGTTGTCCGGCAGCTTCATTCCCGGAAAATAGCGGGCGTTCTCGCGGGTGCGCTCGCACTCAGCCATCACCTGCTCATCACGACCAATGAGGGTCACACGAGTGTCATCTCCACGCTCACGGGCAGCATCCGCCGCGATCTTAGCGAAAGCGGTGCCCCAGCTACCGGCACCCAGCACCGCAATAGACTGTACGGTTGCCGGAGGGGTAAATTCAGGGCTTGCTGCGGGGGTGCGTCCAAAGAAAGTCACGAAAACACCAGCCTCTCTTCCTTGTGAGGTCCTTGGGTGAGCCACCGAAGGCGCCCGGTCGGGCACCTATCGGTGGCTCTCATATGATTCCCAGCGGGAATACTACTTTTCGTCCGGTTCGCCGAGTGCGCCACCGACCGGACCGGAGGGGGTGCCGGGGGCTTCACGACGCTTAGTGCGCGGATTCCAACGCCCCTCAGGAGCCTTCTCGCCGCGGATTTGCTCCAGCTCGGCGGTAATAGCATCCAGCATGGCGTCGGTGACCACGCCCAGTTCGGTGCGGGTGTGCTTAGCCTCGGGGCTGGTGTCCTCAACGAGGGAGGCAATATCCAGTGCCTTGCCAACCTTCACGCGGACGGTCTTGCGCGGGAACAGCGAAATCTTACGCTTCTCCTTGATGCGGCCGTCCTCGCCGGGCTCATCCACGTAGCCGAGAATCTGCTCATCCCCCCAGTGCGCCACCGGGAAGACGGGCGCGCCGGTCGCAAGAGCCAGACGAGCCGCACCGGTACGCGCCTGCATGGGCCACAGTTGCGGATCGTGGGTGGTGGTGCCCTCCGGGAAAATCACGACGGCACCGCCAGCCTCAACAATCTTGCGGGCGGTAATCAGGGACTTACGCGCATCCACCGAACCGCGAACCACTGGAATATGCGCGAGCTTGCGCATAATGTAGCCGAGCACGGGTGCACGGAAGAGCGAATCCTTCGCCAAGAAGCGCGGCAGGGCGCCCTCAACGAAAGCAGGGAAAGCCACGGTCACCGGGTCAAGCTCGGTGGTGTGGTTAGCCACGATAATGTACCCGCCGCTCTTGGGCAGGTTCTCACGGCCGGCAATCTCAACGCGTGCGATGAGCATGTACAGCCCGCGCGCAGCGTTACCGAGCACCTTGTACAGAGCATCGCCGGAGGCGGTGGGCTCAATCTCAGGCAGAGCCTGCTTTCCCTGCTGTCCGCTCACTAGTCCTGAACCTCAACTTCCTCGGGCTCAACAACGACGATTGCCGCATCGGGCTTGGGAGCCTTCGACGCCTTGCGTGCCAGCACCTCAAAGTTGGCACCCAGGCTCTTGAGCTTCTCCTCAAAGTTCTCGTAGCCGCGAGCAATCAGCTCAACACCACTCACGTGAGAGGTGCCCTTAGCGGCCAGAGCAGCAATGATGTGGGAGAAGCCGCCGCGCAGGTCCGGAACCTCAATGTCGGCACCGGTCAGCGGGGTGGGACCAGAAATAATAGCGGAGTGGCCGTAGCCCTTACCCTCGAAACGGCAGGGTGCGCCGCCCACGCAATCACGCATGACGACAATATCTGCGCCCATCTGCTTCAGGGCGTTGGTGAAGCCGAAACGCTCCTCGTACACGGTCTCGTGCACGATGGATGCGCCCTTAGCCTGGGTCAGCGCCACGACAAGGGGCTGCTGCCAGTCGGTCATGAAGCCGGGGTGCACGTTGGTCTCAAAGACGATGGGCTTCAGCTGAGCACCGGGGGTGTGCTGAGCCGGGTGGGTGAAGCGGATACCTTCGGCGGTCACCTCGTACAGGCCACCCATCTTGCGGAACTGGTTCAGGAACGCGGTCATATCCTTCTGATCTGCGCCGCGCACGAAAATGTCGCCGCCGGTAGCCAGAGCTGCAGAAGCCCAGGAAGCGGACTCGTTACGGTCGGGCAGGGACGTGTGATCGTAGCCGGTCAGCTCGTCCACGCCCTCAATGACGATGGTGCGGTCCTCGTTAATGAAGATGATGGCGCCCATCTTCTGCAGAACAGCAATCAGGTCAATAATTTCGGGCTCAATCGCTGCATTGCGCAGGATGGTCTTACCCTTAGCGCGCACACCGGTAAGCAGAACCTGCTCGGTAGCACCCACGGAGGGGTAGTTCAGCACAATCTCTGCGCCCTTCAGACCCTCTTCGGGAACAATCAGAGTGGTGCCGGTTTCATCATCCTTTTCAACGACTGCACCGAACTTGCGCAGAGCCGCCATATGGTAGTCGATGGGGCGGTCACCAATCTTGCAACCACCCAGGTTGGGGATGCGTGCGGTACCGAGGGTGTGTAGCAGCGGGCCCACCATCAGAATCGGGATGCGGGAGTTACCACCGAAGAGCTGAATCTCCTCTGCGTTCTTTGCAGCGGTGGTTGCATCCTGTGCGGGGTTGAGAGTCAGAACACCAGCGTCGCGGTCATAGTCGACCTTTGCACCGTGCAGCTCCACGAGGGTGGTAACGATTTCGACATCGCTCAGGTCAGGGACGTTACGCAGGGTCGAGGGGGTCGAACCATGCAGTGCTGCGACCATCGCCTTGGGCACCAGGTTCTTGGCGCCTCGAACGTGAACCTCACCAACGAGCGGAGTGCCACCTTCAATGCGAAGCTTGCTGATGTTCTCAGTCATTAAAAATCCTTTGTGGAGTCGGCTGGTTTAGGCCGAACTTTAACAGTGTGCCGATGCGCCGCGTTCTGTCGTGCCGCGCCCCTGCCGGTAGCAGGGCGAAACGGGCGCATATATTCATCATTATTCTAAGCCCTGCGTAAAGGTGCTCCAAACACTGAAGAACCTTTGGAACTCGTGACTGAGATTTTGCTCTGTTGTGTATGTGAAAAACCGCTCTGGCCCCCTCAGATTCAGAGCCAGAAAAACAAAAAGATACACAAACATTCACACTAATGCAAACATTTTCTGTTTCTTCGCCGAAATTTGACGTTAGTTTCGTCTTTTTAACGTCCGAATTTGAACTTGAGAGCAACCTCACCCCTACAATAACGTGCACACTCGTGCCCACTGAACGGCGCCTCCGCTCTCACGGAGGAGCCAATCAGCTCTACACTGCGGCATAGGCGCCGGCACCGACCTTGCACCCGCGCAGTACAGAGCCTCACGGGAGGGCGCGTGGCGTGCATTCACTGCATAAACCTTTGCGATGGTACCCAACCAAAACGGTTCGGCTTCCTGATTCACTTTAACTTCAAAAATTCACTTCAACATCACCGTAAATATTCGAAAGTCAACTAAAAACCAGGGCCCATCGCAACCAACCACAGGTCGCTTCGCGGCTGCATCCGCGAACTACCGGAGGACCCCAAATATGACACATCACAACACTGCATCACGCATTTCGCGCCGTCGCCTCGTACAGGGTGCGGCGTGGAGTGCTCCCGTTATCCTCGCCAGCGCAACCGTCCCTGCATGGGCGGCAAGCGGCGAGCCCACCTGCTCCCCCGCTCTGACCCTCAAGCCGACCGCAACCGGCTTCGACGACAAGGCTGGCGCATACACCGAATGGCTCGTCCCTGAAGGCGTTGGACGAGTACGCTTCGACCTCGTGGGAGGTGCCGGCGGTGCCGCATCTTCCTTCACTCCCCGATACCTGACCGACGTCACGAACGCGGCCCTGGCTGGCGGCGGTGCCGGTGCACAGCTCAGCGGTGTTCTTGCGGTCAAGTCCGGCGACATCCTGCGCGTCTGGGCGGGTAACGGCGGCGTCGGCTCCGCAGCCGGCGCACAGCCCGCACTCGGAGGCGAAGGCTACGCAGCAGGCGGCGACTCCACCGGCTCCAGCACCGCAACCGGCGCAGCGCAGGTAGTAGGCACCGATAGCGGCTACGTGTACGGCGCGTCCGGCGGCGGCTCCTCCGCGGTCGAGCTCGTCCGCGACGGCGCAGTCACCGTCGTAGCCGTTGCCGGTGCTGGCGGCGGCGGCGCGCAGCTGGGCACCCTCACCACCCACCAGAGCCTCTTCAACGCCCAGCCCAAGGATCAGCTGAACCCGGCACTGCGCGTGGCGCTGGACGGTCGCGATGCATCCACCACCGCAGGCGGCAGCGCGGGCGGCGACCTGGGCACCGACAACACCGGTCAGGGCGGCATGCTCATGGCAAGCCCCTACCAGGAGTTCAAGCCCCTCGACGAGGACGATAAGACCCTCGACATGCGTTTCATGGTCACCGGCGGTACCGCTGGTCGCTCCGGCGTAGCTGGCACCCTCGGTGAGGCACTGGCAGGCGTCCTCGACGAGAACAACGAGCTAAAGCTCATGCCCATGTCCGAATCCTGGTTCGACTCCTACGATTTCCCGCGCTACTACCGCTACGAGGGCGACTCCGTGAGTGATAAGGAAAAGGGAACCGGCGGTGCGGACGCTACCGGCTCTTACCGCGGTAAGGGCGGCTCGGGCGCGCTGCTCTCCCACACCTACGGCAAGCTCTCCCTCACTTCCGTAGCATCCGGTGGTGGCGCCGGCTACGGCGGCGGTGGCGCAGGCCTGAACATCTGGACCGTTGGCTCATACTACGAGGCCGTTTTCGGCCGTCAGGTGCAGTTCGAGGGCGAAGGCAACATCTACTCGCTCAGCGCTCTGAGCAGCGGCGGCGGCGCAGGCGGCAGCTACATTAACCACGAGGTGGTTTCTGACTTCGCTCTTGCCACCGCACAGAACGCGAACCCGACCGCGGGTGTGCGCTCCCCCGGTTCGGCGGCGCTGTACAGCTGCACCGAGAACGCAACCTTGAACACCCCCATCACTGAGGGTGCCTAAGCTCTAGGTCGTCAATAAATGTGCCTCCCCAGAAGCTGATGCTCCGGGGAGGCGCATTTTATATACGTGCCAAGGTTTTGGACGCAGAAAAGCTCAGGATGCAGAAAGCTCGAAGGCGGCAACTGTTTCAGTCGCCGCCTTCGAGCTTTATGTCTCTAGGGTTTAGAGCGCTCGGCTTAGAGAGTCCCTACTTAGAGTTCCTGAGTGCGGGGCATCCAGGAGGGGCGCTTCGCCTCGTACGCTTCAATAGCTTCGAGGTTCTGCAGGGTCAGACCGATATCGTCCAGGCCCTCCATGAGGCGCCAGCGCACGTAGTCGTCAATCTCGAAGGGAACAACCAGCGCGCCCACGGTTACGGTCTTGGACTCCAGGTCAACGGTGATTTCGGTGCCGGGCTCGTGCTCCAGCGCCTTCCAAATCAGCTCGATATCGTCCTGTGCAACCTGTGCGGTGACCAGGCCCTGCTTACCGGAGTTGCCGCGGAAAATATCGGCAAAACGAGCAGAGATAACGACCTTGAAACCGTAGTCGCGCAGCGCCCACACGGCGTGCTCACGCGAGGAACCGGTACCGAAGTCCGGGCCCGCAACCAGCACGCTACCGTGCTTGTAGGGCTCCTGGTTCAGGATGAACTCGGGGTCCTTACGCCAGTTAGCGAAGAGGGCATCATCAAAGCCAGTCTTGGTCACTCGCTTGAGGTAGACGGCGGGGATGATCTGGTCGGTGTCAACATTCGAAGAACGCAGCGGCACGCCAATGCCGGTGTGCTTAATAATGGGTTCCATAATGGCTCCTTAGCTATAGCGGCGTGCTAGGCCACGACGTCGGACGGGGCGGACAGGGTACCGCGCACAGCGGTTGCGGCGGCAACCACCGGGGAGACCAGGTGGGTGCGGCCACCCTTGCCCTGGCGGCCCTCAAAGTTACGGTTCGAGGTGGAGGCGCAACGCTCACCGGGTGCCAGCTGGTCGGGGTTCATACCCAGGCACATGGAGCAGCCGGCGAAGCGCCAGTCGGCACCGAAGTCCTTGAAGACCTTGTCCAGGCCTTCTGCTTCTGCCTGCGCGCGGACCTTCTGGGAGCCAGGCACGACCATCATGCGCACGTTCTCGGCGATGGTGCGGCCACGAACGATGTCCGCTGCGGCGCGCAGGTCCTCGATGCGGGAGTTGGTGCAGGAACCCAGGAAGACGACGTCCACGGGGATTTCCTTCATGGGGGTGCCGGCCTTCAGGTCCATGTATTCGAGGGCGCGTTCTGCTGCGACCTTGTCGTTCTCATCCTCGAAGTCGTCCGGGGAGGGAACGGCGTGGCTCAGCGGAATACCCTGGCCGGGGTTGGTGCCCCAGGTGACGAAGGGTTCGAGCTCGTCAGCGTTGATGAAGATTTCCTTGTCGAAGACGGCGCCTTCGTCGGTGGGCAGGCTCTTCCAGTACTCGACTGCCTTGTCCCACTCTTCACCCTTGGGCGCGTGCTGGCGGCCCTTGATGTATTCGAAGGTAGTCTCGTCGGGGGCGACCATGCCGGCGCGTGCGCCCGCCTCGATGGACATGTTGCACATGGTCATGCGGCCCTCCATGGAGAGGGAGCGGATCGCGGAGCCGCGGTATTCGAGCACGTAGCCCTGACCGCCGCCGGTACCAATCTGCGCGATGACAGCGAGGATGATGTCCTTTGCGGTCACGCCGGGCTTGAGGGTGCCTTCAACGTTGATTGCCATGGTCTTGAAGCGTGCCAGGGGCAGGGTCTGGGTCGCCATGACGTGCTCCACCTCGGAGGTGCCGATACCGAACGCGAGAGCGCCGAACGCACCGTGGGTGGAGGTGTGGGAGTCACCGCAGACGATGGTCATGCCGGGCATGGTCAGGCCCAGCTGCGGACCAACCACGTGCACGATGCCCTGTTCCTCGTCACCGAGGGAGTGGATGCGCACGCCGAATTCCTTGGCGTTGCGGCGCAGGGTCTCGATCTGGGTGCGGCTGGTCAGGTCGGCGATGGTGCCGAAGATGTTGTCGGTGGGGGTGTTGTGATCCTCGGTGGCGATGGTCAGGTCGAGGCGGCGCAGGGGGCGGTTCTCGATGCGCAGGCCTTCGAATGCCTGGGGGGAGGTCACTTCGTGCAGTAGCTGCAGGTCGATGTAGAGCAGGTCGGGCTTGCCGTTTTCACCGGGGACGACGACGTGTGCGTCCCAGACTTTTTCTGCCAGGGTGCGCGGACGGGTGCCCGCGGTGGTTGCGTTCTGTTCGCTAGTCATGCTTTCTCCTGCTTGATGCGTTCCTACGGTGGATGCGTTCGGTGTGGTGCGTGCCGCAAGTTTGCGGAGTTGAGGGGCGGATTATGTACCCGATGGGATCCTCAAACCGGTATTTCTCTGCGGCGTGTCGCGTATTTTTTCACGAATTCTTAGCCTGTGAGACGGCCTAGAAACACCCCGAACTAGCGAGTGTTTTTATGTGGGTTTACTCTATGACTCCAGGGTAATTTTGCGAGATTATTCGCATTTTTCTGCGTCTTTTCGCATATTTTCACCCACAAACCCACATAAACACTTATTATGAAAAGCTCATAATTTATCCCGTAGGGGGTGATTCCATCTTCAGCTCTGCACCCCAAAGAGTCCATGAAGTCCGGGGTATCTTTCATATTCTGAGATAGAATATAAGAATGACTCCTTCCGCCTCACGTTTTAACGCACACGGAATGCGTCACCCCAACGCATCCACACACCACAACGCACCGATTGTTGACCCCGTCAAGCCGCCCGAACACATGGCAGCCGACGAGCAGATGGTAGAGGTACACTCCCACGGCTCCTCCGGCGTTGGCGTGCTCGACAAGGCGACCCTCATTCTTGACTGCCTCGAGGCAGGCCCCGTATCCCTGGGCGACCTCGTCAAGGCAACCGGTCTGGCACGCCCCACCGCGCACCGCCTCGCCGTGGCGCTGGCTCACCACCGCCTCGTAGCCCGCGACGTGCAGGGACGCTTCATGCTCGGCCCCCGCCTGACCGAACTCGCATCCGCCACCATTTCCGATGAGCTCATCACGGTGGCAGACCCGATTCTGCAGAAGCTCAGCCTCGAAGCTGACGAGTCCACCCAGCTGTACCGCCGCCAGGGCGACTGGCGCGTATGCGCGGCAACCGCGGCACGACCCTCCGGCATGCACGAATCCATCCCGGTAGGCACCCAGCTGTCCATGCAGGCTGGTTCCGCAGCCCAGGTTCTGCTGGCCTGGGAAGACCAGAACCGCATTGTTGAAGGCCTGCGCGACGCCCACTTCAGCGCCGCCATGCTCGCGGCTGTGCGCCGCATCGGTTGGGCACAGTCCGTAGGTGAGCGCGAGCGCGGTACCGCCTCGGTCTCTGCCCCGGTGCGTGCGCCCGGTGGCAAGGTGATTGCGGCAGTGTCTATCTCAGGCCCGATTGACCGCATGACCCGCCAGCCGAACCGCAACTACCCTGAGCTGGTCGTTAAGGCTGCCCAGGCGATTACGGACGGTCTGCGTGAGCTTGCGGCGTCTCAGCAGGCTCCCTGCGCTGAGAGTACTGAAGAGGACTAAGCTTCAGTAGCGTGTAGATTTAACGAGAAGAATCCCTCCCCGCCTCGATTGAGGTGGGGAGGGATTTCTTTTGCGCGCTCTTGTTCTGATGAGGTTTGCCTTGATGCGGCTTATCCTGATGCGGCTTCTCGGATGATACGCCGCTAAATGTCCAGCGCCTTGCGGTAGGAGGTGAGGCGCTTTGCTTCCTGCTGTACCGGGGCGACCACGCAGGACTGCACCGCCTTCTCCACGCCGGTCTGCAGGCGACCCCGCAACTTACGTGCGTAGTAGCGTGAGCCCATGGCGGTAAGTAGCCTGCCCACACCCGCCGAGGCGATACCAAGCAGGATACCCAGTAGCAGAAGCAGGGTCGGCAGGGGCACCGGGGAGCCTTCGGGGGTCGGGGCGGGCGGCAGTTGAATCTGCAGGTACGCCATGCCGGAAATCAGGGTCAGCCAGCCGACGCCTACCAGGGCGCTCATTAGCGCGATCCACTGCAGGGCGTTGAAGATGACCCAGGGGGCGCGGGTGCGGCCCAGACCGTAGTCGATGCGCACCATGTCGCGTTCGAGCAGTTCGGGAAGCTCCGCCTCGCGGGAGAGGGCGGCTTCCTTCATGCTGCGCTTCCACGGTTCGTCGATGCGGGCCGCCATCTGCTTGCTGTATTGGCGCACGGCGTTTGCCATGCCCGCCTTCTGCGCGGCGCTCAGCGGAGGCAGCGAGGATGCCACCAGCTCGGGTGCATTCTCGCTATCGGAACCGAGCATACCTGCGGACTTCTCGGTCTTAGACGCGCTCTTCGTTTCATCTTGCTGTCCCAAGTGCAGGCGGCGCAGGGGGTCAGCCTTTAGGCGGCTCATCCAGCGGGTGAGGATCCAGCCGGTGTGCTGACCCGCGGCGCGGCGATAGGAGGCGGTTGCCGCCTGCAAAACCTGCTCTGCCTGGCTGGATGAGTAGCATGCTTTCACGAGCTTCTGCTCCGCGTCGAGGGCGTAGGCTCCGGCGAGCACGGTCCCCTCTCCCCCGGCGTAGGTGCGCAGCTGGGAGGCGGTGGCGTGCAGCTGCGCGTCGGTTCGTTGCAGGGATAGGCTCTTGGCGGCGGCTACCTGGGCGAGCAGGTCGCGGAGCACGTCCACGCCCTCACCGGTTCGTGCGGAGACGGCGATGGGCGCGGCGAGCAAGTGCGCTTCGGTGCCCTCAGCCTGCAGCAGGCGGGTGAGGGATGCGAGCACGGCGGGCACCTCGGCGGGTGCGAGCTTGTCCGCCTGGTTGAGCACGCAGAGCGCCTGCGCGCCGGATGCGGCAAGCGGCACCATGAAGTCGCGGTGGATGACGGCGTCGGCGTACTTTTGGGGGTCGACAACCCAGACGAGTACGTCCACGTAGCGCATCATGCGGGCGGCGAGGTCGCGGTTGGTGGTGGTGACCGAGTCGAAGTCGGGCATGTCCAGCAGGATGAGGCCGCCGGTGCGGGTGCGCATTTCGCCGCGTCCGCCTACTGCGCGGCGGATGCGGTTGAAGAGTCCGGGTGCCGGTTCGGTGACGGCGTTGGGTGCCGCCGCGCCCCCGGCTTTATTGTGTTTACCTGCCCCGTTGCCGTCGCTTGCTTCTCCTTCTGCGGCGAGCGCCTGAGTTTGCGGGTAAACGCGCTTGTCAATGCCGAGCCAGTCAAGTAGCTCTTCGCTGCCTTCTGCCTCCCAGATTGCCGCCTGCACGGTGGAGGTGGTCGGGCGTGTGGGAGCGGAGAGGGCAATGTTCTGCCCGGCGATGGCGTTGAAGAGCGTAGATTTGCCGCTACCGGTCGCGCCGAAGAAGCCGATAACGGTGTGTTCGGTGGAGAGTTCACGGCGCTGGCTGAGGCGTTCGAGGGTTTCGGCGGCATCGAGCAGCACGGTTTCGGGGACTCGTCCTTCACCGTAGCTGATGGCGTCCTTCAGGGATGCGACGGAGCGCGCGAATGGCGAGGTCGCCACGGCGGGGGTGGCGCCTCGCTCGGCGTTGCGCTCGGTGTTGCGCTCGGCGTTCTCGAGTTTCTTCTCGGGGGTAGTCATAGTGCGTTTTTTCTTCGTCTGTGGTGCGGGGTGCCTGTCCGGAGTGGTTTAGCGGGCAACCGTGCCGTTAGTGTGGGCTGCGGCTTGGCGCTGTGTGGTTTGACGCTGTGTGGTTTGACTCTGCGCGCTCATTTCTGCGGCAATCGCCTGTACCTGCTCGGCGGCGCGGTGAATGTCCTCGGCGTCAGCCTGCGGGTCGGTTTCTTCGAGTACCACGGTGAAGGGCTGAGCGTGCTCGGTGAGCAAATCCGCCATGCGTTCGAGCAGGTCGGTGCGGGCGCGGGTTGCCATGCGGCGCACCGCGTCTTCACCGAAGATGGACTCGAGCAGTTTGGTGCCGACCACGCCGCTACCGCCGGCAATACCTGCCTCAATACCGGTAATGCCGCCGGTGAGGCTGAACGCGGCGACCATGAGCATCACGGCGGCGGCGTTCACACCCAGGGAGAGGAAGCGGGCGCGTTTGCGCTTGTCGGCACCTTCTTCGCGAATCATTTCGAGCACGGATCCCTGCCAGAGGCGAATCTGCTCGGCAACGGCCGCGGAGAAGATGTCCTCGGCGGACTGCACTTCACCCTTCACATCACCCTTTGCGCCTGCATTCTTTTCGGGCGTCGGCGCGTCCAGGCGCGCCAGCAGGGAGCGTCCGGCGCGGCTGGCACGCCAGCGGGTGCGGGTGTTTTCGGAGGCGCGGGCGGCGGCATCCAGCACGACGGCGTGGATACCGCTTTCAAGGGCGTCCTCTACCTTCTGGGCGGCGGCGGGCTGACCGCGCAGTGCAGAGCCGACGCGGTCGCGCAGGCGACCGATGGTGCTGTCGAGGGAGCGGAAGAAGTCGCCGGTTCCCACGAAATCGTGCCAGCGCGAGAGCACTTCGCCGCGTAGCAGGGAGCCGTCGGAGAGCGCCCCGTCGATGGTGGTCAGCGCGTCCTCGTATTCTTCGGCGACGATGGTGGCAAGCGACTGGTGCGCCGCCTGCTGGCGTGCCTGTTCGGCGGCGAGCACCTGCAGGTTTCCGGCGAGGGTTTCGACGGCACCGGCGAGGGTCTGCCGGGCGATGGCGGCGCGGGCGGGTGCGTCGGCGCCGAGTTCGCGGATCCACAGGGTCAGCGGGGCGAGGCTGACGGGGGCGAGCATGCCGCTTTCGTCGCGCGGCTGTTCGGTGACGGTGTGAATCAGTACGGCGTGGATTCCCGCCTCGTCGAGCATGCGTCGCAGGTCGTTTTCGATGGCTTCTTCGTCGCCTTCGGGCACGCGGTTGAGCACCACGGCGATGGCGATGGAGCGTGTGGCTGCTTCGTGGAGCAGTTCCCAGGGCACAGCGTCGGCGTAGCGGTTGGCGGTGGTGACGAAGAGCCACAGGTCTGCCGCGGAGAGCAATTCCTTGGCGAGGGTGCGGTTTTCCTCGGAGACGGAGTCGATATCGGGCGCATCAATGAGCGCGATGCCCTGCGGTAGCGCCGAGGTAGTAACAGGAATGAGGGCGCGCGCAATCTTCGGGTCAAGGCCCGGTAGTGCCTGCGATCCGGCGTTCATGCCGGAGGTGCGGGTGCGCGGCAGGGTGGGCAGGAAGCGTTCGGGTGACAGTGCCGCCTCGTCTTCTGCGCGGTGCAGGAGTACGGGGTGGCGGGTGGTGGGTCGAATCGCGCCGGACTGGGTGAGCGGTTCGCCGAGCAGGGTGTTCACAAGGGTGGATTTGCCGGCGCCGGTGGAGCCTCCGACCACGATGGTGAGGGGGTTGTCGACGCTGGCACTGCGCGGCAGGATGTAGTCGTCGAGTTGGCGTGCCATGGCGGCGAGCAGGGTGCGCGCGGTGGCGGTGCCGTGCTCGGCGGTGCCGTCGTGGGTGACGGTGTAGGGGGTGCCGGGGGTTTCGCCGGCTTCTACGTCGAGCGGGAGGGGGATTCGAGTGAGCAGTTCGCGAGCTGCTTTGAGCTGCGCATAGTCGGTGGTAGTCACAGCGCTATTGTCCCATAGGGTGCACCTGCTTCATGCCATGTTTGGGTGTTGGCGCGGTCGCGTTGTGGCTAGGTTGTGCGGATGGGAGTGCCCAGGCTGTGTGAGGGGCTGTTTTTGATAGGTGTTTGGACAACCTGAAGAGGTTGAGATACTACTTGCGCACAGGGTGCAACAACTCCAATTTATGATTTATTCATAAGAAGAGCAGGTAAGAAAATCCTTGATTTTCCGCAGGAAATCAGCACATTTCAATACGGTTATCCGGAACACATTGGTACGTTTTATAACCCGCATAAAACGGGCAAATATTAAGATTTGATAACTTTTTACGCTCAAGCGCAGATATGGTCATTTCGAACTTGAAAGTACGCTTAGAATCATTGAGCACGACAACCAGGCAGGTCATAACCCACACCGATTCCTTCAGGCGGCTTCTGACCTGCCCTTTCTATCGCATCCGTACTCACCGCGGTATGCCACCCCCATCGGGAACGCTCACCGACCCCTCATACAACTGCAATCAACTGCCGTTGAGGTTCACTGCATCCGAGCTACCCATTACTGCCTGCCCGTCTTTACTCTTGCGAAAGGTTGCGTATGTTCGGTTCGCTGTCACGTCGCCATCTTCTTGCTCTTTCTTCCGGAGCAGCATTGAGTGCACTCACAAGCGCCTGCAGTCCCAGCGCAGTTTCTCGCCCTCAACCACTCACTGATCCCTCTCCCACTGATGCCGCACCGGCGCCTCAGAGCACCCAGACTAAATCTGCGACCACCACGCGTAGCATCACCTACGCCGAGCCTCTACCCAAATCCGCTCTGGACGGCCGCGGCCCGGCAATCCTGCCGGATCAGTTCTTTGAGCGCGTCGGCAATTTCTCGAACGGCACTCTCAGCCACCGCGCCGTCAATGTCCCCCGACCCATCATGCCCCCGGAGGCTAAGGAACGTACCGTTGAGGGTCTGCACGCCTTCCTGCAGTACTGGGGTGCGGCGCAGAACTACATGCTCCTCACCGGTGATACCGACCCCTTCATGAGCCTGCCCGGCCAGGAGCACTTTAGCCACATGGCGCAGATGTACCGCGACATTTACCGCTACAACATTGGCTGGCTGGTCTCTAAGAGCAACCACCCCATGTGCATCAATCTAAGCTCCCCGCAGCCGGTACCCGCCACCGAGCAGGACGTCTACTGCTGGAAGGCGACCCTGAAGGTGGACGAGAACGCGTTCCTGTTCAACCATGAGACCCGTCAGCGTGAGCAGCTCACCGGTATCTACGGCAGCAATCAGAAGGCGGATGCTTACGTCTACTTTGGTGAAGAGGGGTGGCAGATGCTGGAGGATCCGAAGTCTTCCCCGAGTGCTACCGCCACCCCTGCGGCTACCACTGAACCGTCCGCGAACGCCCCGAGCGCGCACCCGACCCCGAATGAGAGCGCCTCTTCTAAGGCGGCTCGTTACATTCGAGGCTCAGCCTAAAACTTCTTTGCATCCGTGCCTCAAAGATCCCGTCATATTGGGTGATATGAGGCACGGATGAGGGCTTTTATTTGTGTGCCACGCGTGAAATCTATAGGCTAGGGCTAGATGAGGTCCGCCCATTTTCACCTCAATGCGCCTCTACCCGCCCCGCGGGTGACTGCTTCACGCCCTCTGATGGGGGCGTGATGTTAGGCTGAGGATTAGGGCGTGAGCTCTTCACCTATCACCGATACTTCCGCATCACAGCACATTCAAGGGGATCACTATGATTCACAGCCGCCGCCACTTTATTGCGCTTACGGGCACCGCCGCCCTGGGTGCGATGCTTGCCGCTTGCGGTTCCAAAAAGACTGAGGAGGCGACCGCCTCCCCCACTGCTTCCGCTTCGATTGCGGGTGCCTACGACAATCTGTCGGGCGAGCTGAAGTGGACTAAGTACATTGCGGGCAACGGTGCGGCCCCGATGAGCAGCACCGACCCGGAAACCGGTCAGGTGTACACGATTGAGCCGACTGCCGGCCCGGCAAGCGTTGATTCTAAGGCGAGTGCCGTGCCCATCCCGATTGAGGATGAGAGCATGTACGACAAGAACGCCCGCGGTCTGCGCGCCACTTTCGCGTATTTTGCGGCGGCGGTGAACTATGCCCGCATGACCGGTGACCCGGGTCCGGCCCTGCAGGTGGTTCAGGCGCAGAACTCTACCAACCGTGCGGCGCTGGAGAAGCTGCGCGCCTTCTATGCGCCCGGCACGAACTGGCTGGTGGGCGGCGAGTGGACCTTCCGTCTGACCGATAAGCAGCCGACGACCCGCGGCACGAAGTATTCGTGGGCGTGCACCGTAACTCAGGCGCACGGTATGCAGGTTGAGAAGGCGACTAATACGACCAAGCCTCTGGAGGATACTGAGGCTGCGGAGATTAAGGCTCTCTACGCTGAGTACGATGAGGAGGCGAAGCGCTGGGTCGTCATCTCGCCTCAGCAGTACGATCCCGCGTTGACTCCGAAGCCGACGCAGACTCCGCGTGCGCATCCTTCCTCGACCTATACCCCGACGGTGACTGATGACAGCACCGTGGCGGCTAATGCTGGCGCACACACCGGCGCGAATACTTCGGGTAACGGCGCGGCTCAGGGCACTGCTCAGAATGGTGCCGCGCAGAACGGTGGTGCGCAGGCTCCTTCCGCCCAGAACGGTTCCCGTCAGTACACTGGCTCCCAGAACGGTGGTGCGCAGAACGGTGGCGCACAGGCCGGCACCGGTCAGGGTGGCGCGGCTCAGGCTCCTCAGCCTGCCGCGACCCAGGCGCCTGTGGCTACCGCTCCCGCACAGCCCGTGGCGACTCAGCCTGCAGCTGCGACGGTTCAGCCGACCGTAGCGCCCGGTGCCCCCGATGCGGGCGGTGCTGAGGCACCTGCCGGTGTTCCCGGTGAGGGCGCCCAGTAGCCCCTAGAGACCGAGTAGCCCCTCCCCCTATAGACGATGAACGCGTCCCCTCTTTCACCCCATCCGGTGCGATGCTCCCGCTGGTTCCACTAAGTTCCTAGTCACGGTAAGTTCGCTGATGGGCGGCATATCACGCTCGTTTGAGCGCTGGTACGCACGGGTGTGAAGGCGGGGGCGCGTTATACTTAGGACTGTCTCTAGAGGGATGTCCGTGTGTGATATCCGCTCGTCGAGGCGTTCTCTCACTCGTCTCTCACCTGAGATTCTCACTCGAAAGGTATTCCGTGGCGCTTTTCCCCATGACCTCCGGGCTTCCCAGTTCCACTACCGGCATCAGCCGCCGTTCTGCTCTGCGTTATGCGGGTGCGGGCGTTGCGGGCGTGTCTTTGAGCGCCCTACTGGTTGCGTGCGGTGGTTCTTCTTCCACTAGTGAAAACGCTGATGCGGATACCCCTCAGATTTCCCCTTCGGCTTCTGCGCGTACTGATTTTAGCGGCGAGGTCACCTTCGACAACTATGAGAAGAAGGGTAATTTCGTTCCGGCGACCGAGTCTGCGCCCGCTCAGAACGTGCCGTTCCCCAAGCGCCCGGCGAGCGCATCGGAGAACTCGGTGCAGGGTCTGTACGATTCGATTGCGTTCGTGTATGCGGCGATTAATTACCTGGTGCTGACCGGTGATGCTGGCCCGTTGCGTGAGTCGAAGGCTGATGAGAAGTTCGTTGCGTCGTTCTCATCGTTTATGGATGAGTCGAATGAGAGCTCGCAGAATCGTGACTGGTATGTGTCGCCGAAGGTGACGATGTCTGCGTTCACCGCTGTTCCGACTCTGGTGAAGAAGAGCGTGCAGTGGACTTTTGATCTGGTGATTGATTTGGGTCCGACCGTTGTGGTTGAGGGCGCTCCTGCGGAGATGTCTGAGAAGGTTCGCCGCACTGAGCGTGGCCTGGTGGTTACCGGTGTGCGCCACGATAATGATTGGACTTTGACTATTCAGGATGAGTATGAGGCGCAGGCTTCGGCTCAGCCTAAGAATGGTGGCACTAACGGTGGCGGCGCTAACGGCGGTAATGCTGGCGATTCCGGTAACTCCGGCAATGGCGGCAATTCTAATGGTGACAACCTTTAAGCCCTCAGATGGATGAGGCATCATGCCCTAACTCGCACTCGGGTTAGGGCATGATCTGTTTTACTCTGGTAGTACCGGTCTTTCGATTCAAGGTTTTTGTATGTCTTCTTTTTCTCAGTCTTTCTCGCGCCGTTCTCTGCTGCGTTTGGGCTTGGGCGCATCCGCTGTTGCGGGTTCTGCGGCGCTGTTGAGCGCTTGCGGTTCGGGTGGCTCTAGCCAGCAGTCTGGTTCTCAGGGCGGTAGCCTGAACGGTTCGAAGTCGAGCGCTAACCCGAATGGGTACAGCGATGATGGTCAGAACTATTCGGGTCTGGTGGAGTACACCCACTATGAGGGCACGCTGAATTATGAGCAGGGCACGGTGGAGCATCCGCCGCGTAACGCTCCGAAGCCGAAGGTGACTGATGCTCTGTCGGCGAATACGGTGACGGGTTTCCATGAGGCGATTGCTTATTTTGCAGCGGCTATGGATTACCTGGTGAAGACCGGTAGCACGGATGCGTTCTCGACCGGTATTCAGCTGTCGTCGAAGACTCGCTCTGAGGTGGATGCCCTGTCGGCTTCTATTCTTGCGGGTGTGGAGAAGGGGTCCTGGTATGTGAATCCGTCGGCTTCCTATGCGCTTTCGAGTGCGCAGCCGTCCATTATGAGTGATGGCAACCTGCTGTTTAAGGGCAAGTACACCCTGGACTTCGGTACGGAGGCGGTGGCGGAGGGCAAGATCCAGCCGGTGGTTACCTCCGCGAGCGCTTCTGCTGAGCCTACTGAGCCTTCTGAGGATGCGCTGGTGTCTGACGCGGCGTCCCCGAGTGCTTCTGCTTCTGCTACTGCTGCGGGTCTGGCTTCTCAGGTGACGGTTCAGGAGTGCGATTTCCGTGGCCGTTACCATGCTGATTCGAAGATGTGGGAGCTGAGCGTGGCGTACGGTGCTACTGTTCAGGGAGGTACCGCCCAGGGAGGCGCGTCCACCGCGAGTGCTGCGGCGTCCGGCGCGGCATCCGGTTCGGCTTCTGTGCCCTCTTCTGCCGCCACTTCTGCTGAGGCGTCCGTTGAGGCGTCCGCCACCTCTGCGGCGTCATAGTTCGTCATAACACTTTTATCTGCGAGGCGCTTCTCACGCTTCGTCCGCTCAACTCTGTATCCTGTTGGGTTTGCGGCTAAACTGGTTGCAATCACCGACTGACTGAAAGGTATCACTATGTCCGAGAACCTGACCCGCCGCGCGGCGCTGGGTGTGCTGGGCGTCAGCTCTATGGCTTTGCTGGCGGCTTGTGGCTCTAAGGCTACTTCTGAGGCGTCTGCTTCCGCTTCTGGCTCTGAGAGCGCTTCTGTGGCTGCTTCTGGGTCTGCTACCGCCTCGCCCTCTGCGTCGGCGTCTGCTTCCCCTTCCGCATCTGCGTCGGCTTCGGCTACCGCAGCGAATTCTCCGCTGCCTAACGACAATAAGGATTACAGCGGCGTAGCGAAGCTGGAGAAGATGGAGGAGCACGGCGAGTACCAGCCGGGTAACGCTGAGCACCCGCCGCAGAATGTTCCCTCCCCGATTGTTCCGGAGGCCATGCACCAGAACTCGGTGGCTGGCTTCGCGGCGGCTCTGGCGTACTTCGGTGCGGCGTTTGAGTACCTGCTGCGTACCGGCGATATGCACTACATGAACGAGGTCAGCACCGACCAGGAGACCCTGGCGGCGATGAAGAAGTACGCGGACTCCACCAAGGCAGGTATTGAAGAGAAGAAGACCTGGTACGTGAACCCGACCGCTACCCTGACTATTGGCACCAAGCAGCCGGTTCTGGCGCAGGGTGCGTACAACTGGACCGTGACTCTGAACGTTGATCTGGGTGAGAAGCTGTTCAAGGACGGCAAGGAGCAGACCGTGGCGGCTGATAAGCGTCACGTGAAGATGTTTGGTGAGGCTGTTGGCCGCTACCTGAACAACAAGTGGGACCTTCACATGGACATCAACTAGTCCTCTGAGGCTGGTTTTCTCCCCCGCTTTTGCGTCTTTTCCATCTCAGGATGCGGTTTTCTACTGTTTTTTCCATTGATGGCAATAAAATTTGTGGCTCCAGCTTGCGGTGAACGGAGTTCATCACTACTCTTATATACAGAGGTTGTCTTTTGGGCTACATAATGTTTCTAGAGAGCGCCGCACATTCATCATCCTTTGTCGAGAAAGGGTTTGTGCGGCGCTTTTCTGTACCCTCTTTCTGAACCTCGTTCCTTGAGGTTTTTCTCTGGCATTATTACGAACTGTGACCGCAGGTTTAAACCTGCCGCCGGTGAGTAGTAGAGTTGCCACGTAACCGATTATTCATTGCGGAGACCCCGTCGCGGCTGGCCTCCCCCAAGCTCATGAAGGAGCACCCCATGGCAAAGATTCTCAACAGCATTGTTGAAGCAACCGGCCAGACCCCCCTGGTTAAGCTGAACCGACTGGACGAAGGTCTTCCCGGTAACGTAGCGGTCAAGCTTGAGTTCTACAACCCCGCTGGTTCGGTTAAGGACCGCATCGGTCGCGCCATCATTGACGCTGCTGAGAAGTCGGGTGCGCTGAAGCCCGGCGGCACCATTGTTGAGGGCACTTCCGGTAACACCGGTATTGCGCTGGCTATGGTGGGTGCTGCTCGCGGTTACCGCGTCATCCTGACCATGCCGGAGACCATGTCTGCTGAGCGTCGCGTGCTGCTGCGCGCTTACGGTGCTCAGATTGTGCTGACCCCCGGTACCGAGGGTATGCGCGGCGCTGTGGAGAAGGCTAAGGAAATCGTTGCGACCACCGAGAACGCTATCCTGGCGTCCCAGTTCTCCAACGAGGCGAACCCCACCATTCACTACAACACCACCGGCCCCGAGATTTGGGAAGCAACCGACGGTAAGGTCGACATTTTCGTGGCGGGTATTGGCACCGGCGGCACCATCTCCGGTACCGGTAAGTACCTGAAGGAGCAGAACCCGGACGTGAAGGTTGTTGCGGTTGAGCCGAAGGACTCCCCGCTGCTCTCCGAGGGTCGCGTTGGCCCCCACAAGATTCAGGGCCTGGGCGCTAACTTCGTTCCCGACACCCTGGACCGCGGCATCTACGATTCGGTGACTCCGGTCAGCGCTGAGGATGCTATGCGCACCTCCCGCCTGCTGGCTACCCAGGAAGGTATTCTGGGCGGTATTTCTTCCGGTGCGGCTGTGTGGGCTGCTCTGGAGGAGGCTAAGAAGTCTGAGAACAAGGACAAGCTGATTGTGGCTATCGTTCCCGACTTCGGTGAGCGTTACATCTCTACCGCTCTGTACGAGGATATCCGCGGCTAATAGGCCCCGGTCTTCGGCACCCCTCCCCGTGAGGCCGCCATCTAGAACAGTACGCAGTGTTCGACGCTCCGTCCCGGTTGCATGCCGGGGCGGAGCGTTTGCGTTTTCTCGCGATGCTCCCCCGCTGAGACCCGCCCGAGCCCGAATATTACGTTCCGCACGCAATTGTGACCGAGATGTTAAAGAGAGCACTCACTATGACGACGACAGAGTTCGGGAATAGGTGAATGAGCACCGTTGTTGGTACCTTTGGAAAGGTCGCATACACAGAGCGCGACCGATGAGGGAAAGGGAACCCATGAGTTTTATTGCGCGTCTGCGTGAAGATATTGAGAACGTCCGCCAGCACGATCCTGCTGCGCGCGGCGCTGTCGAGATTGCGCTGAACTATTCGGGTATGCACGCGATTTGGGTTCACCGTCTGACCCATAAGCTCTGGCAGAAGGATGAGACGAAGGCTCTGGCTCGTACTCTCTCGCAGTTTGCTCGTTTTCTGACCGGTGTGGAGATTCACCCCGGTGCGACCATTGGCCGCCGTTTCTTCATTGATCACGGCATGGGCATTGTGATTGGTGAGACCGCTGAGGTTGGTGACGACGTGATGCTGTACCACGGCGTGACCCTGGGCGGTCGTTCCCTGGAGAAGGTGAAGCGTCACCCCACTATTGGTGACCGTGTGACCATTGGCGCCGGCGCGAAGGTGCTGGGCCCGGTGGAGATTGGTGCCGATAGCGCTATTGGTGCGAACGCTGTGGTCGTCAACGATCACCCCGCCGATTCGATTATTACCGGTATTCCGGCGAAGCACCGCCCGCGTACCCCGGAGAAGAAGAAGCCGCTGGTGGACGCTGTGGAGTACATTGACCCCGCCATGTGGATTTAGCGCTTGGCAAGCGTTTTGAGGCGGTAGAGGCGCACCTGGAGGCTTCCTGCAAGCTCCAGTGGCGCCTCTCCCCTACGGTTCTTCCCCTAGGGGCGCTTCTCTCTAGTACCCTGCGCAACAACATATTGAAGACATAACGAAAGCCCGCCTTCGACCGGATTCTCATCCAGCCGAAGGCGGGCTTTGACGTATTTAGCTACGGGAGCTTAGTGAACGTGAATGTCCGCTGCGTTCACCTCGGAACGGTCACCGCTCCACATGGTGTGGAAGGCGCCCTCTTCGTCGATACGACCGTAGGTGTGCGCACCGAAGAAGTCACGCTGGCCCTGAATCAGGGATGCGGGCAGGCGGTCGCGGCGCAGACCGTCGTAGTAGGACAGTGCGGAAGCGAACACCGGCACGGGGATGCCCAGTGCGGTTGCCTTAGCCACCACGCGACGCCAGGAAGGAACGAGCTCCTCCATAAGGTTCTTGAAGGCGGGTGCCAGCAGCATGTTCGCGGGAGCCTCATCAGCGTAAGCAGCCATGATGTCGCCCAGCAGCTCGGCGCGGATGATGCAGCCTGCACGCCACAGCGATGCGATGGTGTCCAGCTTCAGGTCCCAACCGTATTCCTTGCCTGCGCGGGTGAGCAGGTCCATGCCCTGTGCGTAGGCCACGAGCTTGGACGCGAAGAGCGCGCGGCGCACATCCTCAACGAACTCGGGGTCGCCTGCACCGATACCGGTGGTTGCGATTAGGCCTGCGGGCAGTTCGCGCTGTGCCTGCTCGCGCTGCTCACGCTCGGAGGAGGAGAGGGCGCGTGCGAACACGGACTCTGCGATAGCGGAGACGGGAGAACCGAGGTCCAGGCCAGCCTTAGCGGTCCACAGGCCGGTACCCTTCTGGCCGGCGGCGTCAACGATTACGTCGACCAGGGGCTTGCCGGTCTTGGCGTCCACCTGTGCGAGCACCTCGGAGGTGATTTCGATCAGGTAGGAGTTCAGCTCGGTCTTGTTCCAGGCCTTGAAGATCTCTGCCTGCTCGGCGGGTTCGATGCCGGCCACGGAACGCAGCAGGTCGTAGGCCTCGCCAATCACCTGCATGTCGGCGTACTCGATGCCGTTGTGGACCATCTTCACGAAGTGGCCGGAGCCGTCGGTGGAGATCCATGCGCAGCAGGGTGCGCCGTCCTGGGGAGCCTTAGCGGCAATCTTCTCGAGCATGGGGCCGATGTGCTTGTAGGACTCGGCGGAGCCGCCGGGCATCATGGAGGGGCCCCAGAGGGCGCCTTCCTCACCACCGGACACGCCGACGCCCACGAAGTGCAGGCCCTTTTCAGCCAGGGCGTGCTCGCGACGGATGGTGTCGGGGAAGTGGGAGTTACCGCCGTCAATAATGATGTCGCCCTCATCGAGCATGGGGGTGAGCTGCTCGATAACAGCGTCGACGGGTGCGCCCGCCTTGACCATAATCAGGATGCGGCGGGGAGACTCGAGGGAGTCGACGAGTTCCTGCAGGGACTCGGTACGGATGAAGTCGCCGTCTGCGCCGTGCTCAGCCAGCAGTGCGTCGGTCTTCTCTACGGAACGGTTGTGCAGTGCCACGGTGTAGCCGTTACGTGCCAGGTTGCGGGCGAGGTTCGCGCCCATGACAGCAAGGCCGGTGACACCAATCTGTGCCTTCTTGTTTTCAGTCATGTATATAAGGATACGCGCTGAGGGCAGGCTATATATAGGTGGAGTGCACTTTTATGCTCTGAAGAGTCGCCCTTCTCACTCTTGGAGAGATATAGCGCGTGGAGAAAGTGCTTAGAACGGAAAAACCCCGATACCTTGCGGTACCGGGGTAATTGGTGGGTCCTACCGGGATCGAACCGATGACATCCACGGTGTAAACGTGGCGCTCTACCAGCTGAGCTAAAGACCCGTAGTTCTCACCGTTTCGTTTGACGACCCAGTGGCGAACACAAGAAAAAACTATACGGGCTTTCGGTATGACATGCAAATCCACGGAGCGTGTTCTATGTCTCAATATTTTTTTCCTTTTCCCACTGCACCCCACACCAAGCCACACCAAGCCATAGTTGACACCCTCCCCTCAGATGGGTCACGCCCCCTCGTTCCGCGCCATTCCGCCAACCCCGTC
This sequence comes from Rothia sp. HMSC071B01, assembly GCF_001808945.1. Taxonomy (NCBI): domain Bacteria; kingdom Bacillati; phylum Actinomycetota; class Actinomycetes; order Micrococcales; family Micrococcaceae; genus Rothia; species Rothia sp. HMSC071B01. The sequence goes on along the minus strand of NZ_KV795070.1, from coordinate 104,596 downwards.
ATTCCGCGCCATTTAGGTGCAAAAAGACCCTAACTAGTACTTTTGATGCGCATTTTTCCCACTCAGATAGCCACAATGCGAAACCCACATCACAAAAACCCCCATTTGAGACCAAGAGAGGCACCTTTAGGTCTAAGATAGTAGAGATAAGAAGCGAAGTGGGTCTTACAGACCTATAGCGCTTAAACACAAAGATTGTTCGACAACGCAACAACGCGCGGCGGGCGATCTCACAACCGCACAGAAGAGAGGTTGGATTAGTTTGGCTAACGTACCGAACGAGCACTCCCTGAGCACCCTTCTCGATGGCTTCAAGGACATCGACGTAGAAGAGACCCAGGAGTGGGCCGAGTCCCTCGAGGACCTTATCAAGACTCACGGCACCGAGCGTGCAGAGTACATCCTTCGCGCACTACTCAAGGAGGCTGGCGCAAAGGGTGTTAAGGTCCCGACTCTGGTCAAGACCGACTACATCAACACCATCCCCGTCGACCAGCAGCCCGAGTACCCCGGTGATGAGGAACTCGAGCGCCAGTACCGCGCATGGATTCGTTGGAACGCAGCAATCATGGTTCAGCGTGCCCAGAAGAAGGGCATCGGCGTTGGCGGTCACATCTCCACCTTCGCAGGTGTGGCTGACCTCTACGAAATGGGCCAGAACCACTTCTTCCGCGGCCGTAACCACCCCGGTGGCGGTGACCAGGTCTTCTTCCAGGGTCACTCCTCCCCCGGTGTCTACTCCCGCGCATTCGTTGAGGGCGTCCTGACCGAAGAGCAGATGGACGGCTTCCGCCAGGAGAAGACCAAGGGCGCAAACGGTATTCCTTCGTACCCGCACCCCCGTTGCATGCCCGAGTTCTGGCAGTTCCCGACCGTTTCCATGGGTCTGGGCCCCCTGAACGCAATCCACCAGGCATCCTTCAACAAGTACCTGCACAACCACAAGATCAAGGACACCTCCGAGCAGCACGTCTGGGCATTCCTGGGCGACGGCGAAATGGACGAGCCCGAGTCGCGTGGTGCACTGCAGCTGGCTGCAAACGAGCACCTGGACAACCTGACCTTCGTCGTCAACTGCAACCTGCAGCGTCTGGACGGCCCCGTTCGCGGTAACGGCAAGATCGTTCAGGAGCTCGAGGCATTCTTCCGCGGCGCAGGCTGGCACGTCATCAAGGTCCTGTGGGGCTCCGACTACGACGAGCTGCTCAAGAAGGACAAGAGCGGCAAGCTCATCCAGCTGATGAACGAGACCCTCGACGGTGACTACCAGACCTTCCGTGGCGAAGACGGTGGCTACATCCGCGAGCACTTCTTCGGCAAGTACCCCGAAACCAAGGAACTGGTTGCAGACCTGACCGACGAGCAGATCTTCAACCTGCGCCTGGGTGGCCACGACGACAAGAAGCTCTACGCAGCCTACAAGGAAGCTATGGAGACCAAGGGCAAGCCCACCGTCATCCTGGCACAGTCCATTAAGGGTGCGGAGCTCGGCCCCTACTTCGAGGCACGTAACTCCACCCACCAGATCAAGAAGTTCACCATGGAAGCACTGAAGGGCTTCCGTGACCACCTGAACATCCCCATCTCCGACGAGGAGCTGGAGAAGGATCTGTACAACCCGCCGTACTACGTGCCCGAGGCAAGCCACCCGGCACTGCAGTACATGCACGCACGCCGTAAGGAACTCGGCGGTTACATCCCCGGCCGTGCAAACACCCAGCCTGAGATTATCCTGCCCGAGTCCAAGGTCTACGCACAGACCAAGAAGGGCTCCGGCAAGCAGACCGCTGCTACCACCATGGCGTTCGTCCGCCTGATGAAGGACCTCATGCGCGTGAAGGGCTTCGGTCACCGTATCGCTCCCATCACCCCCGATGAGGCACGTACCTTCGGTATGGACTCCTTCTTCCCCTCGGCTAAGCTGTACAACCCCAACGGTCAGAACTACGTGCCCGTTGACCACCAGCTCATGCTCACCTACACCGAGTCCCCCGAGGGCCAGATCGTTCACGTGGGTATTAACGAGGCAGGCGCAACCGCTGCGTTCATCGCACTGGGCTCCTCCTACGACACCCACGGCGAGCCGATGATCCCGATTTACATCTTCTACTCGATGTTCGGCTTCCAGCGCACTGGCGACGGCTTCTGGGCTGCTGCCGACCAGCTGTGCCGCGGCTTCGTCATCGGTGCAACCGCAGGTCGTACCACCCTGTCCGGCGAGGGTCTGCAGCACAACGATGGCCACTCCCCGATTCTGGCGTCCACCAACCCGGCGTTCAAGATCTACGACCCGGCTTACGGCTACGAGATCGCTCACATCGTGGAGCGCGGTATCGAGCAGATGTACGGTACCAAGGACGAAGACCACAACGTCATGTACTACCTGACCGTGTACAACGAGCCGATTCACCAGCCTGCTGAGCCGGCAAACGTTGACGTTGAGGGCATCATCAAGGGTATCCACAAGATTAGCGAGTCCCCGCTGACCTCCGGCCCCAAGGCACAGCTGCTGGCATCCGGCGTTGCTGTTCCGTGGGCTGAAAAGGCTCAGCAGCTGCTGGCTGAGGACTGGGGCGTCTCCGCAGACGTCTGGTCTGTCACCTCGTGGACCGAGCTGCGCCGCGACGGCATTGCCGCTGAGGAAGAGGCTCTGCTGAACCCGAACCAGCCCGCTCGCGTTCCTTACGTGACCCAGAAGCTGGCTGGCGCTGCTGGCCCGATCGTCGCGACCACCGACTTCGCTTCGGATGTTCCCGACCAGATCCGCCAGTTCGTTCCGAACGACTTCGCAACCCTGGGTGCTGACGGCTTCGGCTTCGCAGACACCCGCCCGGGTGCACGTCGCTTCTTCCACATCGATGCAGAGTCGGTTGTTGTCCGCACCCTGCAGATGCTGGCAAAGCGCGGCGAGGTTGCAGCAGACGTTCCCGCGAAGGCATTCGCTAAGTACGACCTGCTGAACGTGAACGCTAACTCCGAGCTGGAGCAGCACTAAGCATTTGACTGTAGAACCCCGGTTCTGCGTTAGAAGCTAAACGAATGCCCCCGGTTGATGATTCATCGACCGGGGGCATTCGTGTTTTAACTTTGTGCTGTAGCTGGACTGCATGTTTTAACTGATGTAGCCCGGAGGTAACGACTATTACCTCCGGGCTACATCAGTTATGGGGAAAACAGTTATAGGGAGTTAGCCTGCGAAGTGGCCGGTCACCTCCGCCAAACGCGCCGGATTCACCAGATCAGGGTGCGTACCCTCCAGCAGCACCGCACGGAACGACGACGCATGCGCCGACCAACCCGCCGCGTCCAAATACGGCTGATCCTCATGCGGCACACCCACCAGCAACACATCACCATCAAAGAACGCCTGCTCAGCACCACGCATCAACGCCGCCGAAGCACGCATACTACCCAAGCACACACCCAACTTCTCCTCCGGTAGGTAACCCATCGCCGAACCCGCCCGCTGCAGACGCTCCAACGTACCCGGCAGGTCAAGCTGCTCACCAGCCGCAGGCTCCGGCAAACCGCCCATACGCAACAGCGCACGGAAGCTCTCCTGCTCATCCGGCGCAGGCACGCCCTGCCACTGCTCCGAAGGATACGCATCCAACAGGATGACGCGCTCAACCTGCGCACCCGCAGCCTGCGCCAGAGCCGCAACCTGCACCGCGGCAGTACCGCCAACAGACCAGCCCATCAACGCAAAACGACGCGGCAACGAACGCTCCGCCAGGGTCTTCTCAATCAGCTTCAGGTAGCCCTCAGCCAGCTCCTGCAGGCTCGACGCAAACCCAGCCTGCGGATCAGAGAACGCCTCAGCCTGCACAGCATACACACCCTGCTGAGCCGGAAGATGCGAAAGGTACCCCGCATAGCACCAGCCCAAACCACCCGCAGGCGGCAGGATAAACAGCGGCGCGGGGGCCTCGGTAGTATCGGGGACAACGGGCTGCTCACGCTGAGTCACAACGTGTTCGCGCTGAGTCAAAACGTGCTCACGCAGCGGCAGAACCGGCGCGAACTCGGCACCCTCGCCACGCTCGCCCGCAATGGACGCCGCCAAAGCCTGCACGGTCGGATGCGCAAACAGCGCACCGATGCTCACGCTCAGACCCAGCTGCTCCTCAACCGCGGCAATCACCTCAAGAGCCGCCAGCGAATGACCGCCCGAGGCGAAGAAATCCTCGTCCACGCCAAAACGCTCACGACCCAGCACACCCGCAATAATCGAGCACAGCTGCTGCTCCAGCAGACCGTGCGGACCCTCGGCATCGGAAGTCTGAGGGGTCAGGTCCAGGGACGCCAACAGCTTGCGATCCGCCTTACCGGAGGGGCTCACCGGCAACGCAGGCAGGGTATGCCACAGGGTCGGCACCATGTAATCCGGCAGAACCTGCGCACAATGCTCACGCGCCGTCTCCACCAGCTGCGCGGCACGCTCGGCGGGCACATCGCCCACCTCCAGCACCGCCGCCAGGGCAGGCTCGCGCAAACCGCGGTACAGCAGAGCCACCGAAGCGCTCACACCCTCAACCGCGGCAAGAGCCATCTCAATATCGCCCAGCTCCAGGCGCTGACCGCGCACCTTAATCTGATAGTCCGTGCGGCCGCGGTAACCAATGACGGCACGGCCATCGGGAAGAATCTCCCAGCACGCCAAATCGCCCGTACGGTACAGGCGCTGACTCTCACCGTTCAGCAGTGCGAGCGCACCAGCAGGAGCCTGCTCCACGAAAGCCGCGGCGGTCGCCTGCGGGTTGTTCTTGTAGCCGCGCGCCAGCTGCACGCCCGACAGGTGCAGTTCGCCCGTCACACCCACCGGCACGGGGTGGCCGGTCGGGTCAAGAATCAGGGTGCCGGTGTTCCAGACGGGCTCGCCAATGGGCACGCTCTCGCGCTGCGGGTCGGCGGCGGTCTCCCAGAAGGTTACGTCCACCGCCGCCTCGGTCGGGCCGTACAGGTTCAGCGGGTACACGCCCAGAACCTCGCCCGCAGCCTGCACCTGGTCCTTCTGCAGCGCCTCACCCGAGCAGACCACGTAGCGCAGGGGCTGCTCTCGATCCTGACCGAAGCCAGCATCAGCCAGGATGCGGCGCGCCGCCGGCGAAGAGGTCAGCGCCGACAGCATGGTCGGCACAAAGTGCACCGCCGTGACGGACTGCTCGGCAAACACGCGCGCCAGGTAGGCGGGGTCGCGGTGACCCTCCGGGGCGGCAATGACCACGGCGGCACCCTCGGCGAGAGGCCAGTACAGCTCCCACACGTGCACGTCAAAGGAGATGGGGGTCTTGTGCAGAACGCGGTCGCCCTCCCCCACCGGAATCTGATGCTGCTGCCAGCGCAGGCGGTTATCAATCGCGCGGTGGCTGATGGCAACGCCCTTAGGCCTGCCCGTGGAGCCGGAGGTGAAGAGCACGTAAGCGTCCTCGTCCAGGCCGGTTTTCATGCCCGGAAGCTCCTCGGCGGCGGGTGCTGAGGAGTGTTCCCCGTTGGGTTCCTCGGCGCTCAGTAGGGGCAGAGTATGCTGCGGCAGGTTCGCGTGACGCTGCGGCTCCTGCGGGTTCAGCTCTTCCGCGCTCAGGGGCTGCAGACCGGGGCCGTGCAGCAGCAGGGAACATTCGGCGTCCTCCATCATCACGCCCACACGCTCGGCGGGCAGATCCGGAAGCACCGGCACGTAGGTGGCGCCAGCGTACAGCAGGGCGTACAGCGCCACGTACTGCTCGGCGCCGCGGTGCACACGCAGACCCACCGCATCGGAAGGGCGAACGCCCCAGTCCAGCAGCTGCGCGGCAAGCGCACGGGCGCGCTCGTCCAGCTCGGCGTAGGTGAGGGCGCGGTCAAAAGCGTAGGCGCGATCCGACTCTGGGGTGAGCACCTCACCGGGCACGGGGGCAGAATCCAGCACGGCGAGCGCCTGCGGATGCGCTGCCACCGCGTCACGGAAACGATCCAGCAGGGTCTTGTACTCCATCGGGTGCTCGGTAAGCGCCGGGGCGGTCAGCTCGCGCAGGGTCGCAAGCTCCGCCTCGGTCGCCAAGCCGAGGTTGTTCAGGGAGGCACCCTCGCGCTGCGCCTCCGCCGCGTAGGCGGGTAGCCACTCGCTCAGGCGGGCGGCGTGACGTTCCAGCTCCTCAGCGGTGTAGAGCGCCGGGTTCATGTCAATCTCGCAGGAGATGCTGTTGCCGCGGCCGGGCATGCCGCGCAGGGTGAAGGTCGCATCGGCAACCGGACCGGCAGAGATATTGTGAATGCGCGCGGTCGGTACCGCGGATCCGGACTCGTCCTTGGAGGGTGCCGCCAGCGGCAGCACCGCGTCAAAGGGCACCACGTTAATCTGCGCACCAAACAGCCTGGACTGGGCATTACGCGCGGTACGCTCGAGGTCTTCCTGACGAGCCAGCGGATGCTCCGCGTTGCGGGCGTACTGTTCCTTCACTGAGTGCAGGGACTCCGCGATGGGGCCGGTCGCCGCGACCTGCACCGGCAGCACGTTCACCGCGGTACAGCCGGTCTGCGCGCTCACCGTGCCCAGGGCGCGAGTCGCCTCCGGCAGGGTGCGGGCGAACATGCGGTTCATCTGCGGCACACCGAACGAAGCCTGCGGGTAGCCGCCCACACGCGCCAGGTACGAGCCGACGGCGGCGGTCGCCAACACGGGCCAGGAGACGGCGTGCTGCTTTGCCGCATCCAGCAGGGCCTGCTGGGTGGGCGTATCAATGCTGAACGCCAGGCGCACAGACTGCGCCGACGGGGAGGCGGTACGACCCGCCAGCGAGGTGTCTTCCTGCTCCAGGGCGCCGCTCGCCTCCCAGAAGGCGACGTCTTCATCACGGGCGGTGGAGGCGTCATCGTCCGCGTCGAGCAGCTGCTGCAGGCTCATGCGACGGGTTGCCGGAACCGGCTGACCGGCGGACAGGGCGCGGTATATCGCCGCCACACGGGAGAGGCCGTTGAACGCGGCGAATCCGTCGGCAACCACGTGGGAGAAGGAATGGTACACCCAGAGGAACCCGCCGTAACGCACCACTGCGCTACGCACGGTCACGCCCTCATCGGTGGCGAGGGGCTGGGCGAGCAGGCGCTGCGCCCAGGCGCGCACCGGCGCGGGCAAATCAGAGTCAGGCAGGGCTGATTCGGGCAGGTCAGAGGCGTTCTCCTCCCCCGCCTCGGCGGTGCCGCTCAGTTCGCCCTCCTCCAGTTCGCCCTCATCCACGAGCAGGTCAATGCCCGCGAGGAACGCCTCCTCGGTCAGAATCTGCTGGGATGCGGAACCATCAGCAATGCGGGTGCGCACGCGGAAGCCCTCGTTCTCGCGGTAGAGCTGCTCAAAAGCCTCACGCAGCAGAGCGAGGTCGGTGTCTGCGGGGCATTGCAGAACCTCCGCGGTGTTGTAGCAGGGGTTCGTCGGGTCAATCGCGGCGGCAAAGTAGATACCGCGTGCGTTAGTGGTCAGCGGCAGCCAGGGGCTGTCAGCGCTGTGCTGTGCGGAGGGGTTCGCGGCGGTGCGAAGGTCGGAAGCAGTCCCGAAGCTAGCGGGTGCGGTAGTATCAGCTACGCCCATGGTGGCCTCTCAAGGTCTGGAACAAGGGTCTGGATTAGGGATGATATGCGGTGTGTTAAAGGTAGGTGTGAAAGGTAGGCTACTGCCCCGCCGCTTCACGCTGACAGAAGTGCACTGGCAGAAGTGCACTGACAAGGGTAAACGCAACCACACAACACGGCGTAAAACCGGCGCAAAGAAAAACGAGGCGAGTAGCAAACACCCCGGGCGCCCGTCTGCATTCGCGGCAGGCGGGCACTCGGGGTGCGATAACGCTTAGCCCAGGCGGGAGGCGATGAACTCCACGGTCGGGTTCTCCACCAGCTCGGTAAACTCAATCACGGCGCCCTCAGCGGCAAGGTCGTCGAGCAGGGCGAATGCGCCCATAGAGTCCATGCCTAGGGAGAACAGGTCGGTGGTCGGCTCGTCAAAAGCGGTCTGCAGGGAGTCGGGCTCGACGATGTACTTCTCCATGATGGGGCGCAGGGTCTCAAATGCGGACATTTTTCTCCTCAATAGGGGTAGGAATAAGGGCGACGGTTTAGCCGAAAATGGTCAGCTCAAAGGGTTTAGCCGAAAATTTCGGCAAGCTTGGCGCGCAGCTCGCGGCGAGAAATCTTACCCACGTTCGTGGTGGGCAGCTCCTGCAGAACCTGCACGCGCTCCGGGATCTTGAAGTCGGCGAGCTTCTTCGAGGTGAAGAACTCGTGCATCGTGCGGCGCGGGTTTTCGCCCAGGTCGGCGCCTTCCTGCGGCACAATGACCAGGCCCACGCGCTCACCCACGGTCTCATCCGGGATGCCCAGGACCACGGCGTCAAAAACGTCGGGGTGGGTCAGCGCCAGCTCTTCGATTTCGTCCACGGCAATCTTCTCGCCATTGCGGTTAATCTGGTCCTTCGCGCGGCCGGTCACCTCAAGGTACTTGCCTGCGACCAGTCGCACAATGTCACCGGTGCGGTAGAAGCCGTCCTCGGTGAATCCGTAGCGGTTCGCGTTCTCCTCCAGGTAGTAGCCGCGAATCGTGTACGGGCCGCGGGTGAGCAGGTGGCCGCTCTCGCCGCGCTTGACCGGCTGGTCCTGATCATCAACAATCAGGATTTCGTCGTCGGGGCTGATCGGGTAACCCTGAGTCCTCAGGCGTAGCTCAATCGGGTCGGTCGAGCGGGTGTAGTTCACCAGACCCTCAGCCATGCCGAACACCTGCTGAACGGTGCAACCGAGCACCGACTCAATCTTGCCCGCAACCGCCGGAGCCAGCTTCGAACCGCCCACCTGCAGGGTCTGCAGGGACGGCAGGGACACGCCGCGCTTCTCCGCGGAGGCGACCCACGCCTGAGCCAGCGGCGGCACCAGCGCGGAGGTGGTCACACCCTCCATCTCAATGAGGTGGAACGCAGTCTGCGGGGACGGATCCGCCGCAAACACCAGCTTGCCGGAGGCGCACATGACGCCCAGAATACCGGGCGAGCTCATCGTGAAGTTGTGCGCGGCGGGCAGCACCACGAGCATGGTCGTGTTGTTGTTCAGCTTGCAGATATCGACCGAGCCGCGCACCGAGTACAGGTAGGCGGCGTGAGTGCGAGGAATCAGCTTCGAAATGCCGGTCGTACCGCCGGAGAGCTGCAGGAACGCCACCTGCTCGCTCGCACGCAGGTTCTCGGTGTTCTGAATGACGCCGGGCACGAACTCTTCAGCGAGCTCCTCTTCGGTCAGAGGGGTCAGCGGCTCCGCAACATCAATAGCAACCGGCGGCTCCAGGGAGTTCTTGCGCAGCTCGGCGGCAACGTCCTCGTGCAGGGCGGTAAAATCTGCGCCCGGGGTCAGCGAAGAGAACACGTGCGCCGCCGCGTCGGTGCGGGTCGCAAAGTGCACGAGCTCGGTGGTGCGGTGCTGCGGCAGGCAGAACACCGGCAGCGCCGCCGCCCAGAAAATACCCAGCAGGTACACCAGGTACTCGGCGGTGTTACCCAGCTGCAGCAGCACACGGTCACCGGGCTGCACGCCAGCCTGAACGAGGCGCGCAGCAGCGGCACGACCTGCCGCCTCCAGCTCACCGTAGGAGAGGCGAATCTGCTGAGGCTTGCCGTCCTCAGTAAGCTGCGCGTGCGAGATCGCCACCAGCGCCGGGAAGTGCGGCTTAGCGCGGCATGCATCCAGCAGGAACTCGGGGATGGTCTGGTCAATCCAGTAGCCGGCTTCGCGGTACTTCGCGGCAAAAGACTCGGGGATGAGCGGCGTGGGGGCCAGGGGGCTACGTTCTACGGTCATCTTCTCTCGATTTCTGTGTCGTTTGCGGTTTCTATAGCGCTCACGTGCTGCGTGCGTTCGCAGCGTGATGCCATCTCGTCAATGAGGGCGGGTGCGCAACCTACGCCGGGTACCCTTCGGCACCCCTCGCGGCGCGGTAGTGTTGCACTTCTCTTAGGCTGTACTTCTCTAGGATACGGGCGCGGCGGTGTTTACCCTAACGGGAACCGCGCACGCCCACCATGCGGGGTGTGCTCTACCCGTGCAGGATCCCTAGGCGATCTCTCGCTACTCCTCAGCTAAGCTCCGCTCAGCGCGCTCAGCCTCCCGGCGGGCAGCAATAATACGTTCCAACGCCGGCACAATCGCACCGCGCCAGCACGCATAATCGTGACCGCCGTTGAAGGCCGTGCAACGCGCATTCTTCAGGCCCAGCTTTTCCAGGCGCTCCTTCAGCTCGCGGTGAGGCGGTACCAGAACCCACTCCTGCTCCCCCACCTCAATCTCAAGGTACAGGTGGCGCAGGCGGTCAATCTCACCCGCCGCCTCCAGCTCGTCCAGGCGGTCCATGACCTGCGGCTGCCAGAGCGACGAAGACTGCGCAATCGCGCCGCCAAACGCCTCCGGGCGGCTCAGCACCGCCAGCAGGGAGGACAGCCCGCCCAGCGACTGACCGTTAATCACAATGTTCTGCGGCGCGGTCTTAATGCCGTGCACTGCCTCCAGGTGCGGGAACGCGATCTCTACCAGGTAGTCGGCAATCGGGTTGTCGCCGTTCAGCTCCTTCCAGCGGTTCTCACGACCGCCAGAGTGCAGGAAGAACACGTGCATCGCCGGAATACGGCCAGCCTCGTGGGCACGGTTGAGGGTGTGCTCCATACCCTGGCTGAACCACATCTCACCGTCGAACTGGATGAACAGCGGCGCATCCGGGGCGGGGTCACCCACGCGGCCGAGCACATACTGGTGACCGTCAGAGGTCTGCATCCACTCAGGGGCGGGCAGCGCGTCAATCTCTTCCTGAGTCAGGATGAACTCCTGCACCGGCGCGTGCTCAAGCTGCACCACACCCATGCAACGACCGATACGGTTGCACGCGGTCTCGGGGTTCAGCGGGTCGCCCTCACCGGAATCCAGGGCGGCGCGCAGACGCACCTGGTCATCATCGCCCAGCCAGGCGGGGCGCTCGCCGGGCAGCGCCGGCAAGAAGTTGTAGGAGGCACGCCAAGTGGTTTCCATCTGCATGCTCAGTTGCCACCAGCCAGTGCCCTCGATGCGGGCCATGAGGGAACGGTCAAGGTTCTTCTCATCGGTCAGGCGGTTGATGAACATGAGCACCTGCTCCGCCTGCTCGTTGTGGTACAGAAAGGTGACGATTCGCTCGTTCTCACTGATGCTGCCGTCTTCGCGGTGCACCGGCTCGATAATGGGGGTGCCTTCGGAGACGACCTCAAGGATGCGGGCGTTCAGCTCTTCGGGGCTGACCGCCTCGGCGATAATGGCGCTAATGAGGGGGCTGTCCACGCGCGGTGCCGGTACGGGGCGCGGGATCTTGGGAGGGGCCGGGCGCACGGTCGGCGCAACGGTACGCGGCTGCGCCGAAGTAGCCTGTTCAGAAGTGTTCTGTGCAGAAGTATTCTGGGCAGAAATACTCTGCGCGGGAACGGTCGCGGTGGGTTCGTGCTCGCCCAACGGTTCCTCCTTGGTCTGTGGAAACACTCAATCGGTGAGAATCGGTGAGGAGGCGCATTATCGTTAGTTAGCCTCTACTACCTCACTCTATGGTATCCCTTACCCAAACTCCAGCCAAAGGGAAAAGCGAAAGAACCACAACATGACATTCATGACAGCGAGCACACGCTAATAAAACCCAAGCACAAAGCTGCCACAACCCCGCCCAGCCCAGCCCCACCTAAGACCAGCCCAGCCCAGAAGTTAAAAGAGATGAGGCACCGAGACCGTGCATCAAACCTCTCAAGTCGCAACTTTCAAAGTCTCATGCGGCAGTCTCGGTGCCTCATCTACGGGTTCCCAAAATGGAACCTACCCAGTGCTCGGATCCGTTCATGCGTCAAAGACGGGCGAGCACCGGGTAGGCGCCCTACGCGCAGGGGATCCTGGGTCCCTCAGATCCTAGCGTTCGCTGCTTGGCGCAATGCCGAGCTTTTCCACCCGTACTGAGACGGTTGGTGCTAACTCCCACGCGGCTTAGGGGCGAAAACTATTCGCTTTCGCGGGCCGCCGAAATAGCGTCAGCGGCAATATGAATTGTTTGGTTCTCCTTCGGAATAACCAAAGGGGTACCAGTGCATGGATCAGGAATAATGACCGATTGCAGGTCAAAAACTTCCTGAATGAGTTCCGGTGTAATTATCGCACGCGGATCGCCCTGAGCGATAATCCGGCCCTGCTTCATTAACACAACATGAGTAGCATACCTGAAAGCGAGGTTCAGGTCATGCAAAACCACGGCTACCGTTCGCCCTTCGGAATGCAATTTCTTCGTCAGGTTCAGCACCTCAATCTGGTGCGTGATATCCAGGTAAGTGGTCGGCTCATCCAGCAGAATCAGCGGGGTCTGCTGCGCCAGGGTCATGGCAATCCACACGCGCTGACGCTGACCGCCCGAAAGCGCCTCAATGGGACGCTCAGCAAGCTCCAGCACATTCGCCGCCTGCATCGCCTCCACGCAGGCGCGCTCGTCCTCATCAGACCAAGAACGCAGCAGCGACTGGTGCGGGTAGCGGCCGCGCGCCACCACATCCGCCACGGTCACGCCGCTAGGCGCCTCCGGGGTCTGCGGCAGCATCGCCAGGATCTTGGCGATAGCGCGGGACTTCATCTGCGGCAGTGGGGTGCCGTCCAGGCGAACCTCACCCTCCTTGAGCGGGTTCACGCGGGCAAGAGCCTTCAAGGTGGTCGACTTACCGCAGGCGTTCGGGCCCAAGATAACGGTCAGCTCCCCCTCCGGCACCTGAAAATCTACCCCGTTGAGCACCGTATGCTCACCGTAGGCAACCACCATGTTCTCGCCTTCAAGGCGGGTCGTCACACTAGTGTTCACTAGCTCTTCTTCCTTTCGAGGTAAATCAGGTAAATCAGGTACAGGCCGCCAATCGCGCCGGTCACTACGCCCACCTGAATGATGCGTCCGGGAACAGCGAATCGGCCAATCAGGTCAGAGCCGAGCACCATGAGCGCACCCATGAGTGCCGCGGAGGTGAAACCCACCCCGCCGCTGCGAGACAGGGTCTTCGCGATGTGCGGTGCCGCCAAGGCGACAAAGGCAATCGGGCCAGTCGTCGCGGTCGCCAGCGACACCAGAAGCACACCGATGAACAGCGCCGCCACACGGTACGCGTTCACGCTCACACCCAAACCGGATGCCACCTGGTCGCCAAAACGAATCGCGCCCAGCGGGCGGACCAGCATCAGCAGCAGCGGAGTCACCACGAGTAGCAGGCCCAGCAGCGCGTAGGTGCGCTCCCAGGTGATGTCATTGAGCGAACCTGCAAGCCAGGACGCCGCGGTCTGCGCCTGAGTCAGCGAGGCACGCACCACCAGCAACGCGTTGAACGCCGCCAGGGTCGAGCCCACACCAATACCGACCAGCACCAGGCGGAAGCCGTGCAGACCCGTACGGCGAGTCAACAACCACACCAGCACCGAGGTCGCCAAGCCACCAACAACGGCACCCAGAGCAACCTCAACGGGGCCGGAATTGAACACAATAATCTGCAGAAGCGCACCGGTCGCGGCACCATTCGTGAAGCCGATAATATCCGGCGAACCCAGAGCATTACCCGAAATCACCTGGAAAATCGCACCCGACAGACCAAGCGCCGCGCCCACCAGAAGCGCCGCCACAATACGCGCCGCACGCTGCTGAGCGAAAGCCACCGTAATCTGCTTGCCCTCACCCAGCAACGCCGGGATCACCTTATCCGAGGCGATATTGTAGTCACCCTGCAACATGCCCCAAAACGCCAGCGCCGCAATCAGCACCACCAACGCCACATTCAGAATCAGTACGCGCCACGGCACCTGAGCGCTCACAGGACCGCGCACAGTCAGCACCGGGCGGCCACCCAAATCGCGGCCACGACGACGCGCCGAACGATTAGCGGAGGTGGTGGCAGTCGCCATCGAAAGAGCGGAAGAATTCGACATTAGAGAGCCTCCACCTTACGACGAGTCATCAAGAACAAGAACACCGGGGCACCGGCAAGAGTCGCCACAATACCCACCTGAGTCTCCTGCGGAGCCACCAGCACACGCGCCAACACGTCAGCACACAGCAGCCACACCGGACCCAACAACGCCGAACCATAATTCACCCAGCGCACATCATTACCGAGTAGGGCACGCACCACAAACGGCACCGCCAAACCCACAAAACCAATCGGACCCACCGCAGCAGTCGCCGCACCGGCAAGCACCGTCACCGCCAGAAGAGTCAGATTCTGGGTCGTACGCACACTCACGCCGAGGCTGGTCGCAGCCTCCTCGCCCATACTCAAAGCATTAATCGCAGGAGCCACAAAGAACGCCACCAGCATACCCAGCACAATCACCGGACCCACCGTCGACGCGATATCCATACCGCGGCCCTCCAGCGAACCGGCAACCCACACACGGAACTCGTTATACGCATCCTGATCAGCCAAAATCAGGCCCTGCGCAATCGCCGACAGCGCCGCAGAAATCGCCACACCCGCCAGAGCGAGCTTCACAATCGACCCGTCACGGCCACGACCCAGCGTGTACACCAGCACCGCAGCCAACGCGCCACCAATCGTCGCAGCAACCATGTACTGCCAAATACCCATCACGCCAAAAACCACCACGGAGCCAATCACAGCCACCGCAGCACCGGCATTCACACCCATCAGGCCGGGCTCAGCCAACGGGTTACGGGTCAGCGACTGCATCAGCGAACCGGCAACAGCCAACGCCGCACCCGCCGCAAGACCCACCAGGGTACGCGGAATACGCTGCTCCATCACAATCGTCTGCGCCTGCTCAGAAGCAGTGCCATTAAAAACAGCCAGAACCTCATCCGGCGGAAGATTATTCGATCCGAACAGCAAAGAAGCAGCCACAGCACCCGCCAAAAGCACCGCAAACAAGAACAGAAAAGCCAGGCGCTTACCCAACTTCTGCCCCTGAATCACAGACCCCTGACGGGACGTACTCTCCTGCTGAACACCTCGGGACAATGAGCTCGTGCGGGCCACTATGCTCCTTATGCTCGATACAAGAAAACGGGGAGGCGCACCCGGCACCCCGCCGCAAGAGGGGGCACCCGGCACACCGGTAGATAATGAGAGAAACGCCGGAGCGGGTAGGGTACTCCCCCACCCGCATCCGACGTTATGTCTTAGCGCTTGCGGGCCAGCAGCAGCGCAGCGGCACCCACAATGCTTACGCCCAGAACCACCACGCCAATCCACGGGAACGCAGCACCGTAAGTCACGGTCTGAACGGTGGATGCGGTGTTAGCCGCGCCCGAAGCCGAAGCGCTCGGGTTTGACGCAGTACCGCGCGCAGCAGCCGAAGAGGACGCGCTCGCCGAAGCGGTCGCCTTCTTCTGGGCATTTGCAGAAGCCGAAGCAGCAGGCGCAGCGGAAGAGCCAGAGGTACCGGAGGTACCGGAAGAGTCAGCTGCCGCGTTCAGACGGTCGTACTCCTCCTTGGTGATGGTGTTGCCGTCAGCGTCGGTGTACACGGTCTCAGCCTCAGCCGCGCCGCCTGCAGAACCATTCGAGGAACCGTTCGAGCCGCCATTGGACGAGGACTCGTTGGAATCGTTAGAGCCCTGAGCCTCGTCTGCAGAGTCTGAGTTGTTAGAGTTCGAGCCGCCGTTCGAGGAACCACCGTTGCTCTTCGAGCTGGAAGAGCCGCGGTTCGAGGAAGAACCCGAAGAGTTCGAGGAGGAATTATCCGAACCGCCCTCACCCACCACGGTGAACTCGGGGCTGCGGTTGCTGTACGCCTCGGTACCCAGGTACTTGCCGTCCTTGTCACGCTTCTCACCAGTTGCAAGGAAACGCAGGGTGTGGGTGCCAGCGCCAACATCCGGCAGAATGAAGGAACCGGAGACGTTACCGTTACCATCGGTCTTCTGCTGGTGCACCACGCAAGCGCCCTGAGCCGCGTCGGAGGGGCACAGGTTACCGTCGTCCACCTTCACGGACACCACAGTATTCGCGGGGAAGCCGCTCACGCTAAAGGAAATCACGCCGTGCTCGCTCACAGAAGAGGAAACGGTCGAAGAGGTGCCGGGGGTCGATGCCTTTGCACCGCCCGGAGGCAGAGCGGATGCGGTGCCAACACCCAAGCCCAGCGCCAGGGTTGCGGCAGCGCAGGCGGTCAGCGCCTTAGAGGTCAGGGATGCCTTCGGGGCTCCCGAAAAAGGTGCACGCATGGTGGTCCTTTCAAAATTACCGGGGTCGACACTGAACGCTACCGGGTTCGTGCCAGTGCAGTTCAGTAGGTCGGTGCAGTTCAGTAGGTTGCGACCCGAGTGGTTAGTGGGGCATCCGGCCCACGCCCCTGTTCAAGGGTGCGGGGCCAAGAGTGGGGGGCGTGAGCCGGTGCCGATATGAATGTGTGGTCAGAGCTTACTTCTTGAGAGAGCTTACTTCTTGGAGGTGCGCAGCAGCAGAGCCGCAGCCAAAACCACCAGGCCAGCCGCCGAAAGCAGCAGGTTATTGGCGTTGTTGACCAGCCACTTGGTCAGACCGGTCAGCTCAGTACCCTCAATGACCGGGCCCTGCGCCTTCGTACCTGCGGCGGATTTCTGCGAGTTCTGCGTGTTCTGCGAGTTCTGCGAACCGGCGGCAGCCTTCACTGCCTTCTTTGCGTTAGCTTCGGTCTTCTGCAGGTTGGATGCCAAGGTCTTCTGCGCGCTCTGAACCTTCGCCTTAGCCTGCACGCGGTTCACGACCGGAGCGGTGCTCTGCGAGAGCGCGGCGAGGGATGCGTCCACGTCGGTGGCGCGGGTGCTGATGCGGCCGCCCGCGTTACGCATGGGAACCGGCGCTGTAGAGGTGCTGGTTGCGGGGTTCTCGTTCAGCTCTTCGACCTGCTGGTCGGTGGCGTCCTGCTCATCGCGGGAAACTTCCTGACGAGGGGTAACGGCACGTTCCACGGTCATGTCAGCAAAACCGAGCACCGCATTTTCAGCGCCCTGGTTGCCGTTGTGCACGACCACACGGTAGGTGGCGGCGGGCATGCTCACGCTGGTTTCGTAGCTGAAGCTGCGGTTGCCATCCAGACGCTTCCAGCCGGAGCCGTAGAGGGTCTGCGGGGAGTTGCCGAGGTAGGTCGCGGCGTACACCCAAGTGCCCGGTTCAGCATTCGGCACGGTCACGGTCACGGTGGAACCGTCACGGCTCACCTGCACGCCATTACCCGCGGTCAGTTCGGAGGCGTTGACCGGCTCGGGTGCGTCAATGGGGGCGTACTCCGGAGCCTTGTCGCTGAGCTTAATCTTCTGTCGAATAGACACACCACGGTCGTAGTTTTTACCCTGCTCATCTGCTCCGCCCAGGGAACCGGAGAGGATCTGCACGTTGTGCTCGGAATTTTCGGTAGCCCAGCCTGCCTTAGCCAAATCTTCAGCGCTCAAGCCGGTGTTTTCGGTGGTGGGCAGGGGAACCTCAACCTCGAAGGTGCCGTCTTCATTGGCGATTGCCATGAAGTTTGCGGGCGAGTTGCCGCCCTTCTTGGTCAGGGGGTTAATGGCCTGGTGCGCATTATCGGGGACGGCATCCAGGAATTTGACCGCAAATATGGCGCCGCGACCGGGAGCATTACTTACGAAGCCTTCACCGCGCACCACAATCTTGCCTTCGCGCCACTTTTCGGTGGAGATGGTGACATTCGCCTTCACCGGGTTCGCGGGCTTGGGGTCAGCAGGCTTGGGGTCAGCGGTGGGCTCTGCGGTAGGTGCCGGGGTGGGTTCTGCGGTAGCAGAGGGCTCCGCAGTAGGCTCGGCAGTCACAGAAGGCTCAGCGGTAGGCTCGGCAGTTGCAGAAGGCTCTGCAGTTACGCTGGGCTCAGCGGTAGGCTCGGCAGTCGCAGAAGGCTCAGCGGTGGGCTCAGCGGTCGGTGCCGGGCTCGGAGCCGGGTCGCTCAGCGTAATATTCTGCGACACAGATGCACGACGGTCGTAGGTGTTACCGTCCGCATCCGTACCGCCCAGGGAACCGGAAAGCACCTGAATACGGTGGCTGGTACCCTCCACGGTCCAGCCCTTGTTCTTCAGCTGCTCAGCGGTCAGACCGGTGTTTTCGGGGGTCGGCAGGGACACCTCAACCTCAAAAGTGCCGTCCTCCTTGGCGGTTGCCATGAAGTTCGCGGGCGAGTTGCCGCCCTTCTTGGTGATCGGGTTAATCGCCTGGTGCGCTTCATCCGGCAGGGCGTCGAGGAACTTCACGGCGAACACTGCGCCGCGACCGGGTGCGGTGCTGGTAAAGCCGGTGCCGCGCAGCACGAGCTTACCTTCACGCCACTTCTCGGTGGAGATGGTCACGGCAGCCTTAGCTTCCTGCTGGGTGGCGGCGGGGGTATCCGCGAATGCGAGAGTGGTGCCGGTCAGCGCTGCTCCGGGGGTGATGAGCGCGCCGGCGAGAGCCACGACGGCACCGTAGCGGGCTGCGGTGCGCACGGGTCGAGTTTCGGTCATTGTGGTCCTTGAGGATGGTGTGGTGGGTCGTGCATCCCCTTCCCGCCGCGGTTTTTAGGTCGCGGCGAGAAGGGTGGCGGAAGCTTCAGCGGGTGATTGCTTCACAGGGTATTTAGAGTGGGGCGTTTAGAGCGGAAGCGCCTTCTTGACGTCTTCGATAATGCCCTCGAGCAGCAGCGGGCCGCCGGTGGAGGTCCACTTGGAGCCGTCCACGAGAATCACGTGGTCGTCCTTGACTGCCTTCAGGTTGGTGAAGCCGGAGGTTTCCTTCGCCTTATTCAGTGCTTCTTCGGCGCCCTGCAGACCTGCGGTACCCTGTGCGTTCGGGTTCTTCTGGCTTGCGCCGCCGAGGGTGCCGAGGAACATGTAGTCCGCGTCGATGGTTGCCAGGTTCTCCAGAGAGACCGGTTCGGAGTGGCCCTGGCCGTTGCGGTCCTGCGCCTCGGGGCGCTTGAGGCCCAGGTCGTTGAGTACCTGGCCGGCAGGCAGTTCCTTGAGGATCAGGGCGGGGCCGTTGCCTGCCCAGCGGACGATGGAGAAGGTCTTGTCGCCGTACTTGGGGGCGAGCTGATCCTTCAACGTTGCGGCGTTTGACTCGTATGCCTTGATGACTTCTTCGCCCTTGTCGACCATGTTCATAGCGTTGGCGACGTTGCGGAAGTTGATGCGCCAGTCGCCGCCCGCGTAGCCGCAGTAGACGACGGGAGCGATCTTCTTGAGGGTTTCGAAGGCCTCGGAGCGCTTGTCCACGCCGGTGGAGTCGACCAGAATCAGGTCGGGATCAAGGTTGCCGATCTGCTCGTAGTTGACCTGGGCGACGGTGCCGATAATCTGCACGCCCTTGGCGCGGTCGGCAAGGTAGTTGGGCACGCCGGACTGGCCGCGACCGGAGACGGAACCGACGGGGGTCACGCCGAGGGCGAGCAGGCCGTCGAGGGTGGGTTCAGAGAGGACGATAACCTTCTGCGGGTTGGCGGGAACTTCTACATTCTCGTCGTCAATGTCCTTGATGGTGCGGGTACCGCTGTTGCCACCGGAGGTGGAACCGCCGGAAGTGGTGGTCGTGGTGGTCTCGCTGCTGCATGCCGCGAGGGCGAGAGCAGCCGAGGAGGCGAGCGCCAGGCCGAAGAATGCGCGGCGGTTAACGCCCGATGCGCCGTGGTTTTCGGCGTCGGTCAGCTCGGTTCGGTTGAAAGACATAGTTCCCCCTAGATATGACTAAACTATACCTAACCTTACAGATATCTGAGTGTTACATCAAGGCGGGTTCAGCTTGGATTCTCCGACCGCAGGAATGCCCGGTTTTGCCGCGGAATTGCGCGGGGTAACGTATTTCACGCTTTGTCATAGTCTTGCTGACACTACGTCACTTAAATGGGGGTCTATCCCCTGCTATTACCTTGCTATAAATCTGCGGTGGTTGAGAACGCCTGGCACGCAAAACGCCCCGCCGCGAAGAGCCGCGACGGGGCGCAGACTTCACAACGGGGCGTTGAGGTTTTATAGACGCGGGGGTGTCATCGATGCGGGGCACCGTTACAAGCAAGCACCGTTACCGGCAAGCACCGCTAGTGGCCGCAACCGCAACCGGCGCCGGAACGCTTGACCGATGCGGCCGCCGCACGCAGGGAGGCGATGGCCGCCTCCGGGCCGCCGAGCGCCTCGTCCACACCGTAGACCGAGCTACCGGCAACGAAGCAGGTTGCGCCCGCCTCCGCGGCACGCAGGATGGTCTCTTCGGTGATGCCGCCGTCCACCTGCACGGTCACCGGCAGGTTCGCGCCCTCAATCGCCTTGGCGGCGCGGGCGATCTTCGGCAGGATCACGTCCAGGAACGCCTGGCCGCCGAAGCCGGGTTCCACGGTCATGATCAGCAGCATGTCCAGTTCGCTGAGCATGTCCAGGTAGGGTTCCACGGCGGTCGCCGGACGCAGCGCCATACCCGCCTTCGCCCCTTCAGCACGCAGGGTGCGCGCCAGCTTGATGGGGGCGATAGCCGCCTCCGCGTGGAAGGTCACCGACTCGCAGCCCATGCTGGCGTATTCGGGTGCCCAACGGTCGGCGTCCTCAATCATCAGGTGCACGTCGAACGGCACCGGGGAGATTTCGCGCAGACGCTTGACCACCGGCGGGCCCCAGGTGAGGTTGGGGACGAAGTGGTTGTCCATCACGTCAATATGCGCGGCGTCTGCGGTGGAAATGCGCTCCAGCTCGCGCTGCAGGTTCGCGAAATCCGCCGAAAGAATCGACGGGTTAATAGCAATACCCATGGGGTTCCTTTCAAATCCGTGCCGTATGGCGGATGATGCTAGGCGGTGAAGCGGCTAGTTCTTACGCAGCAGGGCGAGGAACATTGCGTCGGTTCCGTGCACGTGCGGCCACAGCTGTGCGGTGGTCGGGTTCTGAGAAGCCTTCACGGCCGGGGCACCCTTCTTGACCTTGATTTCGGGGGTGTGGCCGGGGTCCTTATCCCCCGCCAGCACGCTCACGGGTTCGCCGTTCGCGCCTTCGGTGTGCAGGGCGACTTCGCGCAGTGCGGCGGCGGAGTCGAGCAGGCTGACCGCGCCGCTTTCGAGCACCTCAGCCACAATGTTCTGGGTTTCTGCCGCGTGCGGGGAGCAGGTCACGTAGGCGATGACGCCGCCGGGGCGGGTCGCCTCAATGGCTGCGTCCAGGAGCTGACGCTGCAGGGGCAGCAGCTCGGCAATATCGCGCGGGGACTTGCGCCAACGCGCCTCGGGGCGGCGGCGCAGGGCACCCAGACCGGAGCAGGGCACATCCACCATCACGCGGTCGAAAAGCTGACCGGGTTCAATGGATCCGGGCAGGCTGGAGGCGTTCTTGCGCAGGGTCTCGCGGATCTGGCGGCCGTCGCCGGTGAGTACCGTGTAGCTGTCCTCGGGCAGGGGGCGCATGGAGGATTCCACGAGCTGGGCTCGGTGCGGTGCCGCCTCGTTGGCGACCAGGGATGCGCCGCGCTGAATACCGAGCGCGCCAAGGAGCGCCGCCTTACCGCCGGGGCCTGCGCACAGGTCGAGCCAGGCGGTGTCGGTGCCGTCCAGGGGTGCGGCGGCGAGCGCGCGTGCCACCAGCTGGGAGCCGGCATCCTGCGCGCGGACGGTGCCTTCACGTACGGATTCCAGGCGCGCCAAGTCGCCGGAGGCGTACAGCGCCGAACCTTCAACCAGCTCGCCATCGACGGCACCCTGTTCGCGTGCCTCGTCGAAGCTACCCAGACCGGGCAGCGCAACCAGGTTCACCACGGGGGCGAGGTTGTCCGCTTCGAGCAGCTGCTCAATTTCGGAGGCGGGGCGACCGTGCGCGACGAGTGCCTGGCGCATGGAACGCACAATCCAGCCGGGGTGCGAGGCGAGCAACGCCATGCGCTCGGTGTCATCCTTCGCGTCCTCGATGATGAGTTCGTACCACTCCTCGGGGGTGCGCTCGGAGACGCGGCGTAGCACCGCGTTGATGAAGCTTGCCGGGCCCGCGCCGATCTTTTCGCGTGCTAGGGACACGCTCTGGTTCAGTGCCGCGTGGGCGGGAACGCGCATGTTCAGCAGCTGGTGCACGCCCATGCGCAGCACAATCAGGGTGGTGGTGCCGACCTTCTCGATGGGGCGGTCTACGCAGCGGCTGAGGATTGCGTCGTAGGTGCCCTGGTGGCGCAGCGTGCCGTAGGTCAGCTCGGTTGCGAAGCCTGCGTCGCGGTGGTCGAGGCGGTGGCTACGGATCGCCTTGGGCAACACGAGGTTCGCGTAGGCGTCAGATTCCGCCACGGAGCGCAGTACGTCGAAGACGGTTGCGCGTGCGGTGTCTGCAGTACGCGAGCGTGCGGAGGGTGCCGCCGCGGAGAATTCGCGGGCGGACATGGAGCGGCGGTTGCGTTCGTGGCCGCTCTTATTGCGCTGGGAGGTGCCGCCGCCACCGCGTTTGGTGTCGTCGTGTTCGGTCTTGGCGCGGCGTGCGGCGCGTTCGACGCTGGTCAGGCCATCGAAGCGGCGACCGGTGCGCGATTCGCTGCGGGAGTTGTCGTTCCACTTCTGCGGGCGGCCCTGAGAGCGCTGGTTCTGGGAGCGCTGATTCTGGGAGCGCTGGGAGCTCTGGGACTGCTGGCGGTTCTGCTCACTCACACCAGAGCCGTTGCCAGCGCCGGAGCGGCGGCGACGCTTACGCTTCGCACCGCCCTCACTCTGACCATACCCCTGGCCGCCGCCCTGGCTGAACTTGCCGTTGCCAGGCTTGCCATTGCCAGCGTGACCGGGCTTGCCATGTCCTCCCTTGTAGGGGCGCTTTTCGTTGCTCATACGAGTACCACCAGGCCTTCCGCCATGTCCTTGCCAGCGCCGCGAGCCCACGCGGGCGCATCCATCATTTTCTTACCGGCAGGCTGAACCTGCAGCAGCATCAGGGGTTCGGTACCGGTGCCGACCAGTACCTTCTTCGCGTGCAGACGCACCGCACCGGGGGCGAGGGGGCCGCCGTTCGCCTCGGTCAGAGACTGCACCAGGCGCTCATCGGCTACCGCCAGGCCACCGATCTTGAAGCGGTTTTCGCCCAGTTCGCACCATGCGCCGGGTTCGGGGGTGACGCCGCGGAAGCGTGCCAGGATCTGCTCTGCGGGTTCGGTCCAGGTGAGGCGGCCGTCGGCAATGCTCATCTTGGAGGCGTAGCTGACCGATTCGTCCTCGACCTGCACGGTGCCGCTCTCGCCCGCTTCGAGGCGTTCGAAGGTGCGTTCAAGCAGTGCGCCGCCGCTGGTGGCGAGGCGCATCAGCACGGTGCCTGCGGTGTCGTCGGCGGCTACGGGGGTGGATTCCTGTTCGAAGGTGGGGCCGGTGTCCAGGCCTTCTTCGAGCAGGAAGGTGGTGGAGAAAATTTCCTGCTCACCGGCGATGAGGGCACGCTGTACGGGGGCGGCGCCGCGCCATGCGGGCAGCTTGGAGAAGTGCAGGTTGACCCAGCCGTAACGCAGGGATTCCAGCGCGGGCAGCGGCAGCAGGGCACCGTAGGCGACCACGGCGGCTGCGTCAGCGTTCAGTTCGGCAATGGCTACGGCGGCTTCGTCGTTCCAGCGGTTTGCCTTCACGATGGGCAGGCCGAGCTCTTCGGCGCGCTGCGCGACCGGGGAGGGGGTGAGCACGCGCTTGCGGCCCACGGGGGCGTCTTCGCGGGTGAGCACGCCGACCACGCGCACCTTATCGGAGTTCGCCAGGTAGTCGAGCGGGGGCACGGCAACGTCGGGGGTGCCTGCGTAAATGATGTTGAGCATGTGAGCCTACTTTCCGAAGCTACCGAAGGAGGAACCAGCAGAACCGGCACCGAACGCACCGCCGCCGCCAAAGGCACCGCCCACGCGGGTTGCACGCTCGGTCACGGTCTTCGCGGCAACAGTGTTGTAGTCTGCGGCGCGCAGGGCACGCATCACGCGCTGGCGGTCTTCACCCACGAGGCGGTCGATGAACAGCTTGCCGTGCAGGTGGTCGGTTTCGTGCTGCAGCATGCGCGCGAACAGGCCCTCACCCTCCAGCACGAGGGGTTCGCCGTGGCGGTCCACGCCGGTCACGCGCGCCCAGTTCTTGCGCGGGGTCGCGGACTTCTGGCCGGGCACGGACAGGCAGCCTTCGCCGCCTTCCTGGTCTTCTTCGCCAACCTCAAGCACGGGGTTGATGATGTAGCCTTCGCGGTCGTCAATGCCGCCAAAGGTGAAGATCTGCTTGGAGATGCCAACCTGCGGGCCGGCAAGGCCCACGCCGCCCACGTCGTACATGGTTTCTAGCATGTCGTCGATGAGTCGTGCCAGGTCGTCGTCGAAGACGGTGATTGGGTCGCAGACGCTGCGCAGCACCGGGTCGCCTACGGTGCGGATGCTCAGGATGGTCATGGTTCTCCTTTGCCGGCGCCGGGCCGGGAATGTGCTTACGGATTTCAATATGGCGGCAGAACTGCGCTGACGGTTTTTCCCAGCAGGCGCATTCTTCACAGCGGGCGCGCGGGCGCCGTTCTGCCTATTTGTTCTATTGTCGCCGATTCGGTAGCGCGAATCTAGAACGAATCGAGGCGCTGGGGGTGGAGGCGGCAGGGTGAGGGCTGAGCCTCACCTCCCTGGGCTCACCTCCTCGGGGGTTTGATCCTCTCCCCTACGCTCGCTACTCCCCTATACCGCCCAGTCTTCTAGTCGGCGGGGGTGCTGGCCTATGCCGCAGGTGGCGGCACTACGGGCATGAGCGCGGGGTCTTCAAATTCTTGAACCTGGCGGTCGAATTCCCAGACGCGGCGCAGGGCGCAGAACTTGTACCAGTTGCGTTCGAGCACGGCGGGGTTTGCTTGCTGCGGCAGCACCTGCGTTTCGCCGAGGGCCACGCCCATGAGGACGGGTGCGTCGCCGTATTTCCAGGGTTCCCAGGTGCCTGCGTCGGGGTCGAGGAGGGATTCTTCGGCTTTGAGTCCGGCTACGAGCTGCATGACGACTTTTTCGTCGAGTGCTTTGACGCGGCCGCGTTTGTCGGTGCCTTTGGTTTTGTAGTCGATGATGCAGGTTCGGCCTGCGATTTCTGCGACGAGGTCGAGGGTTCCCGCGTAGCCGACGGTGTCGTTCCAGATGGTGACTTCGGCGGCGAGGGGGCGGGGCTTGAAGGCTTCCCACCATTCGTCGAAGCGGTCGGCGTAGGCTTGTTCGCCGTTCATGATGAGCTGTTCGCGGCTTTCGTCGAGGTTGTGTTCGCGTCCCATGGCGCGTAGGGCGACGTTTTCGGCGTAGTTGTGGACGCGGTCGCCTCGGGCGGCGGCTGCGTCGCGGTATCGTTCGGAGGCGTTGGCGGCGTCGCGGATAATGGCGAACTTGAGGCCGTGGGATCCGGAGGCGCGGTAGGCGCGCTGATCTTCGAGGGCGGCTTTGGCGGCCATGTACCCGTGCCAGCCGCTGAGGTCGTTGGCGTGTTGCCCGATGACGGTGGTGATGGAGGGGACGAGGAGTTCTCCTCCGCGGACGCGCGCGTACATGCGTCCGTAGTCGGTGGCTGCGGCGAGTTCGGGTGTTGTCACGGGGTACCTCATTCTCGGGTGGTTGTGTCCGCGGCTGGGTTTGTACTGCGTGTGGGCACAAATACCGGTGGGCATAATAAAACCCCCGTTCCTTGAAACGGGGGTTATTGGTGCGTGATACTGGGTTCGAACCAGTGACCTCTTCGGTGTGAACGAAGCGCGCTACCACTGCGCCAATCACGCTTACGGATAAGACTATACCGAGGCTTGGCGTGAAGGTCAAATTTTGCGCTCCCCTTTTTTTTCTTCCTGTTTTCCTCCTGCCGAGAAGCCACTTGTGTTTCGAAAAGCCACCATAATGGTGGCTTCTCGAAACACTTGTGGCTTTTCGAGGAGATTCTTCTTCTCTGCTCATACGCTGCTTCCTCCGATTGAGGTGGCTGCAGGTTCAGTAATGACTTATGGACTCTGGTCATGAGGTACGGACTTTGGGGCTGGGTTAGCGTCTTGAGGGATAGCTTTTAACCATGGCTGAAGTCGCTAAGTCATTACCGAATCTAGACTCAGAGGTGCTGGGTAAACAAAAAGCCTGGTTTCCGAAGAAACCAGGCTTTTTTCCTAGTGTGACCCCAACCGGTTTGTAACGGTGACGGAGGGGCATGATGCCGAGCGCGCGAGGAAATCCATCATGCCCCGGAGTGCCGCGACGTAAGGAGCGGCGCCGTGAGAGGCTCACGGCGGCACCATAGAATCTGGGCTCAGTTTTGCCCAATAAACAAATAAACCCTCAGCCAGAAGACTGAGGGTTTATTTCCTAGTGTGACCCCAACCGGATTTGAACCGGTGTTGCCGCCGTGAGAGGGCGGAGTACTAGGCCGCTATACGATGGGGCCGCAACCTCCGTTAGGAGGTTAGCTGGGATACCAGGACTCGAACCTAGAACAAAGGAACCAGAAACCTTCGTGTTGCCAATTACACCATATCCCATTACTCTATTGAGTTACCGTTCCGTTTTTCGCCTTTCGGCTTTTCACCGGAACGAGTAATAACTATACGGGTCTTTCTGGAGGCGTGCAAGCCGAAATCTGGAGAGACGCCTCACATTCACGGTTTTATGCCCGCTACTTCCGCGTGTTTCCGGGGTTTTTGGGGTTAAAAAGTTTTTTAAATTTCTTCAAAAAGAGGGTTTTAGGGCCGATTTTCACCCTTCACAGCAGCTCCGAGGGGACTTGGAGAGTAGTTTTATCCCCTCCCCCGCACGCTTTGAGCCCCAAATTTTTTTGAAGATTTTTCCTGTACTACCTCCGGGCAGTCAGATAACCAGATAACCAAAGCATCATGGCGACCAACCCGCCCAAGCAACCACCTCGGGAAAGATCACAGGACCCGCTGCCCACGCCTCCAAAAACTAAAAACCCAGAGACAGCAAAACCCAGAGACAACGAAAAAGCCCCGAGGCGAACCTCGGGGCTTGAGTGGAGCGGTTGACGAGACTTGAACTCGCGACATCCACCTTGGCAAGGTGGTGCTCTACCAACTGAGCTACAACCGCATGTTTTCGCTTTGAACTTTTCAGTTCGTCGTAACAACAGGTACTACTATACGAGCCTTTACCGGGGTGCGCAAACCAAATTCTTGCCACACTCCCCAAAATGGAGCCAGATTCACCTCCGCAAAAGATACCGACTAGTAGTTTTACAGGAAATACCCATCACAAAAAATATTCTCAAATTTATGAAAAATCCCCTTATCCACCGGGTTTCCTTCAGACCTTTCGGTCGTCAGATTCCCGCTGGATAAGGGGATTCTCTAGAGCTTAGTCGCTGCTACCGCCAGAGTCGCCTCCACCGGAATCGCCGCCGCCAGAGTAGTCGGAGCTGCTGTAGCTGCTGTAGTCCGAACTGCTGTAGCTGCTGGAGCTTCCGGCGTCGAAGTCGCCCGCGTCCGGGTCGGGGCCCGGGTCCACGAAGTCGTCTTCGTCGTCCTCTTCACGCGAAGAGTCCGAAGAATCCGAAGTGTCTACGCCGTCAGACGAGCTGCTGACGTCGCCACCGCGGGCGTGCCGTGCCTGAGCTTCTTGAGCGTTCAGGGCGGCGCGCGCCTCGAAGTAGGCGGTCACGTACCCGAAGGCTGCCGCAACGACAACAGCGACCACCATCAAGACGGACTTGTCCATGTTGGCGATGTACAGAATCAGCCAGATAATGCAGGCGTTGGTGAGCGCCATGAGGGTGCCCTTGAGCAGCGCCTTGCCGATGATGGATTGGTTATTCGGCTGGCTCATGGTTAGCTCAGTTCAGCGGCAAGCTTGCGCAGGCGTGCGAGGGAGGATTCCTTGCCCAGGATTTCCATGGATTCGAACAGGGGCGGGGAGATGCGCTCACCGGACACTGCGATGCGCACGGGGCCGAATGCGAGGCGCGGCTTGATTTCCAGGCCGTCGACGATTGCGGCGCGCAGGGCTGCCTCAATGTTGGCGGCGGTGAAGTCCTCGAGGGGCTCCAGAGCTTCGATTGCGGCGGCGAGGACCTGCGGTGCGGATTCCTTGAGCTGCTTGCGTGCGTCGTCTGCGGTGCTGATTTCTTCATCAGCCTTGAAGAGGAATGCGAGCAGGCCGGGTGCTTCACCGAGCAGCTGCATGCGCTCCTGGACGAGGGGTGCAGCTTCGGTGAGGACCTGCTCTTCACGCTCGGTGAGGGTCTCGCCGAGTACGCCTGCAGCCTGCAGGTACGGGATGAGACGGTCGCGGAAGTCCTTGGGGTCGAGCGCACGGATGTGGTCGCCGTTAATGGACTCTGCCTTCTTCACGTCGAAGCGTGCGGGGTTGGCGACAACGTCGTGTACGTCGAAGTGCTCGACGAGCTCATCGATGGTGAAGACGTCCTGATCTGCGGAGAGGGACCAGCCCAGCAGGGACAGGTAGTTCAGCAGGCCTTCCTTGATGAAGCCGGAGTCGCGCAGCAGGAAGAGGTTCGACTCGGGGTCGCGCTTGGAGAGCTTCTTGTTGCCCTGGCCCATGACGTAGGGCAGGTGGCCGAATTCGGGGATAAAGCTGGTCACGCCGGTGTCGATGAGTGCGCGGTAGAGCGCGATCTGGCGAGGGGTGGAGGAGAGCAGGTCTTCGCCGCGCAGCACGTGGGTGATGCCCATGAGTGCGTCGTCGACGGGGTTCACGAAGGTGTACAGCGGGTCGCCGTTGGAGCGGACGACCACGTAGTCGGGCACGGTACCGGCCTTGAAGGTGATTTCACCGCGAACGAGGTCGCTGAAGGTGATGTCTTCGTCGGGCATACGCAGGCGCCACACGGGCTGGCGGCCTTCTGCGCGGTAGGCTTCCTTCTGCTCTTCGGTGAGGTTGCGGTCGTAGTTGTCGTAGCCGAGCTGCGGATCCTGACCGGCTGCCTTGCGGCGTTCCTTCACCTCGTCGGGGGTGGAGAAGTCTTCGTACACGTAGCCGCCTTCAACGAGCTTTTCGAAGATCTCGTTGTAGATGCCTGCGGTCTTACGCTCGGACTGGCGGTAGGGCTCGTGGGGACCACCGACGCCGACGCCTTCGTCCCAGTTGATGCCGAGCCAGTGCAGGGATTCGAGCACCTGGTTGAACGACTCTTCGGAGTCGCGTGCCGCGTCGGTGTCTTCGATGCGGAAGATCAGCTTGCCGCCGGTGTGGCGTGCGTACGCCCAGTTGAAGAGGGCGGTGCGGACCATGCCCACGTGCGGGGTGCCGGTGGGCGAGGGGCAGAAGCGGACGCGGGTGTCTGCGGGGCTGTTGAGTACGGGACCGTGGTATTCGGTCATGATGTCTCCTTGACGGTGTGTTTCAGGATGTACGTTACGTTTTTGGGTGCGGGCTGTTTAGTCGCGCACGCGGGTGACGAGGGAGCCGATGCCTTCGACTTCGACCTCTACTTCGTTGCCGTCGCGCAGTACGCTGATGCCGGCGGGGGTGCCGGTGAGCAGTACGTCGCCGGGCAGCAGGGTGAAGATTTCGGAGGCTGCGGCAACCTGTTCGGCTACGGAGTAGTGCATTTCGGAGGTGTTGCCTTCCTGCACGACGTCGCCGTCGACCCAGGTGGTGATGTTCAGCGAGTCGGTGTCCAGGTCGGTTTCGATCCAGGGGCCGAGCGGGGTGGAGCCGTCGAAGCCCTTGGCGCGGGTCCACTGGCGGTCTTCGAGCAGGTCGCGGGCGGTGAGGTCGTTGGCTACGGTGTAGCCGAAGATGACTTCGTGCACGCGCTCAAGAGGCACGGACTTGGCGATACGACCGATAACGACGGCGAGTTCACCTTCTGCGCTGACGGCTTCGGAGTACTCGGGCAGGGTCACGGGGTCACCGGGGCCAATCACGGTGGTGTTGGGCTTGAGGAAGAACTGCGGGGAGGCGGGCGCCTCGGTTCCAGCCCAGTTTGCGATCGCTCCAATCACCTTGGAGCGGGGAATAATCGGGGCGAGCAGGCGCACCTGGTCGATGGGGTAGGTGGTGCCGGTCGGTTCAATACCCGAGTAGAAGGGGTCGCCGGCGAGTACGCGCAGGGTTTCTTCACCTGCGTCGCCTTCTACCAGCCCGAAGTGGAGCTCATTATTTACGGTAAATCGTGCAATACGCATACTTTCTAGGGTACCAGCCTTCGAGGGTGCGGGCGGCGGGTCGGGTTTTAGCAGGCACAGCGAATCCCCGCGGGCTGCTCACCGCGCGACATGCGGGGTCGGGCGGGAGCATCCTGCGGGGATTTCGCGGGTTACGTTAGATTCACGTTTTAGATGAGGCGGGTCATCCAGCCGTGGCGGTCCTCAACGGTGCCGAGCTGAATACCGACGAGCTCTTCGCGCAGGCTCTTGGAAATTTCGCCGAAGTGCTCGGTGGGTGCCGGAATCTCGAAGTCTTCTGCCTTGAGCTTGCCGATGGGTGCGACCACTGCTGCGGTGCCGCAGGCGAAGATTTCGGTGATGTCGCCGTTTGCCACGCCTTCACGCCACTCGTTGAGGGTGATTGCGCGCTCTTCGACGGTCATACCGCGGTCCTTAGCCAGCTGAATCAGCGAGGAGCGGGTCACGCCCTCCAGGATGGTGCCGGTCAGTTCGGGGGTGACGATCTTGTTTTCCTTGCCGAAGACGAAGAAGACGTTCATGCCGCCGAGCTCTTCGATGGCGTCGCCGCGGTGCGGGTCCTTGAAGATGACCTGCTTGCAGCCGTGCTTTTCGCCTTCGGTCTGGGCGATCATCGATGCCGCGTAGTTGCCGCCGCACTTTGCCGCACCGGTGCCGCCTTCGCCTGCGCGGGCGTAGGTGGTGGAGAGCCAGATGTCTACGGGTTCGGGGGTACCGAAGTAGTTACCTGCGGGCGAGCCGATGACGTGGTACTGCACGTGCTTTGCGGGGCGCACGCCGAGGTACGCCTCGGTTGCGATCATGAAGGGGCGGAAGTAGAAGGCTTCACCGTCGCCGGTGGGTACCCATGCTTCGTCTGCCTTGACGAGTTCGCGCAGGGATTCGACGAACAGTTCTGCGGGCAGTTCGGGCAGGGAGAGGCGGTGTGCGGAGCGTGCGAAACGTTCTGCGTTCTTTTCGGGGCGGAAGGTCCATACGGAGCCGTCAGCGTGGCGGTAGCCCTTGACGCCTTCGAAGATTTCCTGGCCGTAGTGGAAGACAGCGGAGGCGGGATCGAGGGTCAGCGGGCCGTAGGGGTGAACTCGTGCGTCGTACCAGGTGCCGCCGGTCTTGTAGTCACCCTCCCAGTCGATGGTGACCATGTGGTCGCTGAAGTAGTCACCGAAGCCGGGGTTTGCGAGGATTTCGGCGCGGCGTTCGGCGGTGGCGGGTGACTGGTTTGCTTCGTGGCTGAATTCGGTTGCCATCGTTCTGCGTTCCTCTTCGTCTAGTTGCCTCTGTGGGCGTTCTTTGAGTGGCGGTTCTCGCGGCGGGGCGAGGGACCGGTGTGTGCCGCCGGGCGCGTTGTCGTGCGGGGCAGATGGTGCATCTAGCGGTCTGTGCTAGTCGGATGCATCAAAGCTAGTGGTGGATGGTGTCCACCGCCGAGGTGCCGGGCGGGTGTGCCTGACCTGTTTAGAGTACCGGAAAGATGCGTTTGCCGCATGCGCACCTTTTCTCCCATTCAGGATGTGAACAGGTGAAGCCCGGAAGGTGTGTTCCTTCCGGGCTTCACTAGCGTAGTTCACGTTTTAGCCGAGCCAGTTTTAGCCGGGCAAGTATTAACCGAGGCGTGCGAGCACGTCCGCGCCAACCTGATCGGTTCCGCGCACGGTGGCGCCGTTTTCGCGCATATCTGCTTCGACGGCGTCCTCAATGCGGGCTGCGGCTGCATCGTGGCCGAGGTGGCGCAGCAGCATGGCACCAGCGAGGATTGCGGCGGTGGGGTTTGCCTTGTTCTGGCGGGCGATGTCCGGTGCGGAGCCGTGAACGGGCTCGAACATGGAGGGGAACTCGCCGACGGCGTTGATGTTGCCGCTTGCCGCGTAGCCGATACCGCCGGTCACTGCACCTGCGAGGTCGGTGATGATGTCGCCGAAGAGGTTGTCGGTGACGATCACGTCGAAGCGGGCGGGGTCGGTGACCATGAAGATGGTGGTCGCGTCAATGTGCAGGTAGTCGGTCTCAACCTCGGGGAATTCAGCCGCGATTTCGGTGAAGTAGCGATTGTAGAGGCGACCTGCGTGGGTGAGCACGTTGGTCTTGTGCACGAGGGTGACCTTCTTGCGGCGGGTGGACGCCAGCTCGAAGGCGTAGCGTACCAGGCGCTCCACGCCGTGCGCGGTGTTGAGGGAGACTTCGGTGGCGATTTCGTGCGGGGTGCCCTGGCGAATCACGCCGCCGTTGCCGATGTAGGGGCCTTCGGTGCCTTCACGCACGACGACGAAGTCGATGTTGCCGGGGTTGGCAAGCGGGGAAACTGCGCCGGGGTACAGGCGGGAGGGGCGCAGGTTGATGTAGTGGTCGAAGGCGAAGCGCAGCTTCAGGAGCATTTCGCGTTCGATGAGGCCGGAGGGAATCTTGCCGCTGCGCGGGTCTGCACCGATGGCGCCGAAGAGGATCGCGTCGTGCTGCTTGAGGGCGTCCATGGTGGAGTCGGGCAGGGTTTCACCGGTTTCCAGCCAGTGCTCGGCGCCGAGCTTGTAGTGGGTGGGGGTTACGGTGATGTTTTCGAGCTCGCAGGCGCGGGTGAGGATGCGCTGGGCTTCGGTAATGATTTCGGGGCCGATGCCGTCGCCGGGGATGACGGCGAGGTCGATGCTACGTGCTTCAGTCATGCCTCTACCGTAATACGCGCAGCGGGTGGGCGGTAGAGTGTGCGGACGGGTTCTCAGACTCTGGGCTAGACGGGCTCTGGGCTACCCCCCCCCCAGTCTCTGCCCGGCAGCGCCTTGACCCAGACCCGCCTCCTGAAGTCTGGGGTTCTGGATTCTGTGGTGTTCAGCCTCTACCGGTTAAAACAATATTCCCCGGCTGAATTATCAGCCGGGGAATATCGTTACGAGTTCTCACTCAGAGTGAGAGCCCTAAAGGTCTATGCAATTACGCGGTGCGCTTGCAGAGGGTGACCTTGACGTAGCCGTTGCCACGTTCGCTACGAGCGGTCGGAGCGTTACCTGCGGAGGTAATGGTACCGCCGGAAACACCGGGAGCAACGTAGGAACCACCTGCGCCGCCGCCGCCGCCGAGCTGGCCGAAGGAGACGTTCTGGCGGATACCGTTGGGGTTGTTGTTCCACTTCTGGGTCAGAACGATTGCGGAGGAGGAGCTGGAAGCACCGGAGCCACCGCCACCGTAGCCTGCGCCACCACCTGCGGAGATGACGGACTCGTAGCCGTTGAAGTTGAAGCCGATGGAGGAGTACTCGAGAGCGTAACCGGTACCGTTGTGGGTACCCTCTTCCTTCTTGGTGCGATCGTTGTTGTCGATCAGGTAGGAGTAGGATGCTACACCGTCACCACCGGCACCGGTGAAGCCGGAGCCACCATTGTTACCGGACTTGGAGGACTGGTAAATCTCCTGGTTGTTGGCGGAGGAGAAGCCCAGAACACCGTTCGGGGACTTGCCGGTGTGCAGAGCGGTCTTAGCACCACCGTTACCACCGATACCGTTTGCGCCACCTTCACCGGCCTCAACGGTTTCGCGGATAGAGTTGTCAGCGTCGTAGATACCGAAGCCTTCAAGACCTGCAGAACCCGATGCACCGTCAGCGGAACCACCGGTGGAACCGAAGATGATGTTGCCGTTGCGCTTTGCGCCGGAGGGCCACTGCCAAGAAGCGGTCACTGCGCCAGCTTCCATGTACTGGGGGTTGTTGTTAGCGCCACCGTTGTTGATGAAGCCAGCGCCACCACCGCCACCTGCGACTGCAACGGGGGTACCGTTGATGACCAGAGCGGAGGAGCCACCACCGGATGCGGAGTAGGTAATACGCTTCAGGGGGGAGTTAGCGGGCCAAATAGTGTTGACCTGCTGCATGATGCTGGAGGGGATGGGGTTGGGCAGGTTGGAGGAACCACCGTTACCGTAGCCCTCACCACCCTCAGCTGCAGTCAGGGGGCCGTTACCGATACCACCGGCTGCGCCGATGAGCTGAACGGTCTGGCCTTCCTTGACCTCGATGATACCGGTGATCTTTGCACCGGAGCCTGCTGCCATATCGTCGTAGTTGGTACCACCAGCACCACCGACGACCTCGAACTTGATCTTGTCGACCAGTGCGGGAACAACGAAGGATGCGGTGCCCTTAGCACCGGATGCGGTGCCGTTTGCGGAGTAAGCTACGGTCTCTTCCCACTCACAAACAGTGGAGGAAGCGAAAGCGGGAACTGCAGCAGATGCTGCGACAACCGGAGCAGCCCATGCTGCGCCAGCGACAACCTTGCGGCGAGAAATGTTAGTAGACATGTATGTCCTTCGAGAGTGATGTCATTTTGAGGAATAAAAGTTATCACCCGCCGTCGTGCGCGGCGAAGAACGTCACCTGATGAGATTCGAGTGAGTGAAGTAGGCT
The DNA here is from genome assembly GCF_001808945.1 of Rothia sp. HMSC071B01. NCBI lineage: Bacteria > Bacillati > Actinomycetota > Actinomycetes > Micrococcales > Micrococcaceae > Rothia > Rothia sp. HMSC071B01. Next base: position 70,124 of record NZ_KV795070.1, on the reverse strand, counting down.
TGCGCCTAACCTCTGGTGATAACGACATAATGCTGTAACCGGCCCCCTGCATAGGGACTTTCGCGTTTCAGAGCGCTTGGTGTTCACTCTGCGAGGTCTTGCCTCCTGGACGCAGAATTTCGGTACAGCCAAAACTATACCCATCAAAGACCTGTACCGCAATGGTTCCAAAAATGGTTTGATGAGGGGGTTTCCCTTAAACTCTCCGCCTTGGTTGAAGGTTTTTCAACCAAAATAGGTTACTTAAGGGAGTTACAGGTCTCTTAAACCCGAATTCGAACTCCATACAACCCCAAACCCTCAAGCTTTAGTTGAATAAATAATCTACAAAAAAGTAATCAAGGTCACTAAAAATAGATGTTTTTAGCGTGTCACACTCACTCAAGCACACACCCCCACACACAAACCCACAAAATATCCCTGCATGTGAGAGTAGAAAGAGGCTCCCAGTCCCGCCCCACCACCCCGATACACTGGAAACATGCCCCTCAAGCACACCGAACCCCAGCAGAACCCACAGCACAGCGCAGAGACAGCCGAATCAGGCTACGCCGTAACGCATACCCGCGGCCACTCAGAAAACAGCGACCTGCCCGCCGACGCAATCAGCGCCTCCAGCCGCGTGCAAAACTACCTCAGAGACAAACGCAGCTGGATGAACATCATCGTCGTTGCGCACATGCAGTTCTTCTGTTGTGTGCTCTCCGCAGCCTTCGTCAACAGCTACGGCTGGATCCCGGTCATCTCCGCGCTCAGCAGCACCACCGCGCTCTACTTCCGCTACCGCTTCCCCTACGGCAGCATCTACGTGGTCATCGCGGCGCTCTGCCTCACCCTCGTGGAGCCCTTCCCCGACTCACTCGCCATCACCTGCTACCCGCCCGTCAGCCTCGCCGCCTACCATATCGGCAGGCACTGGACCCGCCGAGCCCGCTTCCGCGGCCTCATTCTCGGCTGGGTCGGCGCACTCGCCGTCACCGTGCAGGCCTCGCTCTCATTCCTCTACCACTGGGACGACATACCCGCCCGCATCTTCATCTCCCTGATGTTTGGTGTGCTCTGCGGATCCATCTTCACCGTCTTCTGGTTCCTCGGCGACTCTCGCCGCATGCGCGAACTGCGCAGCGAAGAGTTCAAAGAACGCGCCCGCCGCCTCGAATACGAGCAGGAACAGGAACGCCGCCTCGCCGCGCAGGACGAACGCACCCGCATCGCCCGCGAAATGCACGATATTGTGGCGCACTCGCTCTCCAGCATTATTTCTCAGGCTGACGGGGCACGCTACGCCGCCGCGAGCGCCCGCACCGCCCGCGCCCAGCAAACACAACAGGCACAGCAGGCAGAGCAACAGACTGAACAGGCAGAGCAGCCGAGTCAGGCTCAGCAGAGTGAACCGGATATTGCCGAGCAGACCCTCGAACTCATCGCAGACACGGCACGCGACTCCCTCACCCAGATGCGCTCCCTCCTCGGGCTACTCCGCACAGACGAGGCAACCGCCTACGCACCCGTGCCCACCCTCAGCGATGTGCCCGCCCTCGTGGAGCAGAGCCGCCGCGCCGGGCTACCCGTCACCTTCACCGGAATCACCGGCACCGGAATCACCAGCACTATGGCGCGCACCCTACCGCAGGGTGCCGAGCTGGCGGCGTACCGCACCGTGCAGGAGGCGCTCACCAACGCGCTCAAGCACTCCCCCGGCGCCGCAACCACCGTCACTATTCACTGGGGCGAGGACGGTCTGCAGTTGTGGGTTCAGAACGGCCCGGTTTCCTCTGCCGCGGCTCAGCACATTGCCCGCCCTGTACCCGGTAGCGGCAACGGTCTGCGCGGCATGAGCGAGCGCATCGCCCTCTACCACGGCACCCTCACCTACGGTCTGCAGCCTGACGGCGGCTGGCTCGTTGAGGCGGCGCTGCCCTACCGCGACCTCTAATACCCGTGCCCTCTACTACCTCGTGATTTAGGATTGAAACTATGTACTCTTCTGCACCACAGACTACCCAGCCGATCCGCGTGATGCTCGTTGACGACCAGCGCCTAGTGCGCGGCGGCTTGAGCATGCTCGTCAACTCCCAGCCAGACCTACAGGTCGTCATGGAAGCTGATGACGGCCTGGCGGCGATTGACGTTTTTGACCGCATGGTGTCTGAGGGGCAGGCGCCGCAGGTCATCCTCATGGATGTGCGCATGCCGCACTGCGACGGCCTGGAGGCGGCGCGCCGTATTCTGGAGCGTGACGGCGAGCGTGAAGTTTCCGAGGATGAGCGGGTGCGCATTATTATGCTCACGACCTTCGATATTGATGAGTACGTGTATTCGGCAGTGCGTGCGGGTGCGAGCGGTTTCTTGTTGAAGGACACCCCGCCGGAGCAGCTGCTGGAGGCGATTCGTACGGTGCACCGCGGCGATGCGGTGATTGCGCCGTCTGCGACTCGCCGTCTGTTGGAGCAGATGATTCCGGTGCTGGACTCCCCCGCTCCTGTTGTTCCTGTTGTTCCTGCCGCCGAGTCTGTTCCTGCTATTCCCCCGGCTGCTGGTTCTGAGCTTCCTAAGGCGACGTTTATTCCGGCTGAGCATGCAAGCTTTGAGCCTGTGCAGGATTATCCGCATCGTGAGTTAATTGAGCAGTTGTCGCCGCGTGAGTTTGAGGTGCTGGGTTTGATTGCGCGTGGCTTGTCGAATGCGGAGATTACGCGGGAGCTGGTGCTTTCGGAGGCGACGGTGAAGACGCATGTGTCGCATGTGTTGGCGAAGTTGGGTGCGCGTGATCGTGTGCAGGCGGTCATTATGGCGTATGAGGCGGGTATCGCCCACTAGCGTTCCCTTATATAAGGGCACAGCAGAATAGAGGACTCAGTGAAGCCCCGGCGGGCGCCTCCTGATCGAGGCACCCTCCGGGGCTCTTTAGTTAAGTAGTTTCTTGTATCTCGTCGATGATTTGTTCAAAGTCGCTCATCAGCTCAGGCAACTTCTTATAGCGGCATCTCCACCATGTCCGGTTCTGCCTCCGCATAGATGCGGGGGCGCAACCGGGTGACCATATCAACGCTACGGCCGGTCAGCTGTTCAATGCGGTGCTGAGCATCCACCATCTGCATGAACTCGTCAAAAGGGGCTACACCCGGCATCTGCACCAAAAAATCCAGGTCGCTGGTTTCGGTCAGCTTACCGCGGGCGGCGCTGCCGAAGAGTCGGGCACGGCGCACACCAGCGTCACGGAGGATCTGAAGAACCTCCGCTTCATGGGGTAGCGTGTACCCGCGACGCAGATTGGGGTGGCTAGTGCTCATACACCCATCATACGCGCAAAGCCATGCTACAGGTCAGCTCCAAGAATCTGAGAGTACAAGCAGGGCAGACTAGAGGACACAGTGAAGCCCCGGCGGGCGCCTCCTAATCGGGGGCACCCTCCGGGGCTTTCTCACGCCGAGTATCCGGGTTCGCCGGGTACTGTGACTATGCCAGGTACAGCGGGTTAGCCGCGCATGCCCTCAACCGGGGACATGCGAGCCGAACGAGCCGCAGGCAGAGCCGAAGCGAGCATCGCGGCGAGCACACCCACCATGAGGATGACTACGTACCAGACGTACGGCAGGTCAAGCACCAGCGGGGCGGAAGCACTCATGGAAGACATAATAATCTGCGCCGAGAGGCTACCAATCACCGCACCGGAAACCATACCGAGCACCACAGCGGCGAGCGTAATCAGAATCGCCTCAATGGAGATCATGCGGCGCAGCTGCTTGCGGGACAGACCCAGCGAACGGAGCATCGCGTTCTCGCGGCGGCGTTCGTTGACCGACAGGGTCATCGTGTTCGCCACACCAATGATGGAGATGACCACTGCGAGCATGAGCATCACCAGGGTGAAGGTCAGCATAACGGTCAGCAGCTGGTCGTAGGTCTGACGTTCCTGCAAGCCACCGGTGAAGGAGCTGTCAGGGCTGGCTCGGTTCAGGTCAGCCTGCAGGGTCGCGTTCTCGCTACTGGTCAGCGGGGAGGCGGCGCGCACCAGAACGACGGTGTCGTTACCGGTTGCCTGGCTGGTGACAGTCAGGTGAGCTGCCTTTGTCTGAGCTTCCTTGTCACCGCTGGCGATTGCTTCTTCCAGGCGCTTCTGAGCTTCCTCAGCGGCAGGGTTGGCAACCTTCTGCGGGTTCTTGGCGTCCTGCAGCTTGGCGGCGGTGGCAGGGTTGACAATCAGCAGGTGCTGCTTGGTTGCGGACTTGACGGGCTTGAGTTCCACTTCGCCGAGCGGGCCGTGTGCCTTCAGACGGCTGGACTCATTCAATCCAGCGGACTTCCAGAGGCCCTGCGGTACGAGCACGGTGTCGTCAGCAAGGTTCGAGTTTTCGCCCGGCAAGATTGCCTTCAAATCGGAGGAGCTCAGCGCCACCAGGTCGGAATTCTGGTTGGCGGTCTGGCCTTCGTACTCGACGGTGTAGTCAACCACACCGGCTGCGTAACCGACGGCGGATGCCTGAACGTTCTTAATACCCTTGACCTTGGAGGCGATTTCCTCCGCCTTGGTCACGGTGGAGGCAGCCTCGGACTGGTCGTACGAGCTGTACTTTGCCTGCGCAGAAATCGGGTACTGCTGATCCAAGGCTTTGGTCAGCGAGGCGCTCAGCACCGAGTAACCGGTCAGCACAGTCGATACGACCAGGGTACCCACCAGCACGGCACGACCGGTGGAGACGGTGCGCTTGGGCGAACGCAGCGCGTTGGCGAGCGCCAGCTTGCCGGTCTGGGTGCGGGTGACCGTGCCGAGGGCACGTACCAGCGGCGGCAGTACCAGCGGGGTGAGGAGGAAGACCGCAATACCGAGCAGCAGCGCGGCCCCCATCATGAGAAGGATGGCCTTATTGCCGGCGCCCTCACCGGAACCCTGGTTCTGAGCCAGCATAACCAGGCCGATACCTGCGGCACCGAAGACCAGACCCAGGATCGGGCCGACCTTGCCGGGCTTGCGCACCTCAAGGTTGGTGTGCTCGCTCATCGCGCTGATGGGCGAGATGCGCAGGGCGCTTCGTGCCGGGGAGAGCGACGCCAGAACCGTAACGATGGTGCAGATCAGGGTACTGATAATCACCGGGGTGATCGTGTAGGAGATCATGATGGTCGAGACCATGCTTCCCACCAGCATGCCGACCGGGAAGGTCAGCAGTGCACCGATGAGGGAGAACACCACGCCCACGGTAATGGATTCGATGAGTAGCATCCGTACGAGGGAGCCGCCGCGGGCACCGAGGGTGCGCAGCAGAGCCAGTTCACGGATGCGCTGGCCGACCAGCACCGCGAAGGTGTTGGAGATGACGAACGAGGAGACCAGCAGAGCCAGTGCCGCGAAGGCGCCCAGAACCACGCTAATGGAGGTGAAGACCGTGGAGATGGTCTTCTGGTAGTCCTCCAGCAACTTCTGACCGGTCATGACTCGCGGGTCGTTCTTGGTGTCGCCGCTGCTGAGGGTATCCTGCAGGCTCTTGAGTTTGGCGTCGGTTACGCCGTCCTTGAACTTGAGGTAGATGAGGTTCGCGCCAGCCATGCTTCGGTAGCCTGCCGCGGAGCTCTTGTTTTCTGCCTCAGATGCCTTCAGGGTGGCTTCGCCGAGGCTGGTGCCGCCAATGAAGACAGCCTGGTTGGTGGTGGAGCCTTCAAAACCGGGGTCGAACAGACCGACGACGGTGTATTCGGCGGTCTTATTGGTACCGGGAGCGCTGACGGATTCCACAACGTCGGTGCTGGTGACCTTGCCGTTCAGCGAGAGGTTGTGCTTCTTCGCGAAGTAGGTAGAGACCATGATTTCGTGGTCGCTACTGGGGATTTTGCCCTGCACCTTGTACGGGAAGAGACTCGAGTCGGCGGGCAGCTGGTCGTACTGCACGGGGGTTTTCTGGTCGCCGGTACCGATCGAACCCGTGACGGCGTACTGCACCCAGTAGCCGGAGAGCAGGTCGCTCTGCTCCACTTTCTGAATCTGGTCACGCGTCAGGTAGATAGAGGTGCTGTCTTGACCGTCGCTGGTTGTAGCGGCGGAGGCGACGACCGCCTCGGCGCGGGAGAGCACGTCACCAACGGAGGAATTGACGGTCGCCTGCAGCGAGTTGGTGAGCATCATAATGGCGGCGATGAAGAAGGATGAGATCGCGATGCCTATGCCCGTGAGGATGTATTTTCCTTTGGAGGCGCGCAGATTGGAGCGCGCCACCGTGTTCAGTGTGGTTGCCACGGCTTATCGACCTTCCAGCTGTGCCATTGCGCCGAGCACGGCGTCGTAGGTGGGTTCGATCATTTCGCCGGCGACCATGCCGTCCTTGATGAAGACCACGCGGTCTGCGTAGGAGGCGGCGTTTGCGTCGTGGGTGACCATGAGGATGGTCTGTGCGTGATCGGTTGCGGCGGCACGCAGCAGGCGCAGCACCTCGGCGCCGGAGTTGGAGTCGAGGTTACCGGTCGGTTCGTCGGCGAAGACCACTTCGGGGCGTGCGAGCAGTGCACGCACGATGGCGACGCGCTGCTGCTGACCGCCGGAGAGCTGTTCGGGGCGGTGGTCGAGGCGGGTTTCCAGGCCGAGGGTCTTAACCAGGTAGTCGCGCCACTGCGGGTCCGGCTTCTTACCGGCGAGGCCCAGGGGCAGGTCAATGTTCTGGCCCGCGGTGAGGGTGGGCACCAGGTTGAACGCCTGGAAGATGAAGCCGATGTGTTCGCGGCGGAATTCGGTGAGGGCGTTGTCCTTCAGACCGAAGAGCTCGGTACCGCCAATACGGATGGAGGTTGCCGGGTTCGGGTCGGGGGTGTCCAGGGTTGCGATGGTCTGCATCAGCGTGGACTTACCCGAGCCGGAGGGGCCCATAATCGCGGTGAACTTGCCCTGCTCAAAGTCGACGGAGACGTTGTTGAGGGCGTGGACGGTGGCTTCACCCATGCCGTAGGTTTTGGAAAGGTTTCGTGCGGAGACGGCGGGCTGTGCCGTCTGTGCGTGAGGAGTTGTCGTAGTCATGGTTCAATTATTTCACGCAATGTGGCGCTGACTACGGTGTTTTTATCATCCTCCAGGTTGATTTTGGCGGGTGTTCATCGGGTCTTGGCCTGCGGATGCAGAGGCTATCGCTAATCCTCCGGGCGGAGAAGCGCATGAGGCGGGCTGGGCGGAGTACCGACCTCATCCTTAAGTATGAGTGGCGGCTCGACCAAGACTACTGCCCCCACGCGCAAACTACCTCCTACGTACATGCGAAAAGCCCCCGGCTCCTCCCCCCCCATCTGGGGTCAGGAAGCCGAGGGCTTTCTCACGCTATTCGCTACGCCAGAAGCGGCTGTTATGCCTTGGGCGCTTCGTAGCGGGGGAACACCGGTGCGGGTGCGGGCAGTTCGGTGCCGGGCACGAGTGCGGTGCCGAGGGCTGCGAACTGGCGTGCGTCGCCTTCGGGTACGCCGAGCAGGGTCAGCAGCTTGGCGGTCGAGTCGGGCATGACGGGCTGCAGCAGCAGGGCAACCTGGCGCACGACCTCGAGGGTCACGTACAGTACGGTGTTCATGCGGTCGAGTTCGCCGTTCTTGCGCAGGGTCCAGGGCTCCTGCTCTGCGAAGTAGGCGTTGGTGTCTGCGAGGACGGTCCAGATGCGGTCGAGTGCACGGTGGAATGCCTGCTCGTCGAAGTCTGCACGGACGGGCTCGTAGAGGGCTGCCGCCTCGTCGAGGATCTGGCGGTCAGCTTCGGTGAATTCGCCGTGGGTGGGGACGGCACCGCCGCAGTTCTTGGCGACCATGGACAGGGAACGCTGGGCAAGGTTGCCGAGGTTGTTTGCCAGGTCGGAGTTGATGCGGTTGATGATGGACTCTTCGGAGTAGGAGCCGTCCTGGCCGAAGGACACTTCACGCATGAGGAAGAAGCGGACGGCGTCCAGGCCGAATGCGTCGACGAGGTTTGCGGGGTCGACGACGTTACCGACGGACTTGGACATCTTTTCGCCGTTGACGAGCAGGAAGCCGTGGCCGAAGACTCGCTTGGGCAGTTCGATTCCGGCGGACCACAGGAATGCGGGCCAGTAGATGGAGTGGAATCGGGTGATGTCCTTACCGATGAGGTGCAGGTCGGCGGGCCAGTACTTGGTGAACAGTTCGTTGTCGGTGTCGGGGTAGCCGAGGCCGGTGATGTAGTTGGTGAGGGCGTCGACCCACACGTACATGACGTGCTTGTCGTTGCCGGGTACGGGTACGCCCCAGTCGAAGGTGGTGCGGGAGATGGACAGGTCGTTGAGGCCGCCCTTGACGAAGGAAATCAGTTCGTTGCGGCGGGATTCGGGGTAGACGAAGCCTTCGTTGGCGTAGAGTTCGAGGAGCTTGTCGCCGTACTTGGAGAGGCGGAAGAAGTAGGATTCTTCTTCGGTCCATTCGACTTCGGTGCCGGTGGCGATGGCGTAGCGCTGGCCGTCGCGTACTTCGGTTTCGTCTTCTGCGTAGTAGGCTTCGTCGCGGACGGAGTACCAGCCGGCGTACTTGTCGAGGTAGATGTCGCCGTTTTCTTCCATGCGCTTCCAGATGGCCTGGGATGCGACATAGTGGTCGGGGTCGGTGGTGCGGATGAAGCGGTCGTAGCTGATGTTCAGCGCGTCGTTCATTGCTTTGAAGCGTGCGGAGTTCTCGTCGGCGAGTTCCTTAGCGGTCTTACCGAGCTTCTCGGCGGTGGTCTGCATCTTCTGGCCGTGCTCGTCAGTGCCGGTCATGAAGCGCACGTCGAAGCCGTCGAGGCGCTTGAAGCGGGCTAGCACGTCGGCTGCGATGGTTTCGTAGGCGTGGCCGATGTGCGGGTTGCCATTGGGGTAGGAGATGGCGGTGGTGATGTAGAACGGAGTTGCAGTCATAACTTTCAGTTTACCGCAGTCTTAGGCTAGGCTCTCACCGGGGTTACACTCTGATACGCGATAAGCACCAAGCCACCAGGTAACAGGCTGCCACGCCGCATGTTTCCTCCGCGCCTACGCAGGGG
>NZ_KV795070.1:55420-61032 GCF_001808945.1 Rothia sp. HMSC071B01 | reverse complement strand
GACACCCTGAGGGCGCTTCCGGAAAACACGGCGCACCAGCCTAAACATCCAAGCCGCCAAGTAGCAGACCAAACCGCGACAGCCCTCCCCCGCCCACATGCAAAACACCAACCGCCAAGCAACACACTAAATCGCGACAGCCCTCCCCCGCCCCAGTTCGCTAGGCACGGGGCGCACACCCAAACCACCGCGCAGCTACCGCAACCCCGGCGGGATAACGTGCCCCTGCCGAACCCGCAGAAACCATCTGAGGAATCGGTGTCGTCCGTAGTGACATCAGGGTGTCCGAGCTCTGCGAGGACAGGTCCCCTGTAGGAACGAGGACGAACACCGATTCCTCAACCCATGAAGACTGCTTTTCAAGGGGAACGCAAAAATCCCGCCGATTCCGAAGAATCAGCGGGATTTTCTGTGAAGTGCGCCCCCTGGGACTCGAACCCAGAACCCATTGATTAAGAGTCAATTGCTCTGCCAATTGAGCTAGAGGCGCTTATTTTGTTTTTGCGGGTTTCCCTTGCAACAAGTAAATACTATACGGCATTCTTCAACCGCCCACAACTTGATTGAGCATGAACTGCATCACATATTTGACGGGTGTTGCCGTTCAGCCTGAAAACACAAAAATCCGGCGCCCCTCCCCTCCCCTGTAGCGGGGTGTGGGTGGAACGCCGGATTCTTAGAAAGCTATTGCTGAGCTACCACTTAGCGAGCGACCGAACCTTCGGTGTAGTCGTCGTCAGCGGTGTTCCAGGAGAACAGCTCGCGCAGCTTGCGGCCGGTTGCCTCGATGGGGTGTGCCTCGCCCTTTGCGCGCAGTGCCTTGAACTCGGGTGCACCTGCAGCCTGGTCTTCCATGAAGCGCTTTGCGAAGTTGCCGTTCTGGATGTCTGCCAGGACAGCCTTCATGTTTTCCTTGACCTCGGGGGAGATCACGCGGGGGCCGGAGACGTAGTCGCCGTACTCTGCGGTGTCGGAGATGGACCAACGCTGCTTAGCGATGCCGCCTTCGATCATCAGGTCAACGATGAGCTTGAGCTCGTGCAGAACCTCGAAGTACGCGATTTCGGGCTGGTAGCCAGCCTCGGTCAGGACCTCGAAGCCGTACTGGACGAGCTGGGAGGTGGAGCCACAGAGGACTGCCTGCTCGCCGAACAGGTCGGACTCGGTCTCTTCGGTGAAGGTGGTCTTGATGACGCCTGCGCGGGTTGCGCCCAGTGCCTTTGCGTAGGACAGTGCCAGTGCGAGTGCTTCGCCGGATGCGTCCTTCTCAACTGCGACCAGGGCGGGAACGCCGCGGCCTGCTTCGTATTCGCGGCGGACGGTGTGGCCGGGGCCTTTGGGGGCGACCATTGCCACGTCGACACCCTCGGGTGCGGTGATGTAGCCGAAGCGGATGTTGAAGCCGTGTGCGAAGAACAGTGCGTTGCCGGGCTTGAGGTTCGGCTCGATGCTCTCTGCGTAGACCTTTGCCTGGACCTGGTCCGGGGTCAGGATCATGATGACGTCTGCTTCTGCTGCTGCTTCTGCGACGGTTGCAACGCGCAGGCCTTCTGCCTCAGCCTTAGCACGGGACTTGGAGCCCTCGGACAGACCGACGATGACCTTCACGCCGGAGTCACGCAGGTTCAGTGCGTGTGCGTGGCCCTGGGAGCCGTAACCGATAACTGCTACGGTGCGGCCCTGGATCAGGGAGAGGTCTGCGTCGTCGTTGTAGAAAATGGTTGCTGCCATTTCTTCTCCTCAGTAAGTTTGATATGCGGCCCAGGCTGGGCTCAACATTGACTATTCTACTTGATAGATGTTTAGTTGCGGGCTGTCGAGAGTACTTCTCAGCATCTGAAGTATCCGGAAGGTCTGTGAGCCCATAGGGTCGGGTATCGCATCGCTGCCGGTTTTCCCGGTTGTGGCGGTGCGATACCCGTTGCTATCCCCAGCTGGTGCGGGGTTGGTGTGGCACCCTGGCAGGTGTTAGATGCGCTCGCGCTAGATACGCTCGCTCATAGCGCGGGGGCCACGTGCCAGGCCGATGGTGCCGGCGCGAACGATTTCGCGAACACCGTAAGGCTCCAGAACATCCAGCAGTGCGTTGAGCTTCTCCTCAGAACCGGTTGCCTCGATGACAACAGACTCGGGGGAAACGTCAATCACGGATGCGCGGAACAGGTCAGCTGCCTGAACGATCTGCAGGCGAGCAACTGCGTCGGCCTTGACCTTAATCAGGATGTGACCACGCTGGGTGGAGGAGTCTGCGGGAAGCTCGACGACCTTCAGCACGTGAACAAGCTTGTTCAGCTGCTTAGTAATCTGCTCGATGGTGTGAGCGTCACCTTCGGTTACGACGGTGATGCGGGAAACACCGGGGTTTTCGGTGGGGCCCACGGCCAGGGAGAGGATGTTGAACAGTCGGCGGGAGAACAGGCCGGAGACGCGGGTGAGAACGCCCGGCTTATCTTCTACCAGAACGGACAGAGTGTGCTGAGACATTAGTTCTCTCCCTCACGATCGAACTCGGGCGAAGTGTTCTTCGCAATCCAAATCTTGTCATTAGATACGCCTGCCGGGACCATGGGCCAGACCAGTGCGTGGGGGCTGACGGTGAAGTCAATGACGACGGGGCGGTCGTTGATTTCGAGGGCAGCCTTAATGGTGGCGTCCACGTCTTCGTCGCGTTCGCAGCGGAAGGTTGCGCAGCCGTATGCGTCGCCGAGCTTGACGAAGTCGGGGATGCGTACGGTGCCGTGGCCGTCCTTCAGGTCGGTGTTGGAGTAGCGCTCGTTGTAGAACAGAGTCTGCCACTGGCGCACCATGCCGAGGGAGGAGTTGTTGATGATGGCAACCTTGACGGGGATGTTGTTCTGTGCGCAGGTGACCAGTTCCTGGTTGGTCATCTGGAAGCAGCCGTCACCGTCGATGATCCACACGGTGGATTCGGGGTGTGCAACCTTTGCACCCATGCCGGCGGGTACGCCGTAGCCCATGGTGCCGAGGCCTGCGGAGCTGATGAAGTGGCGGGGGCTTTCCTGCTGGATGTAGTGTGCACCCCACATCTGGTGCTGGCCAACGCCGGTGACATAGTATGCGTCGGGGCCGGTGAGGGCGCTGATGCGCTCGAGAACGTACTCGGGCGAGCCGAGGCCGTCGTTGGGCTTCTCGTAGCCGAGCGGGTAGTCCTTGCGGATTGCGTTGAGCTCGTTCCACCATTCGGTGAGGTTCGGCAGCTGCTGTGCGAACTCGGTGGAGAGCAGGTCGGTCAGCTCGGGCAGGACGTACTTGAGGTCGCCGACGATCGGCACGTCTGCGAAGCGGATCTTCGAGATTTCTGCCGGGTCAACGTCAATGTGGATGACCTTAGCTTCGGGTGCGAAGGAGTCGAGCTTACCGGTGACGCGGTCGTCGAAGCGTGCGCCGAGGGTGATGAGCAGGTCAGACTTCTGCATTGCGGCGACGGCGGGGACGGTGCCGTGCATACCGGGCATGCCGAGGTTCTGCGGGTCGGAGTCCGGGAACGCGCCGATTGCGTTGAGGGTGGTGACGACGGGTGCGCCGATGAGCTTAGCCAGCTTGTGGAACTCTTCGGAAGCACCTGCGCGGACCAGGCCACCGCCGACGTAGAAGACGGGGCGCTTGGACTCGGTGATGAACTTGGCAGCTTCGTGAATCTGCTTGGAGTGGCCACGGGTGACGGGGGTGTAACCGCGCAGCTCCAGATCCTCAGGAATGCCGCGGTATTCCATCATGCCGACCTGTGCGTCCTTGGTGACGTCCACGAGCACGGGGCCGGGGCGGCCGGTGGATGCGATGTGGAATGCTGCTGCGAGCGCGCGGGGGATGTCCTGCGGGTCGGTAATCATGAAGGAGTGCTTGGAGATGGGCATCGCCATGCCGACGATGTCAGCTTCCTGGAATGCGTCAGAGCCGAGCAGCGCGGTGGACACCTGGCCGGTGATTGCGACGAGGGGGACGGAGTCCATGTTTGCGTCTGCGATTGCGGTCAGCAGGTTGGTTGCGCCGGGGCCGGAGGTTGCGATGCACACGCCGGTCTTACCGCTGGACACTGCGTAGCCCTGGGCTGCGTGGCCTGCGCCCTGCTCGTGGCGGACCAGGATGTGGCGGACCTTCTTGGAGTCGTACAGGGGGTCATAGGTCGGCAGAATAGCTCCACCAGGCAGGCCGAATACGTCAGTCACACCCAGGTCTTCGAGGGTGCGGACGATTGCCTGAGAACCGGTCATGCGTTCTGCGGGAGCGTTTGCCGCGTCATCAGAAGTGGAAAATCCCATGGTCATGGAAATGCCTCGTGTCTTAATGGTTCTTCGTTGTACTCAATGTTCTGCGTGGGTGTTGTGTGTTCCGCACGCATCCTATGCCCGGGGGTACCAAGCTATAAAAAATGCCCCTCGCTGTTGGTGGTAGCGGTAGGGGCGCTCAGTCGCAGTGAATAGACCCTGCCACTCGCCCTAGGCGACGTCGACAAGGTTTAGAATTCGCTGGAACATTGCTGTCTTCACCCTTCTATGGTGAAGCCCGGGGCGGGGGTGAGTCAAATCTCTATGGGGTGTCGTGGTGGTTTTTGCACGGAAACCCCCAAGTCAACCTTCTTCTTTCATGATGTGGACACTTTGCGCGTGTGCGTGGATTTTAGCGCAGGTTTTTGAACAGGTGAGAAAAACTCGCATTTTTGGATGTCATGGCGCGTAATATGCGCGAATACTCGTGACCTTCGTTAGTTGCCCCGGTAAACTGATGCTATGACCGAACCGATCATCCCGGTCGCTGATGAGCTGACCGAAGCAAGTAAGTACGCAGAGGTTATCGACCCCCGTAACTCTGTTGAGAGTGACGTGTTTTTGACGGGTGAGGAACTCATTCGGGTTCTGCACCCGGTTTTTGACGAGCAGATTATTAATTACGGTGCATACAATTTGGTGTATGCGACGGGCCGTGCGGTTTACCGTAATCCTGATTTGGCGTTGCATCAGTCTCCTGATCAGGGGCATTTTATTGTTGGGTATCAGGATGCGCCTGATGAGGTGATTATTGCTCCGGTGAATTTGCCGGCGTTGACGCCTGCGGGTACGGCTACGACGATTGATAATACGAATGCGTTGCATGCGTATCGTGTGGGTGATGATGCGGTGACGATTGAGTCGGTGAATGGCAGCTCGTTTTATTTGTCGTTTGAGGATAATGCTGAGGTGGCGACTCGTTTTGGTGTTGGCCTGCTGGAGCAGGGTAAGGACGTGGAGGATTTCCGTGAGTTTGTGACGCGGATTTGGCCGGTCCTGTAGCCTTATGACTTTTTGAAATGATTGCCCGCTGCTGTTGTGTGACAGCGGCAGGCTTTCGCATGCCCACACCCCGCTACGTTGACCGCTTGAGGGGCGGTGCACGTCCTCGCTCCTACAGGGGCACCCGCCCTCGCTTCGCTTCGGGCACCCTGATGTCGCTACGGACGGCACCGACGCCTCTGCGCACACCAGACTAGCTATCTCGCAAAAGCCTGAAAGGCGACAGCCCTCCCCCGCCCCACACACAAAACACCAAACCACCAAGCAACACACTAAAAGGCGACAGCCCTCCCCCCGCCCCAGTTCGCTAGGCACGGGGCGCAC
>NZ_KV795070.1:28268-55320 GCF_001808945.1 Rothia sp. HMSC071B01 | reverse complement strand
CCCCGCCCCAGTTCGCTAGGCACGGGGCGCACACACTGAACCACCGCGCAACCCAACGAACCGGCGGGATTCCACGAACCCCTGAACCACAGGACGTAAAGAGGAGCGGGGCGGCACATCGGTAGCGCGCCGCGTTTTCCGGATGCGCCCTCAGGGTGTCATACGGACGCTCTCCGCAGCGAAGCAAGGAGGAGCGGAGCGTCCGGGTGACGGGTGCCCCTGCGTAGGCGCGGAGGAAACATGCGGCGCGCGTCATCTGAAACAAAGCCGGACACAAGCTCCTCAAACCCAAAAACTGTATTTATTCGGGGAACGCAAAAATCCCGCCGATTCCGAAGAATCAGCGGGATTTTCTGTGAAGTGCGCCCCCTGGGACTCGAACCCAGAACCCATTGATTAAGAGTCAATTGCTCTGCCAATTGAGCTAGAGGCGCTTATTTGTTTTTCAAGGTTTCCCTTGCAACAGAAAAATACTATACGCGAGTTTCCATGGTGTGCGCAAGTTGATTCAGGGTGAGCCTGGACACATTGTTTGGGTGGGGTGTGTGGGACACTAGACTGTGTGTATTGCATGGGGTGCGTCCGCCCTTGGTACTGCGTGGGGCGCATCCGCTCCCCCTTCCATATTGTTGTTTTGAGGAGTTTTTGATGAGCGTTCGTCTTGAGCCGGGCACCCCGGCGCCTGCTTTTACCCTTGCTGATGCGTCGGGTAAGGAGCACAGCCTGAGCGATTATGCGGGTAGCAAGGTGATTTTGTATTTCTACCCGAAGGCGTCGACTCCGGGTTGCACGAAGGAGGCGTGCGATTTCCGCGATAATTTGGCGTCGTTGAAGTCGTTGGGTTACGTGGTGTTGGGTGTTTCTCCGGATTCGCCGGCGGCTATTGCTCGTTTTGTGGAGAAGGAATCGTTGACGTTCCCGCTGCTGTCTGATGCTGACCATGCGGTGGCTGAGGCGTATGGTGCGTGGGGTGAGAAGAAGAATTACGGCAAGGTGTATGAGGGTCTGATTCGTTCGACGTTTGTGATTGATGAGCAGGGTGTTATTTCTGTGGCTCAGTACAATGTGCGTGCGACGGGTCATGTGGCGAAGCTGCGTCGTGATTTGGGTATTGACCCGAAGTAGGGTCACGTTTTCTGGGGTTTGCGTATCGCTGTTCTACTGCTTCTTGAGGGGCTGGTGTTCGGCGTGTTTGCGGGCTTTTTGCCCTATGGGGGCTTCTTTTAAGGCTTGGAGAACCTTGGTTCCTGGTGTACACTAATTTTTTGTTGCCTCAGACGCATGCATCTTCGGATGTGGGGTGACACTGCGCGCGAGTGGTGAAATTGGCAGACACGCAGGATTTAGGTTCCTGTGCCTTATGGCGTGGGGGTTCAAGTCCCCCCTCGCGCACACACATTTACATTGGGCCCGCCGTCACGGTTTTCGTGGCGGCGGGTTTTCTTGTATGTGCCTTACCGGGGTGGGTGTGTCTCGCCCGGTTGGGTGTTGAACCGTTATCCTGAGAGATAAGCATCCGCGACGGAAGAGAGGACCCTCCCGTGCAGCATCAGCCTTATGCATCGTCAGCTGTTGGCAATTCTGATGCGCTGCTTCGAGCCACTGTCGGCTCGAGTGGCTTGAGTCGACGCGCCGTTTTGCGTTTTGGCGCACTTTTTAGTGCTGGTTTGGCGCTTTCTGCGTGTTCTGGTCAGTCTTCTGCTGGTTCGTCTGCTGGGTCTTCGGCGAGTGCGTCGTCTGCTGATGCGCGTCGTGTGTTCCGTTTTGCGCAGGGTGCGGCGCCGTTGGGTTTGGATCCGGCGTTGTTTCCTGTGGCGAGTACGTATCAGGTGACGGCGCAGGTTTTGCAGACGTTGTTGGTGGCGAATCATTACACGGGTGATCCTGAGGTTCAGGATTCTTTGTGTAGTGCGTGGACGGTTTCTGATGACCGTTTGGTGCATACGTTTGTGTTGCGTGAGGCGCATTTTAGTAACGGTTCTGCGTTGACTGCGGATGCTGTGGTGCAGAATTTCCAGAGGTGGCAGGCGTTGGCTACGGGTGAGGGTACTGCAGCTCATGCGGTGCCTGCTCAGCCTTTGTTTGCGTGGGGTTTTGGTGTGCCGAAGCCGGGTTCTATTGATCCTTCGGCGGTGGAGCCTGCGCCTGTTCAGGCGTCTCCGTCGGGTGCGACGACTCCGTCAGCAAGTGCTTCCCCGTCTGCTTCTGCGAGTGCTTCTGAGACCGCCTCCCCGAGCACTTCCCCGTCGGCTTCTGCTTCTTCTGATGCCGCTACCCCGAGCGCCTCTGCGAGCGCTTCTGATGCTGCACATCCGGGCGATAAGAAGACCAGCAAGAAGGCGGATGCTCAGTCGTCTGCGGTGCAGTCGTTCTTGCCGCTGGTTTCGTCGGTGGTGGCGAAGGGTAACTCTGTGGTGGTGACGCTGTCGCGTCCTTCTCTGGCGTTCCCGCGTATTTTGACGCAGCAGGCGTTTGGCATTATTGATCCTTCGCTTTTTGGTGCGGATCAGAAGCTGACGGGTAACCCGGTGGGTACGGGTGCGTTCCATGTGGAGTCGTTCGAGGCTGGCACGGTTCGCTTGCTGAAGAATACCCATTTTGATGGTCAGGCACCTGAGCTGGATGAGATTCAGATTTCGACCCTCACTTCGTCGGATAAGCGTTATTTTGCGCTGATGCAGGGTCATATTGATGCGTGTGATCAGGTGAATTCGTCTGATCTGGGTCAGTTGGCGCGTGATGGTTATCAGACGCCGGGCCGTGACCCGTTCTCGCTGGTGTATTTGGGCTTGAATACGGCGCATCCGGTATTGAAGAATATTTCGGTGCGTCGCGCTATTTCGCATGCTGTGGATCGCGGTGCACTACGTCAGTATTATCCGCAGGGCACCTCGGATGCGCAGACGCTGATTTCGCCGTCGTTCCGTATTAAGGCTGATGATGCGAAGGATTACACGGACCGCAATCAGGATATGGCGCGCTCGCTGCTGGCGACGGCTGGGTACGACAATCAGGTGATTGAGTGCTACTACCCTGCTGACGTTTCTCTGCCGTGGATGGATACTCCTCAGAAGGTGTATTCGGAGATGGTGGCTTCGCTGATTGAGGTGGGTTTGAATATTAAGCCGGTGCCTCTGCCGTGGGCTGAGTATCTGCCGAAGAGCCGCGAGGTTTCTTCTGAACGCGGTATTACGCTGGCCGGTTTCTACGGCATGTACCGTGACCCGTACGCATTCTTTGGCCCGGTGTTGGCGCCGCTGATTGCTGAGCATCAGGTGCGTTCGTTGATTGCGAATGCGCCGTCGGATATGACGACTGGTTTGACGAAGAAGAGTTCTGATGTGCCGTCGTCGGGTGGTGCGAATTCGAATGTGCGGATTTCTGCGACTCCGAGCCCGCAGCCGAGTTATTCGCCGGACCCGTTGACGCCTGAGGAGGAGGCTTCGGCTTCTGCTTCGCCGAGCCCGTCGGCGTCGCCTTCGCCGCAGCCTACTGCTGTGGCGGTTGCGCCGTCGCCTCGTTTTACGGAGATTTTGGAGGCGATTCGTACCGCGGATTCTGCCGATTCGGTGGATTCGCAGCGCGAGTTGTATGCGAAGGTTGTGTCTCAGCTGGGTCAGTTCATGCCGGCGGTTCCGTTGCTGAATGTGACGTCGAAGGTGGCGGTGAGCCGTGAGGTTCAGGGCTATCAGACGGAGCAGAATGCGATTGAGCTGTTCGGTAAGCTGCGCAAGTCGTAGCCTGCGTTTTTAGCTTTTGCGGAAAGGGGTGCATCCCGGTTGGGGTGTGCCCCTTTTGCTACTTTTGGTGGCTTTCGGGGAGCCGGTGGGCGGGTGCTTCTGAGGGTGCTTTTGGGTTGTTGCCAGTGGGTGTAGCAAATGCGCGCGATTACGGGTCTTTTCGACCCTAAGAGATTTATTGATATGAACTGCAACACTCTCTCTCGTTTTGTGGATTCTGGCTATGCCAACCCCGCTAAAAGGAGTAGGCTAGATGATGTACCCCACATTCACTGTGCCCAGGCCGGGCACCCGCACCCCTAAGGGAGAATTCAGTGGTAGCACGTACTGAACGAACCGACGTCGTCCTGGTCGGCGGCGGCATCATGAGCGCCACCCTCGGTGTGTTCCTCAAGGAACTCGAACCGAGCTGGAACATCATCCTGCTCGAACGCCTCGACAAGGCCGCTCAGGAATCCTCCAACCCCTGGAATAACGCAGGTACCGGCCACTCGGCGCTGTGCGAACTCAACTACGCACCCGCTGGCCCCGACGGCACCGTCTCGGCAGCTAAGGCGCTGAACATTAACGAGCAGTTCCAGATTTCCCGCCAGTTCTGGGCATCCCTGGTTGAAGATAAGATTCTGGACAACACCGACTTCATCAACCCGGTCCCCCACATGTCCCTGGTCTTCGGTGAGGATCACTCCAAGTACCTGGCTGCACGCTTCGATTCCTTCCGCAAGGAGAAGCTCTTCGAGCGCATGGAATTCTCCACCGAGCGCGAGAAGATTGGTGAGTGGGCGCCGCTGACCGTCAACGGCCGCAAGGGCAACGACCCGATCGCAGCGACCTGGTCCCCCGAAGGTACCGACGTTGACTTCGGCGCCCTCACCCAGCAGATGATTGACTACCTGCAGACCAAGGGTGTTGAGGTTCGCTACGGCTACCAGGTGACCAACCTGAACCGCGAATCCAACGGCTCCTGGACCGTTGACGCTATCAACCGCATCAACAAGGAAGAGCCGCTGACCATCAACGCGAAGTTCGTCTTCCTGGGTGCCGGCGGTGGCGCTCTGCACCTGCTGCAGAAGTCCGGCATTGAAGAGGGTAAGGGCTACGGCGGCTTCCCCGTCTCCGGCCTGTTCCTGCGCAACACCCACGAGGCAACCGCAAACCAGCACAACGCTAAGGTGTACGGTCAGGCTTCGGTGGGCGCACCTCCCATGTCCGTGCCGCACCTGGACACCCGCTACGTGGACGGCAAGCGCGCCCTCATGTTCGGCCCCTACGCAGGTTTCAAGACCAACTTCCTGAAGCAGGGCTCCCTGCTGGATCTGCCGCTGTCCCTGCGCCCGCACAACATCTACCCGATGACCCGCGCAGGCATCGACAACCTGTCCCTGGTTAAGTACCTGCTCTCCGAGCTGGTCAAGGACAAGAACGCACGCCTCGAGTCGCTGTACCAGTACTATCCCGAGGCTGTTGGCGGCGAGTGGGAGCTCATCGAGGCTGGCCAGCGCGTTCAGATTATGAAGAAGGACGCGAAGAAGGGCGGCATCCTGCAGTTCGGTACCGAGGTTGTCTCCGCAGCGGACGGCTCCATCGCGGCTTTGCTGGGTGCATCCCCCGGTGCTTCCACCGCGGCTCCGATTATGCTGAACCTGCTGGCTAAGTGCTTCCCCTCCAAGATTGCCGGTTGGGAGCCTCGCCTGAAGGAGCTCATCCCCGGTTACGGTGTGAAGCTCAACGATAACCACGACCTGGCTGATGAGCTGATGGCTCACACCGCTAAGGTTCTGGGTATTCACAACTAGTTTTCAGTTAGGCTCAGCAGGTAGCTTTATACCCTAGCTGACAAGCCTTTTTTGAGGCTTTTCGGGGCGGTTACCCTCTCTAACTGACCGACAGGTCAGCTATCTGCACTCGCAGAAAAATGCGGGAGGGTTAGAAAACCCTATAATGTCACCGCAGGGGCGGGAAGGACAGCTCATTGTTCTCCTCGCCCCTTCTGTGCGCCCACACACTGAAGCTCATAGGCGCACCACTGTGTACACCCCATCATTCAAGGAGCCCCATTGGCTGCACACACCGGCTCTTCCACGGACACCTCCTCAACCCAGGTACCCGCCGGAGCTCGACGCGGACTCTTCTCCCGCAAGCAGAAGCCCGCTGACCCCAAGTACGTCAGCGTCAAGCTGCGCGACTTCCCCAAGGGCAGCATCCTCTACATTCTGCGCCGTGCCATCTACAAATTCGGCGCAAACGGCGGCACCGACATGGCGGCAGCACTCACCTACTTCACCGTGCTGTCCATCTTCCCCGCCCTGCTGGCAATCGTCTCCCTACTGGGCGTATTCGGTCACGGTGAGGAAAGCGCCGCGGTCATCCTCGCCTTCCTCAAGGACAACGCGCCCGCCCAGATGTACGCCATTCTGGAAGACCCCATCAAGCAGATTACAGGCGACCATGGCGCAGGCCTGGTGCTGTTGACCGGTATCCTCAGTGCACTCTGGTCCGCCTCTGGGTACACCGGATCCTTCGGCCGAGCTCTCAACACGGTCTACAACGTGCGTGAAGGCCGCCCCGGCTGGATACTCAAGCCCATCAACGTGCTCGTCACCGCCATGCTCATCATCCTGGTGGTGCTGATGATCCTGATGATGCTGCTCGGCGTGACCGTCCTGGACATGGTCGGCCAGTATGTGCCCGCAACCGTCGATATGGAGCTCATCAAGCTCATCTGGCTCAACGGCCGCTGGATTCTCATCCTGCTCATGGCAATCGGCCTCATCACCCTGCTGTACGCCGCCACCCCGAATGTGCGCCGCTACAAGGCGTGGAGGCTCTCCAGCGGTGCCGCACTCGCACTCGCCGGTATGGGTCTGGGCGCATTCGGTTTCACCCTCTACGCCAACAACATCAGCAAGTACAACGCCACCTACGGCCTGATTGGTGGTGTGATTGTGATGCTGCTGTTCATCTGGATCATGAACAACATGTTGCTCTTCGGTGCACACCTGGATGCAGAAATCATGCTCATGCGCCAGATTATTGCCGGTGAGGACGACCACGGCCACCTGAAGGTGCAGCCGCGCAGCACCTCCGCATCCCGAGCGTTGAAGGCACGCCAGGAACGCCTCATGTCCGCCGGACGCGAATTACAGCAGCAGGCGGCAGGCCAGGGCATGCTCCCCAAGCCGAAGGGCCCCTCCATTGCGGATCGCGTGCAGAAGGCGGTGGACACCAACACCACCATGATTCGCACGTTCATTGCCGACGGTAAGGAACGCATCGAAAACGGCAAGGAACAGCTACAGAAGAAGCAGGCGAAGGCAGACGCCGCCGAAACTCAGGCTTCTGAGGCAACCGCGGCGAAGGCAGAAGCGAGCGCAAAGGCTGAACCTCAGCAGGAGGCGCTCTTCGACCTGAGTGCCGACAACTCAACCGGTGCGGCAAAGAAGAACTAAGCGGCAGCTCAGCTGAGCGCGTACCGCCTCAACGCATCAAGGGCGCGAGATAGAAAAGGGCACGAGATAGAAAAGGGCGCAGGACAGAAACCCTGCGCTGGTCACTAAGATAGAACTATGACCAGTGCAGAATTCTCTCCCGCGCCCTTTGCTGTACCCAACGCCGCTACACCCAATGTTGATGCGCCCGATGCCGCAGCACCCGCCGTCGTTCTCCCCGACCTCGAGTACACCCTCTACCAGCCGCAGCAGCTCAAAAGCCGCGTCCCCGCCCTCATGATTCACGGCTTCGCCACCCGCGGCGAGCAGCTCTACGGCGGCACCAGCTGGATCCGCCAATACCTGCGCGCCGGATACCCTGTACTAGCTGTCAATCTGCCCTACCACACGAACACATACCTCAAAGACCCACAGTTCACGGTTGACTGCAAACTGCCTGCCCATACGCAGGTTATGAGCAGTGAAATCCCGTTCGATTCGGTGCCCTCTGTCAATACGACGGGTCAGCGCCTCACCCCCATTCACCTGCTCACCAACGCACTTGCCCAGCTGCTGCGAGCCGTCGCCACGGAGAACAACCTCGACGTGGAGCTACAGCCGCGCGCACACGTTATCGGTTTCTCCTTCGGTGCCCGCGTCGGCTGGGAGCTCGCCCTCACCCACCCGGAGGCGGTCGCCTCCCTCACCCTCGGTGGCCTGCCCCTACACGACCACCTCATCACCCTGCGCGCCATGCTCGAAGCGCACGAGGGCACCAGCGTCACGGCGAGCGCAGAAACCCCCGCGGCAGACTCCACCGACGAGGCGATTGCGTCCTTCACCTCGATTATTGACGGCTCCCCCATCCAGCCCGACGCGCTACTGAAGTTCGTTCGGATTCCCTTCGGCCCGTTCTTCGACGTGCCCGCCCTGCGCGCCGGATCCCCGGATTTGCCGGCGGGTCACCCGGGTGCGCATCCGCACGCGCCCATTGCGGTTGTGCTCGGTGACGCGGATACCATCGCCGCCGACGGCGCGGAACTCTACGACATGGTTCGTGACGACAATCCGCTCAACCGTTTCATCTCCCTGCCCGGCCGCGACCATGTGAACGCCCTGACCTCGGGCGCGTTCCGACGCGGTGCGCTCGCCTTCGCCGCTGAGGTGGAGGCGGCGACGTCATAAAACGTCACATTCCCCTGGGGGCTTCACGCTCAGCCCCGGGGTGCATCAGGTATGCCTTAGCTCTTATAATGGGAACGTATCAAAAAACCTTTATCTGCGGTTGAGGCTCAACCGCGCCCAGCAAAAGGAGCAGCATGCACAAGGTTAAGGCTGTCGTAGCCCTCTCCCAGGACGCACCCGTCACCGTCACCACCATCAACGTACCCGACCCCGGCAAGGGCGAAGCCCTCGTCAAGGTCCTCACCTGCGGTGTCTGCCAGACCGATCACCACTACGTCACCGGCGGCGTCGGCCAGGATTTCCCCTACCTGCTCGGCCACGAGTCCGCAGGTATCGTCGAGGCTGTCGGCGATGACGTCACCGACATCGCCCCCGGCGACCTGGTCATCCTCAACTGGCGTGCAGTCTGCGGCGAATGCCGCGCATGCCGCAAGGGCCAGCCGCAGTACTGCTTCGCAACCCACAACGCAACCCAGAAGATGACCCTCGAGGACGGCACCGAGCTCACCCCCGCACTGGGTATCGGCTCCTTCGCGGAGAAGACCCTCGTCGCAGCTGGCCAGTGCACCAAGATCACCGCTGACATCAGCCCCGAACAGTACGCAGCCATCGGTCTGCTCGGTTGCGGCGTCACCGCAGGTCTGGGCGCTGTGCTGAACACCGGTGAACTCAAGCGCGGCGAATCCGTCGCAGTCATCGGCTGCGGCGGCGTCGGCACCGCAGCAATCGCAGGCGCACAGCTCGGTGGCGCAACCACCATCATCGCCGTCGACGTCGACGAAGAGAAGCTGGCACGCGCACGCGAGCACGGCGCAACCCACACCGTGAACTCCTCCAAGGTCGACCCCGTTGAGGCTATCAAGGAACTCACCGGCGGCTTCGGTGCAGACCTCGTCATTGACGCTGTCGGCGTCGCCCCCACCTTCAAGCAGGCATTCGAGGCACGCGACCTGGCAGGCCGCGTCGTCCTCGTCGGCGTGCCCGCACCCGGCGCCACCTGGGACATCCCGCTGGATGAGGTCTTCGGCCGCGGCGGCTCCATCAAGAGCGCATGGTACGGCGACACCCTGCCCTCCCGCGACTTCCCCGAGTTCGTGGACCAGTACCTGCTCGGCCGCCTCGACCTGGACAGCTTCGTCTCCGAGCGCATCCGCCTCGAAGACGTCAACGAAGCATTCGAAACCATGAAGACCGGCCGCGTGCTGCGCTCGGTCGTGGAACTCTAGGACCGTAGCGTGGAACGTATTGAACGAGTCGTCACCTCCGGCACCTTCTCGCTGGACGGCGGCTGCTGGGATGTTGACAACAACGTCTGGATTATCGGCAATGACTCCTCCGTGATCATCATTGACCCCGCCCACGACGTTGACAAGATCTCCCGCACCGTCGCAGGCCGCACCGTGGAGAAGATTCTGCTGACCCACGCCCACGACGACCACATCCGCAGCGCCAAGGAGGCGGCAGAACGCTTCGGCGCCCCCGTCTATCTGAACCCCGCAGACCGTGTGCTCTGGGAAATGGTGTACCCCTCCTGGGACTTCGATCACGAACTCGCTGACGGCGACGTACTGCGCATCGGCGACACCGAACTGAAGGTCCTCGCCACCCCCGGCCACTCCCCCGGCTCCGTGTGCTTCTACGCACCCACCCTCAGCTGGGAGAACAGCGAAGGCGTCGTCTTCTCCGGCGACACCCTCTTCAACGGCGGCCCCGGCGCAACCGGACGCTCCTACAGCGACTTCGACACCATCATCGAGTCGATCTCGACCCGCCTGCTGACCCTGCCCGGGTCCACCGCGGTCCTCACCGGCCACGGCGACAGCACCGGCATTGGTCTGGAGGCGCCCGAGCTTCCGGCATGGATCAAGCGCGGTCACTAAACCGGTAGCCTCACGCTGAGGCTCTCACACTGAGGTTCTCACGCCGAGGCTCACCACAAACCGAGCACGGTACACAAAAGGCGGATGCCCCACCACCTGCAGAAGGTGGCGGGGCATCCGCCTTTTAAACATGCGCTAATTACGTTCCAGCTGATCCCAAGGAGCCAGCTGCTCCTCATGCTCCTCACGCCACAGGTAGCCGTACAAATGACCCAACGCAAAATACAGAGTCGCAATAATCACCGGGACCATAAACGCATTACGGTAATACGGAGCGTCACCCATATAGCCGCCCCACATACTACCCATCGCAAGACCAATACCCAGCATCGAGCGGGTAAAGAAGCTCGCCTGCGCATCAGGAATATGCTTGAGCGAACGGTTCAGCCACAGCTCATGACCGCCAAACGCCACACCCAGCACCGCACCACACAGCACCAACGCATAGAAAATCGTGGACGTATCATCACTCGCCGGCAAATACAGGGCACCCATAATCAGCAGAACGCCGCTCACCAACCAACCATGCCACGGGTTCACCGAACGGGCACCCAAAACCACGGGGAAAGACACAAGCACCATCGCGCCGGTACCGGTCGCAACCATCGCCATGAACAGGTTCATCGAACCGTGAATCAGCGAGAAGCCCAGCAGACCCGAACCGACCGCGCCCATACACGCACCCAGCAGCACCAGACCAAGAATCAACACCACCGTCTGCTTATTCGGACGGACCAGATTCTTCGGCGGAGACATGCGAATACGCGAAATATCCGGCAGCCACATCGGCGCGGCCAGAACCACAATGAACAGTAGCGCATCCAGAATCATCGTGATCCAGAAGCCCGCATACTCATGATTCGGGGTGAGGTACGCATCGCCCAGCCGCACCAGCAGAGCAGCCAGCGGGTACATCGACAGGTTCGCCGTCGTCCCCCAAGAAACAGCTGTCGACAAGCGAACATCACTGTACTTATAGTTGCGGCGGTACAGCGACTCCAACGCAAACGGCGTCCACGGCGGAGTCGTAAAACCCATCGCCACGCAAGAGAGCGCATGGTATGTCGTACTCACGTTATTCGGGTCAACCGTCAAACGCCAACCAATGACCAGCATATTCAGCACCGCAGCAATATTCAGCACCGACGTAATCGCCAGCAACGCCCTCAAACCCAGGGCACGCACCAGCATCGGGCCGAGCATAATCTGCACCGAATACGCGCCAGCAAACGCCGCCACCGCATAGCCGCCATCATGCACACTACCCAGGTGGCTCGCCAACAGAATATACAGCGCAAACGCCGAAGAAGCCGCCGGAATATGGAACAGAATCGTCAACACATTACGGGCAAAGCCCTCATCACGGAGCACACCGCGCAGATGGTAACGCTGCTCCTTACCGTTACGCAGGAACAACGCCCAATGCTGA
Organism: Rothia sp. HMSC071B01; assembly: GCF_001808945.1. Lineage (NCBI taxonomy): Bacteria > Bacillati > Actinomycetota > Actinomycetes > Micrococcales > Micrococcaceae > Rothia > Rothia sp. HMSC071B01. Next base: position 43,658 of record NZ_KV795070.1, on the reverse strand, counting down.
CGCAAAATATCCGGCACCGAGGCGTTCGTATTAACCTCATCCGCAGTAGGAACCGGTCGCGGCGGCAACTCCTGCAACACGTGGTCGTTACTGCGCACCACATCCGTCAAGGACGTACCCGGAACCGTTGGAATACCCGTGCCCGAAGCACACGACTTATCCGGCGAATCGGAGGCGGGTGCCACCTTCATGGTGCGCGGAGGAACCTCCGGTGCGGATGCGTTAGCGCGCGCATCAGCCGAAGGTTCCACACGATACGTTGAATTCGGTGCCCTGTCCTGAGGTGTCGAGGTCATCATCTCTTTCACGAATAAGCCGCCGGACATGCCATAACAGCAACCCGGAAGCGAATTTATGCCTACTAGGAGTTTACCCTCACCGACGAGCCGTTCTGACCCTTTTCCACCACAATCTGCGCTGGAATACGGTTCTTCATCTCCTCCACATGCGAAATCAGGCCAATAGTGCGGCCACTATCACGCAGAGATTCAATCGTGCCCATCACCATATCCAGGGTTTCGGCGTCCAACGTGCCGAAGCCCTCATCAATGAACAGGGTGTCCAGCTCGATGCCGCCGTTATTCGCCTGAACAACCTCCGCCAGCCCTAACGCCAACGACAGCGACGCCAAGAACGACTCACCACCGGACAGCGACGACGCCTCACGCGGCTCACCCGTCCAGGTGTCAGTAATCTCAAGGTTCAGGCCACCGCCGGAACGGCTACCCTTCGCACGGTGATCGCTGAACACCATGCCGTAGCGACCCTCACTCATACGGTCCAGGTGCAGTGACGCCGAGTGCAGAATCCGCTCGAACTCGGCACCCAGCACATAGCTGACCAGGTCAACCTGATGCTCATAACCGCCCAGCGTATCACCGCGGGCAGCCGCCGCCAGGTTCGCCAGCATCTGCGCACGGTCATAACGCTGCGCCGTCTTTGCACGGAACGCCGCATACTCGCCACGCAGTGCCTGCAGGGAACGCAGCAGGCTCTCCCGCTCACCCTCACGAAGAGTCAAACGGTGAACCGCCGCGCGCAACTGCTCAACCTGCTCACGCACGCCCTGCAGGTCATCCGGTGCCTGCTCACCGGCGGCAACACGGGCCGCCACCGCAACAATTGCCTCACGGCCAAAGCCCTCAAGGAGGCGGGCATGCTCCAGCTCGTACGCGGCAACAGCCTGTTCCAGGGCGTCGACGCGCTCAGGGGTGCGGACCGCCGTCTGCACCAGCTCAGCACTCTCAAACGCAGACTCGCCCAACAGGCGCTGCGCCTGCGCCGCCGCCAGAGCATGACGCTCACGCGCCTGCCCCAACAGCAACACCGCACGAGCAAGACGCTGATGCGCCGCACGGTAGCCCTCCACAGCCTCAACACGCTGCGCAAAACCCACCGCCGCACGAGCAGGCGCCAAATCAGCCGCGGTAGCCTCACAGCGCGCCGCAGCGTCACGGTGACGCGTCTGAGCTTCCACCGCCGCGCCCTCGATGGTGCGTAGCGCCTCCTGAGCCTTCTGCAGCTCAACCCGCACCCGCTCAACCTTCGCCAGCACGCCGTCACGCGCCGTCACGCGCGACTGAGCCTGCGCGAGGCGGGTCTGCGCCTGCTGCAGCTGCGCGGCAGTCTGCTCAACATCACACTCGCCCTGGGCAGCCAGAGTCTCGTACTGGGTGCGGGCGGCGGCAAGCGCCTCGGAGGCTTCCTGGTGCGCCTTGGTCGCCCGGTCCTTAGCCAGTTCGTGGGTGCGCGCCTGCTTGTGCGCCTTGTCTTCACGCTCCTTGGCGGCGTCCAGGTCGGCGCGCTCAACCAACTGCTCGCCCTCGGCAATCTGCGCGGGGGCGGGGTGCTCGACCGAGCCGCAGACCGCGCAGGGTTCGCCGTCCTTGAGCTCACGCGCCAGCAGCGAGGACGCCTGGGCGAGGCGCAGCACCTGCAGGTTCTTGAACTCCTCCGTGGCGGCGAGCGCCTGCTGAGCCGAGGCCTGCCATTTTTCCTGCGCCTTCTGCTCGGCGGTGGCGGTGCGCTTGTTCTGCTTCTCAGCCTCAGCAACCGCTGCGGAGGCGGCATCGAGCTTCTGCTGCATCTGCTGAGCGGCGTCGTGCTTCTGCTGCGCCTCGGTGACCAGGTGCGCGGCGAGGGTACGCTCCTCGTCGGCGGTGCTGTAGCCGGCGAGTTCTTCGGCGAGCTGCTCGGCTTGGGCGGTGAGGTCGTTCAGCGTCTTTTCGGCACGCGACTTGTCCTGTTCGAGGGAGTTAGCCTGCTTCAGCAGGGCGGCTGCGGAGGCTTCCTCGTCGGCGAGCTGCGCGTCCTTCTTCTGCAGGGCGCGCAGGGTGTCAAGGAGCGCCTCGAGCTGGATTTCCTGCTCGGCGGGCTCGAGGGAAGGGAGTGCGGCGAAGGTGGTCTCCTCAGGGAAGGTGGTCTCCGGCGAAATGTTCTCATCGCGCAGTGCCGCAAGCAGAGCGTTGCCGTTCTCCTCCAGCGCGGATGCACAGGCCGCCTGCTCCTGCTGGCGGGCGGCGAGCGCCTGCGATTCGGCATGGACCTGCGCGTACTGTGCGTGCAGGGGCGCGGCGGCACGCGCCTGCGCCAGCTCTTCACGCTGCGCCTTGTGTTCGTCGGCGCGTTCGGTCAGGCGGGTGCGGCGCTCGCAGAGCTGCTCGTATTCGCGCCAGTCGGCCTGTAGCTGGGCGCGTTCGGCGAGTAGGCGGGTGTTCCGGTCGGCTTCGTCGGTGAGGCGCTGCTGCTCCTGCTTTTCGCGTGCGGAGGTTTCGCGGGCGCGTTCTACTCCGCCGGCGACCCATGCGTCGAGGGTTTCGGCGGTGACACTCTCAGCGGTGAGCTGTTCGGAAGTCTCCGCCTCCACAGGGTCTTCGGTAGCGGAGCCCTCCCCTGCAGCATCTTCAGCATCCGAATCCACAGCGTCCAGTAGCGACTGCAGGGCGAGCATTTCTGCGCGGGCACGTTCGAGGTAGCCGCGCTGGGTATTTTCGTCCTGGGCGACGTCCTGCTGAGCCTTTTTCGATTCTTCAAGGAGCGCGTCGAAGAGCTGCTCGTAGTGTTCGACGGGGAACATCTTTTTGAGCAGTTCTTTGCGTTCTTTGGGCTTGGACTTGAGGAATTGCGCGAACTGGCCCTGCGGCAGGAGCACGACCTTGAGGAATTGTTCTTTGGTCAGGTGGGTGCGTTCGGCGATGGTGCGGTTGACTTCGGCGACGCTGCTGGAGATGGGCGTCCATGCCTTTTCGTCGGAGGGGTCGGCGCCGGGTGCGAGTTCGGCGAGGGTTGCTTTGGCGCTTTCTTCGCGCATCTGGCCTTTGCGGGCGCCGCGGGTGATGGGTTTGTTGTAGGCGGGGGTGCGGTCGATGCGCAGGCGCTTGCCGTGGAGGGTGACGTCGAGTAGCACGCGCGGTTTGGTGCCGCTGTGTGCCGCGTAGGTGGAGTGCAGTTTGGCGGATTCGCGGTCGCTGCTGGTTTCGCCGTAGAGGGCGTAGCAGATGGCGTCGAGGATGGTGGTTTTACCGGCGCCGGTGGGGCCGTTGAGTAGGAATACGCCGGCGTTGTTGAGGGTGTCGAAGTTGATTTCTTGGCGCTTGGGGTATGCCATGAAGGCTTCGAATTCGAGGTTGTGCAGGATCATGCGTTGTCCTTGTGGCTTTTGATGTGGTCGCTGAGGGTGGTGATGACGTCGCGTTCTTCGCTGGTGAGGGGGCGGTTGCGTACGTATTGGTGGAATTGGTCGAAGGTTTCGACGGGGTCGGCATCGCGAGTGAGGGGCGCGGCGACGGGTTTTTCGGTGGCGGGTTGGGTGCTGCGGTAGCTGAAGTGGGAGATGGTTTCGTAGCGGCTGCGCAGGCGGTCGACGGCGCCGACGGGTAGGGTTTCGTCGGTGAGTTCGATGCGGCAGTAGTAGCCCTGCTCGTAGGGGCTGTTTTCGGGGCTGTTGAGCAGCTGGTCCATGGTGCCGCGCAGGGTTTTCATGTGTACGCGGGTTGCCCATTCGTGGCTGCTGATGGTGGGTTCCTCGCCGGGGTTGAGGTCGATGAGGTAGGCGCCGTTGCGGTTGTGTTCTTCGCTGAATGAGAAGCCGAGGGGTGAGCCGCTGTAGCGGATGGTGTGGGTGACGGGGTAGCGCTTGTGGATGTGGCCGAGGGCTACGTAGTCGAAGCCGTCGAAGAGGGAGGCGGGTACCCAGTCGATGCCGCCGACGCTGATGTCGCGTTCGGAGTCGCTGCGGGGTGTGGTGTCTGCGCTGTCGGCAATGTCACTGCCGGTGGTGTCGCTGACGGTTGCGTGGCTCATGACGATGATGCGGTCGGCACCTTCGCTGCGGGCGCGTCGTTCTGCGGCGTCGGTGCGGATGGCGTTGGTGACGGCGCCGAGGACCGCCTGGTGGGTGGGTTCTACGCCGAGGACGGTGGCGTGGAGGCGCGGCGCGAGGTAGGGGATGGCGTAGACGTGCACGCGCTGGGTGCCGTCGGTGAGTTCGACGGGGCGGGTGGCGTCTTCGATGGTGGTGCGCAGGTGCACGCCGGAGGCTTCGAAGAAGGCGGCGCCGTAGCTGAGGCGGCGGAAGGAGTCGTGGTTGCCGGAGCTGAGGATGACTTGCACGCCGGCGCGCATGAGGCGGGTGAGTGCTTGGTCGAGCAGGGTGGTGCTTTCGGCGGTGGGGATGGTGCTGTCGTAGACGTCGCCGCTGATGAGGAGAGTATCGATGCCTTCGGCGTGCACGTAGTTGAGCAGTTCGTCGATGAACTGCTGGTGTTCGCGGGTGAGGGGGCTGCGGTGGAAGGTGCGGCCGAGGTGCCAGTCGGAGGTGTGCAGAATCTTCATGGTTTCAGTATGGCACTGCGTCATGTTTTGCGCCTCGCAGTTCGTCATTCAGGGGTCGGAACCCACCACTGCGTAGGTGCTCATGCGGAGCGGGGGCTCCGTCCTCAAGGCGCCCCAGCGCCGCAGAGGGGGCACTCCCCCGCGAGCATGAGCACGAAGCCGCCTGGTATACCCCCACCCCCGCGCATCCTGAGCACGAAGCAGCTTATGCCCTAGCCCGCGCATCCTAACCGCCCGTGGGATAATCGCCCTATGAGTTTTTCTTCTGTTGAGTTCACGCGTGCACCTGAGGTTTCGGCTGAGTTTACGGGCAGGGTGCGCGGCTTGTTGTGTGCGTCTGCGTTGGGTGATGCGCTGGGTTATCCCCTTGAGCTACTGTCGGCTGAGCAGATTGCGGAGCGCGTCCCTAAGCCGTGGGATTCGGCGTTTGGTGAGCTGTTGGTCAGTGATGATACGCAGCTGACGTGTTTCACGCTGGACGCTTTGACGGAGGTTTTGGAGTGGAATAATGAGGGCGCGGCGGCGGATGAGTTGGCGTGTCTGTGGTTGGCGTATTTGCGGTGGTTCCGCGGTATTGGTGAGAGCCTGCCGGAGTCTGCGCCGTTTTCGTTGGATCGTGAGATTGATGGGGCAGCGGAGTTGACGGCGCGTCGCGGTCCGGGTGCGGCGACGTTGCGGGCGTTGGGTTCGGGCGAGATGCAGTTGGTGTCGAAGTCGTTGAATCCTGATGCTTTGGGTAGTGGTGCGCTGGTGCGTTCGGCGGCGTTGGGTGTGTTGCCGGTGGCGCAGGAGCGTACGGTGGTTTTGTTGGCGGTGCGTACGGCGGCGTTGACGCATGGGCATCCGGAGGCGTTGGCTTCGGCGGCGGCGTATGCGTTGCTGGTTCGTGACCTGTTGGCGTCCCCGGCTGGCTCGTTTGATGCGTTGTTGGATTCTGCCCGCCGTGTGGTGTCGTGGTGCGGCGCGGTGGGCGCGGATGATTCGATTCCGGGTGATGCTGCGCGTACGGCGGCGGCGCTGAGTCGTGCCCTCGAGTTGCTGGAGCAGGGCGTGGCGCCGGTTCCGCAGGCTGTGGCGGAGCATTTTGGTACGGGTTGGACGGCGCCTGAGCTGTTGGGTGTGGCTCTCTGGTGCGCGGCGGATGCTGTGAAGAGTCTGCCGGCTGATGCTGATGATGCGACGGTACGCAATGCGCTGTTTGAGGGTTTGTGCCGTGCGGTGTCGGTGGATTCGGATTCGGATTCGGTGGGTGCGATGGCGGCGGCGTTGTGGGCGGCGGCTGGTTTCCCGGTGGCTGGTGGTGAGGCTGATGCGTGGTCGCAGGCGCTGGGTCGTGTGCGTGGTTTGGATCAGGTGGAGGCGGTGGCGGACCGTTATCTGCGTCAGCTGGGTCTGTAGCGGCACTGAACCTTAACGGCGCTGAACCTCAACGGCGTAGCGGACATGCGTAGCGGGGGCTCCGTCCTCAAGGCGCTCAGCGCCGCAGAGGGGGCACTCCCCCCGCGAGCATCGTCCGCAAGCCGGCTGTGCAAAACTTACGCGAGCATCGCCCGCGTGCCGCATATACAAACTATTTATATACGCAGAAAAGGCTCTCCGGTATCTCGGAGAGCCTTTTCTGTATTTGCAACTAACCCTTACGGTGTAGCCGCTCAAGCTAGGTGATGTTTCCTAGTCCAGGTAGTCGCGCAGTACCTGCGAACGCGACGGGTGACGGAGCTTAGACATGGTCTTGGACTCGATCTGGCGGATTCGTTCGCGGGTCACGCCGTAGACCTTGCCGATTTCGTCGAGGGTCTTGGGCTGGCCGTCGGTCATGCCGAAGCGCATTGCGACCACGCCGGCTTCACGCTCGGAGAGGGTGTCGAGTACGGAGTGGAGCTGTTCCTGCAGAAGGGTGAAGGACACTGCGTCTGCGGGGACGACTGCTTCGGAGTCTTCGATGAGGTCGCCGAATTCGGAGTCGCCGTCTTCACCGAGGGGGGTGTGCAGGGAGATGGGTTCGCGGCCGTACTTCTGGACTTCGATGACCTTTTCGGGGGTCATGTCGAGTTCCTTGCCGAGTTCTTCGGGGGTGGGTTCGCGGCCGAGGTCCTGGAGCATCTGGCGCTGCACGCGGGCGAGCTTGTTGATGACTTCTACCATGTGCACGGGGATGCGGATGGTGCGGGCCTGGTCTGCCATTGCGCGGGTGATGGCCTGGCGGATCCACCAGGTTGCGTAGGTGGAGAACTTGAAGCCCTTGGAGTAGTCGAACTTTTCGACGGCGCGGATGAGGCCGAGGTTGCCTTCCTGGATGAGGTCGAGGAAGAGCATGCCGCGGCCGGTGTAGCGCTTGGCGAGGGAGACTACGAGTCGCAGGTTGGCTTCGAGCAGGTGGTTTTTGGCTCGCTTGCCGTCGTGGACGACCCAACGCAGGGCTTTCTTGAGATCTTTGTCCATGTCGGGGTTTTCAGCGAGCTTGTGTTCGGCGTAGAGGCCTGCTTCGATGCGCTTGGCGAGGTCGACTTCCTGCTGTGCGTTGAGCAGGGAGACTTTGCCGATTTGCTTGAGGTAGTCCTTGACGGGGTCGGCGGTTGCGCCGGGGGTGACGACGCGCTGTGCGGGTGCGTCGTCGTCGTCGTTTGCGGTGAGGACGAAGCCGGAGCCCTTGGCTGCTACTGCTTCTGCGGCCTTCTTTTCTTCTATTTTGGCTGCGGTTTCTTCGTCTTCTTCGTCGGTTTCGTCTTCGCCGTCGGTGGTTTCGAGTTCTTCGTCGAGTGCGAGGTCGAATTCGTCGTCGCTCTTTTTGCGGCGGCCACCGGTCTTGCGCTTGGTTGCGGTTTTGGTGGTGGTTTTGCGGGTGCGCTTGGGCTTGTCTGCCTCGGTTTCGGCAGTAGTTTCGGCAGTGGTTTCAGCACCGGTTTCGGCGGTTGCGCCGGTGGTGTCTTCGGTTGCCGCTGCGGCTTTGGTGGTTGCCTTCTTGGTGCGGGTGGTCTTGGTGGTGGTTTTTGCGACGGTTTCTTCGGTTGCGTCGCCGGTCACGGTCTTCTTGCTGGTTGCAGGTGCCACTAGAACCCTTTCTGGCTTGTGGTGGGGTGCTTTGTCTGCAAAACACCTAAGACCCTGTCAAGTCTGTGCTGGCGTCCTCGGTCGGGGTGTTTGCTGCGTTTGTCCGGTTTAACGCTGTGGGGGGGCGGGTTTTATTCCGCGTGCGTTGGGTGGTTTGCAGGGTTCCGTTGCTCGTTGTGTGGAGCGGTTTGAGGGCGCGTTATAGCGCATTGACTGTACGGGGTCAATATATAAGTATTGCAGATTTTTGGTTGCTTTCAACTTGACGCGCTGTTTGGGTGGCTTGTGGGCCTGGTTTTGGGTGAGTGCGGCTGTGTGCGGGAGGGGCGTGCCCGGTGGCGCGCCCCTCCCTCGTTTTGTACCTCGCTTTTAGGTGCCGGTTTTAGGTGCCGGGCTTTTAAGGTTTTCGGGGTTTGAGGGTGCTGATGGGTTCGCGGTGTGTTCCGGGTTCGCCGCAGATGGTGTATTTGATCCAGGCGGGTAGGTTGCCTGCGTTGAGGTGTACATCGAGGATGTTGAGGTCCTTTCCGAATGTGTGGCGGTGGGCTTCTTGGCGGAGCATGCGGGCGTAGGTGCTGTAGCCCTTGTACCAGTTGGTCCAGGCTTGGGTGTTGCGTAGTGCGGCGTATTCTCCGTCGGTGCTGTGGGGTGTGAGCAGGCTGGTGAGTAGTTCGAGTGCGTTGAGGCGTGCCCAGTGGGGGCTGTCTAGTTTTCCTTTGAGGGCGTTGAGGTAGTGGGTGTAGACGGCGTGGTGTTTGGTGAGGTATTCGCTGTTGGTGCAGCTTTCGTCGATTCGTTGTTGGAGGCTTTCGAGTTTGTTGTGGGCGTTGTGGTCTTTGGAGTGTTCCTCGAGGCGTGGGAGCAGGTCGCGGCTGATGGTGTTGAGTTCGGCGGCGCTGGCGAGGTCGGCGGGGGTGAGGTTTTCGAGTGCCCAGCCGTTGAGGTTGGTGTGCTGGTTGCTGCGGTTCTGTTGAATGCTGCGGCTCTGCTGAATGGTGCGGTGGGTGCGGCGGATCCAGTCTTGCCATTGCACGCATTTTTCGGGCACGGCGCGTACGTGTGCCTGTTCGGTACCGGGTGTGGCGCTGAGTGCGTGGGTGAAGCTGGCGGGGATGTAGGTTTTGCGGGTGATGCGGGTGCCGTAGCGGGGTGGTTCGAGCGGCGCGCGGTCGGGGCTGGGGTATTCGCCGCCGAAGGCGTGGTAGGTGTATTGGGCGGAGTAGTGCAGGTAGGCGAGCGCTTTTTGGGCGTGGTTGAGCCCGTAGCCGGCGAGGTAGGTGAGCATTTCGGCGGTGATGGGGTTGAGGGTTGCGGGTGCGATGGAGGCGCGTAGGTGCCCGGCGATTTCGGCGGGGATGAGTTCGCGGAGTGCGTCGCCGATGGTGGGCGCGTCACCGGTGATGGGGTTGCCCGCGTTATCGACCGGGTGGGTGGTGAGCAGGTGCGCGGCGGCGTTGATGGCGGCGTCCCAGTAGCAGAGGTCGATTTGGGCTTGGCGGTAGATGGTGCGGACGCCCTGGCGGGCTTCGTCGTGGCGGGTGGTGTGGGTGTGGTCCCAGAGTTCTACGGCGTTTTCCCAGTCGTGGTGGGTTTCGGGGTTGGCTGTGGGATCGGTGTCCCAGGGGCTGTGGGCGTAGTTGTGTTGGGCGGTGTCGGCGATGGTGTCGCCGTGGCGGGTGAGCCAGGTGTAGTAGCTGCTGTGGCGGATTTCTTCGATGGGTGCGAGGAGGGTGAGCGCTTGCTGTTCGGGGTTGAGCGCCCAGATGCTGGCGCCGCCTGCGTAGATGACGTCTTCGCAGCGTAGTTCGCTGACGATGCGCGGGTCGTGGAGCAGGTGGAGCCATGCGTTGATGGGGATTTGGGTGTCGACGTCCTGTTGGATTTCTTCGATGGCGGCCAGTTGCGCGGTGTCGGGGTTGAGTTGGCGTTGGCGTACGGTGTTGTCGCCGTCGATGATGATGGCGTAGAAGCGGGTGAGGGTTTCGCCGTTGTGACGGGTGGGGAGTTTGGTGAAGGTTTCGTGCAGGAAGTCGGCACGTTCGCTGTGGGTGCAGGGTTCGTCGGGTAGGTTGACGCGCAGGCTGGGGCCGAGGGTGTCATCGGTTGCGGTGAGGATGATGAGTGAGTGGTCGGGCCAGTAGCCGTGCTGGTGGAGGGCGCAGCTGAGCACGTCGTATTCGTTGCGGATGGGCGGGGGCGTGTCGTAGCCGCTGTGGAAGTGTTCGTTGTGGAAGTGGTCGCTGTTGGGGGTATTGCCGTTGGAGGTATTGTTTGCGTTCATGCCTTCACGGTGGCATGGTTTGCGCGGGGTACGGGGTTAAACAAATAAATCTGTGGATACTTCGGTTCATGTGTCCGTTGGTTCCACAGATTTATTCGTATTGTTCGTTTGTGCGCCGAGGTTTGTCCACAGCGGCGCGGGGTGCCGCGTCATAATTTGTCACGCACTATCTGGCGGGCGGTATCCGACGGACGGTATCCCCTATTGCGCGCACCTATTGTTCGCCCACATCTATTGTTCGTCGAGGAACCGCTCGAAGAGCGCACCAATCTCGTCGCGGCTGGGCACGTTGTGCGCGTCGCGTCGCGAGAGGGGAATCGCAATATCGGAGGTGCGGAAGTTCTCGTCGTAGTTCTCTTCCATGGCCGTGATCATGCGACCGATTTCGGGGTTCTGCTTGACCTGATCGTTGATCTGGCTGTGCACGTGGCGTGCGGCTTCGCGCAGGTTCTCGGTGGGTAGGGAGAGGTGCGCCGCCATGCCCACGTGTTCGAGGGCGGTGAGGGTGCCCTGCGGCAGGTCCGCCTCCGAAATGTACTGGGGAATGTTCACGCCGAAGCCGACGGTGTCGATTCCGTTTTCGGTGAAGAGCACTTCCAACAGGTTGGTGACGGTTGCGTGCACGTCCGCGCTGGGCTTCCACGGGGAGATACCGCGAATCAGGTCCTTGCGGGAGCCGTGCGCGGTAATCGGGAAGGGGCGGGTGTGCGGCACCGGCATGGGGAATGCGGAGACCAGCACAACCAGGGAGGGCTTGACCCGCTGGGCGATGGTCAGCACCGCCTTTTCGAAGCGCTGCCACTGCAGGTCCGGTTCGGCACCGGTGAGTAGCAGGAACGGCTTGTCAAGGCTGTCTTCTACGGCGTAGAGCTTCAGCTGCGGGTATTGCGGCTTTTCGAAGTGGTCTTGTTCGTAGCGGATGAAGGGGCGGCGGGCACGGTAGTCGTGCAGCTGGTCGCTGTCGAACTCGACGATTTCAATGTTTTTGAGTTCGCTGAGCAGCACCTGCCCGAGCTGCCCTGCGGTGGAGCCTGCGTCTTGCGGGCTGGAGAGGGCGATGACGAGGGTTAGCCCGTGCATCCTGGGGTCGTCCAATATTTTGGTGTTGGCTAAGTAGAGATCTTCGGGGTTGAGCATTACGCCTCCTCACTTCTGTCTGGTTCGCGCCGCGTTCGGGTGGGCTTAGTGTTTCTGCCGGCACCCGAGGTGTTGGGGCGAAGGGGCGTCTTCTGTTATCTGACGCTTTCCGTAGTCTTTCATTTTATGCCACTACTGCCCTGTCTCGACAGTGTGCGGGCTTTTCTCGCAGTAGGTGAACTTGCTTGGTGTCTCGTCGACGTTCTTAAGGCGCTGCAGCTCGGCTTCTTGTGCATTTTCCTGTTCTGCCAGCTGTTCGGGGTGAGAGCTGAACCTCACGCCCTCCTACATATCCGTGTAGAGTAGAAGCAGTAGTCCGCGTGGCTTTGCGCGGCGGTATTCATCCTCACTCTTCGAGGGCCTACAGTTGAGTTTTTCGGGCGCGAGGATGTGCCCCGACTATTTGAGAAGACATACGCAAAGGAGTAACGATGTCTCTGTCTCTGTCTATTCACAGCACCGACCTTGAAGCGCTCGAAGCTGACGTTCTGGTTCTGGGCGTTCTGAAGGGTTCGGACGGCCCGTACCTGGCGCCGAGCTCCCTGTCTGAGGACTCTGTTGAGGGTATTAACGAGTTGCTGGAGGCGCTGGGCGCTTCGGGCGCACCCGATCAGCTGCTGCGTCTGCCCGGTCTTGAGGACACCGGTGCCGGCATTGTGGCGCTGGCGGGTCTGGGCTCTGATACCGCTGAGGGTCAGGAGCGCCTGGATGCTCTGCGTTACGCTGCCGGTTCTGCGGCTCGTCAGCTGGTTGGTTCCGCTGAGGAGGTTGCTTTCGATTTCGGCGTTTCTTCGGTAGAGGAAATTGAGGCTATTGCTCACGGCGCTGTGCTGGGCAACTTCATTGAAGAGGGTCTGCGTTTCAAGACCAAGGATTCGATCAAGGAAGAAATCGAGTCCATTCTGATTGTTTCTTCGATTGATCAGGAAGAGGCTGAAGAGGCTCTGGTGCACGGCCTGGTTCTGGGCGAGACCGCTAAGGACGCTCGCCGCCTGGTGAACCTGCCCCCGTCGCACCTGTACCCGGAGACTTTCGCTGAGTTCGCTGCTGAGGTCGCTGAGGATTACTCGAACATTGAGATTGAACTGTTCCACCACGACCGCCTGGCAGAGGAGGGCTTCGGCGGCATTTCCGGTGTTGGTCAGGGTTCGCCCCGCAAGCCGGTTCTTGCCGTTGTGAAGTACACCCCGGAGAACCCGAAGGCTCACGTTGCTCTGGTTGGTAAGGGTATCACCTTCGATACCGGTGGTAACTCGCTGAAGCCTGCCGCTTCGATGATGACCATGAAGTGCGATATGGCTGGTGCGGCATCGGTTCTGAGCGCTGTGGTTGCTTCTGCTGAGCTGGATGTTCCGGTTGCTGTGACCGGCTACCTGTGCCTGGCTGAGAACATGCCCGGCGGTCACGCACTGCGCCCGGAGGACATTATCACCATGCGTGATGGCCGTACCGTTGAGGTGCTGAACACTGACGCTGAGGGTCGCCTGGTCATGGCTGATGGTATCGCTCTGGCTTCTGAGTCGAACCCGGACGTCATCTTGGATATCGCTACCCTGACCGGTGCCGCTATGGCTGCTCTGGGTCTGCGCACTGCGGCTCTGCTCGGTGACGAGGAGATTCGTGACCGCGTGATTGCAGCCGGCGCTGCTGCGGGTGAGTCTTACTGGCCGATGCCGCTGGAGTCCTACCTGCGCAAGAGCCTGGAGTCCCCCGTTGCTGACATCAAGAACATTGGTTCCCGCTACGGTGGCGCGCTGACTGCGGGCCTGTTCCTGAAGGAGTTCGTGGGCGAGGGCATCCCCTGGGCTCACCTGGATATTGCGGGCCCCGCGTTCAATGAGGAGTCCCCGTACGGCTTCACCCCGAAGGAAGGTACCGGCTTCGGTACCGCTACCCTGGTGAACTTCATCGAGTCGTACGCTAAGTAGTCTGCTTGGCTGGGCGCGCGCCCTAACTGGAGCATCCTAACTGGTGCCCCTTATCTGGTGTGCGGCCGCATAGCATAGAGCATAGAGCTGATCTGAGGAGGGCTTTCCGGTACTTCTACCGGGGAGCCCTCCTCTGCGTCTTTTCGAGGGTGCGTTCTGTACGACCGCTGCGGTGGTCCTGTCATCGCACTGTTCTATGACGCGCCCCTTTTCTTGCGTAGTGAAAAATTTGGGGTGTTTGGGCGATTAATCGGCTAAAACCGCCCTGAGTGAACTTAAACGACCTTCAACGGGGGTATTGTTGTATTAAGTGTTTTTCTGCGTACGTGGAGGGCGCGCGACTTTTCGAGCTCGCGGGCCTTTCGCGCATGCTGAGGAACCTACCAATAAATTGGTAAAAAGAACTCATTGCAGGGGTTTCAACCCCAACAACTATGCAAGGGAGCAATATCGTGGCTCAAGAATTCGACATCCTCATCCTCGGCGGCGGTTCCGCTGGCTACTCTGCAGCTATTCGCGCACGCCAGCTGGGCTTCACCGTCGGCCTGGTCGAGAAGGAAAAGGTCGGCGGCACCTGCCTGCACACCGGCTGTATCCCCACCAAGGCGTACCTGCACGCTGCTGAGCTGGCTGAAGATGCACGCGAGGCGTCCAAGGTTGGCGTTAACGCTGTACTGCAGTCCATCGAGATGGGCAAGGTTCGCGATTACAAGGACGGCATCGTCTCCGGTAAGTTCAAGGGTCTTGCAGGCCTGCTGAAGATGAAGGGCGTAGAGGTTATCCCCGGCGAGGGTAAGCTGACCGCTCAGGACACCATCACCGTCGGTGGTGTTGAGTACAAGGGTAAGAACATTATCCTGGCATCCGGTTCGGTCTCCAAGACCTTCGGTCTGCCCATTGAGGGTCGCGTGCTGACCTCCACTGAGGCACTGGAGATGGACTACCTGCCCAAGAGCGCTATCGTGCTCGGTGGCGGCGTGATTGGTTGCGAGTTCGCATCCATGTGGAACGCTATGGGCGTTGACGTCACCATCATCGAGGGCCTGCCGAACCTGGTTCCCAACGAAGACCCGGCAATCATCAAGGTTCTGGAGCGTGCGTTCAAGAAGCGCGGCATCAAGTTCAACACCGGCACCCTCTTCGAGAAGGTTGAGCAGGACGCTAACGGTGCTAAGGTCACCCTGGCTGACGGCAAGGTCTTCGAGGCAGAGATCGTTCTGGTCGCTGTTGGTCGTGGCCCGAACACCGCAAACATGGGCTACGAGGAGCAGGGCATCCCCATGGATCGCGGCTTCGTCCTGGCTAACGAGCGCCTGCACACCGGCGTTGGCAACATCTACGCTATTGGTGACATCGTCCCCGGCGTTCAGCTGGCTCACCGCGGTTACCAGCAGGGTATCTTCGTTGCTGAGGAAATCGCTGGCCTGAACCCCACCATCGTTGAAGACATCAACATCCCCAAGGTCACCTTCTGTGACCCGGAGATTGCTTCTGTTGGTTACTCCGAGCCCAAGGCTAAGGAGAAGTTCGGCGCTGAGAACGTTGAGACCGCTGAGTACAACCTGGCTGGTAACGGTAAGTCCGCTATCCTCGGTGCTACCGGTATTGTGAAGGTTGTCCGCCAGAAGGACGGCCCCATCGTTGGTGTTCACGCTATTGGTAAGCGCATGGGTGAGCAGATTGGTGAGGCTCAGATGTGGGTTGCTTGGGAAGCATTCCCCGAGGACGTCGCTAAGTTCATCCACGCACACCCGACTCAGAACGAGTCCCTGGGTGAGGCTGCAATGGTCCTGAACGGCACCCCGCTGCACAGCGCATAATCACAGCGCATAAATTTTGCTGACTGGCGTTAGCGCGTCAGCTTAGTATTGACGACCGTTGGTCGTTAGCGGTTGCCGGGCGTGTCCGCTGAACAACGCCCCTATCTGGATGCGCGTCGACGTGCTTTGACGCATACGGCGCGCATCCGGGTCGCCGCTCACATTTTTCTAGTTCAAGCATTCACAAGGAGAACGGGAAAGATTATGTCCCACACCGTAGTACTGCCCGCACTGGGCGAGTCCGTGACCGAGGGTACCGTTACCCGCTGGCTCGTTGAGGTCGGCGACACCATTGAGGTTGACGCACCCCTGGTTGAGGTTTCCACCGACAAGGTTGACA
>NZ_KV795070.1:27635-28168 GCF_001808945.1 Rothia sp. HMSC071B01 | reverse complement strand
AGGTTGACACCGAGGTTCCCTCCCCCGTAGCAGGTACCCTGCTCGAGATCCGCATCCCCGAGGATGAGGACGCAGAGGTTGGCCAGGTTCTGGCTATCATCGGCGACGCTGCTGCTGCAGCTGCTCCCGCTGCTCCGGCTCCGGTTGCTGAGGCTCCCGCAGCTCCCGCTCCGGTTGCTGAGGCTCCCGCTGCACCCGCTGCTGCTCAGGCTGCTCCCGCAGCTGCTGCTGCAGGCATCGAGGTCGTACTGCCCGCACTGGGCGAGTCCGTCACCGAGGGCACCGTTACCCGCTGGCTGAAGGAAGTTGGCGAGCAGGTTGAGGTTGACGAGCCCCTGGTTGAGGTTTCCACCGACAAGGTTGACACCGAGGTTCCCTCCCCCGTAGCAGGCGTTGTTGAGCAGATTCTCGTCCCCGAGGACGAGGACGTCGAGGTTGGCGCTGCTCTGGCTATCATTGGCGACGGTTCCGGCGCTGCTGCTCCGGCTGCTCCCGCAGCTGCTGAGGCTCCCGCAGCTCCCGCTCCGGTTGCT
>NZ_KV795070.1:0-27535 GCF_001808945.1 Rothia sp. HMSC071B01 | reverse complement strand
CTCCCGCAGCTCCCGCTCCGGTTGCTGAGGCTCCTGTTGCTCCGGCTGCACCCGCAGCTCCCGCTGCACCTGCCGCTCCGGCAGCTGCTGAGGGCGAAGCATACGTGACCCCGCTGGTCCGTAAGCTCGCTAAGGACAACGGCATCGACCTGTCCACCGTCAAGGGCTCCGGTGTTGGTGGCCGCATCCGCAAGCAGGATGTTCAGGCTGCTATCGCTGCTAAGGGTTCCGCTGCTCCCGCCGCTGCTGCTCCCGCTGCAGCTGCTGCTCCGGCTGCTGGTTCCGCAAAGGCACCGCACACCTTCGAGGTTTCCCCCAAGCGTGGCACCGTCGAGAAGACCGCACGTATCCGCCAGGTTATTGCAAAGCGTATGCGTGAGTCCCTGGACATCTCCACCCAGCTGACCCAGGTCACCGAGGTTGACGTGACCCGCATCGTTCAGCTGCGTGCAAAGGCTAAGGACGGCTTCGCTGCTCGTGAGGGCGCTAAGCTGACCTTCCTGCCCTTCTTCGTCCAGGCATCCGCTGAGGCTCTGCAGCAGCACCCCGCTCTGAACGCTTCCATGACCGAAGACTACAAGCAGATCACTTACCACGGCTCCGAGAACATCGCTATTGCTGTGGACACCCCCAAGGGTCTGCTGGTTCCGGTCATCAAGAACGCTTCTGACCTGGGCATTGCTGGCCTGGCAAAGGCTATTGGCGACCTGGGTGGCCGTGCACGTACCGGCGACATCTCCCCCGAGGAGCTGTCGGGTTCGACCTTCACCATCACCAACATTGGTTCCTTCGGTGCACTGTTCGACACCCCGATCATCAACCAGCCGAACGTTGCAATCCTCGGCACCGGTTCCATCGTGAAGCGCCCCATGGTTGTTAAGGATGTTGACGGTAACGACGTTATCGCTATCCGCTCCATGTGCTACCTGTCCCTCACCTACGATCACCGCGTGGTCGACGGTGCGGACGCTGGTCGCTTCCTGCACACCCTCAAGACCCGCCTGGAGGAGGCAAACTTCGAGTCTGAGCTGGGCCTCTAAGACCTGCATAGATTCAAGGAAGTTTCCTTGTGGCGGTGCCCTGATGGGTAACCGAGCGTAGCTCTCCGGGTTTTCCCGGACGGTGAGCAAAAAGGCGGCGGTTCCATCCACTTCGGTGGGTGGGGCCGCCGCCTTTTGTTGTGTCCGCGTTTCTACAGCGTCAGCTATACAGCGTCAGCTTCAGCTATGCAGGGACGGGCTCAGCGCGGGCTATCTCCCAGCCTTTCTCCCCGCGATGCAGGTCGAAGATGACTTTCTGGCGGGTGACGCCGTTTTCTTCGCTGAGTTTACGGGCTTCCTGCTCGGTTTTATCGGCGCGGTAGCCGGGCGCGGAGACTACCGCCATAACGCGGATGTTCTCGCTGTCGCGGCTGAGTTCTTCTGCAGTGTCAACGGTGAGCTCTGCGCCGCCTCGGGCACGGCGTTCTTGGTTTCGCTGGTCGATCAGGGCTCGTAGAATCTGATCGCCCTGAGCGCTTTTATCCTGTGCGGCTGTATCCTGCGCGCTCTGATCCTGTGTTTCCGTGCCGCCGGGCTCATGCTCCCCCGCTGCGTTCACAGATTGAGCGGATACGGGCTGCGCCGTTGCCGGGGCGTTCTGCCCGTAGAGGGTGAACCCGAGAGGCAGCGCAATAGCCCCCAGTGCGAGCGCGGCGAGTCCCAGGCGTGCAGCCAGTCCCAGGCGCGCGGAGGGGCGGGCGAAAGCACCGCGTAGCACCGTCAGGCGGGATGTGCCCGTCGCATCTGCGTTCTTTAGAGCGGGCGGCGCAGTCTTTGCGAAGCTTGCCGTGGGGCTCACAGTGGGGCTCAACGGCTTAGAACCTGCGGTAGCTGCGCGCCCCGATTTCTTCACGCCCGGCTTCTTCACGCGAGGCAGATGCTCTGCCAGGTAGCGTTGAGCCTTCTGCGCCTTTGAGAGCTTCTGTACCGGCGCGGGCTCCACAGCTGCGGGAATGAGGGCGCGGGCTCGTTCTGAACAGCTCAGGTAGACGTTGAGCGGGCGAGGCGGCACCTCCTCCGCCAGGGCGACCACGGAGCTGAGCCCTGCGAGCGCCGCCTCCTGGGCAGGTGCGTCCAGCAGGTATTCGAGGGCTCTGCCGAGGCGCTCAATCCACTCGCTACTGGGCGCCCCATTGGTTGCAATACCGCCCGCTCCCATGCGCTGTGAATCCATGCGCAGTGAGAGGGGTACGCGGGCGGTGGAGGGTTCCGGCGCGTGCCCGCAGGCGGCTTGCCAGAGCAGGGCTGCTGCGGAGCGTGCGTAGTTGCCCCGAGCGGCGGTGAGCTGTTCCGTATCTTGAGGGGCCGCTTCACGGTAGACAGCGTCAGGTAGCAGGAGTTTGGGCACTCCGGCGGCGCTCAGAGCGATGTATTCGGCGCTTAGTTCGGCGCGCCCCTCCCCCACCTTTTTGAGGCTGCCGAGCGCCCGGTGCAGGGTTCGCGCCAGGGTCATGAGCTCGGCGGGTGTCAGGGTGCGAGCGCGCAGGAGCTTGTCAAGGGTGCCCGCATCGAGGGGCTCGTACCAGAGGCACAGCTGATTGGCGCTATCGGCGCTCTCACTAGTAACGGCGTGGAGCTTGGCGAGTCCGGGCGCGTTACGTAGGGCGGCGGCTACCTGCGGGGTCTGGGCGTGCCGCTGAGCTGATGCATCCGTGTTTTCCTCGAATCCGTACCCGTTGGCTGCCGCACGCAGAGTGGGCGCGGCAGGAGCCAGCTGGGCGGAGGGATATAGCTGGGCGGGCTGAGAAATGGTGCGCAGGGTGTAGCGTCCGGGGTGCGCGGAGGTTACGGAACGTGCGGCGGGTGCGCTTGCGGTGGTTTCGCCCCGGTACTCGACAATCTGCAGGGTGGGCAGAGCCGGGTTGGCGATGCTTTCCAGAACGTGTGCTTCTTTGCTTCTCATACCATTATGTTATCAAATTGCATCAAATAATATCTTTAAGCACACTAAAATAGTTCAAGTACTCCAAAGAATAATTCAGGTATTTATCTGCTTATTCACCCTTTCTCCCCTTGAGGTCACCCTCACGTAACATTCCTACATGTTCGCTCATCACGTGATTCAGGGCGCCCTAATTTTCTTCCCTCCATTAGCAGTACTAAGGTAGAAAGTATGTCTGTGACGATTGAACGCGTGGGCTTCGCCCCGAACTATGTGAACTATGTTGAGTGCCTGGACAAGCAGTACCGCATCCACGATGAGGTGGCTAACCGCACCCGCCAGAATACGATTCTTCTACTTGAGCACGAGGCAGTGATTACTGCCGGTAAACGCACCGAAGACCACGAGTACCCCGCAGACAAGTCCACCCCCGTCGTCAAGATTGACCGCGGCGGCAAGCTGACCTGGCACGGCCCCGGCCAGCTGACCGGCTACCCGATTCTGCGCCTGCCCGAGCCCATTGATGTGGTGGCGTATGTGCGCATCATCGAGGAAATCATCATTAACGTCCTGGCTGGTCTGGGCATTAAGGGTGAGCGCGTTGAGGGTCGTAGCGGCGTGTGGATTCTGGGCGACGGCGTCACCCAGGACAAGAAGATCGCGGCACTGGGCATGCGCGTTTCGCGTAACACCACCATGCACGGCTTCGCGATTAACTGCTGCAATGACACTGCACCTTTCCAGCAGTTCATTCCCTGCGGTATTAGCGATGCGGGTGTTACCACCATTTCGGAGCAGCTGGGCCGCACCGTCACCCCCGCCGATATTTTGGAGCCGCTGGAGGCGGAGCTTCTGAAGTACCAGGACCGCCTGGCGGAGTCTTTCGAGCCCATTGCGGCGCAGGACTAAACGCAGGGTTAGACGCAGTCAAGAAGCTTCGAGCAGGCCGTACACGTAACGCGTCTGGCTTTGTTCGTCATATACGAAAATCAGTTTCACCTACGCCTGAGCGGGCGTAAAATAGAAGATGGCCCACCTGCACAGAGGGCACATCTAGACCAAGGAGAAGACTTTTGAGCACCGCACCTGAAGGACGCAAGCTACTGCGTGTGGAGGCCCGCAACGCTGAGGTTCCCATTGAAAAGAAGCCTCACTGGATTAAGACCAAGGCCATTGTTGGCCCCGAATACAACGAGATGCGCGAGCTGGCTCGCGGTCAGGGCCTACACACCGTGTGTGAAGAGGCTGGCTGCCCCAATATTTACGAATGCTGGGAAGACCGTGAGGCAACCTACCTGATTGGTGGTTCCGAGTGCACCCGCCGTTGCGACTTCTGCAATATTGCGACCGGCAAGCCTGTTGCTGTTGACTACGCTGAGCCGTTCAAGGTTGCTAAGAACGTGAAGGTCATGGGTCTGCGTTACGCAACCGTGACCGGTGTTGCTCGTGACGATCTGGAAGACGGCGGTGCGTGGCTGTACGCAGAAACCACCCGCCAGATTCACAAGATGTGCCCGAACACCGGCGTTGAGATGCTCGTCCCCGACTTCAAGGGTGTTCCCGAGCATGTTCAGAAGGTGATTGACGCTAAGCCTGAGGTGTTCGCACACAACCTGGAGACCGTCCCCCGTATCTTCCGTCAGATTCGCCCGGCGTTCCGTTACGAGCGTTCCCTGGATGTTATTACCCAGGCTAAGGAAGGCGGCATGGTCACCAAGTCTAACCTGATTCTGGGTATGGGCGAGACCGATGACGAGATTTACGAGGCGCTGTGCGATCTGCACGATGCTGGTTGTGACATCATTACCCTCACCCAGTACCTGCGCCCCGGCCCGCTCTTCCACCCGATTGAGCGTTGGGTGAAGCCGCAGCAGTTCGTGGATTTTGCGAACATGGCTGAGGAGATTGGTTTCGCTGGCGTTATGGCGGGCCCGATGGTTCGTTCTTCGTACCGTGCAGGTCGCCTGTGGGCTCGTGCAATGCGTAAGAACGGCTACCCGATCCCTGAGAACCTTGCCCACATTGAGGGTGAGGGCGCAGCCCTGCAGGAAGCCTCCTCCCTGGTGGCTGCAGGCTACTAAGCCTTTTCAGAATCTTTCTGAGAGCGTTGAGGCTCCTCGAACCCGGTGTTCGTCCGGTGTTCGGGGAGCCTCCCCTTATGCCCCGTCCCTTGTGCGGGTAGGGTAAACTAGAAAAATTGCAGGCATACACTGCATCGTTACGTCACTATGGTTCCGTGAGCGTTTGAGGCGCTTCTCGGGGCCGCGGAAGAACCAGCCGAGGAAGAATCGTGGCAGATAAGCGCGAAGAGAAGAAAAAGAAGAAGGAACGCACTCCGGGCACTTTCGCCCAGATGAAGCAGGTCTACCAGATGACCAAGAAGTCCGACCCGAATATCGGTTGGATTCTGAGTCTGTCGGCTCTGGGTACCCTTTTGGTTTTCCTCCTCATCGGTATTGCTCTGGGCAACTGGATTACTTTCCTGATTCTGGGTCTGGGTGTTGCCGCTATTGTGGCGATGCTTCTGCTGGGTCGCCGCGCGCAGACTGCGGCTTTTGCTCAGATTGAGAACCAGCCCGGTCGTAGTGGTGCGGCAATGAACTCGGTGCGCCGCGGCTGGATCGTTGAGGAGCAGCCCGTTGCTGCGAACCGCCACCAGGATCTGGTGTTCCGTGCGCTGGGCCGTCCCGGTATCGTGTTGGTGACCGAGGGCCCTCACAGCCGTGTGAATTCCCTGGTGAACACCGAGAAGAAGCACCTGGCCCGTGTAGCTCCCGGCGTTCCGGTTCACGTGATTGAGACCGGTCACGAAGAGGGTCAGGTTGAGCTCAAGGACGTTGTGAAGACCATGAACAAGCTTCCGAAGGCTCTGACTCAGCAGGAGATGCAGGTTGTTTCGGGTCGTCTGAGCACTCTGAACACGATGCGTAACCCGATGAATGGCCTGCCTAAGGGTGTTGACCCGATGCGTGCTCGTCCTGACCGTCGTGCGATGCGCGGCCGCTAATTGAGGATTTTATATAGGTGTGAAGGCTCTGGTTTTTCCTTTCGGGGAAAATCCGGAGCCTTTTACCATGTCCAGTGATTGTTCTCGCAATCAGGGTGTTTGTCTGGTGCCTTGCGCTGTGGGTTTGCCTTTGATGCAACAGCTTTCCAGGATTTGTAACATTACCGAAACACGATAGTCACGCATACGCAAAAAATAACCACTATGCTGGATATGTCACAGGGTTTTGCCCGCGGCCAAAAACTAAACCAAGACTGAATGAGATGAGGGAAGATACCCCCTCGCGGTCAGTCGAACAAGGAGCAGTCCTCATGTTTACCAGCCCCCAGGAAGTTCTCGACTTTATCAAGAACGAAGAAGTAGTCTTCGTTGATATCCGATTCACCGACATGCCCGGCGTGCAGCAGCATTTCAACCTGCCCGCTAAGGCGATTGATGACGATTTCTTCGTCAACGGCCAGCTTTTTGATGGCTCCTCCATTCGCGGCTTCCAGGGCATTGCAGAGTCCGACATGCAGCTGATTCCCGACGTTCAGTCCGCGTACGTTGACCCCTTCCGCATTGAGAAGACCCTGGTCATCATCTGCTCCATCGTGAACCCCCGCACCGGCGAGCCCTACCACCGTGACCCCCGCGGCGTCGCTGAGCGCGCCGAGGCTTACCTGCAGTCCACCGGCATTGCAGACACCGCGTTCTTCGCATCCGAGGCTGAATTCTTCGTCTTCGAGGACGTCCGCTACCAGGTCGAGCCGAATTCTGTGTTCTACAAGATTGACTCCGACGAGGCTCCCTGGAACACCGGCCGCAAGGAAGAGGGCGGCAACCTGGGCAACAAGACCCCCGTCAAGGGCGGTTACTTCCCCGTCTCCCCCGTCGACAAGCAGGCTGACCTGCGTGACGCAATGTGCGTAGCAATGGACGAGGTTGGTCTTGAGGTTGAGCGTAGCCACCACGAGGTGGGCGCAGCCGGCCAGGCAGAAATCAACTACAAGTTCGACACCCTCACCAAGGCTGCTGACGACCTGCTGAAGTTCAAGTACGTCATCAAGGGCACCGCAGACGCATGGGGCAAGTCCGTGACCTTCATGCCTAAGCCCGTGTTCGGTGACAACGGCTCCGGCATGCACTGCCACCAGTCGCTGTGGCAGGACGGCGAGCCCCTCTTCTACGATGAGCGCGGCTACGCTAACCTCTCTGACACCGCCCGCTGGTACATTGGCGGTCTGATTGAGCACTCCTCCGCTGTTCTGGCGTTCACCAACCCGACCGTGAACTCGTACAAGCGTCTGGTTCCCGGCTACGAGGCTCCCATCAACATGGTGTACTCGCAGGGTAACCGTTCCGCCGGTATCCGCATCCCGATTACCGGCACCAACCCGAAGGCCAAGCGTCTGGAGTTCCGCGCACCGGACCCCTCCGCTAACCCCTACTTCGCGTTCGCTGCTCAGCTGATGGCTGGTCTGGACGGTATCCGTAACCGCATTGAGCCGCCGGCACCGATCGATAAGGACCTGTACGAGCTACCCGCTGAAGAGGCTAAGGACATCAAGAAGGCTCCGGCTAACCTGGAGGAGGCGCTGGCTGCTCTGGAGGCTGACCACGACTTCCTGCTCGAGGGCGGCGTCTTCACCGAGGACCTGATTCAGGCGTGGATTGACTACAAGCGTAAGAACGAGCTGGAGCCGCTCTCGCTGGTTCCGCACCCGCTTGAGTACCAGCTGTACTACGGCGTCTAATTCGCTGGCGTCTCATCTTTCCTTCTGAGCTTTGCCCGCGCCCGCACTGAGATAAGTTGCGGGGTGGGTTCTGGGGTAAGTTCTAGATAGCAGGCAACGGCCTATACGTTCCTTGGGGAGCGTATAGGCCGTTGTTGTGTGTTCTGAGGGCTTTCTGCGGGGTACGAGCTTACCGCACTATGTTTGGTGACGGTTCGTGTCTAATATTTTTCTGCCTCGATGAGCCTCGTGTGTCTTAGTTGCGCTTAGAGCGGCTCTAAGGGCTAAGCTGTTGGTGCTGGCGTTCCCTCCCTTTTTGTCGTGCAACCGGAGGGAACGCCAGTCTATTTTTATGCCCTCGCGTCACTTGCGGTATATCAGCCCCGCTGAGTCAGCCGCGCTTGGGTAATTCACGCTTGGGTAATTCACACCTGGGTGATCCGCACCTGGGTGATCCGTGCAAGGGCCACATCATAAGATGCCGTACCCGCTAGTCCCGGGGTTCTTCCTGCACAGGCGTACAATGAAAGTGCGTGCGCCCGGCCGGCGGCACCTACGAATTCCGCGAGAAACGACACCGAATGCCGTGTTCTCCCCACCGCCCTTCGCACTCTCAACATCAGCTAGGGCGGCTATCGCCGATGACCGACCGACCCGTCCGACGCCGCTTCCACTGTAACGAGGAGAAATCTTATGGCATATCAGCCGACCATCCTAAACGGTGAAACTGTTTTCCGTAACGAAGTTTTTCAGACCGGCCTCATGTCCCAGCTGCTCGATGGCATTTACGATGGCGAGATGACCATCGGTGAGCTTCTGAGCCACGGCAACTTCGGTGTGGGTACCTTCAACGGTCTCGACGGCGAAATGGTCGTCCTCGACGGCGTCTGCTACCAGGTACGCCACGACGGCTCCGTATCCCTGCCCGACCTGCGCCAGCAGACCCCCTATGCCGTGGTCACCAACTTCGTGCCCATGATTAAGCGCGAGCTACCGCAGAACCTGCTCCGTAAGTCTGCCTCGCAGATTCTGGATGACTTCACTGTCTCCAAAAACTACATGTACGCCATCAAGATTTACGGCGAGTTCGAATGGGTCCGCACCCGCACCGTAATCAAGCAGGAAAAGCCCTACCCGAAGATGGTAGCCGCAACCGAAAATGAAGACATCGTCCAGTTTGACAACGTGACCGGTACGATCGTTGGTTTCCGTACGCCCATCTACGAGCAGGGTATTTCGGTTCCCGGTTGCCACGCTCACTTCATCGACGACGATCACGTTCAAGGCGGCCACGTAGTCGACTTCAAGCTGCGCTCCGCAAAGGTCGAGATTTGCCCCGGTACCGGTCTGCAGCTGCACCTGCCGCTGACCCCCGAGTTCTCCTCCGCTAACCTCTCCCCCGAGGACCTGGCTGAGCAGATTTCCAAGGCTGAAAAGCACTAAGCTTCTTTCCCGCTCCCGGGATATAGCAACGGGCTATATTAACGAAGGAGCCGCCCTCTACAAATCTGTAGAGGGCGGCTCCTTCGTGTTTATACGCGCTGTCGTGTTTATACGCGCTGTAAAGGGCGCTTACGCCTCGGGCACGTACTCGCCGTGGCCGCGCTCGCGCAGGGCGGCACGCACCTTCTCAGCGGCGGCATCCAGCTCTTCGGCGGTAGCGTCCTTCTTCGCGTTAGCGGGATCGTAGTCAGCCATGCTGTCAGCCGGAAACAGGTGGATGTGGGTGTGCGGCACGTCGAAGCCCGCAATCACCAGAGCCACACGGTCCTTATCAAACGCCTGATCCAGGGCACCAGAAATCTTGTGCGCCACAGCGAACAGGTGCGCCGCCAGTTCAGCCGGCAGGTCGGGCCAACGGTCAATCTCAGCGCGGGGAACGAGCAGCAGGTGACCTTCCGACAGAGGCATGATGTCCATGAACGCCACGCACTGATCGTCCTTCCAGACGAAGCGGCCGGGAATCTCGCCCTCAATAATCTTGGTAAAAATCGTGCTCACAATAATCTCCTTCATGCGCCGTCGTCGGCGCGTTTGAAGCTCAACGGTCAGGCTTACGCCTCAACCTCAATGCTCTCGCCGGGGTTCAGGTGTTTCAGCTCGGTGCCGTACTTCGCGCCGAAGTTCGTCACCAAGCCCTCAATAATGCCGGTGCCATTCTGATTAATCATGCCGTTGTGAATCGGAACCACACGCTGCGCGCCGGTCGCAATCACAAAATCAATGACCTCCTGAACCTTCGACCAGGGGGCGTGAATCGGCACCAGGACGGTATTTGCACGCACGCGGTGAGGAACCACCAGCGAGTCACCCGGGTGGTACACGGCACCGTTAATCAGGTAACCAACGTTAGCGATGGTCTGAATCAGCGGGTGAATCAGGGCGTGCTGACCGCCGTAGGTCTTCACCTCAAAACCGGGGATGCTGAACTCAGAATCAGAGGAAACAACGGTAACCTCGGCAGCAGGCACAGCCTCCTTGATGACCTGGGCTACAGCCTCGGGAGCCCAAATCTTCAACGGGTTCTGCGACTCGGCGCGCTGAGCAATCAGCGGCAGCACCGACGGGCCATCAAAATGGTCCGGATGCGCGTGAGTCACGAACAGGTAATCGGCGCCTTCCAGCGCGGTGGCGTGTTCGCCTTCTGCGGCAAAGTTACCGGGGTCAAGAACGAGGGTGCGCCCCTCATTTTCAAGGCGGATACATGAGTGGGTGTACTTCGTCATTTTCATAGTTTTAGTCTACCGCGAACCTCCACACCCGCCCCGAGGCGGCTTCAACTTTTGAGATAAAGCGCAAATCAACCACCTTTTGAACGCCTCTAGTGTAAAGTCGTAAGACAAGATCGACCACACAATGGGGCGGAAATCCGCTCCGAAAGGTTCAGCAATGGACACTCATATTCCCGTACGGAGAATTACGAAGCCCGCCGAAGCCCGAAATACCCGCCAGCGCCGCATCATCAAAGCGACCATGGAAGAGCTCGGCGATTTCATCTCAGCACAGGATCTGCACCTGACCCTCGCGAACCGCAAGGAACAGGTCTCTCTCGCAACCACCTACCGTGTACTGCAATCGCTGGCTAACGCCGGTGAGCTCGACTCGGTCAAGGGCGTTGAGGGTGAGACCCTGTACCGCCACTGCCAGGTAAAGGACCATCACCACCACCTGCTCTGCCGCCGATGCGGCACCGCCATTGAGCTGGAAGCACCCGCCCTTGAGGACTGGGCACTGGCTATGGGTAAGCAGCACGGCTTCTCGGAGCTGGAGCACGTGGTTGAAGTGACCGGTTACTGCCCGGACTGCACTTTAGCACGTCGCGAGGAAGAAGCGCAGGGCGGCACTGCACGCTAACGTTGCAGGCCAAGCCGCAACCTCTAAGCCCCTCATCTGAGGAGCTATCCCCCATCGAGGGAAAACCTTCTCAACGAAGGAAACGGCGCCTTCAAGATCTTTGACGCCGCTACACCACGACACACAGGGCATCTGAACAAGGCAACGCCACACAGACTAAGCCCACGCCGCGCCGGGACATCCCCCTTTTCACCGCGGCACCTATGCACGACAACAAAAGAGCCCCACCTCATTCCCGAGGCGGGGCTCTTGCTATATGTTCTATGCCTTCTCAGCCAGCTGACGGCCCGACGCGCTATGGCGACGCTTCACGCCACCAATCACACGGCACACCACATAAATCAGGAAGGAAATACTGGTCACGTAGGGGCTAATGGGCAGCGAACCGGCAAGAGCCAGCAGAATACCGCCCACAATGGACGCCTCCGCGAACAGCACCGACAGGATTAGGGTGCGCACCGGAGATGCCGTTACCTGCATCGCCGCAGCCGCCGGAGTAATCAGCAGCGCCAGCACCAGCAGCGAACCGACCACCTGCACCGACAGCGCCACAGCAATACCCAGAATCACCATGAACACCAGGGACAAAAAGCGCATCGGCACGCCCTTAGCGCGCGCCACCTCCGGGTCCAGGGAGGCGAAGCTCAGCGGGCGCCACACCATCACCAGCAGGGAGATAATAACCACCGCACCAATAATCATGGTGTGCAGCTGGTCGGCGTCCACGGACACAATCTGACCGGTCAGCAGACCAAACTTATTCGCGCTACGGCCCTGGTACAGGGAGAGGAAGAGAATACCCAAGCCCAGGCCGAACGGCATGAGCGCACCAATGACCGAGTTCGAGTTGCTCGCCTTAGAGCCCAGAAAGGCAATCAGCAGAGCCGAGGCAATCGAACCGACCATGGAGCCGGTCACCACGTCATAGCCGAGCAGCAGGGCAAGGGCGGCACCCGCGAAAGACATTTCAGAGACGCCGTGCACCGCAAAGGCATGGTCGCGCATCATCACAAAAATACCGACGAAACCACCGATAAGGCCCAGAACAGCGCCAGCAAAAATGGAGTTCTGCAGCATCTGCAGCAGCTCACCATAGCGGTCAAAGACGAAGATACGGGAGAGCAAATCATTCTGCGCGGCAGCAACCGGAGCCAGAGTGGGGAGGGAAGCAAGAATGGTCATCGAGTGGTTCCTCCCGGAAGGTGTAGGGTGCGCTGCGGTTCAGAGAGACCAGACTTCAGGTGGGAGCCGTGAATATTCTGGTCGGTGCCCTCAAGATGGCAGTGGTCGCTGGCGTGAGTCTCACCCACCACCACGTAACGGCCATTAGACTTGAGAACGCTCACCGGGGTTCCGTACAGGGAGGTGAGAGTCTCGCTGGTCATGACCTCTTCCACCGAGCCGACCGTGAAACGGCCGTTCGCCAGGTAGAGCACGCGATCCACATGCTCAATGATGGGGTTGATTTCGTGGGTCACGAACACCACCGCCACGCCGCGTTCACGGTTGAACCGGTGAATCAGCTCAGCCACCGCGTACTGGTGGTTGAGGTCCAGGGAGAGTAGCGCCTCGTCAGCCAGCAGAATCTTCGGGTCGTTCGCGAGCGCCTGGGCGATACGCAGGCGCTGCTGCTCACCGCCGGAGAGCAGACCCACCGGCACGTTCGCGTACTCGGTCGCGCCGACGGCTTCGAGGAGCTCATCAACCTTGGCGCGGTATTTGCGGCTGTGCAGGCGGATGCCCCAGCGGTGCCCGTCCACACCAAGCCCCACGAGGTCGCGGGCACGCATCGGGGTGGAGGTGGGGATGGACTTCTGCTGCGGTACGTAGCCGACGCCGGCGTTGCCCAGGCGTGCGGGTTTGCCGAGCACAGAGATGTCGCCGGCGTTGAGTCCGGTCAGGCCGAGAACGACTTTGAGGAAGGTGGACTTGCCGGAGCCATTGGGTCCGAGCACGGCGAAGTATTCGCCTGCGCCGATGTCGAGGGTTAGATCTTTCCAGAGGGTGCGGGTCCCGAAAGCGAGGCTACCCCCGCGAATGGAAATCGCGGGGGCGGCACCGTTATTGTTGTCAGTCACTTAGGAGAGCGCCTTTTCGAGGTTGCTGACGTTGGTCTTCATCCATGCCAGGTAGTTGGTGTTTTCCGGCAGGGTTTCGGTGAAGGATACGTAGTTCACCGAGGCGTCCTTAGCTGCCTGCAGCACCTCGTTGGTCTGGGAGGTGGAGGTCTGCTCGTTGTAGGCGAGCAGCTGGACCTTCTTCTCGGTGACCATGTCCTTGGTTTCCTTCAGGACGAGGGCGGGGACGTCGTTGCCGGCTTCTGCCGCCTCAGCGAATTCGCTGGGGGTTGCGTTCTCTGCGCCGGTGGAGGAAATCAGGTAGTCCGGCACGGGCTCGGTGGACAGGTACTTCTTGCCTTCACCGGCGATTGCCTTAGCTGCTGCGTCCAGTGCGTCCAGTTCCTTGGAGAAGGTGGATGCGTTGGTGCGGAACGCCTCAGCGTGTGCGGAGTCGAGGCCTGCGAGCTCTTCAGCGATCTTCTGGGCGACCTTCTTCATGGTTTCGAAGTCGTACCAGAGGTGCTCATTGAACTCGTGTGCGTGGGCGTGGTCGCCGCCGTCTTCGTGGTGTTCGCCGCCGCGGTGGTCCTCGACCAGGTGGGTGTATTCGGCGTCGGTGAGCTTGCCGCTGACCTTGACCGCGTTCACGATCTTCTGGGAGGCGTTGTCCTTGCCTGCGAGGTCTTCGAGGAACAGGTCGTAGCCTGCGCCGTTGATGACGATCAGGGATGCGTCCTTTGCCTTGAGACGGTCGGCGCTGGTGGCTTCGTAAGAGTGGGGGTCGGTGCTGGTGGAGGCAATGAGCGCGGTGACCTCAATGTAGTCGCCGCCAACCTGCTTGGCGATGTCTGCGTAGACGTCGGTGGAGGCGACGACCTTCACCTTGCCCTTGTTAGAGCCAGCCGAGGAGGACGAACCGGAGGAGGTCTTGTTCTCGGTTGCGCAGCCTGCCAGCAGCAGGGAGGACGCAGCGAGTGAGCCCATTGCGGTGAGGAAGTGCTTGCGGGTGATCTTCGGGTGCGACATGAGGGCTCTCTTTCGGTTCGTTCTAGTCTGTAGGTTCCTTAACTACATCATGCGCACACCCGTATAAACAACTCTTTATTGGTGTCATTTGGGTGCTGTTAGGCAACCCTTTTCCCTGTCAGTAGCTTATGCAACAGGGATAGTTAGCTCAGCCTACTGCGCTCCCCCACCGCTACTTTATACTGCCGCTTCATCCCTCCGTCTGAGAGTGCCCCTTGGGGGCATCCATAAGACGTTTTTAACCGCAAAACAGCCCGCCCCTCGCCCTCTTTGACGAGGGCACCGGGCGGGCTGTGTGTTCAAGATTTCCCTGTTTTATTCGAGGTATCTCACGATACGGCTACTGGGCTTATTACTGGGCTTCACGCGACTGCTGTCGGCGTACACGCTCACGCACCGCGTCCTGGGTGGTGTCGTTGATTTCGCCGACGAGCTCCTCCAGCACGTCTTCGAGGAAGACCACACCGAGAGTTACGCCGTGCTCATCCATAACCTGCGCGATATGGGTTCGGCTGCGCTGCATGGAGGCGAGCGCATCGTCAATATCGGTGGTCGGGGTGAGCGTGTCCAGGGAACGCAGCTTGTACCAGGGGAAGGGCTCCTCGAACCGCTCGGGGGCAATGGCGAGGGCGTCCTTCACGTGCAGGTAGCCCATGTAGGTTCCGTCACTGTCGGTAATGACGAATCGGGAGTAGCCGCTACGTGCCACGGCGCGTTCCAGCTCGGCGGGGGTGCTGCCGAAGGGCAGGGTGACGAGCTTATCGCCGGACACCATGATTTCGTAGACGTCCTTCTCGGTGAATTCGAGGGCGCTTTCAATCACGCCGGCGTCGTCTTCCACAGTGCCTTCCGCGGTTGAGGTTGCCACGATGGTCTGCAGCTCGCCCAGGGTGAAGGTGGAGGCGACTTCGTCCTTCGCGTCGACCTTCATGAGCGCCAGCAGCTTGTTGGACAGGTTGTTCAGCAGGGCGACCACGGGGGCGAAAATCTTGGAGAAGGTCACCAGGGTCGGCACAATCCAGAGGGCCACACCGCGGGCGGCGAGGGTCACGGCGGCGTTCTTGGGAACCATCTCGCCGAAGATCACGTGCAGGTAGGTGACCATAATCAGGGTGATACCGAAGGCGATTACGTCCACGATTGCGTGGGGCAGGCCGACCAGGTGCAGGGGCACCTCCAGCATGTGGTGCAGTGCCGGTTCTGAGACGTTCAGAATCAGCAGCGAGCAGATGGTGATGCCCAGCTGGCAGGTGGCGAGCATGAGCGAGACGTTTTCTAGCGCGTAGATGACGGTCTGCGCTCGCTTATTGCCTTCTTCGGCGAGCGGTTCGATTTGTGCTCGTCGGGTGGACATGATGGCGAATTCACCGGCGACGAAGAAGGCGTTTCCGGCGAGCAGGATGACGAGCAGTGCGATGGCTACCCAGTCGTTCATGCGTTGCCTCCCTTCTCGGTCTGTTCCTGTGCGCTAGGTGCGGGGGTGAATCGGATGCGGTCCACGCGGCGGCCTTCGAGGGTGTCGACGCGCAGAGTGCCGCCGGGTACGGGGACGCTGTCGCCTACTTCGGGGATGCGGCCGAGCCGTTCCATCATGAAGCCGCCGACGGTTTCGTATTCGGGGCTTTCCTCAACCTCGAGCCCGGGGATGAGCGCGTTGATTTCGTCGGGGCGGCGCAGGCCGGAGAACACCCAGTCGCCGTTGCCGTAGCGTAGGGGGCGTTCGGTGCGGCCGCGGTCGTGTTCGTCGGAGACTTCGCCGACGATTTCTTCGACGAGGTCTTCGAGGGTTGCGATGCCCGCGGTTCCGCCGTATTCGTCGAGGACCACGGCGAGCTGCAGGGCACCCTGGCGTAGCTGGGTGAGCAGCGCGTCCAGGTGCAGGGTTTCGGGGACCTGCAGCACGTCTTCTGCAAGGGCGCCGGCTTCGAGGGTTTCACGTACCTCCGGGGGCACACCGACCGCTTTCTTCACGTGTACGACGCCCACGATGTTGTCGTGGTCGCCCTTGTAGAGGGGGAATCGGGAGTGGCCGGTGGAGCGTGCCAGCTTGATGACTTCGGCAACGGGGGCGGTGTCTTCGAGCATGGCGATCTGGCCGCGCGGGGTCATTACTTCGGAGGCGGTCAGCTCGGAGAAGCGCAGGGTGCGGTCCACGAAGCGTGCCGCGTCGGAGTCGAGGGTGCCTTCTTCTGCGGAGCGGCGCACCATGGAGGAGAGCTCTTCGGGGGTGCGGGCGGCGGAGAGTTCTTCTTTGGCTTCCATGCCGAAGCGTCCGAGAATCCAGTTGGCGGATCCGTTCATGATGCGCACGAGCGGGGACATGACGCGGGTGAATGCCAGCTGCGCGGGGGCGACTCGACGCGCCACATCGTAGGGTTCGGCGATAGCGAGGCCCTTGGGCAGCAGTTCGCCGACGACCATGGAGAGCAGGGTTGCGATGAGCATCGCCAGCACCAGGGTGAGTACGTCGGTCACGCTGGTGGGTAGACCCAGGCTGCTGATGGCGCCGGTGGTGAGCGCCTTGATGGCGGCGTCGAGGGTGTAACCGGTCAGCAGCGTGGTGATGGTGATGCCGATCTGGCAGCTGGAGAGCTGAGTAGAGAGCGTCTTGAGGCAGCGCAGGACGGCGTCGGCTGCTTTATCGCCGGAGTCCTTTGCCTGCTGCACGGTCGCGGTTTCAAGTGCTACGAGGGAGAACTCTACGGCGACGAAGAAGCCCGTTCCCAGGATGAGGAGTAGGCCGATGAGCAGAAGGATTAGATCCACTCAGCCACCGCCTCCATCGACTGGTGTGCGGCGACTCGGTTCTGGTGAAGCACCACCGCGCGGGAGATGTCCAGATGCTGGGCACTCGAAAGCGGGGTGTTTTCACGGGTGGCTGCACGGAACATCACGGTACGGAGCGCCGAGTATTCGGGCAGTATTCTGCGCTGGCTAGTAGTCAGAGTCTTACTCAAAGGGTCATCCATACCCCATATTTTAGCGAAGGTTTCGTCTCTTCCCGGTGCTGTAGAGTGCCTGCTCACACGTGCAAGACAGTACTTGTTGCGCACGCGGCTCATTGCGAATCAGCAAGAGTGAAAAATTGCATTGCGGATATAGCGCGATGAGCTGGAAAGTTCACCGTGCTTCTCTTTACACTTATACATAGGAGCATGAGTGTGCCGCCATGCAAGCGGATGAACCCCGACGTTCACGGCACGCTAGGCAGGTTTGTACGGTGCACACCCCGCACATACGGCCACCATCTTAGGCGATGCGCACATGCTCAGCGTGATGATTCGCCCCTCGAAGACGCGGGTCGTCTATGCCGGGGAGAGTCCCGGACGCGACGGATAAATTCACACTAATTGGAAGAGGCGTTTAACGTGCCAAATCTGCCAGAACATCTGGTGCCTGAGGAATTTGCCGGTAACGAATGGTTCGTTGAAGAACAGTACGAGCGTTACCAGAAGGACAAGAACCTCGTGGACCCTTCATGGTGGCCCATTTTTGAGACCATCGATAAGGCGCTGGGAGGCGCCGGTACCGCTAGTGCAGCTCCTGCTGCGGCACCCGCCGCGCCGGCTGCACCTGCCGCACCTGTAGCAACTCCCGCTCCCGCGGCACCGAAGCCTGCGGTTGCGCCTGCTAACCCCACCCCTCCCGCTGCTACCAAGAAGGCTGAAACTGTGGAACCTGCTGAAGACAAGATTGTCCCCCTCCGCGGCCCTGCTAAGGCAGTCGTCACGACCATGGAAGAGTCGCTGACTGTCCCCACCGCAACCACCGTTCGTGCGGTCCCCGCAAAGCTGCTCATTGAGAACCGCGCAGCCATCAACAAGTACCTGGCAAGCACCCGCGGCGGCAAGGTTTCCTTCACCCACATCATTGGTTACGCTGTGATTCGCGCAGTGGCAGCGATGCCCTCGATGAACGTGACCTACGGTGTGGACGAGAAGGGCAAGCCCGTTGCAATCCACAACGCACACGTAAACTTTGGTCTGGCTATTGACCTGCCCCGCCCCGACGGCTCCCGCAACCTGGTCGTTCCGAACCTTAAGGGTGCTGAGCAGCTGAGCTTCCGTGAGTTCTGGGATGCGTACAACGACATCGTTAAGCGTGGCCGTAACGGCGCGCTGACCATTGAGGACTTCCGCGGCACCACTGTTTCGCTGACCAACCCCGGTGGTATCGGTACCGTCCACTCGGTGCCCCGCCTCTCCAAGGGCCAGGCAGCGATCATCGGTGTGGGTGCTCTGGAGTACCCGGCTGAGTTCCGCGGCCTGTCCGAGAAGCTCATCACCCAGCAGGGCCTGTCCAAGATCATCACCCTGACCAGCACCTACGACCACCGCGTCATTCAGGGCGCAGGTTCCGGTGAGTTCCTGAAGCTGGTTGAGCACTACCTGCTTGGCGGCGACGACTTCTACGACGCTATCTTCCGCGATTTGAAGGTTCCCTTCGAGCCGGTCCGTTGGGCACGCGACAACCACGTCGATGACGCTCACGAGATTTCCAAGGTTGCACGTATTCAGCAGCTGATTCACGCGTACCGCGTGCACGGTCACCTGACCGCAGCAACCAACCCCGTTGGCTACAAGATGCGTTCGCACCCGGACCTGAAGCTGGAGAACTACGGCCTGACCCTGTGGGATCTGGACCGCGTCTACCCGACCGGTGGCTTCGGCGGCGCTGAGCGTCTGCCGCTGCGCACCATCCTGGAGCGCCTGCACGAGGCATACTCCGGCTCCCTGTCCGTTGAGTACATGTACTCTGAGGACCCCGAGGTTCGCGCATGGTTCCAGGAGCGCCTGGAGCGCGGCGTTGCTAAGCCCACCCGCGAGGAGCAGCTGCGTGTTCTCTCCAAGCTGGTTGAGGCTGAGGCATTCGAGAACTTCCTGCAGACCAAGTACCTGGGTCAGAAGCGCTTCTCCCTGGAGGGCGGCGAGTCCCTGATTCCGCTGCTGGACGCTGTTCTGGACAAGGCCGCTAACAACGACCTGAAGGGCGTTGCCATTGGTATGGCACACCGCGGTCGCCTGAACGTGCTGACCAACATTGCTGGTAAGTCCTACGCTCAGATTTTCCGTGAATTCTCCGGCACCGCAGCACCCTACGAGGGTGGCTCCGGTGACGTGAAGTACCACCTCGGTACCGAGGGTGTCTTCACCTCCGATTCCGGTAAGCAGACCCAGGTGTACGTGGCTGCTAACCCCTCGCACCTTGAGGCCGCAAACACCGTGCTCGAGGGTATCGTCCGCGCTAAGCAGGATGTCTACCGTGAGCAGGGCATTGAGGGTCACCCGGTCCTGCCGATCCTGATTCACGGTGACGCAGCGTTCGCTGGCCAGGGTATCGTCATGGAGACCCTGCAGATGGCTGACCTGAAGGCGTACACCACCGGCGGCACCGTGCACGTTGTGGTGAACAACCAGATTGGCTTCACCACCCTGCCGAACGACGGCCGCACCGCAACCCACGCCTCCGACATTGCGCGTATGACCAAGGCTCCGGTCTTCCACGTCAACGCTGATGACCCGGATGCAGTGGTTCGCGCCGCACGCCTGGCATTCGAGTACCGTGAGCGCTTCGGTCGCGACGTTGTCATTGACCTGATTTGCTACCGCCGCCGCGGTCACAACGAGGCTGACGATCCGTCGATGACCCAGCCGAAGATGTACCAGGATATTGACGTCCTGCCCTCGACCCGCACCCTGTACGCACAGGACCTGGTCGGTCGCGGCGATGTCTCTCAGGAAGAGGCAGACGAAGTTCTGGACTCCTACCACTCGAAGCTGGACGCTATCTTCGTCGAGACTCAGTCTTCGGCACCGGCTCCTGCTGGCGCGCACGTTTCCGGTCTGGAGCTGCCCGCTGCTCAGCAGAACACCGAGGTCGTTCACGGCGGTAAGACTGCAATCTCCCGTGAGACTCTGCAGCACATCGCTGACGCGTTCGGTAAGGCTCCCGAGGGCTTCACCGTCCACAAGAAGCTGAAGAAGCTCATGGAGCAGCGCGTTGAGATGGGCCGCACCGGCAACGTGAACTGGGGTATGGGTGAACTGCTCGCCTTCGGTTCGCTGCTGATGGAGGGCACCGACGTTCGTATGAGCGGTCAGGATGTTCAGCGCGGTACCTTCGTTCAGCGTCACGCTGTTCTGCACGATCACCTGACTGATGAAGAGTGGTCGCCGCTGGAGCACCTCTCTGAGGACCAGGGCAAGTTCCGTATCTACAACTCCTTCCTCTCTGAGTACGGCGTTCTCGGCTTCGAGTACGGCTACTCGGTGGAGCGCCCCGACTCGCTCGTGGTGTGGGAGGCTCAGTTCGGTGACTTCGCAAACGGCGCTCAGACCATCATTGACGAGTTCGTGTCTTCCTCCGAGCAGAAGTGGGGCCAGCGCTCCTCGCTGGTTATGCTGCTTCCTCACGGCTACGAGGGTCAGGGCCCTGACCACTCCTCGGCTCGTGTTGAGCGTTACCTGCAGCTGTGCGCTGAGAACAACATGACTGTTGCATGCCCCTCGACTCCGGCTTCGCACTTCCACCTGCTGCGTCGTCACTCTCAGCACCGTCCGTACAAGCCGCTCGTGGTGATTAGCCCCAAGCAGTTGCTGCGTCTGAAGGCTGCTGCGTCCTCCATTGAGGACTTCACCGAGGGTTCGTTCCAGCCGGTGATTGGTGACCGTTCGGGTATTAACCCGGCTCAGGTTGAGCGTGTGGTCTTCGTATCCGGTCGTCTCTACTACGATCTGGAAGCTGAGCGCGAGCGCCGCGGCGACACCAAGACCGCTATTGTCTCGGTGGAGCAGCTGTACCCGCTGCCCGAGCAGGAGGTCAAGGAGCAGCTGGCTCTGTACTCGAACGCTACCGACGTTGTGTGGGCTCAGGACGAGCCTGCTAACCAGGGTCAGTGGCCGTTCATGGCTCTCAACCTGCAGCCGCTGATCGACCGCCGTATGCGTCTTGCTTCCCGCCCCGCAGCTGCTTCCCCGGCTGCCGGTACCGGTAAGCTGCACGAAGCTGAGGCTCAGGCTCTGCTCAAGCAGGTCTTCGAAGGCTAAGGTCTTCTACAGCTAAACTGCTAAGGTTTTAGCTCTTCAAAACCCGTCTTCCCGTCAGATGTTTCTGGCGGGCAGACGGGTTTTTTAGTCTCGGATGCTTACCGGAGAGGGTATTAAGTTCGAAAAGAGGCTCAAGAGCGCTTATCCTAGATATGAAGACTATTACTCACGTGCCTTGCCGCCTCTCACGGCGGGCGCATCCTGCTGAAGAAAGAATTCCGTGGAGCAACGCAATATTCGAATTGTGGCAGTCGGCGATGACCTGCTCGCCGGTGTTGGCGACCCCCGTACCCTCGGCTGGTTTGGCCGCGTTATGGCGCGCACCCCGCAGACCACTGCATCCATTGCGGCATATAACCTTGCCGCCCCCAATGAAGGTAGCGAGCAGCTGAATGCACGCTGGTTCGAGGAGGCACGCCGCCGCTTCGTTCCCGGTGCTGATAACCGCCTCATTATTGCTCCGTCGACCTTTGACATTGATTTGGGTCTGACCAGCGCTCGTTCGCGTTTGAACCTGGCGAACATTGTGGATATGGCGTCGCAGAACAACATTAAGGTTCTGGTTGTTGGTCCGCCGCCGACCCTGGACGCTGAGCGTAACCGCCGTATTGCTGACCTGTCGGCGGCGTACGCGGATGTGGTGACCCGCCGTAACCACGTGTACGTGGATACCTTCAACCCGTTGCTTCACCACGAGCAGTGGCGCAACGACCTTGCCGCGAATGACGGCCGCCCGGGTCAGTCCGGTTACGGTCTGATGGCGTGGCTGGTTCTGCACCGCGGCTGGTACAACTGGCTGAACATTCCTGAGCACGGCTAAGAGCCCGCTCCCCCGGCTGGGGTTGTGAGCTGATGCGAAGAAAGTTCGTGTTTTTTAGCTCATATCCCGGTTCCAAGATGCAATCATGCCGTTTCTATGAAAAAATAGACGGCGTTGCCCTTATAGCGTGGAGCACCGGTTTTCGGTGACCGCCTCTGCTAGGGCAGGTAATAGGGGGCACGCACCGCGAAGGTGGGGCGTGCATCCATGAACACTATAAGGAGGCTCTGATGAGCAAGCGCGGTCGTAAGCGCAAGGACCGTCGTAAGGGCGGCGCAAACCACGGTAAGCGCCCCAACGCATAAGGTATCTTGCATACACTTTAAAACCCCGGCGTTTCGGATATTATTCGGACCCGGGGTTTTGCTTTACCCGCAGATGTTTGTGCGCATTCTGCGGAATAAAGAGAAGAATTCTACGTTATGGAAGTGAACGCCTGGCGCGTTCCTGTAGAGGAGAAACATGGCTGAAACCAACACCGCGGCGGATACCCGCGAGCTACGCGAACGCTTTACCGCGGACGCTATGCAGTATGTGGATCAGCTCTACGCTGCTGCCCTGCGGATGAGCCGCAACTCTGCCGATGCTGAAGACTTGGTGCAGGAAACCTACATGAAGGCTTTTGCTTCGTACCACCAGTTCACCGAGGGTACGAACCTGAAGGCGTGGCTGTACCGCATCCTGACGAATACGTACATCAATTTGTACCGTAAGCGTCAGCGTGAGCCGCAGCAGTCTCAGGGTGAGACGGTGGAGGATTGGCAGCTGGCTCAGGCCGGTGAGCATGATGCGGTGGGTCTGCGTTCTGCCGAGGCGGAGGCGCTGAGTGCCCTGCCGAATACGGAGGTTCGTGAGGCTCTGAACGAGCTGTCTGAGGATTTCCGCATGGTGGTGTACTACTCCGATGTGGAGGGGTTCGCGTACAAGGATATTGCGGAGATTCTGGATATCCCTCTGGGCACGGTGATGTCTCGTCTGCATCGTGGCCGCCGTATTCTGCGTGAGAAGCTGCTCGATTATGCGCGTGAGAACGGTCTGCGCCCGTCAACCATCGCAAAGGTAGAAGCGAAGGCTGAGGCGAAAGCAGCCGCGAAGGCGAGCGCTAAGGGGCAGCCGGCAAAGGCTACCAAGGGCACTAAGACGGCCAAGGGCGTAAAGTCCCCGCCGGCGGGCTCTGGCTCCGAGGCGCCTGCAGATTCTTAGTTTCGCTCTTCTACACGTGAGTTAGCCCCCCCCCCATCAGGTTGGGGCTAGACTCCCCTAACGCTTTATACCTTCCGTGTGAAAGGAACCCCGATGTCAACCACAGACAAGAATTCTTCTGTTCCCGAAGCCCCGGCGGCTTCTGAGCCGCTGGAGGATTGCGGCGGCCAGCCCTGCTCGTCGTCTCTCAAGCACCTCTACGAATTCCTCGATAGGGAGCTGAGCCCCGAGCAGCTGCGCACGGTTCAGGCGCATCTGGATGCCTGCCCCGACTGCGCGGATGTGAAGGACTTTGAGCTGATGATTCGTGAGAAGATGCGTTCTTCGTGCGCTCAGCAGGCGCCCGAGCAGCTGAAGGCGCGTCTGCTGCAGGATGTGCAGAAGTTCTGCGCCGAGGCTAACCTCTAAGCTGCCCCAAGCTGTTGCCCCGCTGGGGGTACAGACATCTGATGATGAGTGAAGGCGGTGCACCAATAACGGTGCACCGCCTTTACGCGTATTGATTGGTTCGTGTTGCTTGGTTCGCGCTGCCTATCTCATCGCTGGAGCCCTCAGCGGCTCGCAAACCCTCAACCGGTAGAATAGGGGTAGACATCAACCGGCGCAGCGTCTCTGAGTCTGCGCCCTCCCCATGATTTGAACCAGAAGAGGATATATGAGCGACGCAGCAGTGCAGCTTTCCCCCGGTGATTGGCCCGCTCCCCTGGCACCCGCCTCCAGCGAAGCCGCTGGCAAGAACGCGCTGGTGCATATTCCGGGTTCTAAGTCGCTCACGAACCGTTATCTGCTGCTTGCTGCTCTGGCTGATTCCCCCTCGTATTTGCGTGCGCCGCTACATTCGCGCGATTCGGCGCTGATGATTGAGGCGCTGCGCCAGCTGGGGGCGGGTATTGAGTTGGTGCCGACCGATTCGCCGTTCGGTCCGGATGTTAAGGTCACTCCCCTGAGCTTTGTGGAGGCACATTCCGCACAGGCTCAGTCCGATTCCGCTCAGTCACGCACCGTGTCGATTGAGTGCGGTCTTGCCGGTACCGTGATGCGTTTTGTGCCCGCCCTGGCGGCGCTGCTGCCGGGTGAGTTCGCTTTTGACGGTGACCCGCACGCTCGTCAGCGTCCGATGGGTCCGGTTCTGGAGGGTCTGCGTCAGCTGGGTGTGCAGGTGGATTGTGAGCAGGGCGAGAACGCTCTGCCCTTCGTACTGCGCTCCCCCGGCCTGGCGAGCGCAGAGGGTGTTCCTGAGGCGCCCGTGGTTCGTATTGATGCTTCGACATCGTCCCAGTTCGTTTCGGCGCTGTTGCTGATGGCGCCTCGCCTGCCGCAGGGCATGGTGCTGGTGCATGAGGGTTCTTCGGTACCGTCCATCCCGCACATTCAGATGACCGTGGAGGCGCTACGCCAGATGGGTATTCGGGTGCAGGAGCACTACCCGAGCCAAGACAACGAAGCAGAGGGCGGCGAGTACCGTTGGACGGTTCACCCCGGTTCCTTCCCCGGCTTTGAGATGACCATTGAGCCGGACCTTTCGAATGCCGGTCCGTTCCTTGCCGCCGCCGTGGTTACCGGCGAGTCGGTGACTATTCCTCACTGGCCGGCACCCGCGGCTGATTCTTCGGCGGGTACGACCCAGGTGGGCGATA
Source organism: Rothia sp. HMSC071B01 (assembly GCF_001808945.1). Lineage (NCBI taxonomy): Bacteria > Bacillati > Actinomycetota > Actinomycetes > Micrococcales > Micrococcaceae > Rothia > Rothia sp. HMSC071B01. Next base: position 2,745 of record NZ_KV795070.1, on the reverse strand, counting down.
TGTGGCGTGAGCTTCTGCCCGCGCTGGGTGCGCAGGTTCGCTACGCTGAGGGCCGTCTGACTGTGACCGGTCCGGCGCATCTTCCCGAGGGTGATTTCTCCTTTGATCTGTCTGCCGGTGGCGAGCTGGCGCCGACCATGGCGGCTGCCTGCGCTTTCGTGAAGGGCCGCGTTGAGCTGACCGGTATTGCGCATCTGCGCGGTCATGAGACGGACCGCCTCGCCGCGCTCGCCGCTGAGATTAACCGCCTGGGAGGCAGTGCCCACGACACCGCCGATTCGCTGGTGCTTGAGGCGCCCATCCCCGCTACCGCTGAGGCTCAGCCGGTTCTGGCACGCACCTACGACGATCACCGTATGGCAACCTTCGCGACGATTATTGGTCTGCGCCGTCCCAATGTGGTGGTGCAGAACGTTGCCACCGTGGCTAAGACCATGCCCGAATTTACCGCAATGTGGGAGGACATGCTGGCGCAATGGCAGGCCGGCGCTTCCATCGTTACCGCCGACCAGGAGGTCTTCTAAATGGGTTCTTCCCGCATGAACGTGCGCGATTTCTCCGAATGGGATGAGTCGGATGTGCGCGTGCGCCCAAACAAGAAGGGCTCCCGCCCCCGCACGAAGGACCGCCCGACCTTCAAAGAAGCGATTCGTGGCAGGGTCATTACGGTGGACCGCGGCCGCTGGTCGGTCGTCGTGGATGAGGGTACCGAGAAGGAGCGTACCCTCATTGCGGCGCGCGCTAAGGAGCTACGCCGCACCGCGATTGTAACCGGCGACTTTGTGGACCTGGTGGGTGACACCTCCGGCGCGAAGGATACCCTGGCGCGCATTGTGCGTCTGGGCGAGCGCACCTCGATTCTGCGCCGTAGCGCCGATGACACCGACCCGTCGGAGCGCGTGGTCGTGGCGAATGCTCAGCAGCTGGTGATTGTGGTTGCTGCGGCGAACCCGGAGCCGCGCACCGGCTTCATTGACCGTGCCGTGGTAGCGGCGTTTGACGCCGGGATTGAGCCGATTCTGTGCATTACGAAGACCGATGTGCGGTACCCGCAGAACCTGCTGGATTACTATGCGGCGAGCGGTTTGAAGATTGTGCTGTCCTCGTCTTCGGATGGTTTGGCGCCGAGCCAGGAGGGCGCTGCCGGTTTGGAGTCGGCGCCGGTTCAGGAGCTTCTGCAGGAGCTGCTGGGTCAGGTGTCGGTGCTTCTGGGTCATTCGGGTGTGGGTAAGTCGACCCTGGTGAATGCGCTGACCGGCTCCGAGCGTGCGACCGGTCATGTGAACGCGGTGACGGGCCGTGGCCGTCACACTTCCTCGTCGGCGTTGGCGTTGCGTCCGGTGAATGCGAATGGCGACCCGATGGAGCCGGGCACCTGGATTATTGATACTCCGGGTATTCGTTCTTTCGGTCTGGCGCATGTGCCGCCGGAGACCGTTGTGGAGGCGTTCGTGGACCTGGCGCCGGGTGCGGCGGATTGTCCGAAGGCGTGTACGCACGCGGCGCAGGCTCCCGAGTGCGGTCTGGAGGCGTACGTTGCTGCCGGTCGTGCCGGTGAGAGCGGTCCCGCCCGCCTGGAGTCCTTGCGTAAGCTGCTGCTGTTGACTCCTGAAGAGGGCGATTCGGAGAAGGAACTGGGCGCTCTCGTCTAGGTTCTCTCCACTGCATTACACACAGCACTACACGCACATTTTTGCTGACTACATCACCGAATACTGAAGAAGAGCATTACTATGAGCCGTCCCCAGCAGTACACCGACGATTTGCGTCTTGCGCATATTCTTGCCGATAGCGTCGATCGTGTGAGCGCCATGCGTTTTCGTGACCGCCCGGTCTTCTCCCCCGCATCCGAGGTGGTAGAGCCCGCCGAGGCGGCACCCGCCGCGGCACCGTTGGCGCCGTGGCAGCAGGCTACTCAGCAGCCCGTAGAACCGCAGGCGCAGGTGCAGGAGCCTGCCGATTACGCCTCGAGTGTGGCTCAGGAAGTTGAGGAGCTTCTGCGCGCGCAGCTGTCGCGTGTGCGTACTCGTGACGGTATTGCCGGTGCCCATGCCGGCTATAACGGTCAGGCGGCGCGCCAGTGGGTGATTGCACCGATTGCTGAGCAGGATAATTTTCGCCGCGGCGTGCCGGTGTGGGCGACTCTGATTGCTCTGCTGGATCAGGGTGAGCCGGTAGTAGGTGTGGTGTCTGCACCCGCGCTGGGTCGCCGCTGGTGGGCTGCTCGCGGCTCGGGCGCGTACACGGGTAAGTCCTTGGCGCAGGCGACTCGTCTTGAGGTGTCTTCGCTGACTCAGCTGGATCAGCTGTCTGCCGCGTACACCGATCTCTCCTCCTGGAAGGCGGCCTCTGAAGGCGCTGTGGACCGCTCTGGCGAGCTTGTACAGCTTCTGTGCTCAGTGGGTCGTTCCCGTGCGTACGGTTCGTTCTGGGCGGCGTGTATGCTCGCTGAGGGTGCTGTGGACACCGTCGTGGACGCATCCCTGTCGTTCTACGAGGTGGCGGCGCTACTGCCGCTGATTCGCGAGGCTGGCGGCGTCGCCTCCACCCTGGAGGGCGATTTGCCCGAGCACGCGGGCATTTCAGTCGCCGGTGTGCACCCGGTGTCCCTGGTGGCAAGTAATACGGCGGCGGTCCAGCAGCAGGTGCTGGAGGCGCTCGCACCCCGGTCCTAGTCTGTACTCCCCTCCCCGGTGACGGTGACAATATAGCGAGGCGGCGGCTTTCCGATAGTGGAAAGCCGCC
>NZ_KV795069.1:0-342 GCF_001808945.1 Rothia sp. HMSC071B01 | reverse complement strand
ATGTTTGGGCTTGGGTGCCTCCGTCGAAGGCTCGCGCATCGAGCAAGCGGAACCCGCTTGTCTCTGAGGCGACTGATGGCAGCTCGCACGTTCAGTTGAAGATCAGTTTCTTGGCCATGAACGTGTATTTCGATGGTCAGAAGACCGGTACGCAGGGTTTCATTCAGTGTGATGATGCTGGCCAGATTTACGGTGGTGAGCCGCGTGGTGGTTCCAACTGTTCTTGGAAGGCTAAGAAACAGGACATGTACCAGGTGCGTAGCTCCATCCTGTACAGGGTGGAATGGGTCGCCGGTGATGAGTCTGGCGTGTTGATTCATGAGGAGCCGATGGATGGTACGC
>NZ_KV795068.1:155491-205003 GCF_001808945.1 Rothia sp. HMSC071B01 | reverse complement strand
AACGCCCCTGCAACCCGAAAATGGGTGAAGTAGAGCACAAATACGGGGGTTTAGGTTCATCCTGACCTAAACAGAACAGCAAAACCCCTAGTCAACGCAGGATAAGCCTCCCGAAAGTTCTTCAAAAAAAGTTTAAAAACCTTCAAAAGACCTCGAAAACCTGCAGAAGCTCCCTATAGAGCCCATATAGAAGGGCAGAAGAGCCCCTCAGCATCAAGAAGATAGGAAGAGAAGACGGGAAGAAAAGATGGGAAGAGGGGCTCCGCCCCTCCCCCATCTCTGTATTTCATACCGCCGTATTTCTGTACCGCTGCACTCCCCCGTTCTGCACCTCCCTATATATGAGCACCTACATATGGGGAGAGCGCAGAAGAGCACAGAAAAGGAGGGCACCCCTCACGGGGGCGCCCTCCTTATTCAAACTACAGAGCTACAGGCTGTAGCTCGCTAGCTTCAAAACTTTAGTTCGCGGAAGCGCGACGACGAGAAACATCGTACAGAGTAATACCCACAGCCATCGCCGCGTTCAAAGACTCCATCGCAGAATCAATCGGAATCGACACAATCTGATCGCAGTTCTCAGTCACCAGGCGGGACAGACCCTTACCCTCAGAACCAACCACCACGCACAGCGGCTCATTCGCAAGCTCCAGAGCCGGCAACTCAATATCGCCGCCGCCATCCAGACCAATCACGAAAATACCCTGCTCCTTAGCCTGCTGAATCACGCGAGTCAGATTAGTCGCCATCGCAACAGGAATACGAGCAGCCGCACCAGCACTAGTCTTCCACGCACCAGCAGTCACAGCAGCCGAACGACGCTCAGGAATAATCACGCCATCACCGCTAAACGCGGACACGCTACGAATAATCGCACCCAAGTTACGCGGATCAGTAATACCGTCCAAAGCAACAAACAGCGGCGGAGTCGACAGCTTACCCGAGTGCCAACGCTCCATAGTATCCAGCACCAGGTCAGTAGCGTCCGGGTATTTGTACGGAGGAATCTGCATCGCAACACCCTGATGCACAGAACCATCAGTCAAACGATCCAGCTCGCTACGCGGAATCTCCAGCATCGGAATATTGCGCTTATTCGCAATAGTCATGATCTCGCGAACGCGGTCATCAACCTCAACACGGCTCATAATGTACAAGTGCTTCGAGGGAATCTCAGTACGCAGAGCCTCAAGCACCGCATTACGACCAGTCACCAGCTCATCGCTAGCACGCTTACCGCCCAGACGAGTCTGGAACTTACGGTTCGTACCGGTAGCAGCACGACGCTCCGCCGCGCGCTTCATCTTATACGCCTTGTGATAAACGCGGTCCTCAGCCTTCGGAGTAGGGCCCTTACCCTCAAGCGCCTTACGACCGTGACCACCAGTGCCCTTAGTAGCACCCTTCTTCTTGCTGGTAGCGCCCGGGCGCGAACCTGCCTTAGCCATTCTTCTCTTCCTTCGTCAAAGTAATGAATACGAGTCTACGCGAGAGAAACCCGCGCGACCTAAGCCTTACGCACAAACGCGGGGCACATCACCCTCTAGCCAACGCTCCAGCTCGAACCATTCGCGCCGTCCTTCACCTGCACACCAGCAGACGCCAACAGATCACGCATCGCATCAGCCTTCGCCCAATCCTTCTGAGCACGAGCATCAGCACGCTCCGCCAACACAGCCTGAATCAGCGCATCCAGAGCCTCATGCTCAGCACCCGAAGTACCCTCAGCATTAAAACTCATCAGCTGCGCCAGGCCCAGAACCTCAGCCATAGCCATCACAGCGTTAGCCGCCTCCGAAGCATCCTCACCAGCAGCAAGCGCAGCATTACCCGCACGAGTCTGCTCATGCAGAACCGCCAAAGCACGTGGAATATTCACGTCATCATCCATAGCCTCAGCAAAAGCCTCCGGAACCTCACGACCCGGCTTCAGCACATCCTGAGTTGCAGCAAGGAACGCCTCAACACGCTCAATAGCGGTTGCCGCCTCCTGCAGAGACGACGGACGGTAATCAAGAATCGAACGGTAATGCGCACTACCCAGGTAATAGCGAACCACCAGCGGACGAGCCATCTGCAGCATCTGCGCCGGCGAAATCGTATTACCGATAGACTTCGACATCTTCTCACCCTCATAGGTGACCATGCCGTTATGCATCCAGAAGTTCGCGAAATCATCACCAGCAGCAGTCGACTGCGCCAGCTCATTCTCATGGTGCGGGAAACGCAAATCCAAACCGCCACCGTGAATATCGAAACGCGAACCCAAATACTTACCAGCCATCGCCGAGCACTCCAGATGCCAGCCCGGACGGCCGCGACCCCACGGAGACTCCCACGAAGCAGTCAGCGGCTCACCCTCCTTATAACCCTTCCACAGGGCAAAATCGCGGGGGTCACGCTTACCGCGCGGATCAGCATCCGCAGAATCCTGCATATCCTCAACGCTCTGATTCGTCAGCGCACCATACTTATCCCACGAACGCACATCAAAATACACATCACCAGAATCATCCAGCGCAGGATACGCGTGGCCACGATCAATCAGACGCTGAATCAGAGCAAACATCTCCGGAATATGACCGGTCGCACGCGGCTCATAGGTCGGCGGATCAATACCCAGCGCCGCATACGCCTGAGCAAAAACCTTCTCAAAACGGTACGCGAGCGCCCACCACTGCTCATTCGGGAATTCACCCTCAAAACCGGGCTCCATAGATTCAGCAGACTTCGCCAAAATCTTGTCGTCAATATCAGTAACATTGCGGACCGTCGTCACCTTCAAACCGCGGTAACGCATCCAACGGCTCAACTGGTCAAAAACCAACGCCGAACGGATGTGGCCCAGATGCGGTTCACCCTGCACCGTAGCACCACAATAATAGATACGCGCCTCACCGGGCACGACGGGCTCAAACTCACGAATAGTCGCGGAAGCTGAATCATAAAAACGCATAGTCACACTCTCATTCTACGGGGTCGGTTCAAACGCCGGGGCGGTAAATCAGCGATAGGTTACAGAATGGCTCGAAGCAACCAAACACCTACGAACGCGGATACACCAGCGCCGTCGCAATAGCAGCCACACCCTCACCGCGGCCCGTCAAACCCAAACCATCAGTAGTCGTCGCAATCACCGTCACCGGAGCACCCGCCGCCTCGCTCAGCACACGGTTCGCCTCATCACGGCGCGGAGAGAACTTCGGGCGGTTACCCACCAGCTGAACGCTCACATTACCAATCTCAAAACCAGCAGCACGCACAATCGCCGCAGCCTCAGAAAGAATACGAACACCAGAAGCGCCCTTCATATCCGGGCGGTCCACACCGAAATTAGAGCCCAAATCCCCCGTGCCGGAGGCGGCAAAAAGAGCGTCCGCAGCAGCATGAGCCACCACATCACCATCAGAATGGCCACTCAAACCACGCTCACCCGGCCAATGCAGACCAGCAATATACAGAGGAGTGCCCTCTTCGCCAAAAGCGTGGACATCAACACCGGTACCAACACGAGGAATAACAGTCATCACAGGACCCTTCAATCGATCAAACATCTTCTCAGCAGCAGTGCCTCCGCAAAAGAGGCGTTAGGCGGCAAGCTTAGGCAGCAGAATCACCAAACAGCGCGCGAGCAACCCGCAAATCCATCGGAGTCGTCACCTTAAACGCATCCGCATCACCGGCAACCGTCAACACCGGCTCACCCGCCGCCTCCATCGCCATCGCATCATCAGTCAACAGCTCAGCCTCCTCAGCAGGCAGGGAACGGCTACGCTCATGTGCCGCCAACAGGGCAGCCACCTCAAAACCCTGAGGAGTCTGCACCGCACGCATCTGCGCACGCGAAGGAGTACCCGTCACCAAACCAGCAGAATCCACAGTCTTCACCGTATCCACCACCGGCAACACAGGAATCACCGCACGCACAACACCCTGCGGGCTCGCAGAACCCAAACCCTCAAGCACGCGGTGATACACCTGCGGCGGAGTAAAAGCACGAGCGCAATCATGAATCAGCACATAATCCACCGGAACCTGCGCATCCTTCAAAGCATCCAACGCCGCAACCACCGAAGCAGTACGCGTATCACCACCGGCAGTAATCAACGCACCGGCACGGCGGGCATCCTCCAAAAGCTCCGGGCAACTCGCCGAACAATCAGCAGGAACAGTCACCACCACATGCTCAGCAACACCCGAAGCGAGCGCACCCTCCAACGCATAATCCAGCAGGGTACGACCATGCACACGCACAGCGGCCTTCGGGATCGGCTCACCCAGGCGAGTACCCGAACCAGCCGCCAAAACAATCACAGCAGTATTCGCCGCAGAAGCAGAACTCATCAGTCTCAAGCCCATCTACGCCTCGAACTTATAGCCCAAGCCGCGAACCGTCACCACATACTGCGGGGCAGAAGAATCCGGCTCAATCTTCGAACGCAGACGCTTAATATGCACGTCCAGGGTCTTCGTATCGCCCACATAGTCGGCGCCCCACACGCGCTCAATCAGCTGGCCACGAGTCATCACACGACCCACATTGCGCAGCAGAATCTCCAGGAGCTCAAACTCCTTCAGCGGCATAGAAATCTCTTCACCATTAACCGTCACCACATGGCGGTCAATGTCCATGCGCACCGGGCCGCCCTGCAGCACCGACTCAGTAGCAGAATCAGTTTCCGCCGAACGACGACGCAACACCGCGCGGATACGAGCAATCAGCTCACGCGCTGAATACGGCTTCGTCACATAGTCATCAGCGCCCAGCTCCAGACCGAGCACCTTATCCAGCTCAGAATCCTTAGCGGTCAGCATGATAATCGGGACCGAAGACACCTCACGCAGCTTACGGCACACCTCCATACCGGACATGCCCGGAAGCATCACATCCAGCAGCACCAAATCCGCGCCCTCGCGGTCGAACACCGGCAGAGCATCCAGACCGTTGTCCACAACAATCGTCTGGAAACCCTCACGACCCAGCAAAAACGCAAGGGGATCCGAGAGGGCCTCTTCGTCCTCAACAATCAGAATTTTAGACATCAATAACTTCCTTCGATTCCATAAAACCTATACCGCTAACACTACACTGCGGCCGGAGGCTCGTTCAGCGGCAACGCCAACGTAAACGTCGAGCCTTCCTGCGGCATCGACCGAACCGTCACGCTACCACCGTGCTGAGTCATCACATGCTTCACAATGCTCAAGCCCAAACCAGTGCCGCCCGTCTGACGCGAACGAGCCGGATCAACCCGGTAAAAACGCTCAAAAATACGCTTCTGCTCGTCCTCCGGAATACCCACGCCCTGATCAGCAACCTCAACCAGCAGCTGATCAGCCACACGGTGCACCCAAATATCCACCTTCGTATGCTCCGGCGAATAACGCACCGCGTTCTCCACCAGGTTCTGCACAGCAATACCGAGCAGCTCGGCGTCACCGTACACCTCGGGGACCTCCTCGATGCGGGTAGAAATCTGAATGTCCTTCTCCTCCGCCACAATATGCGAACGATCCACCGCATCAGCCACCAAAGAAGGCACCGACACCGGACCACCACGCGCAATCACATCGGTCGACTGCAGACGCGAAAGCTCAATAATGTCACGCACCAGCGCAGACAGGCGGCGCGTCTCCTTATGAAGACGCCCCACAAAATACTCAATCGCCTCCGGGTCATCACTCGCCTGCTCAATAGCCTCAGCCAATAGACTCACCGCACCCACCGGAGTCTTCAACTCATGCGACACATTCGCCACAAAATCATTACGCATACGCTGCACACGAGAAATTTCAGTACGGTCATCCGCAAGCACCAGAATGTACTCGTCGCCCAAAGAAGCCACGCGAACGTCCAGCACCAGCGCCTCACCCTCACCGCGGTCAATTTCAAAAGTACGCTCCGCAAAAATACCGCGATGACGCACCGTGCGAATCATATCCGCCAGCTCATCAGACGCCACCGTATGGCCACGCACCAGACCCATCGCATAAGCACCCGGAGAAGCCTGAACCACGCCGCCCACCTCATCAATCACCAGGTAAGCGCGGCCAATCACAGCAAGCACCTGGGCAGCACCATCACGCAACGCCGGCGCCGACACCAAGCTACGCTCCTGCTCCCGCTCACTACGCGCCACCGCGTTCATGCTCAGGACGCCCACCAGCAGACCTATCATGCCCGCGATAAAGGCGATCAGACCGGCATCCATGTACTTCCCTTCCATTCGGGTACCCCATAAGTATAAATGTGGCCGATACCCAGCACTTGGGCGAACGCCCCTCTTCTCAGACAGGCTCCCCGTGCAGAAACCCTGCAGAGAACGCAATGAGCCGCCCACCTCAACGGTGGACGGCTCATCACAATGACAGGGGTGAAACCCTGCCGGAGGTATTACTTGCCCTGGTTTGCTACGGCAGCAATAGCGTCCTTAGCAGCCTCGGGGTCCAGGTACTCGCCAGCCTTGACGGGCTTGAAGTTCTCATCCAGCTCGTAGTACAGCGGAATACCGGTGGGGATGTTCAGGCCAGCAATGTCCTCATCGGAAATACCCTCGAGGTGCTTGACCAGCGAACGCAGGGAGTTACCGTGTGCAGCCACCAGAACGGTCTTGCCTGCTGCGAGGTCGGGCTTGATGTCCGACTCCCAGTAGGGAAGCATACGGCCCAGAACGTCCTTCAGGCACTCGGTGCGAGGAGCGTTCTCAACATCCGCGTAGCGGGGGTCGTGTGCCTGCGAGTAGGGGTCGTTGTCATCCAGCGGGGGCGGCGGAACGTCGTAGGAACGACGCCAAGTCATGAACTTCTCGTCGCCGTATTCCTCGCGGATTTCGGACTTGTTCTTACCCTGCAGAGCACCGTAGTGACGCTCGTTCAGGCGCCAGGTGCGCTTGACGGGAATCCACAGACGGTCTGCTGCATCCAGTGCAAGGTTTGCGGTGTTGATTGCGCGACGCTGCAGGGAGGTGTGAACAACATCGGGGAGGATGTTGCGCTCTGCCAGCAACTCGCCGCCGCGCTTAGCCTCAGCGCGGCCCTTATCGGTCAGGTTAACGTCCACCCAGCCGGTGAACAGGTTCTTCTCGTTCCACTCGGACTGGCCGTGGCGCAGGAGTACTAGTTTGTAAGTCATACCTCTATTTTTTCATTTACCCGCCGGTTTGTCATGCCTTAGAGCCTAGAAAATATTCATTCTCCCAAAAATTTATAAGGGTCTTTTCTACCAGAACGAAAGGCTCAAAAACCCCGCCAAAAAAGGGAAAAGCCTCGCACACCATCCGACCGGGACAAACCCGTCAGACAGCGCACGAGGCTTCACCATCTATCGCACAAAGCGAGCGCAAAAGCTAACGCTAGAAACGGCGGCGGCCCACCGAAGGCCACACACCAGCCAGGAACACGCAGCTAATCACAGCAGCAACCAGCTGAAGAATCAGCACAGTATTACCGCCGCCAGTCACCGCAGCAAAAACACTAAACAGCGACACCGCAGCAGAACCACCGGTCAAAGCCAGCCACGTGTTCTTCGGGCGCTTACCGGCAAAATCGTACGCGTTCGCCGGAGACATCCACGCACGCACAAAAGCCAGCACACCAACCGCAGCACCAGCGATAGCCAGCAGCGTATCAACAAAAGTGGTCACATACCAGACCAGCAGAATAGGAGACATAGTATTCCTTAGAATCAGCAGCTTCTCTAGACAACCCTAGCAAAGCGCTTAGCGGACGACCTTAAAGGCCTCAACCAAGTCATTGTAAAGGTCATCCACGTTCTCAATACCCACCGACAGGCGCAGCAAAGACTCCGGAATTGAATCCGGCTCGTTACCGTGGCGACGACGACGCTCCACGAGAGACTCCACGCCGCCCAGAGAGGTTGCCGGGGTCCACAGCTTCAACGCCTCCACGACGTTACGGGCACCCGTAGCGTCCGTATCCAGGGTGACGCACAAAATCGCACCGAAACCGTCCATCTGCTTCTTCGCAACCTCATGACCGCGGTCGCTCTCCAGACCCGGGTAACGCACCTCAGTCACGAAGGGGTGCTCGCTCAGACGCTCCGCCAGCACCTGTGCGTTCTGCACAGCACGCTCCACACGCAGTGCCAGAGTGCGCAGACCGCGCAAACCAAGCCACGCCTCCACCGGACCGGGGATTGCGCCGTTGGTGATGCGGTGGTGACGCATCGCCTTGTACAGATCCTCGTTCGAGGTCAGAGCCATACCCAGCAGCACATCGGAGTGGCCCGCCAGGAACTTCGTAGCGGAGTGAACCACCACGTCAGCACCCAAATCCAGGGGACGCTGCAGAATCGGGGTTGCGAAGGTATTATCCACCGCGGTCACAATGCCCAGGCGGCGAGCAGCAGAAAGCAGGGCAGGCAGGTCAGCGACCTCAAGCATCGGGTTCGTGGGGCTTTCCAGCCACGCCAGGACCTTCGGTGCCGAGTAGTTCACGTTCTCCGGGGTCACGCCGGTGCGGGATGCGGCATCCTCCATAGCGGCGATAACGCTCTCGGTGTCTTCAATGTCCACGCGAACAAGCTCAATGATGCCGCGGCGCTCCAAATCCTTGCACAGGGTCACCGACGCCATGTATGCGTGCTTCGGAATCAGAACAATGGAACCAACCGGCACCAGGTCGATGACAGCAGCGACAGCAGCCATACCAGAGGGGAACAGCAGACCCGGCTGGGTAGCGTTCTCCAGCTTCGCCACAACCTCTTCCATACCCTCCCAGGTGGGGTTCGAGAAGCGGGCGTACACGCGGTCCTGCTCAATATTGACGGCGTCCACACCGCGGTAGGTGGAAGAAAGAACAATCGGGGGGTTCACCGGCGCGTCATGCTCGTGTGCCGGGCGGCCGCCGGAGACGACGAAGGTCTCAGCGGAGTAATTCATGTCGTGGTTATCTGCAGTCATGCTTTTAAGCCTGGCACACCCACGCCCAGAACGCACGCCCACGCCGGTAACAGAGGACAGGATTTACATGTTTTTTACCTACAGGCATACTCAGCGTTGTTCAGAACCGTCACCAAAGCCACACCGAGGATTTGGGCAGACCCGGTACCCTTAAGAAGTGATGGATACTCTCAGCTACACCCCCGATGCGCAGAATCTTCCCGCCGACCCGACCGGTCGCCGCGGGCTTTTTATCGTGGTCGAAGGAGGCGACGGCGCCGGCAAAACCACCCAGCTCGCTCTGCTGGATGAAGCACTACGCGACCGCGGATACCGTGTCATCACCACCCGCGAACCCGGCGGCACCGAGATTGGCGAAAAGCTGCGTGCCCTCGTCCTTGAAGCGGGTCAGGGTACCATTGACGACCGCACCGAGGCGCTGATTTTCGCGGCATCCCGCGCGGCTCACGCCTCCCAGTTGATTCGTCCGGCGCTCGCTGAGGGCGCCATCGTGCTGAGCGACCGCTATATTGATTCTTCTGCCGCGTACCAGGGCGTAGGCCGTGACCTGGGTGTTGAAACCATCGTCGATTTGAGCCGCTGGGCTACCGCCAATCTGGTGCCCGACGCGACCCTACTGCTGAGTGTGCCGTTGAGCGCCGAGCAGGAGCGCATGGATCAGCGCGGCACCGTCGACCGTATTGAGGCTGAAGGCGCCGCGTTCAAGGCCCGCATTCACGGTGCGTTCGAGCAAATCGCCCGCGAGGACGCTAACGGCTCGCACCGCATCATTGATGGTGTGGGCACGATTGAGCAGGTGCACGCGCGCGTGCTCGAGGTGATTGAGCCTCTGCTTGCCGCCCGCAAGCTGGTCCGCACCGGCAAGGAGGACTCATGAGCCTCTGGGATACCCTGCTAATTCCCGCCGATAAGCTCCAGCAGCTACGCACGGACGCTGCCGCCGACCGCCCCACGCACGCTTGGCTTTTCACGGGCGCGACCGGTGCGCCGCACCGTGAGGCGGCAAAAATTTTCGCTGCCGCACTGCTGTGCGAGCAGCCCGACCCGCAGGACCGCGGATGCGGCCAGTGCAAGGGCTGCGTGACCGTCATGAACGGTTCGCACGCAGATTTTACGCACTTTAGTACCGAGGCGACGCACATCAGTATTGATGAGGCACGCGAGCTGGTCATGAAGGCTCAGGACCGCCCGACCGTGGGTCGCTGGCGCGTGATTCTGGTGGAGGACACCGAGCGTATGCCGGAGCGTACCTCCAATGTGCTGCTGAAGGCGATTGAGGAGCCGCCGCCGCATACGATTTGGTTGTTGACGGCGCCCTCCCCCACCGATGTGCTGGTGACGATTCGTTCGCGGTGCCGTCCGGTGCAGTTGCCGGTTCCCACCGATGCGCAGGTGCACGAGTACCTACTGGCGCACGGTGTGGTGGATCCTTTGGCGCAGCGCGCGGCGCGTCTGGCTCTGGGGGATGCACAGGAGGGGTACCGTCTGGCGACCGATGAGCAGGCGATGGCTCGTCGGGAGTTGATTACCTCCCTGATTCTGAATGTTCGTTCTATTTCTTCGGCTTTCAATGCAGCTGAGAAGCTCACCGACCTTGCCGACCAGGACGCACAGGCTGTCTCCGCTCTCAAAGATGAGCAGGAGCGCCAGGAACTTCTGGCTCTGCTGGGTATTCGCGAGGGTGAGCGTGTTTCTCCGTCCTTGCGAGCGCAGGTTCGCCGCCTGGAGGAGCAGCAGAAGCGCCGCGCTAAGCGCGTTTCCTCCGATACGCTGTTGCGTTCCGTGGCGCAGGTTCAGACGGTTCTGCGTGATGCGTTGACGGTGGCACTGTCGGCTCAGGCTCCGCTGGTCAATGAGCATTTGCGTGAGCTCCTGGAGGCGTTCTGCACCCGCCGTTCCGCCCAGCAGCTGCTGGAGGATGTGCAGGCGGTCGAGCTGACTCTGCGTCGTCTGCGGACGAACGCGAATGCGCGTTTGGCGCTTGAGGCATTGATGAGCCGCTTCGTGTATCAGTAGCTTCTTGGTAGCTCATACAGCGAAAAAGGGGAGGCGCCGAAGAGATGATCTTCGGTGCCTCCCCTTTTTTCTGTTGGTTCTCAGCGCGCCTAGGGCTTAGTTGCGGAATCAAACTTAGTTGCGGAAACCGTGAACCGGCGACGGAATACGACCACAGCGGGCGATGAACGCCTCCGCGCTGGGGGTGTGGGTGGGCATGACGGGTGCGCGACCGAGCAGGCCGCCGAACTCAACCATGTCGCCTACGCCCAGACCAACCGCCGGGATGACGCGGACCGCGGTGGTCTTGTGGTTCATCACGCCGATTGCTGCTTCGTCGGCAATCATTGCTGCGAGGGTGGCGGCGGGGGTATCGCCGGGAACCGCGACCATGTCCAGGCCCACCGAGCAGATGGCGGTCATCGCTTCAAGCTTATCGAGGCTGATGTGTCCGGCGGCTGCGGATTCAATCATGCCGATGTCCTCAGAGATCGGGATGAAGGACCCGGAGAGGCCACCGACGTTCGAGCACGCCATGAGGCCGCCCTTCTTCACCGCGTCGTTGAGCAACGCGAGGGCCGCAACAGTGCCGTGGGTACCGACGGTTTCCAGACCCATCTCTTCGAGGATGTGTGCGACCGAGTCGCCAATCTCTGCGGTGGGTGCCAGAGAGAGGTCGATAATGTTGAACTGCACGCCAAGGCGTTCAGCGGCGAGGGTACCGACCAGCTGACCGACGCGGGTAATCTTGAAGGCTGCCTTCTTGATTTCTTCGGCGCAGGTGTCAAAGGATTCGCCGCGGACCTTCAGCAGGGCGCGGTGTACCACGCCGGGGCCAGAGACACCTACGGAGATGGTGGTGTCTGCCTCCTGTACGCCGTGGAATGCGCCCGCCATGAAGGGGTTGTCGCTGACGGCGTTCGCGAAGACGACGAGCTTGGCGCAGCCGAAGCCGTGTGCGTCCGCGGTCAGGTCTGCGGTGGCGCGGATGGTTTCACCCATGAGCTTGACGGCGCTCATGTTAATGCCGGCGCGGGAGGATCCGATGTCTACGGAGGAGCAGACCACGTCGGTCTCTGCGAGCGCTCGAGGGATGGAACGAATCAGCTTTTCGTCAGCGGGGGTCATGCCCTTATCGACGAGGGCACTGAAGCCGCCGACGAAGTTCACGCCGACTGCCTTAGCTGCCGCGTCGAGGGTGCGAGCGAACTCTACATAGTCCTCATCGTTGGAGGCGCCTGCCACCAGCGCGATAGGGGTGACGGCGATGCGCTTGTTGACGATTGGGATGCCGAGCTCAGCTTCGATACCTTCGCAGACGCTGACGAGGTTTGCGGCGCGGCTGGTGATCTTGTCGTAGATTTTGCGGCGGGCTACTTCACCGTCGGAGTCGGCGCAGTCGAGCAGGGAGATGCCCATGGTGACGGTGCGAATGTCGAGCTTCTGCTCCTCGATCATTCGAATGGTTTCTAGAATGTTGGTGTTGCGCATAAGTGGAGCCTTAGATGGAGTGCATTGCCTTGAAGATGGATTCTGCCTGAATGCGAATCTGGACCTTCTGTTCGTGCTCAACACCAATCATGGCTTCCTGCAGGTCGATGAGGTTCTGCTGCTCTTCGTCGAAGGAGCAGTGCATGATCATGGTGAAGTATTCGCCCATGATGGTCTGGGAGACGTCAAGGACGTTGACCTTGCGCTCGGCGAGGGTTGCGGTCACGGCGGCGATGATGCCTTCGTGGTCGATGCCTGTGACAGTGAGGATAATCTTCACGGTGTTCTCCTAGTGGTTTGGGGCTGCGTACCCAATGAAGAGGTGCATAAAGGCACAGGTATACGCATATTTATAAGAGTAATTATAGGTTACCCAGAACACACTGTGTAAGGTAGACACAAAAATATCCCCTGCATCCCATATTCGGGGCATAAAAAATCCACGCCTTCCCGGTCTGAATAAATACAGGGAAGAACGTGGATTCTTTATTATGTGCCAGTCTTGATGTATCTTTCGACACTCCTTATATCTGGCTAGATTATAACTGTCTAGAAGTTTTAGTTATCGAGGATTATTTCCTAAACATAAGAAGCAATGTACAGCTCGCCATTACCGCTCAAGGTTGCCTCGGAGGGCTCACCCACGTGCAGTACCGACTCGGTGGCGCCCAGCACGAACTCTTCGGTGCCGTTGCCGTCTGCCGCGTGAATGGTGATTTCACCGGATACGCTCAGTGCGGCACTAATACCCTCAAAGGTGTATTCCTGCGGCTTGCCCTCTTCAACGCGGATGCGGGTTACGCTCATGCGCTCATCCCACATGGCATAGGTGCCCACGGGTGCGTTATCGGGGGTGGGTCGCTGAATCACGGGGGCGTCCTGGCTTTCGCCGAGAACCTTGATGAGCTCTTCGGTGTCGATGTGCTTTGCGGTCAGACCCGCGCGCATCACGTTATCGGAGGGGTTCATCAGCTCAATGGCGGTACCGGAGACGTAGGCGTGCACCTGGCCGTCGGGGGTGAATGCGGATTCGCCGGGTGCCAGGTGCACCAGGTTCATGACGAATGCGACGAGCAGGCCGCGGTCGCCGGGGTACTTGCCGGCAACAATCTGTACGAGCTCAGCGGCGTCAGCAATGAGCGCGTTTTCGGAGCCGGT
The DNA here is from genome assembly GCF_001808945.1 of Rothia sp. HMSC071B01. NCBI lineage: Bacteria > Bacillati > Actinomycetota > Actinomycetes > Micrococcales > Micrococcaceae > Rothia > Rothia sp. HMSC071B01. The sequence continues at coordinate 191,438 of NZ_KV795068.1, read as the reverse complement.
CAGCTGTGCTGCCACCTCGATGAGCTGTTCAACAGCGGTTGCGGCAGCGTCTTCGGGCATGCGAATAATCTCGGTCAACAGCTGCTTGGGGGTAAGCTCCACGCGCTCTGCCAGCCAGTCAGCCTTGAATGCCCTCGCCAGTTCTGCCAGCTGTTCGGAGGTGCGCACACCGGTGAGCACGCGCATCTGGGTCAACGCGATGACGGTTTCGGGCTTGGAGTAGCGGTCCTTGTAGTTGCGGTGCGGCGCGTCAATCGCGATGCCGCGTGCCTGCTCGTCCTCGAAACCAGCGATAGCCTGCTCGGGGGTGGGGTGCACTTGAATGGACAGCGGCGCATCAATCGCAAGAATCTTAAAGAGGAAGGGGAACCAGTCAGAGATACGGTCCGGACGCAGGAAGCGGGAGGGGTTCTCCACAATCAGCTCGTTGAGCGGGGATTCAGTGCCGTCAACGGTGGCACGGGAAGGTGCAGCCGGATGCGCGCCAACCCACACCTCAGCCTCAGGCTGTTCGGTGGGGACAGGCACGCCACGCATGCGTCCGAGAATTTCGCGGGAGCCCCACGCATAATTCTGAATCTGGTTTTTTAGGGAAAAAATCTCACCCATGGGGGAAAATACCTCTCGACGTGAGTTGTTTGAAGCAAGTGACGTGATAAAAAACCCATACATTCAGCAGAATTTATAAGGTTTTACCTGCCCATTATAGAGGCTAATTACACTTCTTTACCGCTAAAATAAAAGGCGTGACTACTATTAATCTACATGACTCATTCAAAGCGTACGACGTGCGTGGCATCGTCGGCGAGACCATTACCGCAGAGACTGTTCGTGCCACTGGCGCGGCTTTCGTAGACATTCTGGGCCTGGAGGGCCAGACCATCCTGGTCGGTGGCGACATGCGCCCCTCCTCCCCCGAATTCATGGATGCATTCGCCCAGGGTGCAACCGCTCGCGGTGCAAATGTTGAGAAGATCGGCCTGATCTCCACTGACGTTCTGTACTTCGCATGTGGCGTTGAGAACGCTGCCGGTGTTACCTTCACCGCTAGCCACAACCCCGCAGAGTACAACGGCATGAAGATGGCTAAGGCTGGCGCTGTTCCGCTGTCTTCCGAGTCCGGTCTGTTCGATATTCGCGATCTGGCTCAGAAGTACCTGGATGCGGGCGAGATTCCTTCGGTGGAGAAGGTCGGCACCGTTTCTGAGAAGGACATCCTCAAGCCTTACGCAGAGTACCTGCGCAAGCTGGTTGATCTGTCTTCCATCCGCCCCCTGAAGGTTGTTGTTGACGCTGGTAACGGCATGGGTGGTATGACCACTCCCGCTGTTCTGGGCGACACCATCCTGCCGGGCCTGCCCCTGGAAATTGTTCCCCTGTACTTCGAGCTGGACGGTACCTTCCCGAACCACCCGGCTAACCCGCTGGAGCCGGCTAACCTGGTTGACCTGCAGAAGGCTGTTGTTGAGCACGGTGCCGACATTGGTCTGGCATTCGACGGCGACGCTGACCGCTGCTTCGTCATCGACGAGAAGGGCGAGCCCGTTACTCCTTCGGCTGTGACCGCTCTGGTTGCTGAGCGCGAGATTGCTCGTGCGAAGGCTGAGGGCAATGAAGAGCCCGTCATCATTTACAACCTGATTACTTCGAAGGCTGTTCCTGAGCTGGTTGAGAAGCTGGGCGGCCGCGCAGTGAAGACCCGCGTGGGCCACTCCTTCATCAAGGCTGTTATGGCTGAGGAGAACGGCGTTTTCGGTGGCGAGCACTCCGCTCACTACTACTTCAAGGACTTCTTCAACGCAGACACCGGCATGCTCGCTGCAATGCACGTGCTGGCTGCTCTGGGTGGCGGCGACAAGCCCCTCTCCGAGATCAGCGCGAAGTACTCCCCGTACGTTGCTTCCGGTGAGATTAACTCCGAGCTGGAAGACAAGGCTGCCGCTGTGGACCGCGTTCGTGCACACTACGCTAACGCTCCCGTGGTTGTTGAGGACTCTGACGGCACCACCTTCACCAACACTGAAGAGGGTTGGTGGGTCAACCTGCGTCCTTCGAACACTGAGCCTTTCCTGCGCCTGAACCTTGAGGCACCGGATGTTGCGACTATGGAGCGCGTCCGTGACGAGGTTTTGGCTCTGGTTCGCCAGGGCTAAGCACTAGCTAGCTACTAAAAAGTCCCGCCCCGCAGATTCGTCTGCGGGGCGGGACTTTTTATTTTGAGTTCTAAAAACCCGGCTAGGTTCTTCTGTCTAAGAGGAGAACCTAGCCGGGTTTAAGGAACCTAGCGGACGAGCCGGCTTACGGGGTTTTTACGCTTCGCGAGCCTGGTCGTGGAGCATCCACTGGTCGGGGCCGAAGATCTCGTAGTTGATGTTCTTGCCGGGGACGCCTGCCTCCACCAGTGCGGAGCGTACGCCCTGCATGAAGGGCAGCGGGCCGCAGAGGTAAACGTTAGCGTCGGAGGGCACGTCCAGCTTGGACACGTCGACACGGCCGGCGAAGTCGCCACCCTCACCCTCGATGAACGAGATGAGGCGTGCGTTGGGCAGCTTGTTGACGAGCTCGGTGAGCTCTTCGCGCAGGGGCCAGGTGTCCAGGCTACGGTCCGCGTGAACTACGGTTACGGGGCGCTGGGAGCCCTTCTCAATCAGCTCGGAGAGGAAGCTGAGCATGGGGGTGGTGCCGATACCTGCGGAGAAGAGGTACAGGGGTGCCTCGGGGTTGCCGAAGCCTTCCAGGGTCAGGTCACCGTAGGGGTTGGAGATCTCGACGACGTCGCCGATCTTCAGTTCGTGCAGGATGGAGGTCATCTCGCCGTTGGGGTCGAGCTTCACAGCGATGCGGCGCTGGTTCTTTTCGCTGGGCAGCAGGGTGTACTGGCGTGCCTGGCGCAGACCGTCACGTGCGGGAACGACGATGGAGATGTACTGGCCGCCCTTGGACTCGGTCATGGGGGTCTCATCGGCGGGCTCGAAGGTCAGCACGACGACGTTCTCGCCGGTCTCCTTACGGTCAACGACCTTGAAGGGGGCGAACATGACATCGTTTGCCTGGGATGCATACAGGCCCTTCTCCAGCTTGATGAGGGCGTTGCCCATGAGCCAGTAGACCTCGGTCCATGCCTCAACGATTTCGGGGGTAGCCAGATCGCCCAGGTTAGCGGCGATTGCCTCGAAGAGGTACTTGTAGACGGTGGGGTACTCTTCTTCCTTCAGGCCCAGGGAGGCGTGCTTGTGAGCAACGCGGGAGAGGACTTCGTCGGGGTAGGAGTCCGGGTGCTCAACGATGTAGGAAGCGAACACAGCGATGGAGCCTGCAAGTGCGCGGGGCTGGGTGCCTTCGAGCTGAGAGGAGCGGGAGAACATGCCGTCCATCAGGTCGGGGCGGGCAGCAAACATTCGACGGTAGAAGTCGGGGGTAATGTCGTTGATGCGCTCAGCGATAATGGGCAGCGTTGCCTCAATAATGGGGCGGGACTTCTCAGAGAGCATGTCATGCCTTCTTCCTGTGTGGTCACCTCGGTCGTTGTGATGATGCCCTTGATATGTGTGATGCTGGGGCGTTCACTCGGACAACTCAGTTGGTGACGGAGTGTTTATAAAGCACCCTTACCGTAGCATTTTGCGGGGTGTTTGCGCTGAGTGCAGGTCATGCTCTGAGGGTTATTTGGCACTGTGGATGCGACTTATGGTTCACCCTGACTCAAAGATAGAGTTGCGCGTCACACTATATATTTTCAGTCGCACTTCTACAATCGGCGGGTGACCAGCCTGGAAACATGTATAAAAATACCGGAGTGAAAATATATTTACCCGGGAAAGTATGCAGTGTGGTGCAAAAATGAATATGGTCACATTTTCTGCATTTGAAAAGCAAGTTTGCAATTTTCTGTATTTCCTGCACAAATTCAGGAATCACACAGGTTCCAGCACCCCCGCAGACAGAGGCATAGACACCCCCGACACCCCCTCAAAAACCTCCGCAGAAAGCCACCGGGAAAATCCCAACAGCCCCGCGTTAGCCGCAAGAATGCCTTAAAAACTCTATGGAGCCTCCCACCGGAAAGCTCCACAGGCATCACGTATCGCTTGAATACTTACGACTAGCGCGCAGGCAACGCATTCTCCGGAGGCCCAAAGCCCAGCTCGACGAACACCGGGCCAACGGGGCGCGCACCGGCAGTCAGTTCGCTAATGATCACCGAATCAACCGATGCATAGAATGCCTCGCGAGCCTTCGCCAGCACATTGCGCAGGCGACAGAACTTATCGAGGGGGCAGTGGCCATTCTCATCCTCGCACTCAATCATGGGAATATCGCCCTCAGTAGCGCGAAGAATAGTGCCGACAGTCGCAGAACGACCCGCATCCGAAAGCATGACGCCACCGGCGCGACCGCGAGTCGAGTCCAGGTAACCCATGTTCACGAGGAAAGCTACAGCCTTCGCCACGTGGTTGTAGGGGGTGTCCACACCTTCAGCGATCTTCTGGGTGGAAAGCTTCTGACCGGGCTCCAGAGCAGACAGGAGCATCAGAACGCGGAGCGAGACATCCGAGAATGCTGTCAAACGCATGGATACTCCTTCTAATCTCTCGTGCCACCACATATCAGTACATGTAGCAGCGGATATGCGCAGCTCGTGAAAGCCATGCGCATTCAAAAATCTTACATTGGAATTGTATAGGGGTGATAAGAGAGGCAAGAAATTATAACCAGCTGCTTCTGTGCCCCAACCACCCCGGCGGGGATTTAAAGTATTTCTCAAGAGCAAGTGGACTGCATAGCCTTACATTCACACCTTTGCGAGAAAACTTATCATTCCCCCCAGCTGACGGGGATTCAAATTTTCCCCAAGCAGAAGGAAGGAGCGGAATCTCATCGGGAGATTCCGCTCCTTCAATGCGCTAAACCTTAGGTATTAGCTGGAGTGTCTTAGCCCTCCAGAGCCTTCGCCAGAGCGTCGCGCTGTTCGCGAACCTCAGCAGGCAGCTTGTCGCCGAACTTCTCGAGCCACTCGTCGATGCTGGGCAGCTCAGCAACCCATTCTTCCTTCGAGACAGCCAGAGCAGCCTTCAGTTCTTCCTCGGAGATTTCCAGACCGGTCAGGTCCAGGTCTTCCTTGGTGGGAACGGTGCCCAGGAAGGTCTCCTGGCCGCCAGCCTTGCCGTCGAGGCGGTCGCAGATCCACTTCACAACGCGAGAGTTCTCGCCGAAGCCGGGCCATGCGAAGCCACCGTCGGGGGTACGGCGGAACCAGTTGACGTAGTAGACCTTCGGCATATTCTCAGCGCCGTGCTTCTTGCCCAGGTCCAGCCAGTGCTTGAAGTAATCACCAGCGTTGTAGCCGATGAAGGGCAGCATTGCCATCGGGTCGCGGCGAATCACACCGACAGCGCCCTTAGCAGCCGCGGTGGTCTCGGAGGAGAGGGTAACTGCGCGGAAGACGCCCTGCTCCCAGCTCTCGGACTCGGAAACCAGGGGGATGGTGGTCTTGCGGCGACCGCCCAGAACGATAGCGCTCAGCGGCACACCCTCGGGGTCGTAGTACTCGGGAGCGAGCATGTCGACCTGGGATGCGGGGGTGCAGAAGCGGGAGTTCGGGTGAGCTGCCGGGCGGCCGGACTCGGGGGTCCAGTCCTGACCGGTCCAGTCAATCAGGTGCTCGGGAGCCTCATCGGTCTTACCCTCCCACCAGACGGAGCCGTCGTCGGTCAGTGCAACGTTGGTGAAGATGGTGTTGCCCTTGGCGATAGCCTTCATAGCGTTCGGGTTGGTGGAGTAACCGGTGCCCGGTGCCACGCCGAACAGGCCAGCCTCGGGGTTGACCACGCGTGCCTGGTGGTTCTCGTCGAACTCGATCCATGCGATGTCGTCGCCGACCATCTCAGCCTTCCAGCCGTCAATGGTGGGTTCCATCATTGCGAAGTTGGTCTTGCCACATGCGGAAGGGAACGCTGCGGAGATGTAGCGAACCTTGCCCTCGGGGTTGGTGACCTTCAGGATGAGCATGTGCTCTGCCATCCAGCCCTCATCGCGACCGATAACGGATGCGATACGCAGTGCGTAGCACTTCTTACCGAGCAGTGCGTTACCGCCGTAGCCGGAGCCGAAGGACCAGATTTCGCGGGTCTCGGGGAACTGGACGATGTACTTCTCGGGGTTGCAAGGCCAGGGAACATCTTCCTGACCGGGCTCCAGGGGTGCACCAACAGAGTGCAGAGCCTTGACGAAGAAGCCGTTGGTCTCGTTCAGCTTGGCAAGAACGTCCTTACCAATGGTTGCCATGATGCGCATGGAGCAGACAACGTATGCGGAGTCGCTGAGCTCAACAGCAATCTTGGGGTTCTTAGCCTTCAGGGAGCCCATGACGAAAGGAATGACGTACAGGGTACGACCGCGCATGGAGCCCTCGAACAGACCGGTCAGGGTCTGCTTCATTTCGACGGGGTCGCGCCAGTTGTTGGTCGGGCCTGCGCCTTCTTCAGTCTCGGAGCAGATGAAGGTGCGCTCCTCGACACGTGCAACGTCGTCGGGATCGGAGAAAGCTGCGTAAGAGTTCGGGAATTCGTGATCGCTGAGGCGAACGAAGGTACCGGCGTCAACCAGTTCCTGTGCCAGGCGGTCATATTCTTCCTGGGAGCCATCGACCCAGTAGATGTGTGCGGGCTGGGTCAGTGCCGCAACCTCGCGAACCCAATCCAGGAGGCCCTGGTGGGTGGTAGGTGCGCTCTGCAGCTCCTTTTCGAGTTCGGCAGAGAGAGTACGAGTTGAGGTGTCAGCCATTGACATTTTCCCCTTCAATCGGTGGCCCGGATACTACATTGATCCGGTTAGGTCTGCGGTAACAAAGAAGCAGTTAAACACTACAAGCGTGCAAACAAATGTGAATATGCACGCTTGGACAGTCTCCACTTCCTCGTGATGCTTACAGAATAACGCATTAATGGTCTGCAGAGCTTTCTATGACACCATTTCTTAAGTTCTGCGCATCACATTCTTAGAGTACGAGAAGATTTCTGTAAAGAATTTTTAGGTCGTATGGCGGGACCCTTCGGGGATTTTAGGGGCCTACAGCACCGGTTTTAGGGTGCCGAGAAAATATTTTGAAAAAATTTTACGCCACCAAAAACCCCGGAATCATGCGGTAAAACAGGGCATTATCGAGTCTTTCGGAGGGGATTTTGGGTCAATTTCGAGTTTTTCGGCTTGCGCACCCTTGGAGACATCCGTATAGTAGTACCTGTTGCCGCGACGGGTTGAAGAAATCCGAAGCGAGGAACATGCGCCTGTAGCTCAACGGATAGAGCATCTGACTACGGATCAGAAGGTTGGGGGTTCGAATCCCTTCGGGCGCACCACCGATCCCCGGTTCTTTGGAACCGGGGATTTTTTGTATGCCCAGAAGATAGACCCCGGAAGACACACCCCTGGAAGACATCTTTGGGAAACAAGCGCGCTGAAAACGCTCTGACACAAGCCCCGGGCAGAGCTCAAGCCACTGCACAGTACAACATGTTGCAGTACGACACGCCGCAGGCTCTAGCTAGGTGTAGCAAGGACGCTTCACCAGCTGACGCTGCCCCATCCGTGCCAAAAACCGCGCCCCAAAGCACCCCAACCTGTGAATCCACAGATTTATGCTCCCAGATGACGTGCCCCGGGGCACACCCGCCAAAAAACGCATAGGATGGAAAGAGGACCCTCCACACATAGGCTGGAGAGCAGACAACGCGAAGGAGCACTATGGCACAGCTATCCATTCCGCAGTCCCTGATAGGTGCACTCATCGATATAGCCGACCTTGGAACACTCGACTACTTCCCGCCCACCGAACGATGCGCCCACTGGTCCCTCTATGACGCGCAGCGCCAGGAGCTCCTCTGCCCCTGCACACCCGCCGCCAACACCACCGCGGAGAAGCTCTTTGAGGCCGCGGCGAAGATTCTCTACGAGAATTTCCCGCGATATATCGATTCGCCCGAGGAAATCATTCCTTATACTTCCCGCCAGGAACTCGTTGCCGCTCTGCGTCGTGGCGACGATGAGCTCAGCGATGAGGAGCAGACAACCAAAGTTACCGCAGACTCTACGGCTGATGTTGAGGTTGAACCTAACCCCACAGAATCTGCAGTAATTGAGGATGCTGAAGTTAGCGCTTCTGTTGCGCCCAAGCCTGCAGCCCCGAAGCCTGCGCCTTCCCCCGCGCTCTTTGCGGCCCGCGCAGCGCAAGCCCCCAGCCCGGTTCCCAGCGTGCCGGAAGAAGCACCCGCAGAAAAGACCGCACCGGTGCCGAGCCCGGCAACGATTACCGCTGCAACGTCTGTAGCAGCGGCACCCGAGCCCACTGTACCGAAGCCAGCTGCGCCCAAACCCGCAACTCCTACGTCTGCAGTGCCGAAGCCTGCCGCACCGACTCCCGGTGCCCCCTCCCCCGGTATGTTCCGCAAGTCCACGCTCACCTACCGACCGCCGCGCATCGAAGAGTACCTGGAGGGTCTGCGCGCCCGCCAGCAGGCGGCCGAAGCCGCCGCCCCGGAAGCCGCGCAGTCGGTAGCGGGTACCGAACAGGTATCTGCTGAAGAGTTGCCCGTGCTCAGCCACGCTGCACCGATAGCTACGGTCCCGAAGCCTGCCGCGCCGAAACCAGGTGCGCCGAAGCCTGCCGCGCCTACCCCGAGCGCTCCCGCCGCAGAGCCGGTAGCCGCCGAACCGACCGCGCCTCGCGGCGTCAGCGAAGAGGACCGCGAACGCAGCTACCGCCTGCGCCCGAGCCTGCGCGCCCGCCTCGAACGCGAAAACATCAGCGAAGAGCTCGTGCGCACCATCCTGCGTGAAGGCGCGGCAGAACGACTCAACGACTGGACGATTCGCTTCACCCACGACGATTACCGGGTGGACGTCAACACCGCCTCCGCAGAAGTCATTACGGTCATTGACGAATACGACGCCGAATACAACGAAGCGGCGCAGGCATCCCTGGCGCAGGGCGAATACAACTCGCTCAACGCCCTGGAACTCGAATTCAGCGAGCGCGCCCGCACCTTCTTGAAGAAGAACCCGCCCTTCGTCTTCGATCTGATGCTTCATGCCCTGAGCAACCCCGAGAGCGTGCGCATGGCTGAAGGCTGGACCCGCATCTACGCGGCGCAGGGTCTGGAAATTGCGATTTCGCCCGATGAGCGGACCGTTATGGCTCTGGCGAAGACCCCGGATTTCCATCACTTGCACGCGGAAGCCCTGCGTAAGGCTCAGCTCGAAGAGCTCAGCAACACCCTGGCAAAGCAGGCAGAAGATAAGGCAACCCAGGCAGAAAACACCGTTGAGGAGGAGAAATAATGTCCGCGAAGCAGATTACCGTTCCTCTTGAGGTGTACGTTCGCCTGCAGGAGCTTGCTTCCCTCGCAACCTATAGCTACCGGGAGAACCAGGGCTCCGAAGAGAACAGTGCAAGCGATAAACCGTGGGATTTGCTCTCCAAGGACGGCGCGTCCCTACTCGATGAGAACGGCGCACTCAAGCCCGAAGCGGCAGAGCTGTACTTCACCCTCCTACCGCTCATTGCCCAGGAATTCATGGAGCAGCAGCAGGCACTCGTGGACGCATACCGTCAGGCGCCCAAGCCCGCCGCCGCGCGCGCCAAGATTCGCCCCTCCAACCAGCGCCTCATTCCGCTGACCGAGGTGCCGCTGGAGAACCAGCGTATTGCCGCGCGCATCGAGAAGGAATTCTACGGTGACGTGCCGCCGCGCCGCCGCATCTACGGTGTGCTCCCCGGCGTAATGGATTACATGATGCGCCACGGGCTCACCTACGAGCTGCTTCTGGACATCATCGAATCCCCCGCAAGCACGGTGGTTCAAGAAAGCGCGCAAGAGAACCGCTACGGCCGAGAAGTCACCCTCTACACGCATGAAGAGGAAGGCTACCAGGTGGTGCTCAACCCCCTGACCGCCGAGGTGCTCGCGCTACGCCCGCTGCAGGCTCTCGCCGGAGGCTACCAGCTCTCCCCCGAGGCTCAGGCTCAGCTCAAATCGCTCGGACTGACCGGCGAGTACATTGCCCGCATCCTGGATGAGGCCGAGGACCGCCGCCCGATTCCCGGCAGTAGCCGCACCGTGTACTCGCTCAACGGCTACCAGGTGGAGTTCTCGCACTCCGACCAGCAGGTCATTCGCATTAGTCGCGGCGCCGCGCCCAGCCGCAACCCCTTCGAGTCGCAGCCGAGGATGAGCGGTACAAAGAGGCAGCGCGGCCGCAAGATTCCGCACGATGTGGATGCGTTCGTGCAGTTGCTGCAGGAGCACGGCTTCACCATCACCATGGGCGGTAAACACTACGATATTCGCCATGAGAAGCTGGCTCCGGGTCAGAAGGCGGTCACCTCCGTAACCCCCTCGGATTCGCAGCGCTGGCACCTGAACTCGGCGCGCCAGATCCGCAATACCTTCGGTATCGACCTGCGTTACGCTGATCCGCGCGATAGTGTACGCGGTATTGTGCGCGGCTCGGGACGAAACACCCAGAATACTGATGACCACAGCGCAGAAAAGCAGGACGCCGAGAAGAGCGCGGAGAAGACGGCGGAGAAGGAATCCGAGTAGGTCTTCGTCACAGTTGAAGCATAGCCGTTGAAGCGCGCCCGCGTGCCGGTTCTTTATACTGCCCCCAGCATGTCTTTGCATCTGGGGGCAGTATTCATATGCGCCTATATCCCGCGTTGTCAGGGCAATACGGGGTAGACTGGGGGCAATACAGACATGCTACTCAGCATAAAAATTAATATGCGTTCCCGTGATATGCGTGACGGTAGGGTTGGGGATGCGCCACAAAGTACGGTGAATAACAGCCCCTACCTCTACAATAGAAACGCATCACTACAGAAGAAGGAGAACGCATGGGCGTAACGATTAAGGTCACTGACGAAGCAGGCGTAAACTACGACATTCAGTGGGAAGACCACCACACCCTCCTGGAAGCCCTCCAGGCTAACGGTGTGCCGGTCCTCGCAACCTGCGGTGGTAACGCATCCTGCGCTACCTGCCACGGCTTCATCGACCCCGAGCACTTCGAAGCTTCCGGTGAACGTACCGAAGCTGAGCAGGATCTGCTCGACATGGTCGACGATGTCGCCAACGAGTACTCCCGCCTGTGCTGCCAGGTCGAGTACGCCCCCGGTATGGACGGAGCAGAAATCCAAATGCAGGCGGCGATGTAATCATGTTTAAATCGGCTCAGGTACTCGCATCAACCACCCTCCTCTGTTGCGTGCTAGCGCTCAGTGGATGCGGCGCGTCCCAGGCCGGTCAGGAAGCTGAAGGCACCTCGGCGCAGCCGAGTGCTTCGGCTTCGGTCAAGCCCGGCACGATTCGAGTAGCTTCTGACGGGGCTACCCCTTCGGTGACTCCGGGCTCCATTACCGTGGTGAACTCCCCCGAGGCGGAGAACCACGGCTCTTCCTCTGATCACTCCGAGTCTTCTTCCCACACCGAGACTCACGAGTCGAAGCAGAACTCTGACTCTCATTCCTCTGAGTCCTCCCACAAGGGTTCCGAGCAGAACAAGTCGGACGACTCTGATTCTCAGCAGGATTCCCAGAAGAGCTCAGACTCGTCTTCGCAGTCGGGTTCTCGCTCTTCGGGCAACTCTTCGAACTCCTCCGGTTCCTCGAACTCGTCGAATTCTTCCAACTCCTCGAATTCTTCGAGCTCTTCGGAGAAGTCCTCTAACTCCTCCAACAATAACGCTGCTGAGGGACCGACCCAGTGCGATCTGGACGACCTGAACGTTTCGGTTGCCATTGGAGAAGGCTCCCCCGGCGCCCGAAACTACACCCTGTACTTCCAGAACTCCTCGAACTCCCCCTGCACCCTGCGCGGCTACCCGCGCGTGGTCCATGCGGGCCCCTCGGGAACCTGGGTTGGTCGTGAGGCTTCCACCTCCGACGAGTACATGAACCCTGCGGGAGTGACCCTCAACCCCGGCGATAGCACCACCGCGGTACTGCGTTCGGTGTACCCGGCACGCTTCGGTGACGATTGCGGTAGCCGCCCGGTTCAGGGCTTCCTGGTGGGTCTTCCCTCCGGTTCCGGTGGCGTGATTGTTCCGCTGGATACGACCGCATGTTCCTCGTCTGTTCCGCAGCTGTCGGTGGGTCAATTTGGTGCCCGCTAACGCGCCCGTTGCAGATGTGACAACATCTCTGGCACGTTGTGTGCGCATATAGTTCGCATATAGTTCAAGGGCGGTTCCCCTCGATGGGGAACCGCCCTTGAACTGTCTATAAACCTAGGGTTTAGCTTTAGCTATGCGGTAGCCGCGCACTCTTAGAGGGAGCGGGCAACCTCATCGTGGCTGAAGCGTGCACCGCGCGGGTATGCGGGCGCCTCGCCGTGACCGAGGTTGACGACCAGGAAGGGGATTTCTGCGTTGTCCGCGAAGAATTCCTTCTTGATGCCGGCGAAGTCTGCGCCGGTCATGGGGCCGGCATCCAGGCCGAGTGCACGGATCGCGGTGATGAAGTAGCCTGCCTGCAGGTGAGCGCTCAGCTCAGCGGCGGGGGTAGCAAGCTCCTCGGAGGTGTAGAAGCCCTTGATGAAGCCGGCAGCGTTGGGGTTGAAGGTGTCAGCATGCTCTACCCAGTTTGCGTCTGCGGAGAGAATCGCGGTGACCGGTGCCGCCTGAGTCTTAGCCTTGTTGCCGTCTGCCAGGTGTGCGACGAGGCGCTCGCGTGCCTCGGGGCTCTTGACCCAGGTGATGCGCAGGGGCTGGCTGTTGAAGGCGGTGGGGCCGTAGAAGGTCAGTTCCTGGATGCGGCGCAGCTGCTCGTCAGTGACGGGCTCCTCGGTGAAGGAGGAGACGGTGCGCGGCTCGTGGAAGAGGTTGATGAGCTGTTCGTCGTTCAGGCGGGTCATGGTGGTGCTCCTTTTTCTAAGTTCCTAATTACTTTACGAGTAAAACATTACGGGGTGATGCATTACCTGTCAAGCACATCTTCCTCCCCCAGCCCCCAACAATTCAAGAGGCGCACACCATAAACCCCGCCATAATAGATACATGACCGACGCACTCTCCCACTTCTCCGCACCCGTACGCGACTGGTTCCGCGCCACCTTCAGCGCACCCACCGCCGCCCAAGAAGGCGCATGGGAGAGCATCCGCAACGGCAACAACACCCTCATCATCGCCCCCACCGGCTCCGGCAAAACCCTCGCCGCCTTCCTCTGGGCACTCGACGCCCTGCACCGCGAACACGAAGCCGGAACTGCAGGCGGCACGCGCATCCTCTACATCTCACCCCTCAAAGCACTCGGTGCGGACGTCGAACGCAACCTACGCGCGCCCCTCGCCGGAATCACCCGCCTGAGCGGCAACGACACTGGCGAGCCGAGCATCACCGTGGGCGTGCGCAGCGGCGACACCCCCGCACGCGAACGCCGCCAACTCATCAGCAACCCACCCGACATTCTCATCACCACCCCTGAATCCCTCTACCTCATGCTCACCAGCGCCGCCCGCAACACCCTCGCCGGCGTGACCACCGTGATCGTGGATGAGATTCACAACCTTGCCGCCACCAAACGCGGCGCGCACCTGGCAGTATCCCTCGAACGCCTCGATGCGCTCCTCGAAAAGCCCGCACAGCGCATTGGTCTCTCCGCAACCGTCGAAAACCCGGAGGCGGTCGCCCGGTTCCTCGGTGGCATTCAGCCGGTGACCATCATGAGCCGCCCGGTTGCCAAAGAATGGGACCTGCGCCTGAGTGTACCCGTGCCCGATATGGCGGCGCTCGGAGGCGCCAACGACTACGGGCAGGGGCTCTACGCCCCATCAGAATATGCGCCCTCGGAGGTGCCGGGCGGCGGGGGCTCAACTTCTGCCGGCTCGGCGCAGGGCGCGGCACAGCCTGCCCCCAGCGCAGCGAATACCCCGGCAAGCACGCCCTACACGCTGGAAGATGCCATTGGCGTATTCCCCGGGCAGGCAAACCTGGCGCAGGAACCCGCGCAAGAAACTGGGCAAGCAAACCCGGCGCGACAGGGCGATAACACCGCGCCCAAAAATACGCTCACCATCCAGGAAGAGGCATTGCGTGAGGGAGCACTGCACGAAGGGGAGCTGCGCGAAAAGGCATTGCGAGACACCGCCGATAGCGAGCGCCCCGAGACCTCCATCTGGCCGCGTGTGCAGGAGCGCATCGTCGACCATATTGAGAACAACCGTTCTACGATTGTTTTCGTTAACTCGCGCGGACTAGCGGAAAAACTCACCGCGGCACTCAACGATATTCACCTGCGCCGCGTCCTCGCGAAGCAGGGAATTGATCCCGAAGACTATGCGGCAGGCATCTGCGACATCGCCGAGGTGCCGCCGCTCGCCCGTGCGCACCACGGCTCCGTATCCAAGGAACAGCGCACCCTCATCGAGGAGGCGCTCAAGGGCGGAACCCTGCGCTGCGTGGTCGCCACCAGCTCCCTGGAGCTGGGTATCGACATGGGTCACGTGGACCTCGTAATCCAGGTGGCGGCGCCTCCATCGGTTGCCTCCGCGCTGCAGCGCGTGGGTCGCGCCGGACACCGCGTGGGCGAAATTTCGCGCGGATTCTTCTACCCCAAGCACCGCGGCGACCTGCTCGGTGCAACCGTCACCCTCGCCGGAATGCGCAGCGGAACCCTCGAACCGCTTGCCGTCCCCACCAACCCCCTGGACGTACTCGCACAGCAGACCGTCGCCGCCTGCGCATTGGGCCCCATCAGCGTGGACTCCTGGTACGAGGCGCTACGCCGCAGCGCACCCTACGCCGAGCTACCGCGCGCCCTCTTCGACTCCGTGCTCGAAATGCTCGCCGGACGCTATCCCTCCGATGAGTTCGCCGAACTGCGCCCGCGCATCATCTGGGACCGCACCCCCACCGAGGAGGCACCCTCCGGAAGTATTGAGGGCCGCCCCGGTGCGCAGCGCCTCGCCGTCACCAGCGGCGGCACGATTCCCGACCGCGGGCTCTTCCCCGTCTACCTGGTCAGCGGCGATGAAGAGCGCGGCCCCAAGCGTGTGGGTGAGCTCGACGAAGAAATGGTGTACGAATCCCGCGCCGGCGAGGTCATCACCCTCGGCGCGAGCAGTTGGCGCATTGAAGAAATTACGCACGACGCGGTACGGGTCTCCCCCGCACCCGGTCAGCCCGCGCGCCTACCCTTCTGGCACGGCGACCGCATGGGCCGCCCCTACGCCCTGGGCGTGCAGACGGGTGCGTTCACGCGCGCCCTCTCCAGCCTGGACGCCACCGATAGCGCCGCCGCCCGCCAGCAGCTCGAACAGCTCGGACTGGACACCTGGGCGGTCGATAACCTGCTCGCCTACCTGCGTGAGCAGCGCGAATCCACCGGGGCGGTTCCTTCCGACACCCGCATGATCGTGGAGCGGCACCGCGACGAACTGGGCGATTGGCGCGTGGTCCTGCACTCGCCGCTCGGCTACGGGGTGCACGCACCCTGGGCGCTGGCGGTGCGCGCCCGCATCGAAGAGCGGTACGGGGTGGACGCCTCCGTCATGGCGAGTGATGACGGCTTGATTCTGCGCCTGCCCGCCATGGAGGATGTGCCACCCGGCGCTGACCTGTTCCTTTTCGACCCGGATGAGTTGGAGGCGATTGTCACCGAACGCGTGGGCGATTCGGCGCTTTTTGCGTCTCGGTTCCGTGAGAATGCGGCGCGTGCCCTGCTGTTGCCGCGCCGTGATCCGGGTAAGCGCACCCCGCTGTGGCAGCAGCGTCAGCGTGCGGCGCAGCTGCTGGATGTGGCGCGTAAGTACCCTGATTTTCCGGTGCTTTTGGAGACGGCACGCGAGTGCCTGCAGGATGTGTACGATGTTCCGGCGCTGGTTCAGGTACACCGTTCGTTGCAGTCTCGGGCGGTGTCCATGCTGGAAGTTGAGACGAACGACCCTTCGCCTTTTGCGCGCACCCTACTCTTTGAGTACGTTGCCGAGCACCTCTACGACGGCGATGCGCCCGCCGCCGAACGCCGCGCCGCCGCGCTCTCGCTGGACCCGGCTCTGCTGGCTGAGTTGCTGGGGTCGAGCGGTCTGCGCGAGCTACTGGACCCGGCGGTTCTGGTGCAGACTCAGCAGCGTCTGCAGCGCACGGGTGAGCGTTACCGCGCCTGCGGTGTGGAGGGCGTGGCGGATTTGTTGCGTCAGCTGGGCCCGTTGAGCGCGCGGGAATTGAGCCTGCGTTTGCGGGCTGACAGCTTGCAGGCGGCGGCACACGGTTCTCAAGATTTAGGCGAGTCCGAGGACTCTGAACACTACGGCGAGGAGTACGGCGCGCACGCCAGCACGGATCAGGCGCGCGCCCTGGCGGAGGAGCTGGTGCGCTCGCGCCGTGCGTTCTCGTTCATGGGAGCTGCCGACATGGGAGCTGCCGACGGTTCCGCCGAGCCGCAGCTGTACTATGCGGCGGTTGAGGATGCCGCGCGTCTGCGCGATGGGCTGGGCATTATGCCCGCCGCGGCGCTTCCTGTTGCCCTTTTGGAGCCGGTTGCGGAGCCTTTGGAGGATCTGGTTTCTCGCTACGCGCGCACCCATATTCCCTTTACGGCGCAGCAGGCGGCAGAGCATTTTTCGCGCCTGACCCCGGTGGGTGTGGGCGTGCTGACTCCGGTGTTGCAGCGTCTTCAGCAGCAGCGCCGTCTGAGCTCCGGCGAGTTCCTGCCCGAGGTGCTGCGTGCTTTGGGGTCTGCCGGTGTTGAGTGGGTGGATGCGCAGGTTTTGCGCACGATTCGTGCCCGTTCTCTGGCGGCGTTGCGTGAGGAGATTGAGCCGGTATCGGCGCAGGTCTATGGTGTATTCCTACCCTCGTGGCAGAACGTTCGTTCTTTATCCGTGCGGGTTGCGCAAACCCTGCCGGAGGCGAGCGCCTACGGTGCCTTCATCCCTTCCCGCCGCGCTGCCACGGTGGTAGGCGAGAGGGTGGCGCCCCTCGGCTCGGCAACACCCAACCCGATGGCACCCACCCCGATGACTGAGCACGGCGCAGAACATACGGGACAAGATTCCGCCTCCGCCACGGAGGATCTGCTCACCACCATCGACCAGCTGGCGGGTGTGCGCGTACCGGCTTCCGCGCTGGAGACGCTGATTCTTCCGGCACGCGTGCCCGGCTACCAGCCGCACATGCTGGACGAGCTGATGGCAAGCGGCAGGGTGTTCTTCACCGGCGCCGGGCAGCTCGGCGGCGGTAGCGCGCAGAAGTCTGACGGCTGGATTCGCCTGCACTTGAGCGAGAGTTCCTCGCTGACCCTGGGTGAGGACTACCCGGAGCAGCTGTTGCGCGCGGAGAACCCCGAGCTTTGGGAGGCACTGCAGGCTCCGGGCACGCTGGAGCACGCCATCTATGAGGCGCTGGCTCACGGCGGCCTGTTCGTGCCGGCGCTACGTGAGCGGGTGGCGCAGCTGATGAGCGCGGCGGCACCAGCCGGTCAGGTGGTGACTTTCCCGGATACGGCGGAGATTTCGGCGGCGCTGTGGCGCCTGGTGTGGGCTGGTGCGGTGACGAACGATAGTTTCGCGCCAGTTCGGGCGATGCTTGCGGGTGTCCGCAGTGCGCATCCGACTCCGGCAACCCCTGCGCGCCTGTCGCGAGTGGGTCGCCGCGGTGCGGGTCGTATTGCGGCGGCGCGCGCCTCCATGGGTAACGGCTTGGCCGGCGGTTACGGCGCTGATAGCTATAGTTCCAGCGGCTACTCTGCGCCTGCCACCGGGCGTGGTCTGCGTTCCCTGCGCGGCGGGTTCCATGGCGCCGCTCCCGCCGTTGCCCCGCAGGATAGCGGCCGCTTCTCACGCGTGGACACGCTACTGCAGGAGCCTGTGGAGGCGACGGTTGCGGCACTCGCACGCGCCGACCTGCTGCTGGACCGCTACGGTGTGCTGACTCGCGGGTGCCTGCAGGTGGAGGATTCTACCGGCGGATTCTCGCAGCTGTACCGGATTTATTCGGCGGCTGAGGATCGTGCGCTGGTGCGTCGCGGCTACTTTATTGAGGGTTTGGGCGCGGCGCAGTTTGCCGCCCCCGCGACGGTGGACCTGCTGCGTTCTACCGCCGATAGCCTCAGTGTTCCCGCAAGTCCACAGGGTTTTGGCGCGACACAGGGTTTTGGTGCGAGTGCCTACACCCCGCAGCGTACCGATACGGAGCGGGTGTACGGCACGTTCACGGTGACCCTGTTGGCGGCGACCGACCCGGCGAACCCGTACGGTGCGGCGCTGAGCTGGCCCGCGATTCCCTCCTTTGCGCACGAGGGCGAGGGCACCGTGAAGCACCGCCCGGCACGCAAGGCGGGTGCCTGCGTGGTGCTGGTGGACGGCGCACCGGTGCTGTATGTGGAGCGTGGCGCGAAGACCCTGCTGGCTTTCACCACCGACCCGGTACTTCTGGAGGCGGCAGCCCCCGCCCTGGCGCGCCTGGTGTCCGCCGGTGGTGCGGAGAAGATTTCGGTGGAGAAGGTCAACGATGTGGAGCTTTTGAGCACCCACACGGTGAGCACATCCATATTGGGCGTATCCGGCGGCGAGGTTGTGGAGCATCCGGTGGAGGCGCTGCGTGCGGCGCTGCAGGCGCAGGGTTTCTATGCGACGGTTCGCGGCTTATCGCTACGCCGCTCCATTTAGACTGCGCCGTTCCATTTAGCCCGAGCCTCAAGCTTAGCCTCAGAGTAAAACTATTTTCTTCAACCTCAACTTGAGCATCACAATGCCCCGCACCCTCACGGAAGGGGGTACGGGGCATTATGTTTCCCTACTCACGAACCGGGTGGTGTTCCCGGAGTCCACCACGTCGCAAGCGGCGTAGCGGAGGAATAACCGCCCGGATGTCCACGTCATCTTTGCCGTGGAGCACATAACCAAACATCGGAGCGGGAAGTCCTGTGTAGACCTGTCACCTCTTGAGGTGGCTAGTAGCCGCCGGTGAGGGTGTCAACGGCCCCCAGGCACAGGTCGATGGCTTCTTCGAGCCCGAGCCCGCGGGAGCGAACGGTGCGCTGATCGCGGGGGTTGAGCTGCACGACGTGCATGGCGAAGTAGTCGACGAGTTGCAACCAGCCTCCGAGGATGACGCGAGTGCGGTCATTAATCGGCATGCCGGTGCGTTCAAGCATCCATTCGAGGTAGTCGGTAGGGTTGTTCGGGAAGTCCTCCCCACCGGGGGTGGGGACACCGGCTACGACGAGGAAGTACGTGCGTAGCGCATTGCGCAACGCCTCTTCGGGGTTTTCGTGATGCTCGCCCAGGGCCTCAAGGACTGCGTTGGCTTCGCGTCGGGTGACAGCGGCCGCCAGGGAGTCCTTGCCGGGGAAGTAGTGGTAGAGCAGGGCGCGGGTAATGCCTGCATCGCGGGCGATAGCGCTCATGGAGGCACCGAGCACGCCGCGGCGAGCGAAATGTTCTGCAGCGATTTTCAGAATTTGCTCTTCGCGTTCGTGCGGCTCCATACGCAGGGCACCGGTGCGAGGCTCCGCATTCTTTTGTGAATGTTCCATAACCTCTCCTATCGCATTTTCCGGTGCTTTGGAATTGTCCGATTGCACCGCTGTATTTGGGGGTGTTCCTTTAACCTCTGCATCCTTGCGCTGTTTCTGTCCCATTTCGACCCCTTCGTTCGAAATATCGAACTTCTGTGTCTTAATCGTACCGCTTTAAGGCTACTTTCAGCCTTTATTAAGGTGTTTATGACGTAGGGTGCCCAGGTTAGCATGTCTTTAATTGCTTTACATCTTTTATACTTAGAAAAACCAAAGGGGCTAAATTGAGGGTTATTGATTTATGATTTGACAGCATTTTCGAAAATACCGCACTTAAACGCTATTTTTTGTAAAATTAATGTAGTTTTTTTAAATTAAATGTCCAATAATTTCAAAAATTTGTGAAGTTTTCGTTTTCTGTTCCACATATTCACACAAACATTCATGAGTGTCAGACAAAACTGTCTTCCGCAACCCCACACCCAAGCCCACGGCAATATTTCCACCCGCACGTAGCTCAGCCCAACTCACTCAGTACGCCTCCAGCTTGCCTCCGAACCTACCCCGCCCAGGCGGTAGAGTAGAGCCATGCCCGCACAGAACACCGCACGCCCGCTGCCTATCGCGCGCCCCGATACACAGCAGGGAATACAGCCCGCCTATCAGGCAAAGCCTGCACGCCGCACGCATCGCCGTCTGCTGGCCCCTCCGCTGGCTCAGAAGAACGGTATCGACCCGATTCAGCTGATCCTGCCGCGCGTGGAGGAGCTCTCCGCCGAGCTCGCCCCGAGCAAAACTGCACCGAACAACACCGCACCGAACAATACGGCTCCGGCAACCATTGCGGATTACCTGATTGCGCGCTTCTACCCGAACGACCCGCAGATTATTTACGCCCGCTTTAATACCGGTGAGGTGCGCCTGGACGACGGCACGATCCTGACCGGCGATAGCCCCTATATGCCGGGTGAGCGCATCTGGTATTTCCGCGAGCTTGCGGATGAGCCGCAGCTACCCTCCGACATGCCGGTGCTCTACGAGGATGAGCACGTGCTGGCGATTGATAAGCCGCATTTTCTGCCGACCACCCCGCGCGGCGCCTATATTGCGCAGACCGCGCTGACCAAGCTACGGGTGCGCGAGCAGAACCCGCTACTGATTCCGATTCACCGCCTGGATCGCCCAACCGCGGGCGTGCTGCTTTTTGCCAAGACCGTGGAGGCGCGCCGCCCCTTCCAGATGATGTTTCAGCACCGTCAGGTGTCGAAGACTTACCGTGCCGTGGCGCCGGTTCCCGCCGCCGCCGCCGAGCAGGCGTTGAGTGCGGAGGGACTGCAGGTGCGTTCGCATATTCAGAAGATTCGCGATCAGCTGCAGGTTCAGCAGCTTTCTGAGCAAGAGTGCGCGGCGCAGGGTGTGGAGCCGAATACGCTGACGACCGTGAAGATTCTGCGGACTTTCACTCCGAGTGCGCAGGCGGTTGAGGGGTGGCGCGCGGAACCGAATAGAGAATGGGCGCTCTATGATTTGGCGCCTCACACCGGCAAAACGCACCAGCTGCGGGCGCACCTGAATATGCTCAGCTCCCCCATTCTGGGCGATGTGCTCTACCCGCAGGTGCTACCCGACGCGCCAGACCGCCCGGAGTACCCGCTGCAGTTGCTGGCGTACAGCCTGCACTTTAAGCATCCCATCACCGGCGAGCGAGTGGATTTGTACAGTGGCCGCTCACTCACTGCCGCCTCCTAACTGGTTTTTGAATGGCGTTCACCCCGTTCCCTGCGGTGCATCTTCTCGGCGGTCTCTCGAAAAGGAATCACACCCGAGAGCCCGCCCACAGCATCCGGGCGCTCAGAGGGCAAAAAGTGGGATAATTCAGACGTAATACTTCACCGCAACTACAGAGGGTCCATGAATTCCCAGCCGTCTTCCCACAACGCGCAGTCTCTGGAGTCGATTAGCGAGTACGCCGAGCGCACCTCCTCGCATGCCGCTGCCGCAGCCGCCAGCGTTACCGACACCTTCGTGCACCGTATTCTTGGCGTTCCCGGCGCCCTCATCGGTTCGGTGCAGGTGCCCGACCCGCGCCCGCTGAGCCAGCGTCTGAACGCTTGGCACTACTGGTGGCAGGCGCACCTGCTGGACTGTGTGATTGATGCCGGTCAGCGTCACCTGCGCGAGGGCGATATTACTGCCGCCCAGGAGGAGCTGCACCGTGCCCGCGCGCTGTTGCGCGGCATTAACGTGCGTAATTACGGCCGCTTCGCGAACGACTACTTTGACGATATGGCATGGCTGACCCTCGCGGTGGGCCGCATGAACTCCTTCTGCATTGAGCTGACCGGTGCGAACGATGTTGCCGCTCAGGATGCCGGCGCGGCTCTCTTCGAGCAGCTGGCAAAGGGCTTCTCCCCGGTGGGTGGCATGAGTTGGCGCAAGTCCAAGCGTGATTTCGTGAATGCTGCGGCGACCGCGCCGACCGCCCTGGCGTATGTGCGCGCGGGCGACCCGAAGACTGCCGCCGCGCTGATGGACTGGATGAATGAAACCCTCTGGGATGCAGAACGTTCGCTCTATATTGACGGTGTGAACGTGCGCGGCGACGAGTACGACTACGAACGCGGCGAATACACCTACAACCAGGGAACCGCCCTGGGTGCCCTGCTGAGCCTCGCCGCCTCCGGCGTGCCCTGCGAGGTGGACCCCGCAGAACGCGCAGAGCGCCTCATCGTCGGCATCGTCAAGCACATGACCGAAGAGGTGGAGTTCCTCTCCGGTGCGCGCCGCCGCATCCTCATCTCGCACGGCGACGGCGACGGCGGCCTGTTCACCGGCATTCTCGTGCGCTACCTGGGCATGGCGGCATCCTCGCCGCTGCTCAGCGATGAGGCGCGAGCGCTCGCCTCGAACCTGGTGTACTCGACCGCACGCGCCCTGTGGGAGGGTCGCCGCGAGTTCGACCCCAACCTGCCGATGAACGAGTACGGCATTGACCCGAATGAGATTCGCGGTAAGGCGCTCGTGCAGTTCTCCCCGCGGTTCACCGAGCCGATGAGCAAGGTTGTGAAGCCCGGTGCACCGGTGGAGCTGTCCACTCAGGTGCAGGCGTGGACCATTTTTGAGACGGCGGCGCGTCTGGCGCATGCGCGTCACCTCGCCTCCCACAGTTTCTAAAAGCACAGTTTCTAAAGTACGGCTTCTAAAACCCTGCTGTTCTTTGCCCCCAGCCCTCATCTTCTCCCTTCAGTGCAGAAGGTTAGGGCCTGTGCAGAAGGTTAGGGCTAGATTCATTGCGGGGGCGTGTACACGGGCGTACGGTGAATTTTATGCTTGCACCAGAATCACAACAGGTCACTGCCAGCCCGAACGCTAACACCATTTTCATGGTCTGGAAGTTCAAGGAAGGCACCTCTCAGGATGCGCTCATTGAGGGGTTCCAGAACCTCTGCGGGCTCGTCATTAACCTCAACCACACCGCCGCGAACCGCTACTCGCCCGAGAACGCTAACGTTGTTCTGGGCATTAGCCACAGCGCGTGGCTGACCCTGGATCTGCCCAAGCCCCTGCCGCAGGAGCTCGAAGAATTTGAGGAGATTAGGGGCCCCAAGCACACCGCGGTGTCCACTCCCGGTGATCTGCACTTCCACATCCGTGCGACCCAGCCGTCCGTCGCCTACGATATGGCCTCCGCTATTACTGCGGCGCTACGCGATATTGCTGAGACCGCGGATGAGGTGCACGGCTTCCGCTACTGGGACGGCCGCTCCATCATCGGTTTTGTGGACGGCACCGAAAACCCGCAGACCCCCGCGGCACGCGAATACTTCGGTCTCATCGGTGACAACGACCCCATGTACAAGGGCGGCAGCTACCAATTCGTGCAGAAGTACATTCACGACATGACCGCATGGAATGCCCTGCCCGTCTCCGAGCAGGAGAAGGTCATCGGCCGCTCCAAGCACGACGACATCGAGATGAGCGAGGACGAAAAGCCCGCCAACTCGCACTCCGCCATCGCCAATATCGGTGACGACTTCAAGGTCATTCGCGACAACATGCCCTTCGGCACCGTGGGCAACAACGAGCTGGGCACCTACTTCATCTGCTACGCCAGCACCTTCTCGACCGTCAGGAAGATGCTCATGAACATGTTCATGGGAGTGGACGGCGCCAACTACGACCGCCTGCTGGATTTCAGCACCGCGGTGACCGGCACCCTCTTCTTCGTGCCGACTGTGGACATGCTCGGCGACTTCGCCGGCTAACTTCACCGGCTAGGGCGAGCTAAACCCAGCCACCCTGCCTGTACCCTAGTCTGCCTGTACCTCAGCCTGGCTGTACCCTAGCCTGACGGTACCCGCGAAAACCCCGCCTCCGGCGAGAGAGGCGGGGTTTTCCGGTAGGCTAGGGTATAGACATTCAGACGGAAAGCAAACAATCGAGAGAAGAATGAGCGTTCTAGATAACTCTTTCCCCACCGAGGACTTTGGCTTCACCATCACCAGCCGCCTGGCGGACACCGCCTCCCCCAGCGCTGAACGTGTAGAAGCCAACGGCGGACAGTTCCGCGGACGCACCGGTGTCATCACCACCCCGCACGGACAGATCCAGACCCCCGCCTTCACCCCCGTGGGCACCAAGGCAACCGTCAAGGCGGTCCTACCCGAATCCATGAAGGAGCTCGGCGCTCAGGCTCTGCTCTCCAACGCCTACCACCTGTACCTGCAGCCCGGCCCCGAAATCCTCGACGCAGCAGGCGGCCTGGGTGCATTCATGAACTGGGACGGCCCCACCTTCACCGACTCCGGCGGCTTCCAGGTCATGAGCCTGGGCTCCGGCTTCAAGAAGGTGATCGACATGGGTACCGTCGCGGGCGCTAAGGGCGCCGACGGCCGCCCCCTCGGTGACGACGACGTGGCGAAGGGTAAAGAGCGCCTCGCCCACATTGACGACGACGGCGTGAACTTCAAGTCGCATATTGACGGCTCGATTCACCGATTCACCCCCGAGGTGTCCATGCAGGTTCAGCACCAGATCGGTGCCGACGTCATGTTTGCCTTCGACGAGCTGACCACCCTCTACAACTCCCGCGGCTACCAGGAGGAGGCGCTCGAACGCACCCGCCTGTGGGCGCTGCGTTGCATCGCTGAGCACCAGCGCCTGACCACTGAGCGCGTGGGCAAGCCCTACCAGGCGCTGTTCGGCGTCATTCAGGGTGCCCAGTACGAGGACCTGCGCCGCAAGGCATGCCAGGACCTGGGCTCCATGCCCTTCGACGGCTTCGGCATCGGTGGTGCGCTCGAGAAGGAAAACCTCGGCACCATCGTGCGCTGGTGCGCCGAAGAGCTGCCCGAATCCAAGCCCCGCCACCTGCTCGGCATCTCCGAACCCGACGACATCTTCGTCGGCATCGAAAACGGTGTAGACACCTTCGACTGCGTCTCCCCCACCCGCGTGGCACGCAACGCAGCCGTCTACTCCCCCACCGGCCGCTACAACATCACCAACGCGCGCTTCAAGGCGGACTTCTCGCCCATCTACGAGGGCTGCGACTGCTACACCTGCACCCACTACACCCGCGCCTACCTGCGTCACCTCTTCAAGGCGGACGAGCGTCTGGCGGCAACCCTCGCCTCCATCCACAATGAGCGTTTCATCGTGCGCATGGTGGACGACGCCCGCGAAGCCATCAAGGACGGCACCTACTTCGAGTACCGTGACGAGTTCCTCGGCAACTACTACTCCGGCAAGAAGCCCTAAACCCGCTCTTCAACCCGTTTAAGGAGAACCCTATGAGCATCACTCATGTTCCCGATGAGGAGCTTCTCGTCTTCGACCACGAGATTGCAGCCCCGGTCGAGGACGTCTTCGGCGCCTACCTGGACCCCGAACTGCTGGTTCGCTGGTACGGCCCCGCCGGCTGGCACGTGCGCCCCACCGACGTAGTCGTGGAGCCCGTCGTCGGCGGTCTGCAGCGCCTGTCCATGATCAACGAGGTTGACCCCTCGGTGTCCTGCATTCTGCAGAGCCGCTTTTTGAGCATTGAACCGTTCAAGGAGCTCGAATACGCAGAGCAGCTGCCCGACCACCTGGGCAACCCCGGTAGCGTGCTGGTGTACCAGCGTCACCGTTTCTTCCCCGAAACCGTGATTACCGCCGACGGCGTGGGAGCCGGTACCCGCATCGTTATTGAGATTGGCCCCATGCCCGCCTCGGTTCACGAGGAGGTACGCACCACCTGGCGTTCGACCTTCGCCCGCCTGGATAACGTGCTTGCCACCCGTGCCCGCGGAGAGTTCTAACTCGCACCAGCTCTGATTCTGCCCGCCTGCGGGTGGGAATACTAAAGCGCCGCGTTGACGAATGATACGTCAACGCGGCGCTTGTGTTTAATACCCGTGCCTTGCCGGGTGGGAATCGTAAACTAGTTGGTCAGCTTCACGGTAATGACGGTGCTGCCACCATCCAGGGACACACACTCGGGGGTCGCACGATCCGCGCCGTCGCCCGGCTTCCAGTAGCAGCGCGCCGACATGACGGTACGCTCACCATTCGCCTTATCGGTCACCTCGGCGGGGTTCTGCACCACAAACTGGCGGATCAGCTCACGCGCAAACAGGCAATCCACCGCACCCGAGGTCACCTGAACCGTAGCGTTGTGCTTCAGGTAGCCAGTAGCGTCCATGCTGCCGCAGCTACCGCCCGCAGACTGAACATCCGAGCTGGACAGGCTCGCGGTGCTCGACGCCTTCGCCGAAGTATTCGCCTTAGCCGATGCGGAAGGGCTCGACGCCGCGCTCGCCTGCGCGGTCGCCGCGGGACTTGCGGTGGTGATGGTTCCGGGGCTCACGGTAGCCGCCGCGGTGGGGGTGTGCACGGTACCGGCAGTCGGGGTGCTTTCAGTGACCGTTACGGTGCGAGTGGGGGTCGCCTTCGCGCTCGTAGCGCTGGGACTAGGGATTGCGGTGGCGCTCGGGGAGGCGGTGGTTGCGCCTCCGGAGCATGCCGACAGCGCCAGCAGGAGCGTGGCACCGAGCGCTACGGGGCTGTAGCGCTGAGCGGTACGGAGGGTAGTAGAAGAAGTCTGGGTAGAGTGCTTCTGTGCCGGATGCATGGTGACCTTTCTGCGTCATCGGTTCGGGTTCCTAACCAGTATTCTAAAGACGCTACCTGTGAGCTAGCTATACGGCATCTTAGGAACCCACAGGGTGCCCCCGCTAGGACACAGCGGGTAGAGGCACAGCGCAATAAGAGGGGCTCCCCGGCAGTGCGGGAAGCCCCTCCTTGGCTCTTCACAACTCATTGACAGCTCATTAACTCTGACGCGGGCGCTTATCCTTCTCGCCTGCCACCGACCGTAATAGTGCGGCCGTTCCCGTCATGGCAGGTCATCGAGCCAGTCTCAATCTCGCCCAAGCAGGTCAGCTGCTTGCCCTCAGCAACGGGCAAGATCACCACATCCAAGGCGTGCATTATCTTCGTGTTTGCGGTGGTGGTTTCCGCGTGCAGAGCCGAGGACTCATTCACGGTATTCACCTCGCTGGCGCCGGTCAGGAAGTTCATGCGAGTCACCTCCACCGGACCGGCAAAAGTGCGGCCGACAGCACCGTTACCGTTGCCGGTCTGCTCGCCGGTGCGGCGCTCGCACACCAGGGTTCCGTCCGCGGGGTTCAGCTCGCAGAGGGTGCGCTCGTCATCGCTCTTGAAACGGTAGTAGCCGGCACCGGAATCGTAGTAGGAGGGCTCCATGAGGAAGGGAATCTGGGGAGCATCCGGATTGTCCAGGCGAGCCACGAAGGCGACATCATCGCCAATAGTGCATTCGGGGGCACCGCGATCCTCGCGACGGTTCTCAGCCATCTCGTACTGCGGGTTCCAGTAGCAGGTGGCATCCTGAACCTTCGCCACCTGGTGCTGGGTCAGGTTGTCGTCGGCACGCGGGGTGGTGACGTATTCGGTCAGCACGTCCAGGGCGTGGGCGCAGTCCACGGTACCGCGCAGCACCATGATTTCCGCGCCGGTCTTCAGGTAGCCCTTACGTCCGATGTGTCCGCAGCGCTCGCCGGCGGAGGCGCGCTCAGCCTCCACCTTTTCGGGCGCACGGGGCGGCGCAGCGACAGTGGGGTTTGCGACCGTTGCGGAGGTTGCCTTCGCCTCAGCGGGTGCGGAGGACTCGGACGCCTTCGCCTCGGCGCTCTCTGCGGGGGCTGACACCCGAGTCTCGGTGACGGTCGGCTCGGTCTTCTTCGTCGGTGACGGGGACGCGGTGGAGGAAGGGAGCGGGTACTGCGAGTGGTTAGCCGTGTTGGAGGGGCTGGGGCTCGACGAAGAGTTTTCGCTCTGAGAACCGCCAAAGCAGCCGGTCAGGGCGAGGAGCAGGGCGGCGGCGCATCCGGTGGCGCGCATCGTGCGGCGACCCCGGCTGGCGGAGTCTGCCTGAGTGTGGTGGAACGACATTGTTATCTCTCCCGGGAATGAACCTTTTGCACCCTTTGCAGAAGGTATTTAAAGCATACGCTTGACCCCGTTCAAGACCGGTTTATTACAGCGGAGCGCCGGTATCTACCCCTATTTCTGCGGCAGGTAGGAGCTCAACAGCTCACGCTGCTCGGGGCTCAGACGGGTCAAACGACCCACAACCGAATCCCAGAACGCCAGCACGGTAAAGGCACGCACGCACTCGCGGCCGTCCACCGGGGAGAGAATCGAGTAGCCAATACGCACGGATGCGGCGCTGACCTTCTCCACGCTCAGGCGCACCGGCACGGGCTCACCAGTGTAGGGCAGCTGAGCCAGGTAGCGGATGCCGTGCTCGGCAATGAGTGCCTGCACACCCTCGGCAACCAGGTCGAAAAGCGGAATCGGAGGCTGCGGTGCCACGGTGGGCTTCTGCCCGGAGGAGGGCGGTGGGCCGAAGAGCGCCACGCGGGCTTCTTCCATGACCGAGAGGATGGCAACGTTGTTGACGTGCCCGTAGGCGTCCATATCGCCCCAGCGTGCGGGTACGTGCACCAGCAGTTCGTCGGTGGTACCGGCCTCAGGGGCGGGGGTGTTTTCGCGGTTCTTTTCGTGGCTTTGCATGGTTTTAACTCTACTCCCCCGCCGCTTTGAGGGGGCTATTCGTACGAATCCGCAAGGTACAGCAAATGAATCAGCTGATGATGATTCGGGGGCTAGAAATATATTTGGTAGTTAAAGCGATGAGGCTCGAAAGCTACGATGCTTTCGAGCCTCATCCAACACACAGACATTTGAACGCATACAAGATCATACGGTTCACTGTCTATGATAGACCCCACTCTGAGGGCCAACTGCATTTTTACGGTTTTATTACGAGGAATTCCAGAAATTTTCCGTATTTTTCGTTTATTACTGTGTTGGAGTCTCTGCAGGCCCCAGCACCGGCTCTCCCGGCAGCTACAGAACCTTAACGGCCCAGCTTAGCCGCAGTCTCCAGGGCATGATCAGCGTCGTACTTCATGGCGTCATACTCACCGGTTGCCTTCTGAGCCTCCACGAAGGTCTGCTCATCAATCATGTGAGTGTGGCGAATACGGGCGAAGTACAGCAGGCTCAGCACCACAAAGTAGCCCACGCCCACAATTGCCGGAACCATGGAACCGCGCACCATGAAGAGCGCAACCCACACCGCGAAGAGCAGCAGAACTCCCACCGCTGCGGTGAACTGGCCACCCCACAGGCGGAAACCATCGGTCGCCGGCTCAACACGCTTGTACACGATGTACGCGAAAAGAATCAGAACCCACACGGTCAGCGCGCACACCATAATCACAAAAATCATGGAGAGGAACGCTTCCTTCGGGCTGTACAGAGCCAGCAGAATAGCAATCACCATACCGCTGGTTGATAGCCATACCGCACGCGCCGGAACGCCGGCACGGTTCACCTGAGCCAGCTGGATAGGCGCCATACCGTCAACCGCCAGCGAGTGCATCAGACGCGTACCCGCGTACAGGTTCGCGTTCGCGCTCGACAGCGCCGCAATCAGCACCACAAAGTTCACGAAGTGCGCCACACCGTGCACACCCAGCTGCTCAAAGACCAGAACGAACGGGGAAGCTTCCACCGCGTCGCCCAGGCCCGACGCCGAACGCCACGGAATAATAGCCACAACAATCAGAACTGCCAGCACGTAGAAGGTCGCCAGGCGAATCATCATCGCCTTCGCCGAGGAACGCACCGAACGGGAGGGGTCCTTCGCCTCCGCAGCAGAGATCGAGATCATCTCAATACCGCCGAAGGAGAACATCACAACAGCCAGCGACAGCCACACCGACTGGGGGCCGTTAGGCATGAAACCGCCGTCGTTGAAGAGGTTCGCGGTACCCACCGCAGCGTGACCGGGCAGACCGAAGAAAACCAGGCACAGGCCCACCAGCAGGAAGGCAACAATCGAAATGACCTTAATCGAAGACAGGAAGAACTCCAACATGCCGAAAGACTTCACGCTGGTCAGGTTCAGCACAATCAGCGCCACACCAAACGCGGCAATACCCGCCCACAGCGGAAGCTGCGGCCACCAATAATTCAAGTACATCGCAACCGACACCAGCTCAACACCGGCAATCAGCACAGTCGCCGTCCAGTAGGCGATGCGAGTCAAAAAGCCCGCGAAGGGGCCCAGGTAGCGGGTAGCAATAGTACCGAAACCGCCGCGGACAGGGTAGCGAACCGCCATTTCACCGGTTGCCGCGCCAATCACCGAAGCGAGCGCAGAACCAATAGCGTAGGTGAGAATGACCGCGGGACCAGCCATCGCAATGGCGGTGCCCGAACCCAAGAAGAGGCCCGTACCGAGCGCGGAACCCATCACGATCATGGTCATCTGTCCGTGGGACAGAGAACGCTTCAGGGTGCGCGATCCGGCGGTCCCCGCTGCAGCGTGGCTGCGGGTATCGTCGTTGTGGGACACGAAGGTGCCTTCCGTCAGTACGCCTTAGGGGCGTGATGTGCAATGTGTGCTCGCACCCGGCTTCTGCGGCTTCTAGCCTCGTTGACGGGTACGAATAGTTAACTATTCTACGGGCACACTCACACCGCTCAGAACAGCGCCGTCTAGGGTACAAAAGCGAAAAGGCACCGAACGGGGGTGCTCCCCCATCCGGTGCCTTTTATGTTTTAGCCTCGCGAGGCTTTATTTAGTGCTGTGCCGCGCTGGTGTTCTCGTCGGCGTGCATAGCGTCCAGGTCGGGGCGCTCATAACCGCCCTGAACCTTCGAGGAGATGGCGTAGCCAATAGAAATCAGCACGAAGAAGACGATGCCGACCATGATCGATTCCTGAACGCCCGAGCCAGGCAGCATGAACATTGCCGCCAGGGTCGCCAGAACACCCGCCAGAGCCAGACCTGCGGTGACGCGGCCACCCAGCACGGTGAAGGAGGAGGCGTCCTTCTGGTCCTTCTTGTACGCCTGGTAGGTCAGCAGAATCATGATCCACACAATCAGGATGCACAGGGTCACCAGCGCCATGAGCAGGGCAAAGATGTCACCAATCTTGGCAACAGCCATCACGGTTGCCACGACAACGCCGGTGAAGGAGATGAGCAGGGCCACGACCGGCACGCCGCGCGAGGAGGTGCGGGCAGCCACTGCGGGAGCCATGCGGTCAGAGCCCAGGGCGTGCAGCAGGCGAGTTGCCGCGTACAGGGAGGCGTTAGCGCCAGAGAGCGCAGCAACGAGCACCACGAAGTTCATGATGTCCGCCGCGAAGGGGATACCCAGTTCAGAGAAGACGAGCACGAACGGCGACTCGGTCAGCTCCGAGTTCTGTGCGGCGGTCTGCCAGGGCACCAGGCACAGAATAATTGCCATGGACACCACGTAGAAGGTGGACAGGCGCCAAATCATTGCCTTCACGCTGGTTGCCACCGAGCGTGCCGGGTCCTTCGCCTCCGCTGCGGAGAGAGAAATCATTTCCACACCGCCGAAGGAGAACATGACAACAGCCATCGAAATCCAGATGGATGCCGGGCCGTTGGGCAGGAAGCCGCCGTCGTTCACGAGGTTTGCGGTACCCGCCGCGGCGTGGCCGGGCAGACCCACGAACACCAGCAGTACACCAATCACCATGAACACGATGACGGCAGAAACCTTAATCGAAGAGAGCATGAACTCCAGCGCGCCGAAGGACTTCACGCTCACCAGGTTCAGCACCAGAATAATCGCGCCGAAGAGGGCGACGAACACAGCCAGGGGAACGTCCGGGAACCAGTACGCCATGTAGTGGCCAACCGCCACCAGCTCAGCACCAGCCAGCGGCACGGTGCACGCCCAATACGCCCAGCGAGTCAGGTAGCCGCTAAAGGGGTTCAGGTATCGGCTCGCAATGGTACCGAAACCGCCCTGGACGGGGTGACGCACGGACATTTCGCCCGCGCAGGCAGCAATGGTTGCCGCAATCATCGAACCAATAGCGTAAGAGAGGATTGCGCCAGGGCCCGCAATTTTAATGGCGGAGGAGGAGCCCAGGAACAGGCCCGTACCCAGCGCCAAGCCCATCGCAATCATGGTCAACTGGCCGTGGGAGAGGGAACGATTCAACGAGTCGTTCTTCTCCGACTGCGCGGGGGTGTTCCCCTGCAGTTTAGACATAACGTATCTCTTTCTTAGACATGCTGTGTATTGAATAAAGCTGAAATGGCAATGCCGCCCAGGCGTTAGGCCGGGCGGCTCTGCACATCAGCTGTCAGGAGGTTAGCTTATGCCACGTACTCGAGTTCGTGACGCTTGAACCAACCAATAATCGGGTAGCTGATCGGCATGAGGATCACCTCGACCAGGCACTTGTAGATATAACCGATTAGTACGTAGTTGATGAATGCTTCCATGGTGTCGATGCCGAGCACCGGTGCCGCGATGGAGCAGAAGATGAGGGTGTCGAGCAGCTCACCAACCAGGGTGGAGACAATCATACGCAGCCACAGGAAACGGCCCTTGCCTGCCTTCTTCATTGCCACCATGACCCAGGCATTCAGGGTCTGACCGAAGAGGTAACCGAGCAGGGAGCCCGCAAAAATCTGCCAGACCGGGCCCAGTACGCTAGCGAATGCCTCCTGGCCGGTGTAGAAGCTCGCAGCGGGCAGGTGCACGATCAGCAAGAAGCACAGGGCAGCAAAAGCAGCCGAGCCGAAGGAGGCTACAATCGCGCGGCGGGCACGCTTGAAGCCGTACACCTCTGAAAGAAGGTCGCCAATCACGTAGGCGAGCGGGAAGAGGAAGAAACCACCGTCGGTGACGATGGTGTTACCAATGAGGGGCAGCTCGAAGGGCAGCGGGCCGAACTCCACGCCCTTGGTTGCACCAATATTCGAAATGATCAGGATGACGCAGGATGCGCCCAGCAGCAGATCAAAGTAGCCGCGGCGACCAGCCCAGGGCACCGTAACGGTGCTCGTCTGAGCCTTAGATTCGCTAACGGGTTTAGCCATTACTTTCCCCAAGTCTTTCTTCATGCGATGTGTTTCTTCACGTAGGGTACGAGCCCTCACGTGTGGTGGGTGAGTGCGCTATGCAGGGCGCTACTCACCGGCTCGTCTGCCACCCGAGCCTATCTAATAGTACCTATATGCCGTGGCGGCGGCAGGTTTACGGGCTTCGTTCAAGAGTGTGGACGCTCATGACCACCCCGCCAGCCTTCCTGACCGCACATTTACAATAAATGTATGAAGAATCTGGGCCACGGAATTCACCGCACTGAGCAGGTGGTATCCCTGCTGGGGGCGGGGCGTGCGCTACGCGCCTCGCTTCGGCGGTCGGTACGGGGTTCTTCACAGCAGGTGCGGAGGCGGCGGCACCGTAACCAGCGGCGGCTGAGCGCGCATATTCCGCGTCTGCATCCGCTGTTCACCTATGCGGCGCAGGCTGTGCGCACCGGAGCTTCCCTGCTAGAGCCAGTGCTTCTGGCTTCGTCTGAGCTACTCGGTTACCGATCGTTTACGCATCGCGGGCGCAATATCTACTATCGGGTCGATAACCTGTATCTTCTGACCGATTCTGAGTCTGCGCCCGGTGTGCTGTTCTATTTTGATGGTGATCATCTCTCGCGTGCCGGTAGCCGCCTGTTGCGCCGAACTTCCCCCCTGCGTGCCGAGCTGGCGCAGGTGGCGGCTGAGTTCAATATGCTGTCGGTGCCGGTGCTGTCGCCGGGTAGTCTGCGGGAGCCGCGCCTGACCGATGGTGATTCTTATGCGCCTCCGCTGACCTATAACTGGTGGGTTCGCGCCCGTTCGAACGGCAGGATGGTCCGCGCTCTCATTGAAGGGATTGCCCTGGCGTACGGGGTGGATATGAGCCGCGTGTGGCTTGCGGGCTATTCGGGCGGCGCGGAGTTCCTCAGCTACGAGCTACTGTCGCACGATATTGAGTGGATTCGCGGAGGCGGCGCCACTTTTATCGGTGGCGGCGGTGCCGACGGTGTGCCGGCACAGGTGCGTGAACGGGCGGCGTTGAATCCTTCCTCTCATGAGCACCTGTTGATGAGTTGGCATGTGGGTGTGCTGGATGGGCGCTCGCCGTCGGGTCGTCGGCGTATGGCGACGAGTTCTGAGGGGAGTTGGTCGGCGCGGATTGCGGTGCAGGAGGGTAGCGCGTTCTACGAGGGTTTGGGGGCACGGACTTTGTTGCAGGTGACTCCGGGGCGTGGCCATACGGGGTATCCGATTGCGTCGTTGGTGGGTGCTGATTTGGCGGTGGCTACGCGTTTGGGCTTCTTGTAGTGCCGGTCGTTCTGTCATATTTGTGAAAATTCGCATGGATTGGGCAAATTTCTTGGTGACACATTCGATAAATTCGTCATTTGCTGACGATTTGGGGTAGAGTGTCACTATGCCTCGTATTTCTGCAGCAACCAACGCCGCCCAGCGCGAAAACACCAAGCGCGCCATCCTCAACTCCTTCGGCGAGATCCTCTACAACCGCGGCCTCTCCGGCCTGACCATGACCGACGTCGCCAAGAACGCCGGAATCGGCCGCACCGCGGTCTACAACTACTTCGCCGACATGGGCGAACTGCTGGTCGCCTACGCCCTGGACGAGACCGAACGCTTCCTCAACGAGCTGCGCGTCGGCCTGGAGGGCATCGAAAACCCGATTGACCAGCTCGCGGTCTACATTCGCTTGCAAATCAACGACCTGGCGCGCCGCCACCTGCCTCCGGGCCCTGCGATGCGCTCCATGCTCTCCCCCGAGTCCTACGCGAAGCTCGGCAAGCACGTTCACGAGCTGCAGATGGTGCTCGCGCATATTCTTTCTGCCGCCATTGCCGAGAACTACATTCCGAAGAACGACATTCGCGAACTGGCGATGCTCGTGCACGGCTCCCTCTCCTCAAGCGCCGGTCGCGCCGAGGACGCACCGGATGAGGAAACCCGTGAGCGCCAGATTCTGAATACTATCCGTTTTATTCAGATGGGCCTGGGCGCGCGTTTTGACGCCGAGGGCAACCCGGTTCGCCTGGATTCCGAGGAGTCCCTGCCGGAGCAATCCCCGGTGCAGGAGGCGGGCCTGAAGGTTGCGTCCTAAGCGTGGTATCTCTGCGTAGCGGAACGTAGCTCAGTTATACGTCACAAAAATGCCGCGGACCTGATGCTTCTTTGCATCGGTCCGCGGCATTTTCTGTATTCGGGTAGGCGTTTACGCGGTTAGGTTTTTACGCGAGTAGGTTTTTACGCGCCGGGCAGCAGCGCCGGGGAGATGGAGTCCAGGTCCAGTACGCGCGCATACATGACGGCGCGGCGGTGCAGGGCGTTACGCAGTGCGCGGTGCACGCCGTCTTCGAGGTAGAGTTCGCCTCCCCATTTGACGACGTGAGGGAAGAGGTCGCCGTAGAAGGTGGAGTCTTCGGCGAGTAGGGTCTCGAGGTTGAGGGTTTTTTGGGTGGTGATGAGGGTGTCGAGGCGTACCTGCTGCGGCGGGATTCCTCCCCAGTCGGCATGGGTCATGCCGTGCTGGGGGTAGGGGCGACTATCGCCTACTTTTTTGAAAATCATGGTGGTGCTTTCTCAGGTATGGGGCGCCTCGGCGGCACGTGTAACCGTGGGGTTCTGAAGAAATAGTACCAAGGGGTATAAAAAATCCCCGGTCTTAGATTCTAAGACCGGGGATCGGTGGCGGAGGATGGAGGATTTGAACCTCCGAGGGTGTTAACCCAACACGCGTTCCAGGCGTGCGCCATAGGCCGCTAGGCGAATCCTCCAGCTATGTTTTCTACGCATTGCGTAGGCAACAAATAAAACCTTACTACGCTTTTGCTAAGCATGCAAGCCCTGAGCAATAAAAATAACAGAAAGCACATTTATGGATGCTTGTGCCCCTGTTTTTGGGTGGTGATAAGGGTGTCGAGGCGTACCCGCTGCGGCGGGATTCCTCCCCAGTCGGCGTGGGTCATGCCGTGCTGGGGGTAGGGGCGACTAT
>NZ_KV795068.1:66620-155391 GCF_001808945.1 Rothia sp. HMSC071B01 | reverse complement strand
GTACCAAGGGGTATAAAAAATCCCCGGTCTTAGAATCTAAGACCGGGGATCGGTGGCGGAGGATGGGGGATTTGAACCCCCGAGGGCTGTTAACCCAACACGCGTTCCAGGCGTGCGCCATAGGCCGCTAGGCGAATCCTCCAGCTATGTTTTCTACGCATTGCGTAGGCAACAAATAAAACCTTACTACGCTTTTGCTAAGCACGCAAGCCCT
This sequence comes from Rothia sp. HMSC071B01, assembly GCF_001808945.1. NCBI lineage: Bacteria > Bacillati > Actinomycetota > Actinomycetes > Micrococcales > Micrococcaceae > Rothia > Rothia sp. HMSC071B01. The sequence goes on along the minus strand of NZ_KV795068.1, from coordinate 155,177 downwards.
GAATGGGAAAAGTAACAGAAAGCACATTTATGGATGCTTGTGCCCCTGTTTTTGGGCGGAGCGCCAGCGGAGCGGGCACGCAGTGCATATGACGGGTGTGAACTATCCAGGTACCCGTTTTTGGGCATGAAAAAACCTCCTACGCACCCGCCATAGCTCGAATACCCTTGCTACCTTCCGGTCCTGGGGGAGTTTTCCAAGATAACGCCACGTAAGAGGCAAGAACCAGTGTACCGGATTTTTGGGTTCTTGGGAATTCGGTGTGTTCGCGGTATTTCTGTGGGCGTACATGCCGCCCGGGTGAGCGCCCGGGTGAGTGTCCATAGTAGGTGTCGCGGTGGCGGTGGTGCGGTGGCGTGTTCACCGGTGACTGTCGGCCACTCGGGCCGAGAGTAAAGCGTCTAAAATGGTAGGGATTGTCCTATCCGCACCCCCGAGTTGAAGAGGTTGCCGTGAGCACTGCCCTTTATCGTCGTTATCGCCCCGAAACCTTTGCTGAGGTTATCGGGCAGGAGCACGTGACCGAACCTCTTATGGTCGCCTTGGAGAAGAACCGTGTGAATCACGCGTACCTGTTTTCGGGTCCGCGTGGTTGCGGTAAGACCACGTCGGCGCGTATTTTGGCGCGTTGTTTGAACTGTGCGCAGGGTCCGACTCCTACTCCGTGTGGTGTATGCGATTCGTGCCGTGAGCTCTCGCGTGATGGTGGCGGTTCTCTTGACGTGATTGAGATGGATGCGGCGAGCCACGGCGGCGTGGATCATGCCCGTGACCTGCGTGAGCGCGCTACTTTGGCGCCGGTGCGTGACCGTTACAAAATCTTCATTATTGATGAGGCGCATATGGTGACCCGTGAGGGTTTCAATGCGCTGCTGAAGATTGTGGAGGAGCCGCCGGAGCATGTGAAGTTTATCTTCGCGACGACTGAGCCGAATAAGGTGTTGGGTACGATTCGTTCGCGTACTCACCATTATCCGTTCCGTCTGGTTCCGCCGGAGGTTCTTCTGCCATTCCTGCAGGGCCTGTGCGATCAGGAGCAGGTGCCGGTTGAGCCGGGTGTATTGCAGCTGGTGATTCGTGCTGGCGGCGGTTCGGTGCGTGATTCGCTGTCGATTCTTGATCAGCTGATGGCTGGTGCGTCGTCGCAGAACGGTATTGAGTATGACCGTGCGGTGGCGCTGCTGGGTTATACCCACGCGCAGCTTCTGGATGAGGTTATTGAGGCGTTGGGCGCGAAGGATGCGCCGACTCTCTTTGGTGCGGTGTCACGTGTGGTGGCGACCGGTCAGGATCCTCGCCGTTTTGTGGAGGATCTGCTGGAGCGCCTGCGTGATTTGATTGTGGTGAAGGCTGTTCCGCAGGCTGCCGGCCAGATTTTGCAGGGTGTTCCGCAGGATCAGTTGGAGCGTTTGGCCCAGCAGGCTCAGGCTTTGGGTGAGCGTGAGCTGGCGGTTGCTGCGGGTACGGCGAATGAGACTCTGAATGGTATGACGGGTGCGGCGAATCCGCAGCTTCAGCTGGAGTTGCTGTGTGCTCGTCTGCTTCTGCCTGCGGTGGAGGGTTCTGCCGGTGGTGCGGAGGTTGCGGCGTTGGCTTCTCGCCTGCAGGTTTTGGAGCGTCGCGTGGCTTCTGGTGCTGCTGGTTCGGTTCCGGCGCAGGGTGGCATGTCTGCTGCTCGTGCGGCGGGTATGGCGGCGGCTGGTCTAATGCCTAAGACCCAGGCACCTAAGACTCCGGTTACTGAAGCTCAGGTACCTAGTGCACAGGCTCCTAGCGCCCCGGTTCAGGAGGCAGCTCAGCCCGCGCAGCAGGTAGCCCCTCAGCGGGGCGGCTCTCAGCAGGCTAGCGCGGGTGCTCCCCCGCTGGCAGGTGCGCCCCTTAGTGCTGCACCTCTGGCACCGACCGCGCAGGAGTCCGCACCTGCGGCTGGTGCTCCCCTAGCGGGTAACGCCCCGGCGACACCGGATACCCCCGCTTCTTCTGTAGCTGATGCCGCTGCGGCGGGTGCCCCCTCCGCGCCTCTGAAGCTTGACCCGAACGATCCGCTGGCGGCGGTTCAGGGTAATTGGCGCGCCATTCTTAACCGAATGAGCGTTCCCGGTGCGGCGGAGCAGCTGATGAAGGTTCGCCCCGCCCGCATGGACGGCGCAACCCTGTACGTGAGCGCCGACATTGCGACTTTGCGCGCGGTCAAGGGCTTTGTGCCCGAGCTGACCGCCCGCGTGAGTGAGTTTCTGCGCCGTCAGGTGACCATTCACGCTCAGGTGGCGAAGCCCGGTGAGCAGGTCAAGCCCGCAGCTCAGCCTGCTGCGCCCAGTGCTCCCGCAGCTCAGCCTGCAGTTCCGGCGGCTGTTGCCCCGCAGGTGCCTCAGCAGCCCGTTCAGCAGACTCCCCCGCAGCCCGCTCAGCCGGCGCCTCTGGCTGATGGTCCGCGCGGCGGTGAGGATGCGTGGCGTCGCCACGGTCAGCCGCTGACCGGCGCAAACACCCCCGAGTCTACGAGCGTGGATGCGCCCCTGGGTGCGTGGGAGGTTGCCCCGATTCCGCAGAGCGCCCCCGAGGAGGCACCTCAGCAGGCTGCCCAGGCGGCAGTGCAGGCACCGGTTCAGGAAGCCCCGGCGGGCCCGCTTGCGCCTGAGCCCCCGGTTGCTCCGGTAGCTCAGCAGGTTCCGACTGCTCCGGCGGGTGGTTTTGGTGAGCGTGATTCCTTTGCGGCCTCCGGTAGTGGAGTTCCGCAGCAGGAGAGCGCTGCTGAACCCCAGCAAGCACAGGAAACCCAGCATGCCCCAGATCCCCAGTATGCACAGGAGCCCCCTCACGCGGAGGAGCCCCCTCACGCGGAGGAACCTCCGTATGAGGAGGAGCCCCCTTTTGAGGATGAGCCTGCCTACGCTGAACCGGTTGAGGCACCCGCTGCGCCCGCAATGCCGACTGCGCCTGTAGCACCGGCTGGTCCGCTTGCTAATCCGGTTGAGCCTGCTGGTCCGTTGGCAGAGACACCGCAGGCAGCACCGGCTGATACTGCTCCGGCAAGCGATGAGAAGCCCGCAGCGCAGGCTTCTAACGCAACCCCAGCACCGACTCCTAGCACACCGACTCCCAGCGCACCGGCGGCACCGGCTCGCCCGGCACGCGCCGCATCCGATGAGGACTACGTCTCTGATGATGACGAGAAGGTCGAGAACAGCACCTTCATCGGTCTGCGCGCTATCGAAAAAATTATTGGTGGCACCGTCATTGACGAACGTCCCCTGCACCAGCCCTAATCCGGGAATCTAACACCGAGTAGGTGCCGCGCCCGCCATCGCACCGATGGCGGGCGCGCTCATCCCAGCCGCATACTCGCTACGCGAAACGCCCCTAAACTGTCAGGGGTTGGGTGCATACTCATAACGTCGCCCAAGAACAGCACACCAGCACAAGAACAACACACCAGCACGACACACCGCATTTGTAAGGAGAAGCCATGTACGAGGGAGCAGTTCAAAACCTCATTGATGAGCTCGGCCGCCTGCCGGGTGTGGGCCCCAAGTCGGCTCAGCGCATCGCTTTTCACATTCTGAATGCGGATGCTGCCGATATGGCGCGCCTAGCCAACGCCATTTCCACGGTGAAGACCAGCGTGAGCTTCTGCGAGGAGTGCGGTAACGTCTCCGAGACGAAGCTGTGCACGATCTGTCGTGATGAGCGCCGCGACCCGTCCGTGCTGTGTGTGGTCGAAGAGTCGAAGGACGTGGTGGCGATTGAGCGTACCCGTTCCTTTACCGGCCGCTACCATGTGCTCGGCGGCGCTATTAACCCGCTGGCTGGTGTGGGCCCGGAGCAGCTGCGTATCCGTGAGCTGGTGTCCCGCCTGGCGGATGAGCGTATCCAGGAGATTATTCTGGCGATGGACCCGAACCTTGAGGGTGAGGCGACCGCAACCTACCTCTCGCGCATGCTCGTGCCGCTGGGTGTGCGCCTCTCGCGCCTGGCCTCGGGCCTTCCGGTTGGTGGCGACCTGGAGTATGCGGACGAGATTACCCTGGGCCGCGCATTGGAGGGCCGCCGCGTCATTAGCGAGGGCACTGCAGTGGCGCATACTGCCGCTCAGGATTTTGAGCGCGTGAACCGCGAGGAGGAGCAGGAGCGTGAGCAGGCGGCTCAGGTTCAGGCTCAGGAGGCGAAGCAGAGTCGTCGCCGCTGGAATTCGAGCATGTTTGACGACCTGGATTCTGAGGATTCTGCCGTTTCCGACCCGGCGGCGCCCGCCGCTGAGGGTGTGCAGGGCACGGTGGATGAGCAGCTGATCGAGCGGGTTCTGCAGGAGGCTGAGGAATCCAGCGACAAGGAATCCGGCGCGGAAGAATCCCGCCGTGAGGGCTCCCCCACCGATTCTGGTGCGGGCTCTACACCTGAATTGGCAGAAGCAGAAGCAACCCCTGACTTGGGCGAAAACTCCGGCGAGGAGGCTCCGGCGAGCGCCGCCTCCGAACCCACTGAGGCACCCGCAACCGAGCAGGCGGAAGATGCGCCGGAGGTGTTCCGCACCCCCGACTATGAGGAGAAGATCCGCACTATTCAGAACGCCCCGTTGCGCACCCCGAAGCCGGATGTTCCGCCGCTGCCGGGTGTCACTTATGTGAACCCGTGGACCTAAAAACTCGCCTCCGCGGGCGTGCTGTACCCGCCTCCGCATCCCGCGTCACCACCGCGTAATACTACGTAATATTTCACGGGGCAATACATACGGGTGCACAGTTCGCCGCTTGCGCTGAACGCCGTTTACTATAAATGAGGAGCCGGCGCCTGCCGGTAGCACACAAGTAACTGACCTGGAGATATCAATGAGCCTGATCGTCCAAAAGTTCGGCGGTTCCTCCGTAGCTGATGCGGAGGGTGTAAAGCGCGTTGCCCGCCGCGTCGTGGACACTCAGAAGGCAGGTAACGATGTGGTCGTCGTGGTGTCCGCTATGGGTGACACCACCGATGAGTTGCTCGACCTTGCCGCAGAGGTCACCAGCAATGTCGTTCCCTCGCGTGAGCTGGACATGCTGCTGACCGCCGGTGAACGCATTTCGACCGCCGTCCTGTCGATGGCCATTAACGACCTGGGCGCTAAGGCGCAGTCCTTCACCGGTTCGCAGGCTGGCATGATTACCGACGGCGTGCACGGTTCGGCGCGCCTCGTGGAGGTTCGCCCCGATCGCATCCGTGAGTCCGTCGAGGCCGGAAATATCGCGATTGTGGCCGGTTTCCAGGGCATGAACCGTCAGAGCGGCGACATTACGACCCTGGGCCGCGGCGGCTCCGATACGACCGCCGTTGCGCTGGCCGCCGCGCTGAACGCCGATGTGTGCGAGATTTACTCGGACGTGGACGGCGTGTTCACCGCCGACCCGCGCATCGTGCCGACCGCGCACAAGCTGGATACCATCACCAGCGAGGAGATGCTGGAGATGGCGGCGAACGGTGCAAAGATTCTGCACCTGCGTAGCGTCGAGTATGCTCGTCGCTTTAACTTGAAGCTTCACGTGCGTTCTTCGTTCTCGGACCTTGAAGGCACTATCGTGGTTCCGGAGGAGTCCGCGGAACTGACCCCCATTCATCTGAAGGAGATTCCCTTGGAGCAGCCCCTGATTTCCGGTGTCGCGCACGATCGCACCCGCGCAAAGATTACCGTTGTTGGCGTTCCGGACGTTCCCGGTTCGGCCGCTAAGGTGTTCGGCCTGATTAACGAGGCGAAGGTAAACCTGGACATGATTGTTCAGAACGTTCCCACCGACCGCCCGAACGTGACCGACATTTCCTTCACTCTGGATCAGGCTCAGGGCGACGCTGCGCTGAAGGCGCTGAAGGCTGCGCAGGCTGAGTTGGGTTTCCAGGAGGTTATTTACAACGAGTCTGTGGGTAAGCTGTCGCTGGTTGGCGCGGGCATGAAGACCAACCCCGGCGTTTCGTTCACCTTCTTCGAGGCTCTGTCCTCGGCGGGCGTAAACATCGACATGATTTCGACCTCTGAGATCCGTATTTCGGTGATTACTGAGCTGAGCAAGCTGGATGAGGCTGTTCGCGCGGTGCACACTGCGTTCGGTCTGGATGCTGAGGGTGAGGCTACTGTTTACGGTGGTACTGGCCGCTAGAGTTTAGCTCGTTTGTGAGCTGTACGCTTCGGGAGGGGCGGTGCTGGTTTGGTCCGGCGCCGCCCCTCCCTTTTGTCGATGTATAGGTGAAATAACTGAAACACTTTACAGTTATTTCAGATAGGGGTAAGGTTGTGTCAACCGTGGATGAGCCTCCCCCGAATGACATACGCCCCATCGACGTGGTGTCTTCAGGCGCTTATTCACCCAACCCCAAGGAGAAGATGATGACCACCACCCTAACCACCCCTCTGGAGGAAGATACCCTCAACCAGGCTCGCGCAGAGGCGCGGGAGATTCTCAAGAACTCTGAAGAAACCACCATTGAGCTGACTGTTTCAGGTCGAGAAAGCCAGCAACTTGGTGATGCCCTTAACCAGGTCATTCAGCACGTTCTCCATGCCCTAGCGCAGGGTCAGAGTATTGACGTTCAGGTTGTCCCTCACGATTTGACGACGACCGTTGCGGCTCAGCGTATCGGTATTTCCCGCCCCACGCTTATGAAGGCTATTCGTTCTGGTGACCTTCCGGCGCATAAGGTGGGTAGCCACTTCCGTATCCGTACTGAGGACGCTGACGCTTTCCGCAAGACCCTTTTGGAGAAGACTATCGCGCAGAAGGAACAAGCTCTCAAAGATCTTTGGAAATTTGAGGAAGAGAACAATCTCAACGACATTATCGGAGGACCTGCGTGGTAAAAGAGAGCACATTATCAGATGCTGAATCTGTCCTACTGGATACGAACATTCTGATGTCTAAGACTCTTCGCGATTGGATTCTCCTTTTGACAAAGGAGAGTGACTACAGATTTTTCGCTCCATACGTATCCACCCGAATCATGGATGAGTTTGGATACCACACACGCCGAAAGGACCCAATGATTCATGATGCAAAAATTGAGAAATGGAAACAACAAATCCTGACATCCTGCAAGTCCCTAATCGCAGGTTTCCCTGTTGAACCAGTTGCTGGCTTTCCCGATATAAACGATCTTCATGTGCATGCTGCCGCCCAACACGGCGGCATGCACGCATTAGTCACCGATGACCGCAAACTGCTCGATTATGCTTCCACGGAAGAAGCTCAGAATATTCAAAATTATGAGACACTCAGCGCGGATGATTTTCTGATGCAATTCACCGAATACGCTCATCCCTCCTTATTTGCCGAGGTCTATCTTTCCCAGGAATCTTATGCTCACTCTAAGGGATTCACGGAGACTGATATTCCTCGCGCACTTGAACGAGCAGGAGCGGGTCAATTTGCCCGTTATCTTCGGACTGCAGTGATTAATAGCCCACAGTTTGACGATTATGAACGTGAGTTTAAAGCCCGGTCTTCTAGTAACTAGATAGACATTGCTACGTCCACTACCTTGTCACAGCATCGTTTAGGCTAGAAGCATGAGTAGTGTTGTGTTTTCCCAGGTGATGGATGCCCGTCAATGGCGTGCCGCCGCTGCCGCCCATGAGGCGCGTGCCGGCCGCTACGCCGACCCGTTTGCGCAGCGTCGCGCCCGCCACGAAGTGCACCCCGTGGAGGACTTCCTCTTCACCTACTACACGCTCAAGCCCGGCCAGTTTAAGCGCTGGCACCCCGGCGCCGGCATCATCCTGCTGGATGCGCCCGAGCGCGCCTCCTGGCGTTTTTACCGGCCCGCAACCGAGCAGGAACTCCTTGAGGCTGGTTGCTCCCTGCAGGTGGCGCGCGCCCAGGTGAATGCCGCCTCCGCCGTCACCGTGGACGTCACCGACTTCGTGGAGCGCCGCGCCACCGCCCTCGCCTTCACCCACGAGATCCTGCGTAACACGGCCGCAAAGAAGGGCCAGTTCGGTTGCTTCGGCATGCACGAGTGGGCGATGGCGTACAAGTCGGTGGAGAACAATATCCGCCACGACTACCTACAGCTGCGCCTGGGTGCGGAGGGCACGGACCGTGTGGTGGAGGAGCACCGCATCCGCTGCTCGCACTTTGATGCGTTCCGTTTCTTCATGCCGCAGGCGGCACCGATGAACGAACTGCAGCCGACCCGCGAGTTGCAGCGCGTCCTGGAGCAGCCCGCGTGCCTGCACGCGAATATGGACGTGTACAAGTGGGCGTATAAGTTGCTACCGCTGGTTGATTCGACCCTGGTCATGGATTGTTTCGACCTGGCGTGGGATGCGCGCGAACTGGATATGCGCGCAGCCCCCTACGATATTCGCAGCTGGGGGTACGAGCCGATTCCGGTGGAGACCACCGAGGGTAAGGCCGAATACGTGCGGATTCAGCGTGAGCTGTCGGAGCGTTCGATTGAGCTGCGTGAGCGCCTGTTGCAGGTGTGCGAGCGCTATCTTCCACCCCTCGAGGCGTAAAAGACGTGATTCGAGCCTCTTAGGGTATCCACCAACCGAACACATACCCCCGTTACGGTCGTTAGTACGGTAAGATGAGATACGGCTCATACAGAACCCACGCACCCAAGGAGTGCCCACACATGGCCCGTATTGTTGTTGATGTTATGCTCAAGCCCGAAATTCTTGACCCGCAGGGTAAGGCTATTTCTCACGAGCTGCCCCGTATCGGCGTTGATTCCTTCGTTGATGTTCGCCAGGGTAAGCGCTTCGAGCTGACCGTCGAGGGTGAGGCAACCGAGGAGCACCTCGCTGCTGCCCGCAAGGCTGCTGAAGAGTTGCTCTCGAACCCCGTCATCGAAGACGTTGTGAACGTTTCGGTTCTGGAGGACTAATACCTATGGCAGAGTCCCTCGCACCCACTGAAGTCCCCCTGGTTGGCGACTTCTCTAGCTACTCCCCGAACCCCGCTTTCGCTGATGCACGCGTTGGCGTGGTGACTTTCCCCGGCACCCTGGATGACCGTGACGCTGCGCGTGCTGTCCGTCTGGCTGGCGGTACCGTCGTTGAGCTGTGGCACGACGACGCTGATTTGAAGAACGTTGATGCCGTCATTATTCCTGGCGGTTTCTCCTACGGTGACTACCTGCGTGCTGGCGCTATTGCTGCGAAGGCTCCCGTGATGCGTTCGGTGATTGATGCCGCTAACGCTGCTGGTACCTCCGGTTCCGCTCCCCTGCCTGTTCTGGGTATTTGCAATGGTTTCCAGATTCTGACTGAGTCTCACCTGCTGCCCGGTTCGATGATTAAGAACGATCACCGCAAGTTCATTTGCCGTGACCAGGTTCTGCGCATTGAGAATAACTCCACCTCCTGGACGAGCGATTACGCTGCTGGCCAGGAGATTGTTGTCCCTCTGAAGAACCAGGACGGTCAGTATGTTGCTGACCCGAAGACTCTGGAGGCGCTGGAGGCTGAGGGTCGCGTGGTGTTCCGCTACGTTGGTTTCAACCCGAATGGTTCCCGTAATGACATTGCTGGTATCAGCAATGAGCGCGGTAACGTGGTCGGTCTGATGCCGCACCCGGAGCACGCTGTGGAGCCTGGCTTCGGTCCTTCCTCTTCCGGTTTTGGTGAAGTTTCTCTGCGCGGTGGCGCCGATGGTCTCGGCGTGTTCACCTCCGTTCTTGCCAACCTGATTAACGCCCGCTAACGCACGACAAGGATTCTAAGAAGTTATGAGCGAAAAGCAGTTTAACCTCGACACCGTCGAGCACGCGGCGGCAACCCCGGACACCGAACTCCCCTGGGCTGAACTGGGTCTGAAGGAGAACGAGTTCGAGGATATTAAGGAGATTCTTGGTCGCCGTCCTACCGCGGCTGAGCTGGCAATGTACTCGGTCATGTGGTCCGAGCACTGCTCCTACAAGTCTTCTAAGGTTCATCTGAAGCAGTTCGGTGCGAAGGTCACCGATGAGATGAAGAAGGACCTGATGGTCGGTATCGGTGAGAACGCCGGTGTGACCGATATTGGTGACGGCTGGGCTGTTACCTTCAAGATTGAGTCCCACAACCACCCCTCGTACGTGGAGCCCTACCAGGGTGCTGCGACCGGTGTGGGCGGTATTGTGCGTGACATTATTTCCATGGGTGCACGCCCGATTGCTGTGATGGATCCGCTGCGTTTCGGCGCGATTGATCACCCGGACACCGCCCGCGTTATTGGCGGCGTGGTTGCCGGTATTGGTGGTTACGGTAACTCCCTGGGCCTGCCGAACATCGGCGGCGAGGTTGAGTTCGATTCCTGCTACCAGGCAAACCCGCTGGTCAACGCACTGGCTGTGGGTATTATGCGTCACGAGGACATCCGCCTGGCGAACGCATCGGGCGTGGGCAACAAGGTTGTTCTGTTCGGTGCACGCACCGGTGGCGACGGCATCGGCGGTGCGTCGGTGCTGGCGTCCGAGTCTTTCGATGACACCAAACCCTCGAAGCGTCCTGCCGTTCAGGTGGGCGACCCCTTCGCTGAGAAGGTTCTGATTGAGTGCTGCCTGGAGCTGTTCAAGGGCTCCGTGGTTGAGGGTATTCAGGACCTGGGTGCTGCGGGTATTTCCTGCGCAACCAGCGAGCTGGCTTCTAACGGTGAGGGCGGCATGCACGTCGACCTGACCAAGGTTCTGCTGCGTGACCCCACCCTGACCCCGGGCGAGATTCTGATGTCTGAGTCTCAGGAACGCATGATGGCTGTTGTCTCCCCCGAGAACGTGGAGCGTTTCGAAGCGATCATGAACAAGTGGGGCGTGGAGTACTCCTTCCTCGGTGAGGTCACCAACTCTGGCCGCCTGGTCATCGAGTGGGACGGCGAGGTCATCGTGGATGTTGACCCCCGCACCGTTGCGCACGACGGCCCGACCTACGAGCGTCCTTACGCACGCCCCGAGTGGCAGGATGACGTTCAGGCTAACCACTTCACCGGTTCGGCTGCCGACGATTCCCGCCCGCGCGGTAAGGAGCTGGGTGAGGCAATCAAGGCGTTCATGGCGTCCCCGAACATGTGCTCCAAGTCCTGGATCACCAACCAGTACGACCGCTACGTTCAGGGCAACACCGCCCTGTCCATGCCGGACGACGGCGGCGTGGTGCGCGTGGACGAGAACACCAACCTCGGTGTTGCTCTGGCGACCGACGCCTCCCCGCGTTTCACCTACCTGGATCCGTACGAGGGTGCTCGCGCGTCCTTGGCTGAGGCGTACCGTAACGTTGCGACCGTTGGTGCACGCCCCGTGGCTGTGTCTGACTGCCTGAACTTCGGTTCTCCCGAGGATCCGGACGTCATGTGGCAGTTCGCTGAGGCTGTTCGCGGCCTGGCTGATGGCTGCATGGAGCTGGGTGTTCCGGTGACCGGCGGTAACGTGTCCCTGTACAACCAGACCGGTGGTAAGGCTATTAACCCGACCCCCGTGGTGGCGATGATGGGCGTGATGGATGACGTCACCCGCCGCACCCCTTCGGGTTGGGCTCCTGAGCATGACGGTCAGGCTATTTACCTGCTGGGTACCACCCGCGATGAGCTGGACGGCTCCGAGTGGGCTCGCTTCAAGGGTCACTTGGGCGGTCAGCCGCCGAAGGTTGATCTGGCTCTGGAGCGTCAGCTGGGTGACATGCTGGTGAACATGTCTCGTGACGGCATGATTGATGCTGCACACGACGTGTCTGCTGGTGGTCTGGCTGCTGCTTTGTCGGAGGCTTGCCTGCGTTTCAACACCGGTGCCCGCATTGGTCTGGGTGAGGTTGCTGAGCGTGACGGCGTGGACCTGTTCACTCTGCTGTTCTCGGAGTCCCTGGGCCGCGTTGTGGTTTCGGTTCCGCGTTCTGAGGAGGTGCGCTTCAAGGATATGTGCACCGCTCGCCAGTTCCCCTTCGCACGTATTGGTGTGGTGGATGCTGCGTCGAACGCTCTGGACTTCCAGGATGAGGTTTCCATTGACCTGGATGAGTTGCGTGCAGCTCACGAGGGTACTCTCGCTTCTTACTTCGGTGAGGTTGCGAAGGGCTAGTCTTCGACTAGTTTGAGACTAACGCCGAAAGGGGCGGATGCTTGTGAAAGCATCCGCCCCTTTTGTTATGCCCGCAGGCTTGTGCATTGAGCGGTGAGAGGTTGTGCGTTGAGGCGTTCTGTGTTTATGCCTCGGCGACCTTGCGGCCCAGCTGCGCGAACAGGGAGGCGTTGATGCGGAAGCCTTCGATGCACTCTTCGATGAGGGCTTCACGCTGTTCGTCGGTCAGGGGTGCGTTGTCGAGCAGTTCGCGGTAGCCGTCCTTGAAGACCTTGGGCTTGGGCAGTTCGGTGAAGCGGTACATGCTCAGTGCTTCTGCGGGGATGCCGTAGTGGCGGTTGACGAGCGCTGCGACTGCCTGGCCGCCGGAGAGGTCGCCGAGGTAGCGCAGGTAGTGGTGTGCGAGGTAGCGTTCGGGGGAGCTGATGGTGGCGCGGATGCGCTCTACGTATTCTGCGGTTGCGGGCAGGGGCGCGTCGATGTCGCCTTCCTGGCCGAGTGCGCGGATGTCTGCACGGATGTATTCTGCGCGGTCGAGGCCCGGGTGGGTGAAGGGTTCGGTGATGGGGCTGGGTTCTGCGCGGTAGTGTTCGGAGACTGCTTCGAGTGCTTCGTAGATGTGCACGTACTGGTTGATGAGGCGCAGGTATGCCTCGGTGTTGAGGGAGCCGCCCATGAGGTCTTCCATGAAGGTGGAGTGTTCGGCGTTGTCGTGGACGTGCTTGGTGCTTTCCTTCAGGCGTGCGGAGAAGCGTTCCTGGGTGGTTTCGGGGGCGGTAATAGTCATGGTGAGTTCCTAAGGTGGCTTGTGGGTGAACAATAAATGTTTTAGTGACACCATGTCACCAAAACCTGTTAATGACATATTGTCACCAAAAACCAGTTTTGGCAATAGTTCTCATAAAAAATTTGCTAAGGTAAACCTTATGAACAAGTCACCCTAGGCATTAAGTTACACAAATATAGGCTAATAGGGCTAGACTTGATACGAACACCACAATCACAAAATTCAAGGAGACACCGAATGTCTACCCCCTCTCTCACCAAGCGCACTTGGGCGTTCTTGGCTTCAGCAACCATCGGCCTCAGCGGCGTCGCCGGCGTACCCGCGGCCTTCGCAGCTGAAACCAACTCCCACGTCAGTGCCGGTGAGGTAACCGCAGCCTCAGAGCAGAGCCTGCAGGACGTCACCGTCAACTGGGGCCTGAAGAAGTCCTTCCGCTCTTACATCAACGGCGCCTTCTCCCAGGGCTCCCAGGAACTGACCGGCGTCACCACCAACGAAGACGGCTCCTACCACTTCACCTCTGCCAAAGGCACCGTAGCCAACGGCGAATACTCGGTCACCTTCACCGGCTCCTCGATTCACTACACCGCTCACCACGGCCTGCTGGAAGTCATCATCTCCGACCTCTCCGTCACCATTAAGGACGGCGTGGGCACCGTGCGCGCCAACGTTCAGTCGCGCCCTTACAACGGCAACACCACCCCGAACGACCTGGTCGAAACCAAGAACATGACCCTCGGTACTTTCAACGCCTCCGGCCTGAAGGTTGAGGGTAACACCATCACCCTGCCCAGCGTTGACGAGGAAAACGGCACCCGTGTCAAGCTTTCCGAAGAGGCGACCGGCGCCTTCGCGGGCTTTTACAAGGCAGGTCAGGAGCTGGATGCACTCGGCTTCTCCGCAACCATCGTGACCAAGGAAGCACCCGCGCCGAGCCCTGAGCCCAGCACTGAACCCAGCGCCAAGCCGACTGCTGCGCCGACCGCAGAGCCTTCCTCCGCACCGACCAGCGAGGCACCCAAGCCCGCAGACCCCAAGCCTGCAGAGCCCACTTCTGCAGCACCGAGCGCAGCTCCCACCTCCGCGGCACCCTCCTCCCCCGCCGCAACCACCGAGCCCAAGCGTGAAGAAAAGGTCACCGGCAACGTCGTCGAGTCCGGCACCCTCAGCTGGGATATCCGCGAGTCCTTCCTGAAGTACCTGACCGGCTTCGCGCACGGCTCCGTGAACGTTGAGGGCATGGAGAAGACCGCAGCTGGCGGCTTCAAGTACACTCAGGCATCCGGCGTGTACAACCCCGAGACCAAGACCGGTCAGATCAACTTCGCGGGCACCGCAGAGTTCACCGGCCACAACGGTCAGCTCAAGAGCACCATCAAGAACATGCGCCTGGTCGTCGTCAACGGCAAGGGCACCCTGGTCGCTGACGTTGACGCGCTGACCCGCGACGGCAAGTCCGTTTCTAAGACCGGCTTGGCTATCGCCGAGGTGGACCTCTCCGGCGCGAGCGTGAAGGACGGCGTTTTCTCCGCACAGAACGCAGCAGTCGCGCTCACCGCTGAAGGTTCTGACGTGCTCTTCGCGGGCCAGTACCGCGGTGCCGACAACACCATGGCACCGCTGAGCTTCTCCGTAAAGCTCAGCGAGCAGACCGCGGAGAACACCGTTGAGGTTCCCCGTGTCTCTGAGAACAAGTCCTCCGATAACAAGGGTTCTGAGAACGGCTCTTCCGATAACAGCTCCTCGAACTCCTCCGGTAATTCCGGCGCTAACGGCTCCGGTTCTGGCGGTTCGGCAGGCACCTCCGGCAGCGTTTCTAACGGCGGTTCTTCCTCGAACGGTTCTGTCAGCAACAACCCGGCACAGCCTGTCTGCGTGCCCGTCACCCGCACCCGCGAGGTGCAGGAGCAGGGCGCATCCGACGGCACCATTAAGAGCGCAAACCTTGGCTGGGGCGTGCGTGATTCCTTCCGCAACTACGTGCGCGGCGGCATCGCGAACGGTAGCTGGGAGCTGAACGGCACCTCCTACTCTTCGGATGCGTTCAACTGGTCTAACGGCACCGGCACCTTCAAGGGTGGTAAGGGTTCTATCTCCTTCAGCGGTTCGGTTCGTTTCACCGGTCACCACGGCATTCTGGACACTACCATTGCGAACCCGCGCCTTGAGATTAATGGCAATTCCGGTACTCTCTACGCGACCATGAACAGCAATGACCCCTCCGGCAAGGCAACTAACTACGGTGAGGTGGCCCTGCTGAAGGTGGATCTTTCGGGTCTGCAGAGCTCCTCTGACGCTGTGAGCGTCAACGGTGCGGCAACCACCCTGACCGCTGAGGGCGCGAAGGCGTTCGCTGGCTTCTACGACGCCGGTAAGGACATGGCTCCGCTGAGCTTCTCCGCGGCAATTAACGGCGCGAAGACCACCACCAAGACCGTGACCGAGACCGTCTACGAGGGTGAGGGTTGCGACCCGGTCACCGGCAAGCCTCTGGCTTCCACCGGTGCCTCCGGTGTTGAGGGCACCCTGGTTGCAGGCTTCATCGCTGTTGCAGCCGGTGCGGGTACCGTCGTGTACACTCGCCGCCGCAAGAAGGCATAACGGCACCTCACGAGGATGCCCACACTGTCGGCTCGCCCGTGAAACTCAACCATGAGGTTCACCGGTAAGCCGACACGGCCCGTGCGGGGGTGCAGATTTTCACTGCACCCCCGCTTCAGGTGCCAGGTTTTACCCTGGCGCCTACCCCAGTTTTCCTAACTCCCTTTTTTCTGTGAGACGACGATGTTTTCTTCCCTTCCTTCTTCTGCCCTGAACCGCCGCGATGCAATGAAGTATGCGGCGTTCTCCATCACTTCCGCGTTTCTGCTGAGCTCTTGCGGTGTGGGTACTCAGAACCCGGCCTCTTCTTCAAGCACTTCGCAGGCTGTGGTGGATGAGCAGAGCACCCGCACCGTTTTGGAGAACCTTGCCGATCAGCTGCGTTCTTCTATTGCCCCAGATCAGAAGGCTCTGCGCGGCCCCAATAGCGCCGCAGATACCCCCGAAATTCAGCCGATGGTCGATACCCCCACTCCGGCTTTCCCGGTGACGTTCAAGGATTTCAACGGCACTGAGGTGACCGTTAAGTCTGCTGACCGTGTACTGGCACTGGACCTGTACGGCACTCTGGCTCAGCAGATGATTGCGCTGGGTCTGGGCGGTCGCCTGGTCGGTCGTGTCACCTCCTCGACTGAGCAGTCGCTGGCTCATCTGCCGCTGGTGACCCAGAACGGTCACGACCTGAACGCTGAGGCGATTCTGGCGACCTCCCCGGACCTGGTGCTGTGGGATAAGAGCAACGGCCCGATTGAGATCGTGGATCAGCTGCGCGCTGCGGGCGTGACCGTGGTGGTCTTCGATCATGAGCGTCGTATGGATAAGATCATTCCGCAGCTCAAGGCTGTTGCGCAGGCGCTGGGTGTCCCGGAGGCGGGCGAGCAGGTTGCTGCCCGCGTGCAGAAGGACCTGGATTATGCTCTGCAGGTGCTCAAGGACGTCGCCCCGAAGGGTGCACAGCAGGTGTCGTTCGCGTTCTTGTACGTGCGCGGTACCGCTGGTGTGTTCTTCGTGCTCGGCAAGGGTTCGGGCGCTGACGATTTGATTCAGGCTATTGGCGGCAAGGACGTGGCCTCTGAGCAGAACGCGACGAATATTATTCCGGCGACCAGTGAGGCGCTGGTGAAGCTGAACCCGGACGTCATTCTGACCATGAGCGGCGGCATTAAATCCACCGGCGGTTTGGATGGTTTCTTGGCTCGCCCGGGTGTGGGTGAGACGAATGCCGGTAAGAATAAGCGCATTATCGATATGGGTGACGGCCAGATTCTGTCCTATGGCCCGAATACTCCGGCAGTGTTGCTCTCGCTCGCTAAGGCTGCGTACTCGACTCCTGCGGGGGGCCAGTAGTGGCTGCCGTGAAGAGTGTGGCGGGTGCGCGGGATTATCGTGCTTCGCGTCGGCGTCGTGCCGGTCTGACGTTTACGTTTTTGGCGGTGGCACTATGCGTTGTGATGGTGCTGTCTGCGGGTTTGGGTCAGTACAATATCCCGACTGATCAGGTGGTTGCTTCTGTGGGCCGCCGCCTGGGTCTTGCACCGGAGAACCCGGCGATGCAACTGGCGGATAGCACTCTGTGGAATATCCGTTTCCCGCGTGTGCTGTTGGGCGTGCTGGTGGGTGCCGCTTTGGGTACTTCCGGTGCGGTGATGCAGTCGGTGTTTGGTAACCCGTTGGCTGAGCCGGGCGTGATTGGTGTTTCCTCGGGTGCGGCGGTTGGCGCGTGTTTGTCGATTGTGTTGAACCTGCAGTTTTTCGGTATTTTCACGACTCCTGCATTCGCGTTTGTGGGTGCGTTGGCGGCTACTGCGCTGGTGTATTTCCTGTCGCGTTCTTCGGGTCGTGCGAAGGTTCTGTCAATGATTTTGACGGGTATTGCGGTGACCGCGGTGGCGAATGCGATTATTGCGTTCCTCATGTTTATTGCTGATACGACGAGCCGCGATCAGATTGTGTTCTGGCAGATGGGTTCACTGAACGGTTCCACGTGGAAGGCTGTGGCGAGCGTGTGGCCGGTTATTCTCATCGGCTTGGTGGCGTGTTTTGTGATGGCTTCTTCGCTGGATGTTCTGGCGTTGGGTGAGCGTGCGGCGCAGCATTCGGGTGTGAACGTGGAGCGCCTACGCGCGGTGTCTATTGCGGCGACGGCTCTGTTGACCGGTGCTGCGGTGGCGTATGCGGGCATTATTGCGTTTATTGGTCTGATTATTCCTCACCTGTTGCGCATGATTTTGGGTCCGTCGAATCGTGTGTTGTTGCCGGCTTCGGCATTGGGTGGCGCGCTGTTGATTGCGCTGTCTGATTTGGGTGCGCGTACGCTGGTGCCTTTTGCTGATTTGCCGATTGGTATTTTTACGGCTTTGGTGGGCGGCCCGACGTTCTTCGTGTTGTTGCGTCGTTCCCTGGGTCAGGGCGGAGGTGCTTCGTGAGTGAGTTGTTGAGCCTGTCCGGTGTGTGTTTTAACGCTGGTGGGCGTCAGATTTTGAATGATGTGTCTCTGTCTGTTGCTGCGGGCGAGGTTGTGTCGCTGATTGGTCCTAATGGTGCCGGTAAGTCGACTCTGTTGGGTGTGATTGCTGGTGATATTGCGCCCAGTGGCGGTGAGATTCTGTTGGATGGCGCCCCTCTGGATTCGATTCCTGCCCGTCAGATGGCTCGTCAGCGTGCGATGCTGTTGCAGAAGTTGAATGTGGCGTTTTCGTACACGGTGCATGAGGTGGTTCAGATGGGCCGTACCCCGTGGAAGGGCACGGAGCGCGCTGAAGAGGATGACGCCGTGGTTGCTTCGATGATGGAGCGTACGTCGGTGACTCATTTGTCGGATCGCGATATTACGACCCTGTCCGGTGGTGAGAGTGGCCGTGCGCATTTGGCGCGTGTGTTTGCTCAGCAGACTCCGCTGATTCTTTTGGATGAACCGACTGCGGCGTTGGATATTACGCATCAGGAGCAGACGTTGCGGGTGAGCCGTGAGCTGGCTGCTGAGGGTGCTGCGGTGTTGACGGTGCTTCATGACTTGGATGTGGCGGCTGCGTATTCTGACCGTATGGTGTTGTTGCGTGGTGGTGAGGTGGTTGCTTCGGGTGCCCCTGAGCAAGTGTGTTCGGCGGAGTTGTTGTCTGAGGTGTATCAGCATCCGATTGAGGTGTTGAGGCATCCGGTGACGAATCGTTTGTTGATTCTGCCGGAACGCTGATTCTGTTGGAGCGTTGAGTTTGCTGGCGCGCTGATTTTACGGGGCGTTAGCGAACCATCCCGCAAACACTTTCCACCTCAAAATATGCCAGTATTTGCATATATTAAATCTCCGTTCTGGAATGGCTGTAAATATCAGCTCATTACAGGGCGGAGATTATCTTTATCCCCTCCTGCACGGATACACTGAAAGGTAGTGTCCGCAATACTGAACTCTATTCAGTTCAGCATTCCATCCATTCGAGAAAGAGACCCCCGCATGGATCCTCAGCAGAAAACGGCAGCGCCTGCCGTTGCCGGCTACATTCCCGAATATTCTGAAACACCGCATAGCGGATCTTTCGATATTGCCCAGCACGGTTTGAGCAGCGATGATGTTGCCCGCCTGACTGCTGAAGGTAGGGTCAATACCCAGAATAATAAGTCTTCTCGCACGCTGTGGAGCATTATGCGTGCGCACCTGTTCACGGTCTTCAACTTTGTGTTGGGTGCCTGTGGTGCCGTGGTGATCATGTACCAGCGTTGGGCTGATCTGCTCTTCCTGGCGGCTGTTATCGCTAACGTGGTGATTGGTTTTGTGCAGGAGTACAAGGCGAAGCTTGAGCTGGACCGCATCTCCCTGCTGGACCGCTCTCCCGCTACTGCCGTGCGTGACGGTAAGAGCGTTGAGGTTCCGATGGAGCAGCTGGTTGAGGGTGACGTTGTCATCCTCAAGCGCGGCGATCAGGTTCCGGCGGATGCTGTTGTGCTCACCTCCGATTCTTTGGAGCTGGACGAGTCTCTGCTGACCGGTGAGAACGACCCGATTGCTAAGCGCCCCGGCGATATGGTGCTGTCGGCGTCGAGTGTGCTGGGTGGTACCGGCCGCGTCCTGCTCTCTCACGTGGGTGCGAATTCTCGTGCAAGCAAGATTTCTGATGAGGCGCGTCAGTTCTCGCGTATTCAGTCTGAGCTGCGTGATGCGCTGAACCGTGTGGTCCGCTGGATTACGGTGGGTCTTGCGGTCATTATTCCTGTGGTGTCGTGGGGTCAGATTCAGGCGGCTGGTGGCCTGGAGACCGTGCAGCAGAACCACCTGTGGGAGCAGGTTTCTATTGCTGTGGTGTCTTCGGTTGCGTCGATGATTCCGCAGGGTCTGGCGCTGATGACTACTCTGGCGTTTGCGGCGGCGGCTGTGGCGCTGGGTCGTAAGCACAACATCCTGGTGCAGGAGCAGCCTGCGGTTGAGGTTCTGGCTCGTGTGGATGTGGTCTGCTTCGATAAGACCGGCACCCTGACTGAGGGTGGCGTGATTTTTGATTCGGTGCGCCCGCTGGACACCGTTGCTGAGGCTGAGGGCCCGGCTGCTGACTCGGCGGAGCACACTTCTTGGCGTGCTTCTCTGCCTGCCGGCTGGAATGAGGCGCTGGCATGGTTTGGTCACGATGAGAACGCGAACCCGACCGCTGCGGCTCTGACCGGTGGCTTCCCGGATGCTTCCTCGGCGTCGGTAAGCGGTATTGTGCCGTTCTCGTCGGCTCTGCGTTTTAGCGCGATTGAGTTTAAGGATTCGGGTGCGTGGCTTCTGGGCGCTCCGGAGGCGCTTCTCGCCAAGGGTAGCGCTGAGCGTGAGCGTGCCGCTGAGCTGGCGGCACTGGGTCTGCGCACGATGGTTTTGGCGCATGCCTCTGCGGTGGTTCGCAACGAGAAGGATGAGCCGATCCAGAAGATCCCGTCGGATGCTGCCCCGGTTCTGTTCGTGATTTTCCGTGAGAATGTGCGTGCGGATGCGCCTGAAATTGTGGAGTATTTCCACCGTCAGGGTGTGACTCTGAAGGTCTTCTCGGGTGATAACCCGTTCACTGTGGCTGCGGCTGCGAAGACTGCGGGCATGGATACGTCTGCGGGTGCGGTTGATGCTTCGACTCTGCCTGAGGACGGTCCGGAGCTTGCTGAGGCTGCGGCTACTCACAATATTTTCGGTCGTGTGTCGCCCGAGCAGAAGAAGAACATGGTGATTGCTCTGAAGGAGCGCGGCCATGTGGTGGCGATGACCGGTGACGGCATTAACGATGCTCTGGCGCTTAAGCATGCAAGCTTGGGTATTGCGATGGGTAACGCTGCTCCGGCGACGAAGGCTGTTTCTCGTCTGGTTCTTCTGGACGGTAAGTTCTCGTCTCTGCCGGCTGCGCTGGAGCAGGGCCGTCAGGTCATTACGAACATTGAGATGGTGGCGAACCTGTTCTTGACGAAGACTGGTTTCGCGATTCTTCTGGGCGTTCTGTTCAGCCTCTTCGGTTTGACCTTCCCGTTCTTGCCGCGTCAGTACTCGACTGCGGACTTCTTGATTGTGGGTGCGTCGTCCTTCGCGTTGACTCTGTTGCCGAATTCGCGCCGTTACGTGCCGGGCTTCTTGCGCCGCGTGCTGAATTACACGGTTCCGAACTCGATTATTGTGGTTGCGATGCTGTTGGCGGTGACGTTCACGGCTCGTGGCATGGGTGTTGAGGATATCCGTCAGATTCAGACGGCTTCGTTCATCACCCTGGTGATGATGGGTCTGTGGAACTTGGCTGCGGTGGCTCGCCCGTTCAACCGTGCTCGTGTTCTGCTGTTTGGTGCGTTGCTTGCGGTGTTCTTCGCGGCGTTGTTCGTGCCGATTCTGGTGGAGTACCACCAGTTCGTTACTGTGCTTCCGCATCTGCTGTGGACGGCTCTGGGCGCCGGTGCTCTGGGTGCCGCGCTGATTGAGGTGAATGCGCATCGTAATCGCCGTTGGCAGAAGCGTAATTACCCTGAGCTGGAGGTTGCTCCGCTGAATTTCTTCCCGGCTAAGTAGTTAGTCGGAAAGGTAGCTGCTTCGGTAGCGTGTGGGCCCCGTATCCTGTGGATGCGGGGCCCTTTCGTGTCTTCGCAAGCATCCCCTCCGTAGTGTTCCGGAACCAGCCGGAGTACTCCTACTAGCAGCACCAAAGGTGTGTCTCAGCTATCACTTGGGTGAAACATTTAACAGCTTCTGATAGCTTTTGCCTCTCACCTTGCTCTTAACCTGGGAAAACCCTTAGAGTTACAGGGAACTATTTGAGAAGGGAAACCTTCTTCAGGGTTGTTACTGGTTTGGCAGGCAAGACCTGAGTTACTCAACACCGTATGGGACGGCAGCATATATCTGCCGAGAATCCCCTCTATTTGCTGTACCGAAGCTCCATAGTGGGCACGAGTGTAGTGCTTCCGGTGGTCGAGAGACTCGGGTCTTTTGTGTTTTCTGGACGTGTTTTCCGGGGCTTTTTCGGCTACCGCAACGTCAGGTAGGCACAGCCTCCGGCAACAACCGCATAGACATTGACCGCATATCTAAGGAAGTATCGTGAATAACCGCGAACTTGGCGAGAAGATTCTTGACGGCCTGGGTGGCCCCGAGAACATCGCGCACATTACTCACTGTGCAACCCGCCTTCGTGTCACTCCTGTGTCTAACGATGCAGTGCAGAACAAGAAGATTGAGAGCCTGCCCGGCGTTCTCTCTGTGATTGAGCAGTCCGGCCAGACTCAGGTTGTTCTGGGCGAGCGCGTTGAGGCTGTGTACAACGAGATCAACGCTCTGCCTTCTATGTCCGGCCACGCTGAGGGTGACACCAAGGTTGAGGCTGAAGGCAAGAAGTCCGGCTGGCTTACCAACGTCTTCGACGTTCTGTCTGACTCCTTCCGTCCTCTGCTGTGGGCACTTCTGGGTACCTCGATGATTCTGACCCTGATTGTGTTCCTGCAGCAGCTGGGCTTCTTCGGCCAGTACACTGACTTGACCGGTCAGAGCGTGAACATTGACATCATTAACGGTGCTCGTGTGGCTGACCCCGAGGCTGCTAAGGCGCTGAACACCCAGTGGATGCAGCAGTTTGCTTTCTGGTACATCCTGAAGGCTGCTTCGCTGTCGGTTCTGAACTTCATGCCTATCATGCTGGGTGCTACCGCTGCTAAGCGTCTGGGCGCGAACATGTGGGTTGGTGCGGCTATCCCCGCTGCACTGATGACCGGTACCTTCACCGATTTGACTGCTCTTGCTGACCCCGCCACTAAGATTCTGAACGTTCCGTTCTTCGGTATGGATCTGCCGCTGTACGCATTCAGCTACACCGGTCAGGTCTTCCCCCCGCTGCTGGCTGTTGCTCTGCTGGCTCCGTTTGAGCGCTTCCTGAAGAAGGTTATTCCTTCGATGCTGCAGATGGTGTTCGTGCCGATGATTTCGGTCATCGTTCTGGTTCCGGTGACCGCGTTCCTGGTTGGCCCCATCGGTATCGGTGTTGCTATGGGCATCTCTGACTTCCTGAAGATGGTTAACGACCAGGCTCCGGCTCTGGTTGGTGCTCTGATTGCTGGCCTGTACCTGTTCATGGTTCCGCTGGGTCTGCACTGGCCGCTGAACGCTGTCATGATTAACAACCTGCAGACCATGGGTACTGACTTCATTCAGTCCCCCATGGGTGCTTACAACTTCGCTGTGTTCGGCCTGGTCACCGGTGTGGCTATTAAGGCTAAGCACGACCGCGAGCTGCGCCAGACCGCTGTTGGTGCGTCGATGTCCGGTCTGCTCGGTGGTATTTCTGAGCCGTCCCTGTACGGTGTTGTGCTCCGCTACAAGCGCGTGATCCCGATTATTCTGGTTCCCGCTGTTATTGGTGGCGCTACCATTTCCTTCCTGGGCGTTAAGTCCTACGCATTCGCGTTCACCTCGCTGCTGTCGATTCCGGCTATGCAGCCTTCCTACCTGTACGTGATTGGTCTGGCTATTGCGTTCTTCGGCGCTATGACCGGTGTTCTGATTTTCGGTTACGAGTCGAAGGCTGACGCTGTAAGGCACGCTGCGGAGCGTAAGGCTGAGGCTGCTGAGGACGCTCCCAAGGCTGAGGCTGTTGCCGTTAAGGCTGCTCCGGCTGCTGCCGCTACTGCGACCGCCGCTGCTGCACCCGCTACTTCCGCTGGTGAGGTCATTGAGCTGCACGCTCCGATTGAGGGTACTGCTGTTGCTCTGTCTGATGTTCCGGACCCGATTTTCGCTGCTGGCAAGCTGGGCGAGGGTGTGGCTATTGAGCCGACCGGTACCACTGTTGTTGCTCCCGCTGCCGGTAAGGTTGCTGCAACCTACCCCTCGGGCCACGCTGTGGGTCTGAAGCTGGAGAACGGCATTGAGCTGCTGATTCACGTTGGTCTGGATACCGTGAACCTGGACGGTAAGGGCTTCAGCGTGAAGGTTGCTAAGGGCGATGTTGTTGCTGCTGGCGACGCTCTGATTGAGTTCGATCCTGAGGTTATCAAGGAGGCGGGTTACCCGCTGATTACCCCGGTGATTGTGACCAACACCCGCAAGTTCGCTGAGGTGAAGGGTCTGCCGGGCGTTGCTCACCAGAACCTGAGCACTGTCCTGAAGGTGACCACTAAGTAGTTCGCTTTCTAGGCTCTAAGGGGCCCCACCATTGTGGTGGGGTCCCTTTCCTTATGTTCCCTTTCCCTTATGCCCTGTTTCCTGATGTGCTGATTCTTTGGGCAGAGTTTGCTAGGGTTTAGGCACTAGCCGGGGGTATTTCTGCTAATGTAAGAATACGCTCAACAAGGAAGTTCTCACGTGATAGGGAATACGATGATGTCTTCTGATACTAGGACATGGGATACCGGAGTGTGGGAAGAGCAGCAAAAAGAGCTGCGCGCTCTTTCTCCTGTTCGGCGGCTGATGCGCCGGCTCAATCTTGAGGCGCTCGTCTATGAGTCTGCGCCGTTCCCGGTTCTGCTGCGTAAGCTCTCCGCGCTGATTCCAGCCTGCCTTCTGTGGTGGGTTATCTACGAGCCGCACCGGCTTGCTTCCTCCACCAGCCTCCCCGAGGGTACTCACGCTATTACGCTGCTCCCCGGAGCCTGGGGCGACCCCGCTACGGGGGCTTATGGAGGTCTTCCTGAGCTGCCGGGGGTCCTCGTGCGTTGGGTGCTGTGCATCGCGGCAATGGTGGCTGTCGTTCATCTCTGCGGCGTCAAGGCGAAGGGTCAGAGCTTCACCATTCCTCACGATGCGCGTTCACGGTTGATTGCGCTGATGCAGGCTCTGGGCATTTTCGGTGCTTTTGCACTGGTCGTCTGGATCGAGTACATGATGACTCCGCTGACCCTCATGTTTGAAACCGTGTACGCGGGCCCGACCGCCGTCTATAGCGGCGACGGCATGATTCCCCTGCACCTGTTCCTGTCCTCGTCGTTGAGCGCTATTTTCTTGGGCTATTTTTGCGTGAACATTCTTGCCTCGCTGAATATCCCAGGGTACCTGGGCATCCCCGCAATTATTTACGTGGGTGCACTCCCTTGGGCTCAGGCGGAGCGGCACCAGTTCACGTTGGCGCTGGCGTGGGTTATTGCGGTGGCGCTGGTGAGTTGGCTCGTGCGCGGCATGTGGGGCACTCTGCTCGCCTGCGTGGGCTATTCTCTCTGGATTGTGCTGGTGGCAACCAGCGGTGATCCTTTTGACCTGTCCGCCAATATGAGCCGTGTGCTCGTGATTTTAGGTTTCCCGCTGGCTTTCATCGTCGCTGGAGGCGGCATTTACCGCATCTTCTATCTGCGGCAGAACCCGAAGATGTTGAGGTACCTGCAGGAGCGTGCCCTGTACCTGGGCGAGTGGTAGCAGCCGGTTAGGACGGCGTTCCCCTCCCCTTCGTTTTTGTAATTACATATCCGGCTAAAGGGCACAAAAAATCCCGGGCACTCTCTCGTGAGAGTACCCGGGATTTCGAGTCCTACAGGACGGCTAGAGCATTACCGCAAGCGGTACTACTCCTGCCAGCCAACGTTGACCCAGTAGTCAGCGCTGGTGTAGCTCTGCTTGAACAGGGACGGACCGTAGTTCGCGACCTTAGCCTTGACAGCGGCGTACATCGGGCCGTTTGCGTAGGGCAGGTACACTGCGACCTTCTCGTAGTAGAGCTTCTCCGCCTCGTTAGCGATCTTGATGCGCTCGTCTTCCTTCTCGGTGTTCTGCAGCTTCTCGATGAGCTTATCAACTTCGGGGTCGCCGACTCCGAACACCTCGGTGGTGAAGAAGTAGGGTGCCGAGGAAGCCAGGTCGGGCAGAACGCCCCAACCGGTGAAGATTGCTTCGTAGCTCTTCTGGCCGAGCACGGAGTTGGAGTTCGACTGCGGCTGGTTGTCAGCGCTCAGGCGGATACCTGCGGACTTCAGCTGCTGCTCCAGAATCTGGTAGACCGCCTGGTAGACAGCCTCGGAACCGAAGGAGGTCAGGGCGAAGCCAGCAACCTTGCCGTTCTTAGCGTAGTAGTCGCCGGACTTGGAGTAGCCTGCGGCCTCCAGAATCTTGCCAGCTGCCTGTGCACCGGTGTCACCAGCGTAGTTGTTCTGGTAGCCCTTCTGGAACGGCATCGCAATGATGGAGCCGGGCAGCGGCTCGGTCCAGCCGAGCTGCGAGAAGTATGCCTTAGCGATCTGCTCGCGGTCCACAGAAGCGAGGATTGCGCGGCGCAGTGCCAGGTCCTCGATGCGCTTGGGGTTCAGCTGAATGATGTTGACGTTGGTGTTCTGGCTCTGGCGAATCTCGGTGCCTGCCTGGCCCTTCACAGCGTTGTAGCTGGTTGCGCCAACGAAGGTGAAGGCGTCCAGTTCGCCGTTCTTGAAGCTTGCACGGATTGCTTCGGAGTCCATCTGACGCCAGATGATGCGGTCCAGCACCGGCTTCTCGCCCCACCACTTGTCGTTCTTGACCAGGGTGAGCACCTTCTGGGAGGAGTTCCACTCGCCAATCTTGAAGGGACCTGCCCAGTACTGATCGAGGGGCTTGTCAACGAAGCCTTCGTTGAAGAGGTTGACGTCTTCCAGTGCGGGGTGGATTGCGAAGGCGCACAGACCCTCGGAGGGGTAGTACGGAGCCTTCATGGTGACCTTGACGTGGAAGTTGTCGCCGTCCACAGCCTCGATGCTTTCAACCTGCTGCCACATGGTGTTATCGGTGATGTGGTAGGGGTTGTCGGTGACTGCGCTGTAGACCTTCCACACGGCGCGAACAGCGTTCACGTCCATGGGAGTGCCGTCGTTGAAGGCAGCCTTGGGGTTGATCTTGAAGGTCGCGGTCTGCACGCCATTGACGGTCTCGGTCTTGTGTTCGGTGCAGAACTCGGGGTTGAGGGTGCCTTCGCCTTCGGGGCTCATGGTGTAGAAGCCCATCACGGCGGGAATGTTGCAGGGTGCCAGAGCGTCCAGGTTGCTGGAGGTGTAGCCGCTCTGGGTCTGCAGGTTGAAGTTGGGGCCCAGGGCGGTAGCCGCGAGGGTCAGGGTGCCACCCTGCTTGAGGGAGGAACGGTCCTGCTTGTTGACCTGAAGGTTCTTCAGAATATCTTCAGCGTTGTTAGCGGCGCTACCGCCAACCTTTTCCTTCGAGCTGCCGCAGGCAGCCAGTAGACCAACGGTGCCGAGGGCAACGGTGCCGGTCAGGAGGGTACGGCGAGAGACAGACATGCTCTTCATGGAATTTCTCCTAGAGTATTCGCAGTGTTGTGGAGGCGGTACGCGAACGGTGCGTAACCCACACTCCAACCCGGCGGGAGGACAGTCTCTGCCGGGGTTGCGGGCAGAATGCCCACATTTGTTTTAAGTATATCCGTGCGACTCTCTTAGGAACGGGAAAGCGGCGTGCTACAGAAGGTTTTAATCCTTTTGTAACACGCCGCTGTAGCGCTTTTACCCCTTATGGAGTGTGTGAGCGGTGCTCAACGCTTAGTTTTGCTTCTCCCAACCGACGTTGATCCATACGTTCGGGTTGTAGTAGGGCAGGCCGAAGAGCATGGGGCCGTAGTTCGCCAGGCCCTTACGGCACGCCTTGAAGTTCGGGCCGTTGTGGGTGGGCACGTAGATGGCGACCTCGTCCAGGTGGCGCTTCTCCAGCTCGTTCATGATCTTGAGCTGTTCCTTCGGGTCCTCGGTGGACATCATGGTTGCTGCCAGCGAGTCCAGATCCTTACCGTGACCGTTGTTGGTCTCGGAGATGTAGAAGTAGTTCGCCGCATCCACCGGGGAGGTGGTGATGCCGTAGCCACCGGTCTTAATCGCGAAGTTCTTCGAGGAGATGATGCTCGACATTTCAGAGGCACCGTGGTTCTCGATGGTCAGTTCAACGCCGATTTCCTTCATCTGCTGAACGAGGAACTGCGCGGTGGAGCTGACAACCGGGTCGCTACCGAAGGTGATGACCGGGTAGGAGACCTTAGCGCCGTCCTTGGTGTAGTAGTCACCGGACTTGGTGTAGCCTGCGTCCTCAAGGATCTTGGTGGCGACATCCTTGCCAAGCTTGGTCGGGTAGTTGTCCTGGTAGCCTTCCTGCATGGGCAGCATGCACATGGAGCCGGGCAGGGTTTCCTTCCAGCCGAGCTTCTCGTAGCGCAGCTTCTGCAGCTGCTCACGGTTGAGGGCTGCAACGAATGCGCGGCGGACGGGCAGGGGCACCTTTTCGGGGTTGATTTCGTAGTTGCCCACGCTGAGAGCGCTACCCTTGCGAATGTCGGTGTTTGCCACGCCGGAGAGCTCGTTGTAGGAGCTGAGGGTGCTGGCATCCACGTAGTCGATTTCGCCGTTCTTGTAAGCTGCCTGCTCTGCCTGGGAGCTCATTTCACGCCAGGTGATGCGCTCAAGAGCGGGCTTCTGGCCCCACCACTTCTCGTTGCGGACGACGGTGAGCACCTTGGAGGAGGAGTTCCACTCGCCGACCTTGAAGGGGCCTGCCCAGTACTGGTCGAGGGGCTTGTCGTTCAGGCCGTCGTTGAAGAACTTGGGGTCGGCGAATGCCGGGTGCAGGAAGGAAGTGAAGCTGCCTTCGATGGGGTACCAGGGCTTGGACATGGTGACCTTCACGTGGCGGGTATCGCCGTCCACAGCCTCGACGCTTGCGACCTGCTCCCAGATGGGCGAGGGGGTGATCTGGTAGTCCGAGCCGGATGCCGCGGCGGTGTAGATGGTCTGGTAGCTCTTGACGGCGTTCACGTCGATGGGGGTACCGTCGTTGAAGACTGCCTTCGGGTTGATCTTGAAGGTCACGGTCTGCACACCGTCAACGGTCTGCGCCTTGTATTCGGTGACGTAGTCCTCGTTCATGTGCGACTCGCCGCGGAAGTCAGCGTAGAAGCCGCCGGTGAAGGCGGAGTTGATTGCCGCCTGAATGTTCAGGTTACCGGCGGTGTAGCCGTTGGTGTTGAGGATGTTGAAGTTCGGGCCAATGCCGTCTGCACTCAGTCGTAGCTCGCCGCTGTCCTTGAGGGCGGAGCGGTCCTTCTCGTTGTAGGAGACTGCCTTGGAGAGGTCGTCGCCGGCGGAGAGAGCGCTGGTTTCGTTCTTGGAGGAGTTGCCGCCGCAGGCTGCGAGCAGGCCGACGGTGCCCAGGGCAACGGTGCCGGTGAGCAGGGTACGACGGTTGAGAGTGAAAGTGGTCATTAGTTTTCCTCAGTTAGGTGGGATGCTGAATTTTTGTACGCGGGGGAACACAACCCGCACACCTTTGTGACAGCACGCACATTTTGCATTGGCAATAGTATACACACATTTCCCACGCACTATGACCTAGTTCACCGTTTTAGGGAAAATATTTCAGCCAATCCCCGAAATCACCCCACCACAAAACCACCCATTAAAAACACAGAAAAGTCCCGCAGCACCCCACCTCTAAGGCGGAATACCGCGGGACTTTACCCTTCTGGAGACCTGAACCGGCGCCTCCAAAAATTCAGAAGCTACCGACTAGAACCCCAGAAACTAGCCTGTGGCTTTAGTTCTGCCAACCCACATTGGTCCAGCGCTTGGGGTCGGTGTAACTGGTTGCGAAGAGGGAAGGACCGTAGTTAGCCAGCTTCTCCTTCACAGCTGCGTAGCTGGGGCCGTTAGCGTAGGGGAAGTAAATAGCGACCTTCTCCATGTGCTGCTTCTCAGCCTCAGCAGCCATCTTCAACTGCTCCTCGTGGGATTCCTTCTCGTAAATGGACGCGATGAACTTATCCAGCTCGGGATCGCCCACACCTTCGTTGATTTCGCTGGTGTAGAAGTACTGAACACTGTCTGCGGGGTCAGCACCAATACCCCAGCCGGAGAAGGCGCAGTCGTACTGCTTAGAGCCCATCACGGAGTTGAACTGGGACTGCGGCTGGTTATCCTGCTCGAGCTTAATACCTGCTGCCTTGAGCTGCTGCTCGAGGTTCTGGAACTGAGCCAGGGAGGTTGCATCCGAACCGAAGTAGGTGATGGAGAAGCCTGCAGTCTTACCGTCCTTGGCGTAGTAGTCGCCATTCTTGGAGTAGCCTGCTGCTTCCAGGATCTTTGCCGCAGCCTCGGGGCCGGGGTTAGAAGGCATAGCGTCCTGGTAGCCCTTCTGGAAGGGCATAGCAATCATGGAGCCGGTCAGGGGCTCTTCCCAGTTGATCTGGCCGAACTTGACCTTAGCCAGCTGAGAGCGGTCAACCGCGGCGAAGACTGCACGGCGCAGGGCGGTGTCGGTCACGCGGGTCGGGTTGAACTGCAGGTTGATCACGCCGACGCTCTGGCCGGAGCGAATCTGGACACCGGGCTGACCCTTGACGGCGTTGTAGGTTGCCAGGCCAGCAAAGCCGATGCTGTCCAGCTCGCCGTTCTTGAACGCTGCGCGCTCTGCTTCGTCGCCCATTTCACGCCAGATAATGCGGTCCAGCAGCGGCTTCTCACCCCACCACTTGTCGTTGGGCACGAGGGTGAGGGTCTTAGCCGAAGAGTTCCACTCGCCAATCTTGAAGGGGCCGGACCAGTACTGATCCATGGGCTTGTTCACGAAGCCGTTGTTGAAGAGCTCCTTGTCGGTCAGTGCGGGGTGCAGACCGAGCAGGCCGAGGGTTTCGGCAGGATACAGGGGCTTGGACATAACAATCTTGACGCGGGTCTTGTCGCCATCCACGGGGTCGATGGACGCTACCTGCTGCCAGAAGGGAGCGGCGATGACGTTGTAGCCGTCATCGGGGTTGCGATAGACGGTCCACGCGGCGCGGATTGCCTCAATGTCAACGGGGGTGCCGTCGTTGAAGACAGCCTTAGAGTTGAGTTTGAAGGTGATGGTCTGCACGCCGCCAACGGTCTCTGCCTTGTAGTCGCTGACATAGTCGTCGTTGAGGCTGTATTCGCCAGCAGGGCTCAGGGAGGTGAAGCCGATAGCGGAGGGGATGTTGCAGGCGCCACCGAATGCGGTGAGGTTCTCGGTGGTGTAGCCGCTCTGAGTCAGAATGTTGAAGTTCGGGCCGACTGCGGAGACGCTACCGCGGAACTCGCCACCCTGCTTGAGGGAGGAGCGGTCCTGCTTGTTGATTTCGAGGTTCTTGACGATTTCCTCGGTGCTTGATGCAGCCTTACCGCTGATCTTCTTGTCAGAGCCGCCACCGCATGCAGCGAGCAGGCCGACGGTACCCAGGGCAACAGTGCCGGTCAGCAGGGTACGGCGATTAATACGTAGATGAGTCATGTATTCTCCTCATGCCGGAGGGCTCAGGTGCTATTTGATAAGCGCACCGTGTTGTGCGCCGATTTTGCGGGAGCGCCGAAGCTCCCGCCCATCACCTTTGTGAGAGCCCCCACATTGTTTGTGGTTGAAACACAGTATACCCCCAAAAGAAGCGACGCAGACCACAGTCCAATCCGTGGAAGAACTATACACCGTCTAAAAATCACGGGTTCAGCGCCTGAACCCGCATCATCACGCGGAAGCCGCGTGCGAAAACTAAAAAATGAAATATTATGTCGCATTGGCGCGCGAGCGCGTCACACCCAGTGCTTTGAGAGTCATTACAAGTTACAAGCACAGCGTCGGGGCAGCTAAAGCGCGCTGAACCCTCCACAAGAAAAAGCTCCCCACCCCTATACGACACTGCGAAAACGTATAGGGGGCAGGGAGCTTAAAACTGCGGCTTATGCCATCCAGCCGACGGTAGACCAGTCGGTGGTCTTGAAGAGGAACGCACCGTAGTTAGCGAGCTTCGGGCGGCATGCCTTGAAGTCCGGGCCATTGAGGAAGGGAATGAAGAGGCAAACCTCGCTCATGTGCTTCTTCTCAATTTCGTTGCACTTCTCGGCGCGCTTAGCGTCGTCGAGGATGGTGACCATCTCGTCGACCATAGCGTCGATTTCGGGGGTGCCGACGCCGTTCCAGTTCTTGGAGTGGTAGAAGTACTCGGCTGCACTGGTCGGCTCGGAGGTCACGCCGAAGCCCGAAATGCTTACGTCGTACTCGCGATTACCAACAACCTTCGAGAATTCAGACTGTGCACGCGAATCGAGCTCGAAGTTAATGCCGATTTCCTTCATGCTCTGGATGAAGGTCTGTGCCTGGCCCTTGGTGGTGGCGTCATCACCGAAGGTGGTCAGCTTCAGAGTGATGGTCTTGCCGTCCTTCGCGTAGAAGTCGCCGGACTTGGTGTAGCCTGCCTTCTCCAGGACCTTGCGTGCTTCCTCCGGGTTACGTGCCGGGTAGTTGTCGCGGTAGTACTGGGAGGAACCCAACAGAAGCATCGAGCCGGGAACTTCTTCTTCGTAGGGCAGACCCTGGAAGCGAATCTTTGCCAGAGCACCACGGTCGATACCCAGGAAGATTGCCTTACGGACAGCAACATCAGTGATGTGCTCTGCGTTCAGGTTCATGCCGCCGGCGAAGAGGCGGCGACCGCGGCGGATTTCAGAGTTCGCAACGTCCTTCATCTCGTTGTAGGCGCTGAGGGTACGTGACTCGACGACGTCCAGTTCGCCGTTCTTGTACGCGGCGCGTGCTGCGGCGTCTGCCATTTCACGCACGACGATGCGGTCCAGCTTGGGCTTCTCGCCCCACCACTTGTCGTTGGGCACAGCAGTGAAGGTCTTCTCGGAGGAGTTCCAGCCGTTGGGTGCCAGGGTGAAGGGGCCGCAACCGAGCTCGGGGTGGGGGTTGTCCACGAAGCCTTCGTTGAAGAGGTTTACGTCGAGCATCGCCGGGTGCAGGATTCCGCCGAAGAGCAGACCCTTGACGGGGTTGTGTGCGGTCTTGAGGACAACGCGTGCGTGGTAGCGGTCGCCATCGATAGCTTCAACGCTTTCGATGTACTCGTAGATACCTGCTGCGGCAATCTTGTATTCGCCGTCGGGGTCACGCTGGATCTGCCAGGTTGCCTTGAGTGCATCGATGTCGATGGGGGTGCCGTCGTTGAAGACTGCCTTGGGGTTCAGGCGAACCTCTGCGGTGATCTTGCCGTCTACTTCCTTAGCTTCGAAGCCGAGGCAGTAGTTGGGGTCGAGCTCGTCTTCACCCTTGAAGGTGCTGCGCCAGATGCCGGCACCGGCGATAACGCCCATGGTTTCGGAGACGGAGGTGCTGGAGCCGTTCTGGGAGAAACGGTTGAAGTCCGGACCGAGGGAGTAAGTGCTCAGGTTCAGGGTACCGCCCTGCTTGAGCTTCGAGGCATCCTGCTCGTTGATTTCATAGAACGGGGTTTCGCTTGCCTTGTGCTCGGTCTTGGAGGACGAGGAGCCACAAGCGCTCAGTACGCCGGCAGCAGCGACGGCGGTTGCGCCGCCGAACAGTACGCGGCGGCTCATGATCGGGTTGAATCCGGAGAGGGAGGGGATGGGGTGGGGGCTCATGATGGGCTCCTTGCGGGGTGTGGACTGCGCTGATGCAGTGTTTGCAGTGTAGAGTGGGTGGCTCGCGTGCTCTGGAGGCGGGGTTTCCGCCTGTAGGAGCGCCTGCTATCTGCGGTGATGGGCGGGCAGGTCAAGCCATGCAAAATAATGTGACCTAAAGCTATGTTCTAAGCCACATTTAATATTTTTAGTAGTGTACACCACACGCATCACTACAGGTGCGCAACACGATAAATATTTCTTAATTATTACGCCCGGCCCTAAGGCAGCGGGCCTAAATCCATGTCGGCACAACCCCACCACCTTTCGAGTGACACTCCCTCCCCCGCCTCCAGAAATAGTCAGCGGGCACAGCAAAGCGGGCCGAACGCGCATATACGCATTCGACCCGCTCATAGGGTAGGAACCCCTAGGAGTTCATCCAGCCCACAGCAGCCCAGTCCATCGACTTATACAGGCGCGGACCATAGTTAGCCAGATTCTTCTTGACCATCACAAAGTCAGGACCGTTCGTAATGGTACCCAGGAAGGCGAACTCAGCCATGTGCTTCTTCTCAATCTCGTTACAGGCAAGGTTACGTTCCTTGTCATCCTCAATGAGGGTCATGGCGTCGATGAGGGCATCGATTTCCTTGCTGCCGATACCTTCGTTGTTCTCGGAGTAGTAGAACTGCTTGGTACCCTCGGTTGCGTCAGCAGAGACCGAGTAGCCACTGAAGGAAATATCGTAGTCCCAGTTGCCCAGAATGGTAGCGAATTCGCTATCGGAGTGCTGGTCAATGCGGATTTCGATACCGACATCCTTCATCTGCTGGGTAAAGGTCTGAGCCTTACCCTTGGTGGTCGGGTCATCACCGAAGACCACCACTGCACAGCCAGCCTTCGTGCCATCCTTCTCGTAGTAGTCGCCGTTCTTGGTGTAGCCGGCGGCTTCCAGAATCTTCTGCGCCTCCGAAACACTGTTATTCGGGGTCGGGTAAGAATCCTGGTAGTAGGGCGAGAAGGGCATGTGAATCATCGAACCGGGGATAGCTTCCTCGTAGGGCAGACCCTGGAACTGAATCTTTGCGAGTGCTTCACGGTTGGTGCCGACGAAGATTGCCTTACGCAGGGCAGCATCCTTGACGCGGCGGGGGTTAATATCCAGGCCGCCAGCGTAGAGGCGGGTGCCCTTACGCAGTTCGGTACCCGCAATGTTCTTCACCTCGGCATAGGTGGAGGAGGTGCTTGCACCGATAGCGTCAATTTCGTCATTCTTGAACGCGGCACGTGCAGCGCTGGATTCCATCTGGGTAAAGACAATCTTGTCCAGCAGGGGCTTGGTGCCCCACCACTTGTCGTTGGGTACAACGCTGAAGGTCTTCGCGGTGGAGTCCCAGCCCTTATCCGCCAGGGTGAAGGGGCCAGCCCAGTACTCGGGGTGGGGCGCATCCACGAAGCCGTTGTTGAAGAGCTCGACGTCTTCCAGTGCGGGGTGCAGAATCTCAGAGAAGAGGCTCTGCAGCGGGTAGAAGGGCTTGGAGAAGGTGACGGTTGCGCTGTAGTCGTCTTCGCCCTTTTCTACGGATTCAACGAATTCGTAGATGCCGCTGGTGACAATGTTGTAGCCGTTATCCAGGCTCTTGAAGATGTTCCAGGTGGACTGGAGCGCCTTGTAGGTGATGGGGGTGCCATCATTGAAGACAGCCTTGGGGTTGAGCTTGACGGCAACCTGAATCTTGTCGCCCTTCTTGCTGTGCTCGGAGGAGACAGCGAAGTCAGTGTTCAGCTTGTAGGTGCCATCAAAGTCGAGGTTCCACATGCCAGCCTGACTGATGGTGCTCATAACGTTGACGTTATCGCTGGTGTTACCGCTCTGGGTGTAGAAGTTGAAGTTCGGACCGATGGATCCGGCGGGCAGGCGCAGGATGCCACCCTTCTTCAGGCTGTTCACGTCCTGGGCGTTGATGTCGTAGAGGTCTTCGATCTTGGCACCGGCGCCGGCAGCCTTGGTCTTTTCAGAGCTTGCGCTGCCGTTGCCGCAGGCGCTGAGCAGACCTACAGCTCCCAGAGCCGCGGTGCCGCCAATGAGGACGCGGCGGCTGAAGCTGTTCTTGGTCGCTTCGTGGCTACTCGCGGTGTATGCGGTGTTGGCGGTCATGGGAGTGGTTTCCTTCTATCTTGTGCGGGCGGGTGTACCCCGTATTCCCGAAGTAATGATTATTTATGCAGAGCACTGCATAACTTTGTATGACTTCACTGTAGCGCACCTCGAGAGCGAAAACCAAGCATTTTCACAATATTTCTTAATATTTATCGTGTTTTTTGAATATTCATACTATGAATACCCTGTTTTTGCGCGAATTCTTCAGATTTTTCCGGATAGCTATACCCCCGCTCCCCTGCATCGGTACATAAAAGCACCCAAAGCACCCCCTCCAGAAATGCAAAAAGTGTCCACCCGGATAATCCGGGTGGACACTTTCAATAGCTCTAGGCTATTCACCTAGGAGGTGAAGGGATGAGGACTTACTTAGCCCAACCAACCTTCTCCCAGTGAATGCCGGTGCCCTGGAAGAGGGACACGCCGTAGTTGCGCAGACCCTTCTTCACGAACTTGTACTCGGGGCCGTTCATGAGCGGAATCAGCACTGCGAACTCAGCCAGGTGCTTCTTCTCGATCTCATTGCAAGCCTGGTTGCGTTCCTTGTCGTCAGCAATGAGCTTCATCTTTGCGATCATCTCATTGATCTCATCGGAACCAGCTTCCTCAGGCTTACGGCGCATGTAGAACTGCTCGGTAGCCTCGGTAGCATCCGGGGAGCTCGGAGCGAAACCGGAGGAGGTTGCGTCGTAGTCCTTGGAGGCCATGGTCTTGTTAAACTCGCTAACAGCACGGGAGTCGAGCTCAGCATTAATACCTACGGACTTCAGCTGCTGAACCAGGGTCTGACCGACAGCCTTGGAGGTGGGATCCTCACCGAAGATGGAGAACTTGAAGGCAGCCTGCTTGCCGTCCTTCTCGTAGAACTCACCGTTCTTGGTGTAGCCTGCATCTTCCAGAATCTTGGATGCAGCAGCAGCATCGTTGTTCGGGGTCGGGTAGGTGTCCTGGTAGTACTCGTTGAAGGGCATGTGAATCATCGAGTTGGGAAGCTTCTCTTCGTAATCCAGGCCCTGGAAACGAACCTTGGCGAGAGCCTCACGGTTCAGACCAGTAACCACAGCGCGGCGCAGAGCAACATCCTGCATGCGGGCGGGGTTCATGGTCACGCCACCGGAGAACAGGCGAGAGCCTCGGCGGATCTCGATGTTAGCAACGTCCTTGAGCTCCTTGTATGCGGAAGCGGTGGTAGCACCAATCGCATCAAGCTCATCGTTCTTGAATGCCGCGCGCTCAGCAGCGGGATCCATCTGACGGAAGACAATGCGCTCCAGAACGGGCTTCTCGCCCCACCACTTGTCGTTGCGGGTCAGGGTCAGGGTCTTCTCGGTCGAGTTCCAACCACCTTCAGCAATGGTGAAGGGGCCAACCCAGTACTCGGGGTGCGGCTTGTCAACGAAACCAGTGTTGAAGAGTTCCTTGTCCAGCAGAGCCGGGTGCACAATGCCAGCGAAGAGGGTATTCAGCGGGTAGTAAGGTGCGGAGAAAGTTACCTTCACCTTGAAGTCATCACCGTCGCGATCCACGGAAGCAATGCTGCTGTAGATGCCGCTGCTTCCGACCTTGTAGTCACCATCGGTGCTCTTGAGGATGTTCCAGGTAGCCTGCAGAGCCTTGTAGTCGATGGGGGTACCATCGTTGAACTTAGCCTGGGGGTTCAGCTCAATGGAGACGACGGGCAGACCGTTTTCTTCGGCGACATCGAAGCTCTTCGCAAACTCGGGAGCCAGAGTGCGCTTACCCAGGGGGTCACCCTGCCACAGGCCTGCGTAAGCCACGGGGCTCATAGCGGTCTGAGTGTACAGGGAGTTGCCGTCCGCGCTGAAAAGGTTGAAGTCCGGACCAATACCCGGAACAGCCAGGCGCAGAGTGCCGCCATCCTTCAGCTCAGAAACAGCGGCCTCAGCAAGGTCATAAAGCTCCTTGGCATCGGTGCCCACGGTTGCACCCTTGGTGGTTGCCTTGGAGTCCTTGGACGAGCCGCACGCAGCCAGTACGCCCACGGTACCCAGTGCTGCAGCGCCACCGAGAACGGTACGACGGTTCAGGATGAAATTCTTCTCCATGAGAGTGTCCTCTTATACGTTTGACCCTCAATAATCCTGCAGG
This sequence comes from Rothia sp. HMSC071B01, assembly GCF_001808945.1. NCBI lineage: Bacteria > Bacillati > Actinomycetota > Actinomycetes > Micrococcales > Micrococcaceae > Rothia > Rothia sp. HMSC071B01. Next base: position 117,699 of record NZ_KV795068.1, on the reverse strand, counting down.
AAAGCGTCAAGGATTCCCTGCTCATGCGCCGCAATAGGGTGCGGTGAGCGATGAATTAGTGCCGGTCTATGAATGTGTTCCTTGAGGTACGCCCCTAGCGGCGCACCCACAGGCTTAATTATGGCTTACTGCCAGCAGGAAAGCTCTTCCATAAATATTCATATCTTGAATGGTGAGAAAGGTTATACCTAGTCAGGGCGGTTTTACCCGTTTTCCGGACCGTTTCAGTGCCTAGCGCCACATTCTGCGGTTCCCCCCGTCTCACTAGGTGACAATCTCGAACAACGTACAGCCCACCAATACCGGGCATAAAAAACCCGAGGGGCGAATATTCAACGAATATTCGCCCCTCGGCACACATGCGACTTATTCAGCCGACTCTAGAGCTACACCGTAGCGGCCTCAGCCTCAGGGTAGTAGCAAGCATAACCGTGATCCTGGCCCTCAACGGGGGTCAGTTCCGGCATCTCCTCCAGGCAACGACGCTTCTTGTCCTCAGGCAGCAGCTTGAAGACCGGGCAACGGCTCGAGAAGCCACAGCCCTTAGGCGCGTTCACCGGAGTGGGCAGGTCGCCCTCAAGCATAATGCGGTGGCGCTTTGCCTCAACCTCGGGATCCGGAACCGGAATCGCCGAGAGCAGTGCACGGGTGTACGGGTGGATCGGGTTGTCGAACACCTGGTCGACGTCACCAATCTCAACAATACGACCCAGGTACATCACTGCAACGCGGTCGGATGCGTGGCGAATCACCGCAAGGTCGTGAGCAACCATCAGGTAGCTCAGGCCCAGGTTTGCACGCAGCTCCTCCAACAGGTTAATCACACCAGCCTGGACGGACACGTCCAGCGCGGACACCGGCTCATCCAGAACCACGAGCTTGGGGTTCACAGCAAGCGCACGAGCAATACCGATACGCTGACGCTGACCACCAGAGAACTGGTTCGGGAAGCGGTTCACGTGATCAGGCTGCAGACCCACAATGTGCATCAGCTCGATGACGCGCTTCTTGATGTCTGCCTTGTTCATGCCCTGGTTTTCCAGGGGCTCAGCAAGCACCTCGTAAACGGTGAAGCGCGGATCCAAAGCACCGGTGGGGTCCTGGAACACCATCTGCTGGTTCTTACGCAGCTCAAGAATCTCACCTGCGGACTTGCCGTCCTTGGTGGAGGTTCCGTTAATCAGAATCTCACCGTCGGTGTTCTTGTTGAACTCCATGATTTCCAGCAGGGTGGTGGTCTTACCACAACCGGACTCACCCACGATGGAGAAGCACTCGCCCTCGCGAATGTCGAAGGACAGGCCGTTCACAGCCTTCACAGTGCCCACGCGGCGCTTAATCAGCGCACCCTTCATGAGCGGGAAGTGCTTCTTGACGTTGCGGACCTCCAGGACGGGGGCACGCTCCTCACGCGGAATGCCGTCGTACTTCGATACCGGGGGCTCCGGAACCGGGTACAGCTCGTCAGCGGTCTTACCGACCAGCTCCTGAGAGATGGTGCAGGAGGAGTAGTGGCCCTCGCCAACGCCTTCCAGCAGCTGCAGATCGGGCTCTCCGCTGGAGTCCTGGCAGCACTGGCCACCGCTCTTAGCGATGGGGCAACGCGGGCGGAAGGAGCACGCGGTCACCGGGTTAATCAGGTTCGGAGGGGTACCCTCAATCGGAACCAGGGAGACCTTCTCGGAACGGTCCACACGCGGGACCGCACCCAGCAGACCGATGGTGTACGGGTGGGAGGGATGCTTGTACAGGTCTTCTGCCTTAGCAATCTCCACCGGCTTACCGGCGTACATCACCAGAATGTCGTCAGCCATACCAGCCACAACACCGAGGTCGTGGGTAATCATGATGGTCGCTGCGCCGGTCTCTTCCTGAGCCTTCTGCATAACCTCCAACACCTGCGCCTGAATGGTCACATCCAGTGCGGTGGTGGGCTCATCGGCGATGAGCACGCGGGGGTCATTCGCAATCGCCATAGCGATCATGATGCGCTGACGCATACCACCGGAGAACTCGTGCGGGAAGGAACGCAGGCGGTCAGCCGGCGAAGGAATACCCACCATACGCATCAGTTCGATGGAACGGTCCTTGATAGCCTGCTTGCTCATGCCCTTGTTGTGGACCTTGAGCACCTCAGCAATCTGGTCACCAATGGTGTACACGGGGGTCAGCGAGGACAGCGGATCCTGGAAAATCATAGAGATTTCCTTGCCGCGGTATGCGCACATTTCCTTATCGCTCAGACCCAGCAGCTCGGTGCCGTTGTACTTAACCGAACCGGTGATGTCAGCGGTGGTCGGGTGCAGGCCCATGATCGCCATGGAAGCAACGGACTTACCGGAACCGGACTCACCCACAATACCCAGGGTCTTACCGGGGTACAGGTCAAAGTTCACACCGCGAACAGCGTGCACGACGCCATTCTCAGTGTTGAAGCGGACGTTGAGGTCCTTAACGCTCAGAACGGGAGAGGTACTCATTAGTTCTTCGCCTCCTTTGCAGCGGCAGCGGGTGCCTCTGCCTTCTCGTTCTTCTTGGACTTCTTGATCTTACCGACCGACATCGAAGTCGGGTCGAATGCGTCACGCAGACCGTCGTTCATGAGGGCCAGCGGACCAACCAGCAGGAAGAAGAACAGAACCGGGAACCAGAACATGTGCGGCAGGGTGTTAATCTGCTGCGAAGCATCCGAAATCAGCGAGCCCAGCGAGTAGTTGGGGTACTTAATACCGATGCCGATGAAGGAGTAAGCGACCTCAGAGAGCACAGCGCCCATGATGCCGCTGGTGAAGTTCAGAACCAGCAGGGAGCCAATGTTCGGAACCAGGTGGCGCATCACAATCTTGAAGGGGTGCACACCCATGTAGCGTGCAGCCTTCACGAAGTCGCGGTTGATGAGGGACTGCGCCATTGCACGAATAACACGGGCGCTACCCATCCAGCCGAAGGCAATCAGCACTGCAGAGAGCAGAACCCAGGTGGGGACGCTCTTCTGAATCTGCTTACCAACCTGACCGTTAATCAGAATTGCCAGAATCAGCAGCGAGGGAACCATGATCAGGGTCTCGAGGATGAACAGCATAATCTTGTCAATCCAGCCACCGAAGTACGCCATCACACAACCGTAAACTGCGGAGATGAACACAGTGGCCAAACCGACGACCACACCAATCTGGAGAGAGGTCCAGACGGCCTCAGACATCATGGCGAACACGTCATTACCCGCGATGGTGGTACCGAACCAGTGCTCGGCCGAGGGGCCTTCACCCAGCGCCATGTAGTCAATGTCGTTGGGCTTGTACTTGGTCAGGTACTTACCGAACAGACCGAACAGACCCATGCCGATGAACACGCACAGACCGAAGACTGCAGCCTTGTTACGCAGGAAGCGGCGCAGAATAATAACGCTCTTGTTGATGACCTTGAAGTCACCGTTCTCCTGTACCACCGGTACGGAGGAAGTTGCAGTTACCTGACTCATGAGATCCTCACTCGGGGGTCGACGATGGTGGTAGCGATATCAGCGATGATCGCACCGACAGCGAACAGTGCAGAACCGTACGCGAGGGTCACGGTCGCAGCGTTCACGTCCTGCGCGGAAATGGAGTCAATCGACCACTTACCGATACCGGGCCATGCAAAGACGGTCTCGGCGAAGAATGCACCCGCAAAAATCATCGGAATCTGGTACGCGATGGACTGTGCCACGGGGATGAAGGAGACGCGCAGTGCGTGGCGAGTAATCGCCTGGTTACGGGTCAAGCCCTTAGCACGAGCGGTACGCACGAAGTCAGCGTTCACGTTATCGAGCAGGTACTGACGCTGTGCAATCTGGTAACCAGCCCAACCGAAGATGGTCATACAGAAGGTCGGCACGACGTAGTGCGCCGCCATATCCATGGTGATTTCCCAGAATCCGGTCAGACCCGGAGTCGAAATACCGGTCACATAGAAAATCTTCTCTCCACCATTAGCAACGGCGATGTTGTTGATAGTGGTCGCGCCCTGCTGCACCACGAAGTAAGCAACGGGAGCGGGGATGATGTAGACCAGGTAGGAGTAACCGGTGATAACACGGTCAGAGAACTTGTACTGGCGAGCTGCCGAGTACACACCCAGGGCAATACCAATCACAATCGAGAGAATGGTAGCCACCAGCAGCAGGCGGGTAGAAACCCACACGCGCTGGCCAAATTCCTGGTTAATGTACGCGCCGTTGGGGCTACGGCCCCAATCGAACTTGGTGACCACATTGGTCAGCCACTGAACGTAGCGGTCCCAGGGGTTCATTTCGGGATCGAGACCCAGGGATGCGAAGTTACGGTTCACCTGCTCGGGGCTAGGCTTCGGAACCTTTTCCTGCTCCAAGAGGGCAGGCTTCAGGGCAGTAACCGCTGCAAAGTAACCCATCGTGGTCGTAATAAAGACCATGACGAGGTACGTCAGCGATCGCTGGAGGATGTACCTAAACATGGGACGGTTCCCCTCCTTGTGTAGATGTCGGTGTTAAGGCATGTGTGTCATGCTGTCCCAGTGCACTGCTTCGTGATGACTGTCACTAGGAGCATATTTACTTTATCTTATATAGCCTGTAACACTTCCACCAAACCCACATTGGGCACTTTCACCCCTTAGAACAGCCTGTATGCAAGCTAAAAGGGAGCTGGGTAAAAAAATGCCCCGGAATACCGGGGAAAAGGGGCGGATTAACAATTTTTACGAAAATTTTACATCCGAAACAATTCTCTCGACATAGGGACGTAATAACCTTTTCGATAAGCGCTTTAACAGGGTAAAACACCACGTAAACCCACCGTTTAGGGGACTAAACCAACACTTCCAACCCCTAAACCAAGCACTAAGGCACACCTCTTAAGCGCGCTATTTAAGGCAACTCAGCCAAAAACAGCGCCCCGGCATGAGCACACGACTCGCACCGGGGCGCCACTTATATAGGAAGGCAACGCCTCCGCATCTAGCGCTAAGACCCTAGCTCTTAGCGTTAGGCTCCGAATCCGGCGAATCCGGCGAAGCCTCCGAGCTCAACGACTCGGCAATACGAGCACGAGCAGAGCCGTGCATGCTCTTCAAAGCCTGCGCGTCCTTAGCAGCCATCTCAGGAGTAATCACCGGAATCGCGCCAGTCGCCGCACGAGCAATATCAACAGCCGGCTCAGTCTCCAGGGTCGTCGCCAGCGCATCCTCACGAATGAAGAACAGAAGCAGCGTAGACACCAGACCCAGCGGCACCAGGTACAGGAACAGCGGAATCAACGCATCGTTATACGCATTCACAATGATGCCGTGCACCGGCTCCGGCAAAGACGCCACCAGTTCAGGAGTCAGAGACGAAGACGCATGGCTACCCGAAGACTGCAGCGCCTGCTGCGGCATACGCTCAGAAATCAGCGAGGTCAGACGCGAGGTAAACAGACCACCCACCAGCGAGGCACCCACAGTAGCACCCACCTGACGGAAGAAGTTATTCGACGCCGTCGCGGTACCAACCACACTCACCGGGAACGCATTCTGAACAATCAGAGTCAAGAACTGCATGGACATACCCAGACCGGCACCCATCACCGCAAGGTACACACAGAACAGCCAGGTCGGAGTCTCAATAGTCACGGTCGACAGCAGGAACAGGCCCAGCGCCACAATCGCGGTACCGCTCGTCACGTAACGCTTGTAGCGACCGCTCTTCGACACCACGCGGCCCGTCACAATGGACACCACCAGCATGACACCCATCATCGGGATCATCAGCAGACCAGCCACCGTAGCGCTCACACCCAGCGCCATCTGCAGATAAGTCGGGATGTACTCCACCGCACCGAACATTGCCACACCCAGCGCCAACGAAGCACCCAGAGTCAGCAGGAAGTTACGGTTCTTGAACAGGTACATGGGCATGACCGGCTCAGCCGCACGGTTCTCCACCGGGATGAACACCAGCGCAGCAACCACCGAGAAAATCAGCAGACCAATAATCTGCGGCGAAGCCCACTCGTACTGGTTGCCACCCCAAATCGTAGCAAGCACCAGCGCACTCGTACCCGCCATCAGAATCAGCGAGCCAAGGTAGTCGATGCTGTGCTTCTCACGCTCACGGAACGGGCGGTGCGGCAGCAAGAAAATCACCGCAAGAATCGACAGAATAGCCAGCGGCAGGTTCAGCCAGAACGCCCAACGCCAGCCCGGCCCCTCAGTAATCCAGCCACCAATCAGCGGACCAGCCACCGACGAGAAAGCAAAAACGCCACCGATAATACCCATGTAGCGGCCGCGGTCGCGGGGAGGAATCACGTCAGCAATCACAGCCTGAGACAGAATCATCAGACCGCCACCGCCCAGACCCTGCAGGGCACGAGCAAAAATCAGCCAATTCATGTCCTGAGCGAGCGCGCCAACAATCGAACCCGCCATGAAAGAGACAATCGCAAAAATCAGGAAGGGCTTGCGTCCGAACTGGTCAGAAAGCTTGCCGTAGACCGGCATCGTAATCGTCGAAAGCAGGATGAAAATGGTAATCACCCAGCTCATGTGCTCCACGCCGTGAAGCTCACCCACAATCGTGGGCAGCGACGGCGCCAGAATCGTTTGGTTCAGCGAGGACATGAGCATCACAATGACCAGGCCCAGGAACATGGCGCGGATGCGGTTTTTACTTTCCTGCTTAGCCTCGCCGGCTGGCGGCTGAGGTAGCTTCTTTTCCTCTGTACTCATCGATAATCCTTAGTTACGTTCTATATATATCTGTTGTGAATGTCCGCCGGGCTCTGGATTCGGTTGCCTCGATTCGGGGCCTCGGATTCGGTTTCCGGCGGGCTTTTGTAGTTTGTAGCAGTGAACCGCCGCTAGATTGCCGGTCGGTTCTGCTCAAAAAGCAGGAACTGGAAGGTCTTCACCGTCTGGCGGATATGGCGGGCAATATCCTCTTTATCTTCCAGGTCGCGGGCGAACTCCAGCTGACGAAGCACCGCGGAGGCAAGCTGGACCTTTGCGCGTGATCGCTCCCGGAAGTGATCGGTCAGCGGGTCAGCGGGGGTTCGGCGCGGGAAGGGGCCGCGGCGACCGGCCGCGTCAAAAGCCACCCAGTCAATAGTGTTCAGGTAATCGGTGAGCACCTGTTCGCACTTCATGTAGTGCATTTTCATTCGTTTCGCGGACTCGGGGAACTCCTGAAAGGGAGCTCGGGGGTCCTTGCCATTGGCGTAGTGGAAGCTCTGGAAAATGACCTCCCAGAGAAGGTGGGTTACACGAATGATGGTGTTGTCATCCTCGTGGGCGCGGTCTGTTTCGAGGATTTCCTCGCTGACCACCGGTTCACGCAGACCCAGAACGGCGTCCTCTTTGGAGGGGAAGTAGTTGAAGAAGGTACGCGGGGAGACGCCCGCCTCCTGGGCGATTTCTTCAACGGTGGTTCCGCGCATCCCATGGTCGCGGACGCGTTTGAGGGCTGCTTCGTGGATTGCCGTCCAGGTTTGTTCGCGGCGGCGTTCGCGAAGGCTCTGTTCCTTTTTCTGCATAACTGCAATTATTTCACCACTGCACACAATGCTCAAGTGCATTTTTAGCGTTAAGGCTCACAGCATAGCCGGCTAAACTCCGGCCCCGCCACTGGCACACAACACCCGCACACAATACCGACACATCACATACGAAGCGGCAAACCCACTCCCCCAAGCCCCACACAAAACATCGGCATAATAGAGGGATGAACTTGTTTGCCCCCGCCTACCTCGACTTCCTGCCCGACTGGCTACGCCTCGCACTCGGCATCGCCGATATCCTCATCCGACTCGCAGCCCTCTGTTGGCTCCCCTACAACCGCAAACCCGTGGTTGCCCTGGGCTGGCTCATGGCCATCTTCTTCATCCCCTTCGTAGGGTTCATCGCATTCCTCGTCTTCGGCTCCTCGCGCCTGCCCGCCTACCGCCGCGCACGCCAACACGCCATGAACGACTTGATCCGCGAAGTCAGCGAGAACAAGCCCTTCCTCACCCGCACCGACGACCTCTCCGACCCCGCAAAGGCAGCCAGCCAGCTCAACTACACCCTGGGCTCACTCCCCCTGGTCGGCGGCAACCAATTCACCCTCCACACCGACAACCACGAGGCAATGGTCGCCATGGCGGAAGAAGTCGACCGCGCCACCAAATACGTGCACTTCGAGTTCTACATCACCGCCTACGACGAGGCGAGCGCAGTCCTCTGGGACGCCCTCTTCGCAGCCCACGAACGCGGTGTACAGGTGCGCGTACTCCTCGACCACATCGGCTCCCGCAAATACCCGTCCTATAAGAAACTCGTGAAAATGCTCAACGACTCGGGTATGCAGTGGCGCCTCATGCTGCCGCTCAAACCGTGGAAACTCAAGTGGCAGCGACCCGACCTGCGTAACCACCGCAAGGTCCTCGTCGTGGACGGACGCGTCGCGTTCTCCGGTTCGCAGAACGCTATTCACCGCTCCTACGACATGCCCGAAAACATTAAGAAGGGCTTGGAGTGGAAGGACCTGACCTTCTCCTGCACCGGCCCCATCGTTGAAGAGCTCAACGCCGTTTTCGTCTCCGACTGGTACTCCGAAACGAACCAGCTGATCCTGGCAGAAATTAACACCAATATCCCCTACTACAAGGATGGGATGCGCGCCCAGGTTGTGCCCTCCGGCCCCGGTTTTGAAACCGAAAACAACCTGCGCCTCATTAACTACCTGATCTACAACGCCGAGCGGCGTATTACCATCTGCTCGCCCTACTTCGTGCCCGAAGAGACCCTACTGCAGGCACTCACGAACGCCGCCTACTCCGGTATTGAAACCACCGTGATTGTGTGCGAGAAGGGCGACCAGTTCCTGCCGAACATGGCGCAGCGTTCCTACTACGAGCAGCTGCTGCAGGCGGGTGTGCGTATTCTGCAGTACCCCAGCCCGACCGTGTTGCACTCCAAGTTCATGATGGTCGACGACGAAATTACGTTCATTGGCTCGTCCAATATGGACCCGCGTTCCTTCTCACTGAACATGGAAGTGTCAACGTTCGTCATTGACCGCGGCATGGTCGCGATGCTGGATGAAGTATGCGCCGAATACGAGCAGGTCTGCACCGAGCTGCTGTACACCCAGTGGGCGGAGCGCCCGCGCCGCATCAAGATGGTGGAGAACCTCTGCCGACTGTGGTCATCGCTCCTCTAAATAAAACTGCCCACCCGGATAACCCCGGGTGGGCAATTTTATTGCATGAGGCGCTATCGCAGGATGCACTGGAACGATAACAGTGAAGAACGCCAACACCAGCAAAATCTGGTTCTCTGCCACAATCGCCGTTACGCCCAGGCTCGTACCCAGCAACCCCACGGTCGCAATCAGCAACCAGCCGACAAACACGCACAGAAAAGGGCAAAAAGAAACACGCGACACCTCCGACATCGCATACCTTCGTATGCGGCGAATGCATCGCGCGTTCATTTCTACCCTGGACTAGTTTAGCGCCATAAACGGTTTCCCGTGTGGATTGAAGAAGGTTTAATCTGCAACCACTCCGGCGCAAGCAGGCGAACAGCCTTCGCACAACCCGACAAAGCAGTAATAATCGACTCGCAACGCTGATTAAACTCGCTCTGGTGACGCTTATCCACAATCTGCCCCGGAAAATGGCGATGCATCTTCGACACAGAGTCGCTACTCTCCTGCAAACCGTGGCCCGTATGACCCGGAACATGCTTCACCAGCACACGCTTCTCGCGGATAGCCTCCGTCAAAGCACGCATCTGAGCCACCACGCGCTCATCCTGAATACCCTCAGAAACCCACGCCTCAAAAGCCCAACGGCTATGCGCCAAACGCAACACAAACGTCAACGCACCCAAAGAATCCGTATGAATAATCAGGCGGCGCGAACCGCTATGGAACACCGTATAAGCCGCCAACATCGCAGACAGCTCACCGGTCATAATATTCACGCCATCATAGTGGGCATGAAAATAGAAGCCGTCCTCACTCACGCCGGCGATACCCATACGGCCGCCACGCTGATACTTCTTATTGTGAGTCGAACGGAACGAACAATCCGTGAAAACGCTATAGTCCTGCAGCTGATCCAGCGGTCGAGGGGTCAGTGCCTCCTCCACCATCTCATCCACGGCGGTACGTGCCGCACACACCTCAGCCTGCATCCGCTCATACGCGGGCGTGCCAGCAAGCTTCACATGCACTTCACCCAAAGAATGGTTATCGTACGGGTCCAGCACCTTCTCAAAGGCGCGGTACTCCATAATCCCCTTCAACTGGTCGCAATCACGGAAAAGATGCTTCAAATTCTTACGGTCAGCAGCAATCGTCACCAGGTTCTGACGGTACTGCTCAGGAACCACATCCCACGCAGAAAGCACGGCACGACCCAGCAGACGCGGATGCACCTCATCACAGCACTCCATCAGGGAATGAACGTGAGTGAAAAGCATCGGCTCCTCATTCACCACAGTGCGGGTGCCGTCCTGCTTAGAAATAAAAACCACCGTCGACAATGCCGAATAACAAAAACCCTGCGCCTTACGATGCTCCTGAGCCACCGCAATCACAGCAACGCCCTGATCCGTGTACCCGGCAGGGTACGAGGCGCTATAGTCGGGCGCCTCCCAGGTCAGGGTGCATCGTTTGATATGCGCCGGTGAAAATCCCATGAGTGTCACCCCCCATGTGTGCCATACCGCGTCTCCTTCCATTCATACGGTATATCGTCCTCATTCTTTTATAGGTCGAAAAGAAAGGGGCACGCAAATATAAAACACCTTTTTTACAGTTAGCGAATGGAATAACCGCAACTCCTCTCACGCACCGGCACAACACAAAACCCAGCACAGAACACAGCGCGAGAAACCCCCGCGCATACCTCACCGAGGCGTGGGGAAAGGTGTACGGTAAAAGAGTCATATACGACGCGGCAACCGCCGCACCACCCGATAAGGAGAGCCCCATGATTGGTGTTTACGCCGGAGTATCCGTCAAGCCCGAGCACGTCGAAGAATTCCTCAAGACCATCGAACCGCTCGTGACCGCAAGCCGCCAGGACGAAGGCAACGTCAGCTACGACTTCGGTGCCGTCTCCGACACCGACTTCGCATTCATCGAGCGTTGGGAATCCCAGGAACTGCTCGAAAAGCACATGGGCACCGAACACTTCCAGAAGGCTGTCGCCGCATGGGAGCCGCTGCTCTCCTCCGAGCTGGACGTTCGCATCGTCAACTTCCGCTAAGCAACATTAAAGACCGAGGTGCCCGGCACCCCCTACGTGAGGGGTGCCGGGCACCTTCGTATGTCAGCCATGGAGGCATACCAGCCTTGGAAGCGAGCGCGGCTACTGGCGGCGCTCTCGGCTTATCGGCGCTCTAGGCCGACCTCCATCGAATCAAGTGTGAAACCATTCGTCGCGCTCACGCAATGCACCTTACCGGTATTCACCGACTTGCAGGTGTAACCGTACGCAGTCACCACCTGACCGGTAGATAGGGCAACAATACCCTCAGTATTCACCGGCTCCGGGGTGGCGGTCTGACCGACCAGGCTCACCTCGGGCGCCTGGCCCTGCACCATGTGCACGCGCTGCTGTGCCTTACCGGATGCGGCATCCCAGCCCTCCAGGGTCACGCCCACCAGCGCCTGGCAGTCCACACCTGACGGGGTCACCGAACACGCGACCTTAGAGTCCGGGCTGGTGAAACGCAGCGCCTCAACAGTCTTCGCAGAATCACCCTGACCGAAAGTGCCGCCACCGTACGCTTCAGCGAAAGTCAGCGTACCCGACAGCATGCGGGTCTGTGCCGGAATCAGCGCCAGGCGCGGCTTATCGGCGCTACCGCTCTGAGTGAAGCAGGCACCCGTAATGTAGTCGCGGCCCTGCACCTTCGTAGCGCACTGGTACCACTCAACACTCGCCGCGCCGTCCTGGTTCTTGCGGCTGTTGAAGAGGCGCACCGCCTCCTGAGCCTTCGCGCAATCCGAACCGTCATACACGTAAATACCGGCGGAACCACCCAGCAGACTCGTCACGCCACAGCGAGTACCAGGATCGATAGTGCTCACGGAGCCGCTCGCCGTGGCGTATGCCGCCTCGTACTCGGCGTTGGTGCTCGGCTCATTCGTGGGGGTCGCCACCGAATCGTAGGTTACAGGGGAATCCAAGCCGGCAGCAATCTGCACGGTATTCGGTTTCCAGGAGCCATCCGCCGCGGTGAACAGGGTCTTAGCGTCCACGGGCGCGGAAGAAGTCGCCACCTTCATCGGGGCGGTTTCAGACTCATCAGCCTGCGGCTGGGCAGAGCAAGAGCTCAAAGCGAGCGCACCGATGCAGGCAAGAGCCGCCAGGGTACGGCAAGTAAAGGCACGCTGTGCGCGTGCGGGCAGGGTAACCATGAATACGTCCTCGTGAGGGTTGCGAATTGCGTTGTGTTTGAGTGGTTGTGCTGAGTCGGTGAATCGGGTACCTAAGTACCCTCCTACACCCTACTGCAATAGCCTTGACAAGGCAATACGCCGCACCGGACTCTCAAAAACGTTAAAAAGGTCGGCACCCCGCCCCGCAGAAAAACTGCAGAACAGAGCACCGACCCTTAGGGGCAAGAATATTAAATTCTCACACGATACGTGAGGGGTTTATGCGTCCTCAGGCAGGATACGCACGCCACCCTTATCAGCCGAAGCAGCCAGCATACCGTACACCTTCAGGGCGTTCGATACGTGACGCTCACGCGGCTTGGTCGGACGCCACGGTGCGGCACCCTTCGCCTCGCGGCGAGCAGCCAGCTCCTCATCCGAAACGTTTACACGCAGGATGCGGTTATTCACGTCAATCTCAATCTCGTCGCCGGTCTGCACCAGGCCGATAGCGCCGCCAGCAGCCGCCTCCGGGGAGACGTGACCAATCGAAATACCGGAGGTACCACCGGAGAAACGACCGTCAGTAATCAGTGCACATTTCTTGCCCAGGCCCAGACCCTTCAGGTAGGAGGTCGGGTACAGCATTTCCTGCATGCCGGGGCCGCCCTTCGGGCCCTCGTACTGGATGACGACAACGTCGCCTTCCTTCACGTTCTTCGACAGGATCTCGTACACAGCCTCGTCCTGAGACTCGACCACGAAGGCGCGACCCTTGAAGTGGAACAGCTCCTCATCAATACCAGCGGACTTGATGATTGCGCCGTCCTGAGCGATGTTGCCGTACAGGACCGCCAGGCCGCCGTCCTTGGTGTAGGCGTGCTCGACCGAACGGATGCAACCGTTCTCAGCGTCAGTCTCGTGGGACTCGTACTTGTTGGCGGTGGAGAACGCGTGGGTGGTGCGCACGCCGCCGGGAGCTGCGAGGAACAGATCCTTCGCCTTCTCGCTCGCCTTGCCGCCGCGGATATCCCACTCGTCCAGCCACTCGTCCAGCGAATCAGCGTGAACAGAATGAACGTTCTTGTGTAGCAGGCCGGCACGGTTCAGCTCACCCAGCAGTGCGGGAATACCACCGGCACGGTGCACGTGCTCAATGTGGTACTTGGTGGAGTTCGGGGCAACCTTCGCCAGGCAGGGAACCTGACGCGAAATGCGGTCAATATCCTTCAGGGTGAAGTCAGCACCCGCCTCGTGCGCAATCGCCAGGGTGTGCAGCACGGTGTTAGTCGAACCTCCCATCGCCACATCCAGCGCCATAGCGTTCTCGAACGCCTCCTTGGTCGCAATGGAGCGGGGCAGAACCGACTCGTCATCCTGCTCGTAGTAGCGCTTAGCCAGCTCAACGATGCGGCGACCAGCATCCAGGAACAGCTCCTTACGAGCAACCTGAGTAGCCAGGGTGGTGCCGTTACCGGGCAGCGCCAGACCAATCGCCTCATTCAGGCAGTTCATGGAGTTCGCGGTGAACATACCCGCGCACGAACCGCAGGTCGGGCATGCATTCTTCTCAACCTGAGCGAGCGCAGCGTCACTGACGCTATCGTCAACAGCCATCACCATGGCATCAATGAGGTCGAGGCGGTGCTCAACAATACCCTCAATACCCTCGCCGGACTCCATAGGGCCGCCAGAGACAAAGATGGTGGGGATGTTCAGGCGCATAGCCGCCAGAAGCATACCGGGGGTAATCTTGTCACAGTTAGAGATGCAGACCAGCGCGTCGGCACGGTGCGCGTTGACCATGTACTCGACCGAGTCAGCGATCAGATCGCGGGAAGGCAGCGAGTAGAGCATACCGTCGTGGCCCATCGCAATACCGTCATCAACAGCGATAGTGTTAAATTCCTTGGCGACGCCGCCAGCCTCACGAATCGCGCCGGCGACCAGCTCACCCATGTCCTTCAGATGCACGTGGCCGGGCACGAACTGGGTGAAGGAGTTCGCGATAGCAATAATGGGCTTGCCGAAGTCGTCATCGCCCATGCCGGTGGCACGCCACAGGGCGCGGGCACCAGCCATGTTACGGCCGTGAGTTGAAGTACGTGAACGCAGTTCTGGCATTGTTTTACCTTCCGTAGTGATGCAAGTACTGATTTTACGCGCGGCGTCCAACGCTCTTCAGCTCAGGGTCACTTTGGTTTCATGCATCGAAACGCGCACGAGCCTACAACCGCCTATCGGTGGGAGGGTTGAGGCCACGGGGGTTGTGCCGGATCTGCGGCAGAATTGCCCCCTTTGGGGTAGATGGGGGACATCACCCCATTATGCCCCCTAATCTGGAATGAGCCCAGGTTGCGGGCGGCGATATTCAGTCGGCGAACGGCACCGGGAGGCGGCAGGCGTCTGTGTCTGCCGCGGACGAACCTCGCTGCGCATATGTAGCACCGACGCGGTTCGTTCCCAACACACTGATTTATACACGCTTTCATAGGCACTGAACCCTGCTCACGTTTCAGAAGGTTTCCATGGCACAGGCACCCACCGCATCGCTCACCCTCACCCCGGCAGGCGGCAAGGACTTCGCGTCTTCCGTCATCTACCAGGTGTACCCCAAGTCCTTCTACTCCTCCGCCGGTGGCGCCTACGGCGACCTGCGCGGCGTCATCGAGAAGGTGCCCTACATTGCCTCCCTGGGCGTGGACATGGTGTGGTTCAACCCGTTCTTCGCCTCCCCGCAGAACGACAACGGCTACGACATCTCCGACTACTACGCCATTAACCCCGACCTGGGCACCATGGAGGATGTCGAAGAGATGATCGCCGCCCTCGCCGAGCACGGTGTGGGCGTCATGTTCGACATGGTCCTCAACCACGTCTCGACCGAGCACGAATGGTTCCAGCGTGCGCTCGCCGGTGAACGCGAATACTGGGACTACTTCTACATTCGCCCCGGCAAATACACCGAGGACGGTCAGCTACGCGAACCGACCAACTGGGAGTCGAAGTTCGGCGGCCCCTGCTGGTCCCGCTTCGGCGAGTACACGGATGAGCACGGCACTCCTCTGTTCTACATGCACCTGTACGACCGCACCCAAGCGGACGTGAACTGGTACAACCCGGTTGTGCGCGACGAGCTGTTTAAGGTCGTGAACTTCTGGTACGAGAAGGGTGTGCGCGGTTTCCGTTTTGACGTCATTAACGTCATCGGCAAGGGTGAAGAGCTACTCGACGCCCCCGAAGGCACCGTGGACAAGGCGCAATACACCGACACCCCGATTGTGCACACCCGCATTCAGCAGCTGAACCGCGCCTCCTTCGGTCAGCATGATGACACCGTGACCGTGGGCGAAATGTCCTCGACCAGCATCGAAAACTGCGTGGGCTACTCCAACCCGGCACACCACGAGCTGGACATGGTGTTCAGCTTCCACCATCTGAAGGTGGACTACGAGAACGGCGAGAAGTGGTCGAAGGTGCCGTTCCGTTTTGCCGAGTTGAAGCAGATCCTGAACGATTGGGCGCTGGGTATGCAGGCCGGCGGCGGCTGGAACGCGCTGTTCTGGAATAACCACGACCAGCCGCGCGCACTGAACCGTTTTGGCGACGTTGAGCGTTACCGTGCCGAGTCGGCGACCATGCTAGCGACCGTAATTCACCTGCTGCGCGGCACCCCGTACGTGTACCAGGGCGAGGAAATCGGCATGATTGACCCGGTCTACTCCTCAATCGAGCAGTACGTGGATGTGGAGGCGCACAACGCCTACGCGATGCTGCGTGAGCGCGGCCTGAACGAGCAGCAGACCCTGGAGATTGTGGCGTCGAAGGCTCGCGATAATTCGCGTGTGCCGATGCAGTGGACCGCGGATCCGGCGACCGCTGGTTTCGGTTCCACGTCGCCGTGGCTGGCTCCCGCCCCGGTGCGTGATGCGGCGACTGGTGCCGGTATTTCGGTGGAGGATGAGGAACGTGACGGCGTGATTCTGCCCTACTACCGCAACCTGATTGCCCTGCGTAAGCAGTACCCGGTCATCTCTGTGGGTTCGTACGCGCCCTACGCGTTGGATCACGAGCGGGTGTTTGCGTACCTGCGTGAGCTTCCCGCTGAAGCTGAGAAGGATAGCCCGGCGCAGCGCCTGCTGGTATTGACGAACTTCTACGGTGAGCCGACCGAGGTTGAGGTTCCGGCTGAGTTTGTTCGTTCCGGTCGCGTGCTGGTGTGTAATTACAAGAATTCTGCGGTGGACTCCTCTGCTGTGTCTGATTCGGCCGAGACGGTGACGCTGAGCCTGCGCCCCTACGAGGCTCTGGCGCTGCTGATTGAGGGCTAAAAGCGGTTCTGCGCCTCTCCCCTAGCCTGTGGGGCGGGATGATATAAACCGACCTGGCAATATTCTATTTCTAGAATATTCCCAGGTCGGTTTTGTTTATAACCATTCCTGTAGAGGAATTTATGTGGAATATCAGGCAGAGTCTTAGAATCCGTGCTCGTTCAGCCAGGTAGCCGCCGCCTGCGCGGGCTCCTGCTTGGAGGTACCCGAAACACGGTCATTGAGAGTGCGCAAATCGGCGGTAGTGAGCTTCGCCGAGACACGATTCAGAACCTCCGCCGCGGAGTCGGGAACTCGCGACGTATTAATAATGGGCAGCACCTGCTGAGCCAGAATCATATTCTTCGGATCCTCCAGCACCACCAGCTGATTCTGCTCAATTGCGGGGGTGGTCGAGTAGAGGTCCACCACCTGCACGGTGTCATCCAGCAGGGCCTTGACGGTCAGCGCGCCGCCGCCATCCGAGAGGGGCACAAACTCGGCGGGGACGCATCCGTACTTCTCTTTCAGACCCGGGATGCCGTAGGCGCGCTCGGCAAACTCTGGGGCGGCGCCAAGCTTCAGATTCGTACAGCGGGAGGCGAGGTCTTCAAGGCTTCGCAGACCGTACTTCTGGGCGGTCTGCGCGGTAACGACAAGCGAGTCCTTATCCTCCGCCTCGGAGGCGTTCAGGGCGCGGATTTCAGCCCCGGAGCCACCCGTGGTGAGGGTGCCGAGGGCGGCGGGTAGCGCCTGCAGAATCTCCTGCGCAGTGTTAGCTGTAGCCTTCGGGTCCAGGTAGAGCAGTAGGTTTCCGGAGTAGTCCGGGATAACGTCCACCGCACCGGAGGCGAGTGCCCCCAGGTACGCTTCGCGGGCGCCGATGCTTAGCTGGGTGCGGGCATTGAATCCCGCCCGGGCGAGGGCTCCGGCGTAGATTTCGGCGAGAATTTGGGATTCGGCGAAGGCCGCTGAGCCAACGATGATTCCTTCGTGTTCGCCACTGAAGACTTTGTCGCCGCTGAGCCCGCAGGCGCTAAGAATACCCGCCATGCCGAGCGCTCCGGCGGCGGCTAGGGCAGTGCGACGAGATACGGTACGGCGCGAGAAGGTTCGAGGCGTCTGATTCATCGGGTTCATGCCTTCTTCCGGTTGATGGTGAGCCCCGCGGGGGTGAGCGCACGCTGCACGAGGCCCATGAGCGCGTCCACGGCGAAGGCGAGAAGCGCCACGAGCAGGGTTGCGACGAGCATGCGCGGGTAATCTCGCACGGCGAGCCCGTCGAAGAGGTACCTGCCGAGGGTTCCGCCGCTCAGGTAGGCGACGATGGTCGCGGTTGCGATGACCTGCACGAGTGCGGAGCGGAGCCCGCCGAGCATCATGTTGGCGGCGAGCGGGATTTCGAGGCGGGTCAGAATCTGCCATTCGGTGAGGCCCTGGGCGCGGGCTGCGTCCACGAGGTCTTCCGGCACAGCGGCGAGGCCTTCAAGAACTCCGGCGAGCAGGGGTGCCGCCGCAATAATAATGAGCACGATGAGGGCGGGCAGGGTTGAGACGCCCAGCCAGAGCGCCAGGATGGTGAGCAGACCGAGCGCGGGTAGCGCGCGGGTGGCGGCTACGGCGCTCATGAGCAGGTTGCTGCGGCGGCGGTTAGCGCCGTCGGAGGGTCGGTGGTGTCCAGCCCAGAGACCGAGGGGCACGACGATGAGTGCCGCGCAGGCGGTGGCGAGGGCGGTGACGCTCAGGTGTTCGAGCAGGCGCACGAGGATTCCGCCGCTTCCCTGCCAGTTGGCGCCGTCCATGAGGTAGGCGAAGGTTCGTTCTATGACGTTCACGGGTTATGCCTTCCTTTCGGGGCTGCGGCGGTTCGCAACCGTAGCCGCCTGCCAGGGTGTAAGTGCCCTCGTCAGAAGGATAAGGAGCAGGTCGAGGACCAACGCGAGCAGCAGGCTAAGGATTACGCCAGCCAGGATTTCCGAAGGGATATTGCGCGCGAGTCCGTCGGTGAAGAGCGTGCCGAGCGAGGGCACACCGATGAGGGCACCCACGGACACCATCGCAATATTTGCCACGGTTGCCACGCGGATTCCTGCCATAATGACGGGCGTAGCGAGGGGCAGGTAGAGCTCCATCAGCGCCTGTCGGGGCGTGTATCCGAGGGCGCGTCCAGATTCGTGCACGCTATCGGGCACAGAGTCGAAGGCATCCACGCCGGAGCGCACCATGAGCGAGAAGGAGTAGACACTCAGGGCAACGAGCACGTTCAGCGGGGAAATAATGGAGGTTCCCAGAATGAGCGGCATCAGCACAAAAAGCGCGATCGAGGGGATGGTGTACAGCAGTGAGGAGAGATGCATGAGGGTTCGCGCACCGATGCGGCGTTCGGAGCCGCGGTCGCGGCGACGGCTCGCGTAGTAGGCGACCGGCAGCGCGACGAGAGCGCCAATCGCGACGGGCACGACGCCCTGGTAGAGGTGGCTGAGGGTCAGCTCGAGGATGCGCTGACTATTGGTGGCGACCCATTCCCAGTGCATGTCGCTTGCGGCGAGGGGTGATGCCACTAGGGGATGCGCGGTGAGAGGTGGTGCCGCGATCACACTATTTTCTAGAAGACTCATTCGCTTTTCTCGCCTTCTACCGCACCATTCTGTGCTTCTCGGGAGGCGGCAAGTCGGCGTTCACGCGCCTGGCGCACCGTCTGCTCATCCAGCAGGCCGGCAACGGAGCGGCTCACGAAGGAGCGCACAAAATCATCGGCGGGGCTGTAGAGAATCTCTTCTGAAGTACCGAACTGTGCGAGGCGGCCACCCTCCGCGAAGACGGCGATTGTATCGCCGAGCAGAAGCGCCTCGTCAATGTCGTGGGTGACGAACACGATCGTCTTGGCGAGTTGCCCCTGTAGGCGCAGCAGCTCTTTCTGCAGGTCGGTACGCACCACCGGATCCACCGCGGAGAACGGCTCGTCCATCAGCAGGACGGGCGCATCGGCGGCGAGAGCACGCGCCACACCAACGCGCTGCACTTGACCGCCCGAAAGCTGGGAGGGGTAGCGCTTGGCGTACGAAGAATCCAAACCGACCACGTTGAGCAGTTCGAGGGCGCGCGCCTGCGCCTCCTTGTGGGAGGCGCCGAGCAGGCGCGGTACGGTGGCAATATTCTGCGCGACGGTGCGGTGCGGCATGAGCCCACCCTGCTGCATCACGTAGCCAATGCCGCGGCGCAGCTCGTAGGGGTTCTTCTCGTGCACGTTCACGCCGTCAATGGTGATGGTGCCACTGTTGGGCTCCACCATGCGGTTAATCATGCGCAGACTAGTGGTTTTACCGCAGCCGGAGGGGCCAACGAACACGGTAATCTGCCCGGCGGGAATATGCAGGTTCAGGTTCTGCAGCACCGTGGTGGGTTCACCGGTTCGGCTCGGGTAGCTTTTGGTGATGTTCTCGAGGCGGATTCCGCCCGCCTGAGCACTATCGACAGCAGCATTTTTTGCCCAGGGAATCTGGGGTGAGCTCTCCGGAGGCTGTGTACTGAAATTCTGGGCAGTCATGGGTGCGGCAATCCTTTCTGCAACCCGTTGTATGCGCTCTTTGAGCAGAAATTATCGAGTAGCTTCCTGCTGGGCGTTTCTACAGTGAGTGTGGTGTACCTGTTCTGTACATAGACCGTATATAAAAAGGCGGCATCTCAGGGTTTTATTCCCAAGATGCCGCCTTTTCGACGGTTTTGCAGTATCTGCAACCGCAAAGTTTTTTAAAAACAAAACCCGCCCCACTGTAGAAGCCTGGAGGCGGATTTCGTGGCTCCGACCGGCGTCGATCCGGTGACCTTACGATTTTCAGTCGTACGCTCTACCAACTGAGCTACAGAGCCTTGCGTATTTACTTTTAGATACGCAATGACCGCGTCTTCGGATGAATAATCATCTGAACTTACGCGGCCAGAGCGACCCCGACGGGACTTGAACCCGCGACCTCCGCCGTGACAGGGCGGCGCGCTAACCAACTGCGCTACGGGGCCTTGTTGGAATCAACAGAAGTAAACTCTATATCATCTAACTTGGCTTTGCAAATCGTGAGATTTGCAAGTACCCCCAACGGGATTTGAACCCGTGCTACCGCCGTGAAAGGGCGGCGTCCTAGGCCGCTAGACGATGGGGGCCTAGTCGATCGAACAGGTTCCGTTTTCTTCATCCCGTCGTTCGAACCTCCACTAGTCTATGACAGGTTTGCGGAGGCGTGCAAACCGTTTTGTTCGATTTTGCCCGATTTTGACCCCCATTTTCGACCATTTATAGCCTGGCACATATGTGTTTAAGCTTGTCAATGAGGATTCAGAAAAACTTCAAAAAATTTTAAAATTTCTTCACAACACCCCATATCAGAGGCTTTTGGAAGGTTTTTAGACACGTTTGGGTACCTACAGGAGCCCAGAGAAAGACTTTTTCGCTACCTCCATTTCTACAGATTTTCTACAAACTCCTCCGAAATTTTGTTTCGAAGATGCCGGCATCAGTCCCGCAAGAATTCCAAAAACCCACCTTCACATCTCTTATACACCCCTCTTATGCGCATCGCAGCGGCCAAAAAACTCCACAATATCTCCAAAAAATTTTCGACAACTTTCTACGCGCTTATATAGGACATGCAGGCAAGACGCTACCCTGGGTGCAAATATCTGCAAGAGAGTGCACAGCAACACCTCTCTAGAGGGTTCACCCCAGCACCCCCGGAGCCCTCAAAAATGTGCCGCGCAAAGCAACTACAGGCCAGAATGCACGTAGATGCAAATATTCACTCTTGGGAATACAATAAACCGGCTTGTCAGACGCTTATTTTTCTCTCAGTGCAGATATCTACGCAATTATGACGACGCAGAAATATAAAGATTTGATAAACCTCTAGCGATTGACAAGGAGAGATGAAAGCCAGCTGAAAATACCCCCTGAAATAGCTTGAAGCCCCCTCTTTGAGCACCGTACTATAGAGGGCGTAAGGTCACTTCCGGACCTTGCACGGGGCCACTTCCGGAGCCCCAGACGTAAAGTCACCGCACATTACAGCACCGATAAACCGCATAGAGATCCAAAGGGGGATCCAGTGTCCGCAACGATGAATCGCCGCACGGCATTCCGTGCACTCGGCGTAGGCACCGCAACCATCGCTCTCGGCTGTGCAGCTGCACCCGCAGCGCAGGCACAGCAGATGGCGCACCCGCAGAAGGCAATGACTGCCGACCAGCAGCTCAAGCTGATTCTGCGCCGCCTAGAGCAGGTACCTGCCCGTTTGAAGTATGCGAAGCCTGGATCCTCCAACCGCGTTAATAGCGGCATTGAGAGCGCACTGGGCAACCTGACCACCGTCCAGGGCACTGACGCAGGCCGTCAGATTGCAAGCGCTAAGGCCGCTGTTCGTAAGTCTGATGGACGCGCCCACGCAGCGCTCTCCCCCGTTGGTGTTATTGCCTGCGTTGTCAGTATTGCAAAGTTTGTCATTCAGCTGGGCATCGCCATTTACAAGCTTATTAAGGCACTCGTTAACGCCTTCAAGCAGTGGAAGACCTTCAAGAACATCGTGAAGGCCGTCATTTCTGGTGAAGCCCGCAAGAAGCTGGGTACTGAAACTGAAACCGTACTCAAGGCCATTTTGGGCATTGAAGACGTCCTCAAAAAGTGTGCATAGTCTACACACCGTACGGCTATGCGCTTGTTTAGAGAGCTAATCTTGGTGTTTCTTTAGCTTTCTAGACCCCGTTAAAGGGATGCGCCGCACGTGGAGTCACTGCATGGGCTCGCTGCGCGTCCGGGTAGCCGGAGGGTATGTCCTCGAGTGTCTTCGGCGCCTACCCAGCCCACCCCGCATGACCTCATGGTGCGGGGTGGGTTTCTTTAACCGCTCTTTCGACGGCTCTTCCGGGCGAGCGCTTCTTGAGCTTCCTCCCCCGCTACTCCCCTACTTCTTATTACCTCCTTATATATAGACAAAAATCGACCCCGCACCGGTTCACGGTACGGGGTCGATTTCTATACTCTACGTACTCAACGTAAGGATTACTCGCCGCGGGAGACGTTAATCATCTCGTCGCGGTCCACAACCTTCACACGGGCGCGAGGCTCACCGGCTGCATCCTTGGATGCGGCGCCCAGTGCCTTCTCGTGGTCGTCCAGGCGGTGCCAGCCTTCCCAGGTGGTGTACTTGATGCCCTTGGAGTCCAGGTAGGCGCTGAATGCCTCTGCCTCCGGCTCGGGTGCGGTGTAGAGGTTCTCGCGGTCCTCGAGCAGGTGGGTGATGGTCTCGAGCGCGTCAGACTTGGTGGAGCCGATCAGGCCGACGGGGCCGCGCTTAATCCAACCGGATGCGTACAGGCCGGGAACGACCTCGCCGTTCTCGTCCACGACGCGACCCTCAACGTTGGTGATGACGCCGCGCTTGTCGTCGTAACCGATTTCGGGCAGTTCGGAACCGAAGTAGCCGATTGCGCGGTAGACAGCCTGTACGGGGTAGTCCACGTACTCGCCGGTGCCGATGATGCCGCCGTTGCCATCGAGCTTGTTGCGTTCCATGCGCAGGCCCACGACCTTGCCGTCTTCGCCGAGGATTTCGTGCGGGGACTGCAGGAAGTGCAGGTGCAGGCGGCGGGATGCGGTCTGCTCGTTGGTCTTCTGGTCTTCCAGCCAGCCGCGCAGGGTCTTCATCATGACCTTGGTCTGGGCGTTCTTCTCCATTGCTTCCTCAGAAGCCTCGTCGAACTGGAAGTCCTCTTCGTACAGGACGATGTCCACGTCGCGAGAGTGTGCGAGTTCGCGCAGCTCGAGCGGGGTGAACTTCATCTGTGCGGGGCCGCGGCGACCGAAGACGTGCACGTCGGTCACGGGGGAAGCCTTCAGGCCCTGGTAGACGTTGTCGGGGATTTCGGTGACGAGCAGGTCGTCAGCGTGCTTGGAGAGGATTCGGGAAACATCCAGGGCGACGTTGCCGTTACCGAGCACTGCAACCTGCTCAGCTTCGAGCGGCCAGGTGCGGGGGTAGTCGGGGTGGCCGTCGTACCAGGAGACGAAGTCTGCTGCGCCGTAGGAGCCATCCAGGTCGATGCCCTTAATGTTCAGGGGTGCATCAAAAATCGCGCCGGTTGCGAAGATGATGGCGTCGTAGTGTTCGCGCAGGTCGGCGAGGGTCAGGTCCTTGCCGTATTCGACGTTGCCGAAGAAACGGATGTCGCCGCGGTCCAAGACCTTGTGCAGCGCGGTGATGATGCCCTTGATGCGGGGGTGATCCGGTGCCACACCGTAGCGGATCAGGCCGAAGGGGGCGGGGTAGCGGTCGAAGATGTCGATGGCGACCTCAACGGCGCCGGTGCGGACCTCTTCAGACTTGGTGAGGATATCGGCGGTGTAAATACCGGCGGGACCTGCACCAATAACGGCGACGCGCAGGGGGCGTGCTGCTTCAGACACGAAAATCTTCCTTTCGAAGTTCACCGTCCGGCGCCCAGTGCGGCGCGAACAGGCGGTGAGCTTAGTGTTCACTTCTTGCCTATTTTACCGGGGATTGACGGGTGTTCGGGGGCTTATATGTCGTCGCCCACTAAATAGGACAATTTTCTGTCACCTAATCCGGGCGGGGTCACCTAATCCGGGCAGCGCGGCGCGTTCGACCCCGGGCGCCTCCGCACGCAGTGGGCATAGAACTGCCCCACCCTCCGAGGTGCAGGAGGGCGGGGCAGGGTAACGAAGACTAGAAAGCAGGGACTAGGAGGCGGGTACCGCCTCGAAGGTGACGACCAGTTCGTCACGCTCACCGAAGCGGACCAGGTGGCGGTCCAGCACATCCGCCAGACCAGCAGCCAACTCGTCGCTTTCGGCGCGCACCTCCATGATGAGGGCACCGTCGATTTCGCGCAGGTCACCGTAGCCGCGGAAAATACCGTCGCGGTTGAAGGTGAGGCGGATACCGTCGGGCAGTTCTGCGGTGCCGAGCTTGCGGCCCATGTGCGAGCCGAGCTGCTTGATGTATCGGGCGGGGCGGTCGGTTGCTACGACGGCGCGCTGGCGTACCGGCAGGGATTCCGCGGCGGGGTAATTCTCAGCGGTGTTTTCCTGGGGAGTTTCAGTCACGGTGGGTTCCTTCTCATCTATGCCGAATTCTCATCTATGCCGAAAAAGGCTCACCACACGGAACCCTGCATCCGGCGACGCATTGTTTCACCTTGAATATAGCAGAAACTTAGGGTCTACTAACCTAACGCACTATCATTGTTCGCGCAGGGGCGATAAACAACCACCGTTCTTTACACGCCTACCTCTTGAGCTTAATCTCAGCAGCAGCACCCAAATGTGCCGAAGTCACCGCATCATTCAAACGCTTAAAATCCGACCGGTCAGTGTACGTAATCGTCAAAACAGCCTTCTGCCCATCACACAGAAGAGTCTGGGAGAATTCAACATTCTTCGCAGTCGAACGAATAGCGTTAAGCTCTTCAGTCCGCGCAAGAGCTTGCTGCACATCCTCCGGTGAAGAAGCTGTTGCACAGGCTGGTGTAGTGGTCGAATACTCATTCAGCCATGGCTCAAAAGCCCCGCCCCAGTACAGGCCCAGAAGAGCGCCAACAAACACCACGCAAGATACTAGAACGCCCACCACTTTTCGCGGCAGATGCCGCAATCCATTCTTTTGAGGGGCATCGCTTCCTGAATTTTCCGGCGCACGATCATACTCATCACGAGCTAGAGGGCTCCTTGTCGTCATGATCCGTTCTCCTTCCGATGAGAATTTACATTTACATCCACTAATCCCGAATCGGGAATTCTGGTAGGGGCTTCAAGACGGCATACCCTATCGCAGGCGGTCATCATATCTGCATCATGAGTCGCCACGATAACTGTGGCTCCACGCCGAGCAGCAGAGCTCAACAGCTCAACAACCAATGCCCGGTTCTCAGCATCAAGACTTGCCGTCGGCTCATCCGCAAAAATGTAGCGCACACCCTTGTGGATTGCCCGAGCGATACCCACCCTCTGCTTCTCACCACCACTCAGCAGGGCAGCCGAAGTACGTTCCTTCCCTTCAAGACCAATGACGTTCAAAAGCTCGCGGCTCTCATCCGTAATACGAGCACGACCAAAGGTCTTACGATCAAGCAGAATATTCTCGATAACGCTCCATTCCTCAATAATTCCGTAATCCTGAAAAACGAAGGAAGCTTCATCAGCCCAGAACGCAAGACGCTCCTTCTCGCGAGCACGTTCCATATGCCGGCCCCCAATAACAACCTCACCCTCATGAGGCGGCATCAGCAGACCCAACACATTCAAAAGCGTCGTTTTACCGCATCCGCTCGGACCCACAATGCCAGTTACTTCCCCCGCATATGCCTCAAAGTGAGGACTCTGGAGAATGGGCTGCCCCTGCGCATACACCACAATGTCGCGGGAGGCGATAGTTACCTCAGGATGTTCCACATTGCCAGAGGGATAAACAGTATTCCTCATCATTCACTCCTATACGTGACGACGGTGAACCGTCGCGGTGAAGATACGGTTAAAACTCAGTCTCAGCACCAGCGCCAGAATAGTGCCGTACAACAGCGGTGCCGCCATCGCTGAAAAGGCGTACTCTGCTCCCTGCACCAGAAGAAGTACCAACCCAGCAGCAGAGCAAAGGCACACAATGCAGGTTTCCTTCAGAAGGTACCCACTAAAAATTGTTCTGAGAGGCAGACCAGCAGTACGTAAAACAAAATCATTACGAGCACGAGCCGCAAGGGTAATGTACGTATTAATTGCTGTGCCAATAATGAGTGCCGCACAGAGAATTGCTAGGCCCACTAGATGCGCAACATACTGGTTACGTTCCAGCTGCGCGATGTAAAGGTGTTCCTCTCCCGCGCGGTCCACAGAAAGTAGGGTCTGCCCAATTTCCTCAGCGTTGTAGGCAGCCCGTACAGACGCAGGCTGAGAGACCATGACGTTACCGGTAGTCAAGGCCGCAGAAATAAAGGAAGGTTGTAGATTCTGCGTCGCCGATTCGGTTACCACAAGAACAGGCTTTTTATAGTTCAGAAGCCGTGAATCCTGAGAGCTCAAAGCAGGCACCTTTACCCCCGACGAGTTGGTTTTATCCTCCACAGTGAGCAGAGTAAATCCGCGATCCTCCCGGTCCTTCTGGTGGAAAGAATACTCTGCACGCAAAGACTGAGATCCAGGGAAGTTGCTATCCTCAACGTTCTTGAACGACAAGCCAAGACGCTGCTGAAGAAGGTCCACATAGGCGCGGTTCACCATAAGAGCACCATCGTATCCGCTACCCTCCAAACCCTTAACGTTTTCCAACGCATAGGACAAGAGGACACCGTTCCGTGATTCAAGAGAACCTAAAGCACGCACTGTAGCCTGGTCGTAGGAGGCGAGCGCCTGTTCATCCCGTATCGTCGCTTCAGGCACGTTCACCCGTAAGGTGTACTGGTCAGAAAGAAGAGACCAGCCAGCCGCCGAATCGCTCCTACCCAAACTCACTTGAGCGCTTGAGACCAGACCCGGAATAGTGCACGCCACTAAAACCACCACAGCATACTTAGCGATTGCACTCGGAACTGTAAAACGTCGATACGCCGGTTCCCTACGTCCCACAGCAGTAATACTC
The DNA here is from genome assembly GCF_001808945.1 of Rothia sp. HMSC071B01. Taxonomy (NCBI): domain Bacteria; kingdom Bacillati; phylum Actinomycetota; class Actinomycetes; order Micrococcales; family Micrococcaceae; genus Rothia; species Rothia sp. HMSC071B01. The sequence goes on along the minus strand of NZ_KV795068.1, from coordinate 90,382 downwards.
GGCCAAGTCATGAGGTTGATCAGCAGTAGAGCAACCAGCATGAGAACGGTAAACACGGCAAAAATCAGCGCCGTAACCCCCAACAGTTGAGGAAGATGCGCCACACCATACACGAACCCCTCTACGCATCCCATGCACAATGCTGTTACCACTGCAGGAGGTAGCGCCAGGAGCAGGAGGTCTTGTGCATCCCTTCGCTGCAGACGCTGCGGGGAGTATCCGTTCAGAAGCAGAATATTCTGAGTTCGCGAACGGACCGACAACCACCCCATGATTGCGGTACAGAAGAGCACAGCGAGGCAGATAAGGCTCGTCAGAGAGCCCGAAGAAGTAACTGCCCCGTAGACAACACGCACCGGGTTAACGGAGGTAACTTTAACATCCATGCCTTGTTCACGGGCAAGGTTTTCAAAAGCACGCACAAATTCTTGGCTACCCGCTAGCGCGTATTGGCCGTCAAGCGAAGAATCCCCAAGTGCTCGTGACGGATATTTTTTCCCGTGCTTATCCGGGTCGAACCAATCGATAGTTTCACCGTCAGAGCTCAGTGAATTCGCCCCAAACACGTAGACGGATTTTCCGTGCCAAAAATCTTCGGGGTCGGCGACCACCTTGAGTAGCTGGGCACCATCGGTAGCGTAGCGATCCACCAGAGTATCAAAGTTCTGAATCAGCTCAGACTTAGACTGTTGCGAAGCACGGAGAGAAAGCTGTGCCTGCGCATTGGTACCCAGAGGAGTCTGCGTCTCCAGGACAGAGATGAGGGCGCTACCCAGCAGAAAGGTCAGAACTGTGCACAATACTGCGCACACTCTCAGAGCATTTTTCATCGTTGAATCCCCGTCTGTAGCGGGTGGGTCTAAACTTCACCACCGCAGGCCTGGTGCTAGAAGACTACCACCTTCACAACCTAAATGGTATAGATTTTCGAATTATTTAGATTCAAAACATATATTTTTTTGCTAGTCAGCGGATTTTATAGTTTCTACAGTGCCTTTTCAGGCTTTCTGAACGAAAGCTGGGAGTTTCCTGGATTAACGCTTAGAGAAACTTTAACCGTAGAATATTTCGGTAACAACAGTGTCACCTCCCCAACACACCGGGAAGTGGCACTTTTTTATGCGGGCTCGGAACCCCGGCGCCCGCCCCGACTATGAGTATCTACGGATTTTCACGAATGTCTTCTGAGAACACCGCGGCTCCCCAGACCCCCAAGGCAGAAGCCAAGGGCGCACTGGACCGTTACTTCAAAATCACTGAGCGAGGCTCCACCATCGCCGCCGAATTCCGCGGCGGCCTCGCCACCTTCTTCGCGATGAGCTACATCGTCGTGCTGAACCCCCTCATCATCGGCCTCGGCAAGGACGCATCCGGCAACGCGCTCGGCGTACCGCAGGTCGCAGCAATGACCGCACTGGTCGCAGGCGTCATGACCATCCTCATGGGCGTCATCGCCAAGCAGCCCTTCGCCATGGCGGCAGGCCTCGGCGTGAACGCGCTACTGGCAACCACCATCGCCTCCACCCCCGGACTGACCTGGCCCGCCATCATGGGTCTCGTCGTATGGGCTGGTGTGCTGATGACCATCCTCGTGCTGACCGGCTTCCGCACCGCAGTGTTCAACGCGGTCCCCGAATCGCTCAAGGTCGCAATCGTCGTCGGTATCGGCTTCTTCATTGCGTTCATCGGCCTCGTCAACGCAGGTATCATCCGCCGTATGCCCGACGCAGCAGGCACCACCGTGCCCGTCTCCTTCGGCGTGAGCGGCCACCTGCTCGGCTGGCCCACCCTGGTCTTCCTGTTCGGCCTGTTCCTCACCATTGCGCTGTTCATCCGTAATGTGAAGGGTGCAATCCTCTACGGTGTGCTTGCCTCCACCGCCCTCTCCATCATCCTGGAGAAGGTCGTGCCCTCCGGCAGCTCGGTTAAGTCCCCCACCGGCTGGTCCCTGAACGTCCCCGTCTGGGACTCCAACACCAGCAAGCTGCCCGACTTCTCCCTGTTCGGCTCCGCTGACCTGTTCGCTGCCTTCGGCACCCTCGGCGGCATGGCAGCTGTTCTGCTGATCTTCACCATCCTCATCTCCGCGTTCTTCGACGCAATGGGCACCTCCGTCGGTCTCGCAACCGAAGCAGGCACCATCAAGGACGGCCAGATCGAGAACGTCGACAAGGTCCTGCTCGTGGACGCCCTCGGCTCCGTAGCCGGCGGTGGCACCTCCTCCTCCGCAAGCCAGATCTTCGTGGAGTCCGCAACCGGTATCGGCGCGGGCGCACGCACCGGCTTCGCGAACATCGTCACCGGCGCACTGTTCCTCGTCGCAATCTTCCTGTCCCCGCTGGTCACCATCGTGCCCTTCGAAGCTGTTGCACCCGCAATGGTGTTCGTTGGCTTCCTGATGATCCGCCAGGCAGTGAACATCGACTGGAACGACTGGGGTCTGGGTATCCCCGCGTTCATGACCATCATCTTCATGCCGCTGGCATACTCCATCGCGGACGGTATCGGTGCAGGCTTCCTGTCCTACGTCTTCATCCGCCTGGTGCAGGGTCGCGGCAAGGAAGTTCACTGGCTCATGTACGTGGTTTCCGCAGTGTTCCTCATCTTCTTCGCTAACGGCCTGATTACCGGCTGGATGCACTAAATACATCGGGTGCCTCACCCTCCACACGTGGAGGAGCGGGCGCCATCAGGGCGGGGTATCGGCACCTTCGGGTTGCCGGTACCCCGCCCTGCGCTATTCTTCCCTCTACCCCAACTACCCAATTCTGGTTGCAGGGGTCGGGGAAACACCACATCACCGACTGAACCGCCGCACACAACGCGTTTCAATGGCACAAGTTAGGAGGCGGCGCCTACAATGGTTGAACCATTGTGGCGCCCAACCCGGGATTTACCCGCGAGCTTCACCCGCGAAACCGGCGGCGCAACAGTACACACCGAACAACATCAACGGATCCTCACATGTCTGAACCCCAGAAGGCGGCAGCGCCCACCAGCGCACTCGACCGCTACTTCAAGATTTCCGAACGCGGCTCCTCCATCGCCGCAGAATTCCGCGGCGGCCTCGCCGCATTCTTCGCCATGAGCTACATCGTGGTGCTGAACCCCCTCGTCATCGGTACCGGTGCTGACGCATCCGAACGCACCCTCGGTATCGCACCCGTCGCGGCTGTGACCGCGCTGGTTGCCGGCGTGATGACCATCCTCATGGGTGTTATCGCTAAGCAGCCCTTCGCCATGGCGGCTGGCCTGGGCGTGAACGCGCTGCTCGCCTCCACCATTGCCACCACCCCGAACCTGACCTGGGCAGACATCATGGGCCTGGTCGTTCTTGCCGGTCTAATCATGACCGTTCTGGTGCTCACCGGCTTCCGTACCGCGGTGTTTGAGGCGGTCCCTGAGTCGCTCAAGACCGCGATTGTGGTCGGTATCGGCTTCTTCATTTCCTTTATCGGTCTGGTCGACTCCGGCATTATCCGCCGCATGCCTGACGCAGCCGGCACCACCGTTCCGGTGAGCCTCGGCGCGGGCGGTCACCTGCTCGGCTGGCCCACCCTCGTCTTCCTCTTCGGCTTGTTCTTCACCATCGCCCTGTTCATCCGTAACGTGAAGGGTGCGATCCTGTGGGGCGTGCTCGCCTCCACCGCGCTGTCCCTGATTCTGGAGGCGGTTGTCCCCTCCGGTTCTGTGAAGGAGGCGGCGACCGGCTGGTCCCTGAACGTGCCTTCCCTGGCGGACATGAAGTTCACCACCCCGAACTTCTCCCTCATCGGTTCCGCTGACCTGTTCGGCGCATTCACCCACATCGGCCCGCTGGCTGCGTCGCTGCTGGTGTTCACCATTCTGCTGTCTGTGTTCTTCGACGCGATGGGCGTTTCGGTCGGTCTTGCCGCCGAGGCTGGCACCATGAAGGACGGCAAGGTTGAGGACATCGACAAGGTCCTGCTCGTGGATGCGTTCGGTTCCGTTGTTGGTGGTGGCGCGTCCGGTTCGGCGAACCAGATTTTCGTGGAGTCCGCTACCGGTATTGGTGCGGGCGCACGCACCGGTTTCGCGAACATTGTGACCGGTGTGCTGTTCCTGCTGGCGATTTTCATCTCGCCCCTGGTCACCATCGTTCCCTTCGAGGCGGTTGCCCCCGCACTGGTTGTGGTCGGCTTCCTGATGATCCGCCAGGCTGTGAATATTGACTGGACTGACTGGGGTCTGGGCATCCCGGCGTTCCTGACCATTATTTTCATGCCGCTGTCGTACTCGATTGCGAACGGTATTGGCGCCGGTTTCGTGTCCTACACCTTCATTCGCCTGGTGCAGGGCCGCGGCAAGGACGTGCACTGGCTGATGTACCTGGTGTCCGCGGTGTTCGTGATTTACTTCGGTATGGGCATCATTAACGGCTGGACTAGCTAAGTCCAACAGTCCCGATAGTTAGCCTCGTTGAGAGGCGTCAACAAAGAATGGCAGAATCGTTCCGGTTTCGGAATGATTCTGCCATTTCTTCTATGCCCACACTCTGCACGTATGAGAGGCAGGGAAAGTTACGAGATTTAGCGGACGTCTCCATCCACATAGAGCCAGGTGCCGCCCACCTTCTCAAAGCGCGACAGCTCATGCATGCTGCCCTTCACCCGCTCCTCCGCAGGGACACCCGGCACCGAACGGTAATACGCAACGAACTCCACCGTACCGGACGCATCAAACGGGCCACCCGAAGCACCCAGAATATCCAGGCGATACCAGCGGATATCATCCTCCAACTCCAAGGTAGCCGGGCGAGTACTCGGATGCCAGCTCGCCAGCAGGTACGCCGCATCCCCGGTCGCAAACGCGGTAAAACGCGAGCGCATCAGCTGCTCCGGCGCGGGAGCAGTCAGCGTGCCGGAGGCGGCAAACTCGCCCAGGAACCTGCCGCAGCAGGTGCCGTACACCTCGCCGCTCGAGCAGGGGCAGCGGTCATCATGGTTAAGTTCAATCATGCCAACCAGTATAAAGAAAGCGCCGCGTCAAGAAGGTGCCCTGTATCAAGAAAGCGACGGCGGCACAGCGCAAAGAAACGCCCGCCCTGCCGGGGATACAAATCCTCCAGCAGAACGGGCGTTCTTGTTTTCAATCGTTAAGTTTGAGCGAACCTACACGGTTCGCATCAGCGGCAACGCTTATTCAGCGATTGCACGAGCCGGGGTGTCAGCAGCCGAAGGCTTGCCCACGTATGCGCCGCGGTACTTAGCAGCCGGGTGGGAGTCAGCGACCTTGGTGTGGCCCTTGCCGAAGATGTTCTCGCGCAGGGTGTTGCCCTCGTACTCGGTGCGGTAGCGGCCGCGCTTCTGCAGCTCGGGAACAACGTACTCGATGAAGTCCTCGAAGGAGCCCGGGGAGACGTGGTACGCCAGGTTGATGCCGTCCAGGCCACCCTCGTCAATCCAGCGCTCAAGCTCGTCAGCAACCTGAACCGGGTCACCAACAATGACCTCGCCCATGCCGCCGAGGGTGGTGTGCTCAGCGATGGCCTTGCGGGTCCACTTCTTGTCCTTCGCCTGCAGGGTGAAGGGGGTCAGGAAGGACTGAATCGACTCGGTCTGCACGTAGTTCAGGACCTCGTCCTCGTCGAACTGGGACAGGTCAACACCGGACCAGCCGCCGACAATAGCCTGTGCAGAGTCGAGGTTCACGTACTTCTTGTAATCCTCGTACTTTGCCTTTGCCTTCTCTTCGGTCTCATCCACGATGACGGAGAGCATTGCGAGGATCTTGACGTCGTCACGGCTACGGCCCTGCTCCTCGGCAGCGGCGCGAATACGGTCGGTCACAACGCGGGTCAGGTCCGGGCGCAGGGCGCTGATGAACACAGCCTCAGCGTGCTTGCCGGAGAACTTCTGGCCGCGGCTGGATGCGCCAGCCTGGAAAATCACGGGGGTGCGCTGCGGGCTCGGCTCGGTCAGGGAGATGCCGGGCACGGAGAAGTACTTGCCCTTGTGGCCAATCGGGTGGACCTTAGAGGGGTCAGCGTAGATGCCGCGCTCGCGGTCCTTGACGACCGCGCCGTCCTCCCAGGAGCCTTCCCACAGCTTGTAGCAGACGTCCAGGAACTCGTCAGCGATCTCGTAACGCTCGTCGTGCGGGATCTGGGTGGGCAGGCCCTGGTTCTCAGCAGCCGAAGGCAGGTAAGAAGTCACAACGTTGAAGCCGACGCGGCCCTCAGTGAGGTGGTCGAGGGAGGCGTAGCGGCGAGCCAGGGTGTAGGGCTGCTCGAAAGTAGCGGCAGCAGTCACGCCGAAGCCGAGGTGCTCGGTCACTGCAGCCATTGCAGAAATCTGGGTTGCGGGGTCATTCACGGGAACCTGAGCGGCACCCTCGATAGCGGGAGCGGCAGAGTTCTTGTACACGTCGTAGATGCCGACCACGTCAGCGATGAACACGGCGTCAAACAGACCGCGCTCAAGGGTCTTAGCCAGGTCAGTCCAGTACTTGATGGTGTTGTACTCGGTTGCGCGGGAGCGCGGGTGACGCCAGAGGTCGAAACTCTGGTGACCAATGCAGGTCATTTCGAATGCGTTAACTACGATGCGCTTCTTCTGCTCAGCCATCGATTTTCCTTTCGCGAATGATCGGGGACGATCGGGTTAGTGCCCTGCACCCCGCGCGCCGCCTCCTTCTTGCCTTCTGCGTTCGGTGGTGGCCTTCGTGCAGGTGGCGCGTTCGCGCCGTACTTGCCTCGTAACGTTGAGGCCAGATCATCATCTGGGGCACCCCGCTACGGGAGAGGGTTGCCGCCCGGCTAGCCAGAGCTTAGCGCCGGGACTCATGATCTCGTGGTTTGAGTGTACGGGGCGCGCGGGAGGGAGGTCACGTTTGTGACGAAAAAATCTTTTTGTGACGCGGGACCGAAATATTTCGTGATAAATGCGAAATATACGGTCATAGAAATTCATACGCGCCCGCCGGGTTGATTGAGGCACGCCACAGCCCATAGGGTGGGAGAAGCAAACCATCCAGAGCGACTGAGAGACCTGGCTCCACGACGTCGCAGCAACCGGCACGGATTCTTCCGCCCCCGGTGCTAACGCCAGGAACGATGGAAGTGACATGACACTCAACAGTGCAGTAACTGACGTACCCACCAGTGAAAAGAACGGCCGCCGTGCCGTATCCACCGCCGCCGTCCCCTTGAGCTTTGAAGGCGTCGGACAGTCTTTCCCCGTGCCCGGCGGAACCCACGAAGTTCTTCGCGGAGTCTCCTTCACCGCAGCCCCCGGCGAGATTATCTCCGTCATCGGATCCTCCGGATGCGGCAAATCCACCCTCCTGCGTGCAGCGGCAGGCCTGAACCGCATCACCGCAGGTACCGTGCGTATCGGCGAGAAGGCAGTGACCGGCCTCGACCCCCGCGTAGCTATCGGCTTTCAGGAACCGCGCCTGCTCCCCTGGCGCACCGTCGCCGACAACGTGGCGCTCGGACTGCCGCAGGGCACCAAAAAATCTGAAGGCGCAGCATCCGTAGCGAGCCTGCTCGACCTGGTCGGCCTGGGCGAATACGCAACCCACCGTCCCAAGGAAATTTCAGGCGGTATGGCTCAGCGCGTGTCCCTGGCACGAGCGCTCGCACGCAACCCCGGCGTGCTGCTGCTCGACGAGCCCTTCGGTGCTCTGGATGCGCTGACCCGCATCAACATGCAGGATTTGCTGTTGGACGTGCACCGTCAAGACCCGACCACGATTCTGCTGGTCACCCACGATGTGGAAGAGGCGCTGTACCTCTCTGACCGGGTGATTGTCCTCGGTAAGGACACCCCGGAGGCGCCCGCCACCATCCAGCGCATTGTGACCGTTGACCGTTCTCACCCGCGTGACCGCGCCGATGCAGAGATCACGGCGCTGCGTAGCGAACTGTTGGCTGAGCTCGGCGTGGAAGATAACGCCTAAAGCCGCCACGAAACGCATTTCTTACACATCACATCATCATCTTCAGAAGCGAAAAGATTTCATCATGACTTACTCCCCGTCTCGCCGTACCGCCCTCAAGTCCCTTGCCGCAGCCGCCGCTTTTGCTACTCTGCTCAGCGCCTGCGCCGGTGAAGGTTCCGGTTCCGCTAACGCCTCCGGTGCTGCCGGTGGTGGCGGCCAGAACACCGTGACCATTGACTACGCGACCTACAACCCGCTGTCCCTGATTATCCGCAAGAAGGGTTGGCTTGAGACCGCCCTCGCCGCCGAGGGTAAGAAGGTTGAGTGGGTCAAGTCGGCCGGCTCGAACAAGGCGAATGAGGCGCTGCGTAGCGGCAATATTGATGTCGGCTCGACCGCCGGTTCGGCGGCGCTGCTGGCACGCGCGAACGGCTCCCCCATCAAGGTCATCAGCCTCTACTCGCAGCCGGAGTGGTCGGCTCTGGTGACCCGCAAGGATTCGGGCATCACCAAGGTTGCGGACCTGAAGGGTAAGACCGTTGCCGTGACCAAGGGTACCGACCCGTACTTCCTGCTGCTGCAGGCACTCAAGCAGGAGGGTATTTCTGCTTCGGACCTGACCATTCAGAACCTGCAGCACGCCGACGGCCGCACCGCCCTGGATAACGGTCAGGTCAACGCGTGGAGCGGCCTGGACCCGATCATGGCTGCCGCCGAGGTGGAAAGCGGCGACGTGCTCTTCTACCGCAACCTGAACTTCAACACCTACGGCTTCCTGAACGCGACCGAGAAGTTCATTCAGTCCAACCCGACCGCCGTGCAGGTCATCGTGGACGTGTACGAGTACGCTCGCGCCTGGGCTAAGAAGAACCCCGAAGAGGCTGTGAAGATTGTCGAGGAGGAGTCCGGCATTAAGCACGAGACCGCCCAGGTCGTCATGGAGCGCACCCACCTGGATATCGACCCGGTTCCGGGCGCTAAGCAGGTTGAGGTTCTCAAGGGTGTCGGCCCGATCCTGGTGGAGTCCGGCGACGTTCCCTCCCAGTCCGACGTGGACAAGGCACTGAACAGCATTGTGGACGACCAGTTCGCAAAGAAGGCTGACAGCGCAGCCGTCGAGAAGATCGCAAAGGTGGTTGAGAAGTAATGACCGCCGCAACGATTACCGCCGCCTCCAGCGCTCGCGCTGAGCGTGCCGAGAAGCGTGTCTCTTCCGTGAAGCTGCCGTCGAACCCGTTCGCCGGTAAGCAGTACCTGGGCCTGATTCTTCCCCTGGCGCTGATTGCCCTCTGGTACATTCTGAGCACGAACGGCGTGTTCACCCAGGTTCAGCTGCCCTCCCCCGACCGTGTGGTCAGCGCTGGTGTTGAGCTGGCGCAGCGCGGCGAGTTGGGCCGCCACGTGGCGATTTCTACTCAGCGTGTGCTGATTGGTTTCGGTATTGGTGCCGTGCTCGGCCTGGTGCTGGGTGCGCTGATTGGCTTGTCTGCGCCGGTGCGTCTGATTGCCGCACCGACCATTGGTGCGCTGCGTGCCGTGCCGTCCCTGGCGTGGGTTCCGCTGCTTCTGCTGTGGATCGGTATCGGCGAGAATTCCAAGGTGACCCTGGTTGCTATTGGTGCATTCTTCCCGGTGTACACCACGGTTTCTGCGGCTCTGGCGCACGTTGACCCCAAGCTTGTGGAGGCGGCACGCGCCTTCGGTCTGAAGGGTCTGCGCCTGTTCACCACGGTTCAGCTTCCCGCGGTTCTGCCGTCGGTCGTTTCGGGTCTGCGTCTGGCGCTGGCTCAGGCGTGGCTGTTCCTGGTCGCCGCTGAGTTGCTGGGTGCGTCCATGGGTCTGGGTTATCTGCTGACCGACTCGCAGAACAACGGTCGCACTGACCGCCTGCTGCTGGCTATTGTGGCGCTGGCGGTGCTCGGTAAGATTACCGACGCGCTGGTGGGCGTGTTCGAGCGCTGGGTGAAGGCGAAGTACCCCAGCAACTAACGCCACCAGCAACTAGCACCACAGCTAAACGTAACACTCAGCACGCGCTGAGTTTTAGGAGAGATGTCCGCCGCGTGGCTGCTCCCCAAAGGTGAGCTAATCATCGCTACGCGCCGGAGAAAGAAGTCGGCGGGGAAACCTGTCGCCTACTGAATGATGATGATGAATCCCGCCCCGCGCCCCACAGCAGTGAGCGCGGGGCGGGGTCTTTAAATATGTCGTTATATTACGAACTGGTACTCACCATTCCGAATATGACGGTCCCCTTTGCGTCCGAGCCCGGAGCGCGCTTTACTAAGAAGGCAAACCATCCAGAGCGACCGAGAGACCTGGCTCAACGACGTCGCAGCAACCCCCTCGCCAACGCACACACAGACCCCACGGTCACACAGACAGCGGCGCGGCGAGCAAGGGTGCTAATGCCAGCAACCGATGGGAGAAAAATGGGACTGCCCACCCCCTACTCGTTCACCGACCCGCTGAACCCCACCCCGAACCCCGCCCTCGAATCTGACGAGGCACGCGTCGCGTTCTGGGAGAAGCAGGCGCAGCGCCTCACCTGGGCTGAGCCCTGGCACACCGCGCACCGTTTCGAGAAACCGAAGTCCCTCGGCTTCGACGAGGACGGCATCGAACAGTTCAGCATCCCCAAAATTAAGTGGTTCGAGGGCGGTAAGCTCAACGTCGCCTACAACTGCGTGGACCGCCACGTGGAGGCAGGCCGCGGCGACAAGGTAGCCCTCTACTTTGAAGGTGAACCCGGAGACCGCGAAGCCATCACCTACGCAGAGCTGCAGCGCCGCATCGCGAAGGCAGCGAACGGTCTGCTGTCCCTGGGCGTGCGCAAGGGTGACCGTGTGGTCATCTACCTGCCCGTCATCCCCGAAACCATTATTTTCACCCTCGCCTGCGCGCGTATTGGCGCGATCCACTCCCTCGTCTTCGGTGGTTTCTCCGCCGAGGCGCTGAAGTTCCGTGTGGAAGACACCGGCGCGAAGGTTCTCATCACCACCGACGGCCAGAACCGCCGCGGCAAGGTCGTTCCCGTGAAGGTCAACGCCGACGAGGCATGCTCCGGTGAGAACAATATCGAGCACGTTATCGTGGTGGACCGCACCAGCGCCTCCGACCCGGTAGCGCACGCCGCTGTGCCGTGGACTGAGGGCCGCGACGTCTGGTACCACGACCTGGTGGACGACCAGCCGGACACCCACGCCTACGAACTGCACGACGCCGAGGACCCGCTGTTCATTATTTACACCTCCGGCACGACCGGTAAGCCCAAGGGCCTGGTGCACACCATGGCTGGATACCTGGTGCAGACCGCGTACACTCACGCGCTGCTCTACGATTTGCTGCCGGATTACGTGGACGAGAACGGCGTGCTGCGCCCGGACGAGCTGTCCGCGGTCAACGACCCGGAAAAGGTTGAGTCCACCGTTCACTGGTGCACCGCCGACCTGGCGTGGGTTACCGCGCACACCTACGAAATCTACGGCCCGCTGGTTAACGGTGTCTCCGAGGTGATTTACGAGGGTACCCCGAACACCCCGCACTTCGGCCGCCACTTTGAGGTCATCGAACGCTACGGCGTGACCAACTACTACACCGCCCCGACCCTGATTCGCTCCCTCATGGGTGCGTTCCCGAACGGCCCGGAGCCCGGCAAGTACGACTTCTCGACCGTGCGTCTGCTCGGTTCGGTGGGTGAATCCATTAACCCGGAGGCGTGGCGCTGGCTGCGTCAGCACGTGGGCGGCGGCACCGCGGCGTTCATCGACACCTGGTGGCAGTCTGAAACCGGTTCGACCGTGTGCTCCCCGCGCCCGCACGACCCCGCATTCGCGCCCGAGGGCACCTACCCGGAGGGCACCCCGCACTGCACTCCCCTGCCCGGTTGCGCTACCCGCGCCGTTCCCGGCGTATCCACCCGCGTGGTGGATGAGCACGGCGACCCGGTCGAACCCGGCAAGCAGGGCTTCATCGTGGTCGATAAGATTGGCCCCTCGATGGCTCGTACCGTGTGGCAGAACCCGCAGCGTTTCCTGGATTCCTATTGGCGCCACTACGGCGAGCGCGGCTGGTTCCTCGCTGGCGACGGCGCGAAGGAAGACGAAGAGGGTAACGTGTACATCCTCGGCCGTATTGATGACGTGATTAACATTTCGGGTCACCGTCTGTCCACGATTGAGATTGAGTCGGCTCTGGTGACTCACCCGGCTGTGGTTGAGGCTGGTGTCTGCCCCGTGGAGGATGACCTGACCGGTCACCAGGCGGTCGCCTACGTGACGCTCACCGATGAGGGTAAGGACCTGACTGAGGATGAGCTGAAGGCGGCGCTGACTGACCATGTGCGTGAGCACATTGGCCCGATTGCTAAGCCGAAGGACGTTGTGGCGGTTGCCGATATCCCGAAGACCCGTTCGGGTAAGATTACTCGCCGTCTGCTCGGTGAGCTGTACCAGGGCCGTTCTTTGGGCGATGTTTCTTCGCTGCAGAATGAGGAGGCGCTGGGCCACATCGCGCAGGTGCTGGTGGATACTGGCCGCGTGAGCGAGGCTGTCTAGGCTCTGCTGCTGAGCTGAGCACTGTGCCGAACTGCACGCTGCGCTAAGCTAAAAGCTGTATAGAGTAAAGGTGCGGATACCGAATGATGATTCGGTATCCGCACCTTTTGCTATGCCATTTTACTGAGCTGACAGGGCTCTTTGTTGGCGTTGCGCCGCTTAAATCAGGCCCAGCGAACGAGCGTGTTCAGCAGTAATACCGCTCGGTTCAATGTGCTCGGGGCCCTTGTCCTTCTCGGGGTGCTCGGTCGCCTGGAAGCGGATCATCTTCACATCGCTTGCCGCGCCCAGGTTCGTGATCATGCCGTCACCGTTGAGGTCCACGGACACCGGCTCGGTGTCAATCTTGCCGTTGCCGTTGAAGTCAATCGGCTGGTTGGCGGGCTTACCCTTGTACAGGAAGCCAGCCGCGCGGGGGCCGAAGCCGCGCGCCTCGTACAGCTTCGCCTCGTTGAGCATGCGGTACTCGGCGGTGGAGTAGCCGAAGTAGCGGCTACCGTCAGCCATGGGCACACCGGTGAGGGTGTACTGGTAGTTCATGACGCTGTAGTAGTTGGGCTTGTAGTTGATTTCGTCCCAGCCGCCGTGGCTCAGCGCGAGGTTGTGGCCGAGCTCGTGCACGAACACTGCCACGCGGATGTTGCTGCTTGCCTCGCCCCAGAAGGTCGGGCCGACGGTGACCATAAAGTTACGACCGCCAAAGTTAGCGATACCGGAGGAGTAGCTGTTGTCGTAGTAGTCGCCCCAGATCATGTAGTGGAAGGTGCCTTCGCGGGCGGGGTTGAACTTACCTTCGGTTGCCTTGATTCGGTGGAGCGCCTTGAATTCGCTGTCGAGTGCCTGGTAGCTGATTTCGTTGCCGCCGCCCAGGTTGTACTTGGCGCTGCGGGCGCTACCGGCGTCCAGGTGGATGTTCACGCCGGTAGTGCCGTCGGGGTTGCGCAGGGGCAGGTCGGCATAAATCTTGGTGATGCGGTCCAGTTCGTCTTCGCTGGGCAGCAGACCTGCCATGTAGTCCATCTCAACGAAGATGTCCTTGTGGTTGGGGTCTGCGCCCATTGCGGGGAAGTCGACGTCGATTTTGCCGTCGCCGTCAGCGTCGTAGCCCTTCATTTCCCAGGTGTTGGGGATGCCGTCGCCGTCAATATCGGGGCTGTAGGCGTTTGCTGCGGGGGCTGCGATAGTGCCCAGGCAGAGCACTGCGAGGGAGGCAAGCGTGACGCGTGCGCTCTTCATAAATGCCATGTTGTGTTCCTTCAGTGTGTGGTGACCGGTGGTGTTTCTGTGGAGTTTTCCGGGAGGGCGTTCTCCACGGTTTCCATGATGCTCCCGTTTCACGTATTAGGTGAGCTGGGTGCCGCAATGTTCATACATTGAAGTAAAAGTTGAGATAATTTTGAAGATGAGCTGAATTACATTAGAGTATCAGTAATTCAAATCACATGCATCACCACATTTTTCACAACAAGAGAGATCCCATGACTTCTTCCTCGAACACCACTAACGGTCTGAACCGCCGCGCACTCATCAAGGGTGCCGCATGGAGCACCCCCGTCATCGCAACCGCCGCAGCGGTACCCGCCTACGCGGCATCCACCGACGCGCAGGAAACCCCGACCCTGAAGTTCGGTGTCTTCACCCAGGCGTTCAACTCGAACCCCTCCAACGACTTTGATACCCGCTACGGTCTGGACTCCTACACCGTGCAGGTTCCCAACATCACCGCAACCTCCACCACCCCGCAGAGCCGCGGCGGCGGCACCTTCACCCCCGGAGGTAGCGTCGGTGCCGGCCTGTACGGTGGCGCGGGTCTGTGGATTTCCGCACCCATCAACTCCAAGGGCGAGTTCCAGGGCAGCTCCTGGCTGTACCCTCAGGCGCATCTGCAGGTGACCTTCGAGTTCACTTTCCCCACCGCCGAGGACGTCACCGACCCGCTGCTGTGGGACACCGAGAACGACGTTGAGATCCCGGCACTCGCCAAGAGTGCGGGCGGCGCAAAGACCAACAACCCCGCCGTGGCGGCGTTCAACGGCATCGCATACACTGCGAAGTTCTACGAGCCGGTCATCGAGGACAACGTCTGGACCGGCGTACTGGACATCCGCACCTCCGACTACCTGGAAGCCACCGCGAAGGACGGCGTGAGCTACGCGCAGGTGCTGGCTTCGCTGGTTCCGGTGTACTTCACTGAGGTGACCTCCAGCTACACCCTGACCACCACCGCTCAGATCACCAGCGGTAGCGTCGCAATGCAGCTGACCGAGGGCGGCGAGTACACCTTCCAGGACCTGGCTGGTTTGCGCGCTTCGGCGACCATCAGCCGCTAAGGGAAATGACCCGCTAAGGTACCGAGCATCAGCGAGGGGCCCGGCATCTGTTATGGATACCGGGCCCCTCACTGTATTTAAGGTTTAGCGTATCGGTCGCCGCCGACAGCCGCTAGAGACTAGTCCTTCGCGGGAACCAGACCCTCAGCTGGTAGCAATAGTTCATGACGCTCAGGTAGTTCGGCTTGTCGTTCACGTCATCGGTGCCGCCGGGCAATAAAAACCTAGCACTTCATCATAACGCCGTCTTGAGCCCCGCACGAGAATTCTCATCATGCGGTGCTGTTTGAGCGCATCAGCACAGGGAATGCGGGTATCTGTCGTTCTCGGGAAGCATAAGAAAAACCATAGACGTTGCGGCACAGCAAGCCTATTCTGGATATACAAGTATTTTTCAACATACAGGAGGATACGATGGCTAACGTTACGATCATTGGCGGGCACGGCAAGGTTGCTCTTCTGGCCGAGCCGCTGCTGGTGGAGCGCGGGCATGCGGTCAATGCGCTTATTCGCAGGCCGGAGCAGTCAGAGGATATTGTCACGCGCGGGGCGAACCCTGTGGTCGCTGACATTACCGCGTTGAGCACCGAGGAGATGGCGAAGCTCTTCAAGGATTTACATACAGAAGTGCTGGTGTGGTCCGCGGGTGCGGGCGGTGTAGGTGGCCCCGAACGCACCTATGCGATTGACCGTGACGCTGCGATCCGGTCGATGGATGCGGCGCGGCTGGCCGGTATTAAACGGTACGTGATGGTATCGTACCTGGGCGCGGGTTCCGGGCACGGCATCGACCCTGATGACAGTTTTTACGCCTACGCCGAGTCGAAGACGATCGCCGATGAGCACCTGCGCGGCTCGGGGCTGGATTACACGATTCTGGGGCCGGGGACGCTCACCCTTGAGGAGGCAGGCGGCATTACTCTGGGGATTGAGCCCGCCCACACGCCCGGCGCCGAATCTAATACTCCGCGGGCCACCGTTGCCCAGGTGCTGGCGGCGGTTCTTGAGGACCCGTCCACGGTTGGGAAGGCGCTCCCGTTTATTGGCGGGCCCACCCCGATAGCTCAGGCTCTCGCATCGGCGCCTAACAGCAATAAGCTGCGCTAGGGTTTGCCGGATGCACCCGTCCCGGCTGAGTGCGGACGCGCCCCGAGCCTCTTCACGGGTTTGAGGCGTGTTTTTCTCTCACGCAAGGTTGGTGCCGCATCGCTCAGTATCCTAAAGTACCATGAATTTTTAGAGCAACTGCAAGAGGTTCCCGTGGGATTCTTCGATCTCTTCGCCGACAAAACCCCGGAAGAGCCCGCCGAGGCGTAGCTTACCAGGACATTTCTGGTCTGACTGCTTCGGCGACCATCACCCGCTAAAGGGAAATGACCCGCTAAGACAGCGAATTTAAAACACCAGGGGCCCGGCATCCATTATGGATACCGGGCCCCTCGCTGTGTTTAAGGCTTATCCTACCGGGCACCGCCGGTGACTGCTACCGCTTAGTCCTTCGCGGGAACCAGACCCTCGGCACGCGCACGGTCGGCGGTCATCTCGTTCTCTTCAATCTCTCCAGAGAACTTCTGCTCGGAAGAATTCGCACCGTCCTCGTTATAATCCACATCAGTAGCCGGCAGCTTTATATTCTTCATGTCATTCGGTGCGGTCAGGATGGTTTTCTCACCATCACGGTTAAGGTCGACCGACACCGGCTCGTCATCAATCTTGCCGTTGCGATTGAAGTCGATAGCCTCCCAGGCGGGAGCTCCCCTATAGTACAGGCCGTAGGCATTGCGACCAAAGCCGGTCTTCTCGTCCAGCTTGTTCTCGTCCAGGTCCTTGTAGACGCGGGTCGAGTAGCCGAAGTACTTCGTGCCGTCCGGGCGTTCTATGCCCCTAAGCTGGTAACGGTAGTTCATGATGCTCATGTAGTTCGGCTTGTAGTTCACACCCCCGGTACCACCGTGACGCAAGCCGAGGTTGTGGCCAAGCTCGTGCACGAAGGTCGCCACGCGAACATCGGAAGTTGCGGACTTGCCCCAGAAGCGCGGACCCACAGTCACGACGAACCCTAGACCGCCTATGTAACCCAGTCCTGAGGACCCGTATTCATCGTGGGCGTCACCCCAAATCATGTAGTGGAAGGCAGGTCCACGGTCCGGGTCCATATTAGCCCTTCGGATCTCGTACCACTTCTCCATGGTGCTATCCAGTTGCTGGTAGGGGACTTCGTTACCACCGCCGAGGTTGTACTTGGCGCTGCGGGCGTTACCGGCATCCAGGTGAAGGTTGATACCGGTGGTTCCGTTGGGGTTGCGAATCGGCATATTCGCGAAGATTTCGGTGATGCGGTCGAGCTCTTCTTCGCTAGCAAGCAGACCGGGCATGTAGTCCATCTCGACAAAGAGGTCCTTCTTCAAGGGGTTGGCGCCCATGCCTGGGTAGTCAATCTCCAGTTTGCCGTCACGGTTGCCGTCATACCCCCTCATCTCCAAAATATTACCGATTCCGTCGCCATCAATATCGGGGTTATACGCCTGCGCTGCGGGGACAGCAACCAAGCTGAGCACAAGCATCGCCGCCGAGGCGAGCGCGGTACGTGCCGCGCGGGTAGAAAATGAGAAAGCCATTTGTATCTCTTCTCGTATTCGTTCGCATAAATGCGCGCGAGGACCCTCGTGATTATATGTTTGCCGGAGGCAGCGTTGAGTGAATTATTGGATCATTGGGCACAGTCTATGCGGAGAGTGTATATGTATGCGCTGTGGCGCGGCACCCCGAACAAGTATGGTGGCGCGGGATGCCGCTTAAAGAACAGCGGATCATTGCGCCCTCACGAGGTTTTGACACCTCAGAGCAACAATAATCCGCTTCATCATACACAGAGTGCATCTAGATTTTCCCGGTATAACACCATTTTTCAGGTTTATGCACCAAATATGACGTAATTTTTCAGGTTTATGCACCAAATACGACGTAAAACCGTTCTGATAAGCCTTCTACTTAGTGGTCTCCACCTCAGCGTTCTGCGCGACGGCCTTCGCCTCCGAAGCCTTCCGGGAGGTGTAGAACAGGCACACGACCGCACCCACAGCCGAAGCGGCCAGGGGCAGCATCATGGAATCAGCCATTGCCGCCGCGTAGGGTTCACGCAGAATCTGCGGGAGTACGCCGCCTCCAGCACCGCCGTGAGAGCTACCGCCCGCTGCGGCAGCAGGACCCAACGCGGACAGGTGCGAAGTAATTGCAGAAGCCATAATCGTGGTAATCGCAGCCGAACCAAGCACCGACGCCATCTGACGGGTCTCGTTGTACACGCCCGAACCGGCACCGGCACGCTCAGGCGGCAGGTTACGGGTCGCCGACACCGACAGCGGACCCCAAATGCAGGCATTCGCCGCACCCAGGATAATCATCGGGCCAACCATCAGCCACAGGTTGCCGTCAGCAACCATCGTCGGGCGGAGCAGAGCAAAACCAATAACCAGCAGCGTAAAGCCCATCACCGCAAACCACTTGGGGTCATAGCGGTTCAGACGCGCACCCACCACCGGCGCCAACGCGCCCGAGAACAACGCCATCGGGGCGGTCATCAGCGCAGCCTGGGTCGGGTCCAGGCCCTCCACCTGCTGCAGGTACAGGGTCAGCGGGAACGCCATACTGATAGCAACCACACCCATAGCGGAAATAGCCACATTCGACACGGAGAAGTTACGGTCACTGAAAAGGCTCAGCGGAACCAGCGGCTCACGCGGGTTAATCGCCTGCCACCCGATGAACAGGCCCAGCACCAGAATGCCGGCAATAATCAGGCCCCACACGCTCACCGGAACACCGGTGCCCATGAACGAGTCAGTGATGGTGCCCCAGTCGTAGGTAGCGCCTTCCTGAATACCGAAAACCAGCAGGAACAGACCGACCGCCGAAAGCACCACGCCCAACCAGTCGAAGCTGTGCTTCTTCTGCTCGAACACCGGCACATTACGCCACGCCAAGAACAGGCCGACCAGGCCAACCGGAATGTTGATGAAGAAGATCCAGCCCCAGCCGAGGGTATCCACCAGCACGCCGCCCAGAATCGGGCCGACCAGCGAGGCGACACCCGCAGTCGCACCCCAAATGCTCATGGCGACACCGCGCGCATTCGGCGGGAACATGAGCGTAATCAGAGACATGGTCTGCGGGGTCATCAGCGACGCGCCTAGGCCCTGCACCACGCGGGCAGTAATCAACGACTCAACATTCGGCGCCAGACCACACCACAGGGAGGCAAGCGTAAAAATACCCATACCGATCATGTACAGGTTCTTCTGACCGAAGCGGTCACCCATACGACCGGTAATGAGCAGCGGCACCGCATACGCCAGCAGGTAGGCGCTCGTCACCCACATACCCGCCGACAGGGATGCCTCCAGATCCTGCAGCATGTGCGGCAGGGCGATGGTGACGATATTGCCATCCACCAGGATCATGAAGAAGCCAACAACCAGGGACCAGAGAGCAGGCCAGGGCTTGTAGGGTGTCTTCGCCGGGTTACCGACGAGAGGCGCTTTTTTAGGGCGTGAACTCAATGATCCTCCAGGGGATGGGTTGTATGCGGGTAGATGTCTGTGTCTTCAGCGTTACCGCTGAGTGAATGTCCCTAATGTTACTCCTTTTCAGGGCGTGGCTTCGGTTGCTTTACCCTTATTCAGCTCTTCACGGCGTGTGCGCGCGGCAACCAGGCAACAGGCACCCCGCACCCCCTAGACTGAAGCTATAGAAGCTAATCCGGGCGCCACCACCGGCGCTCACCCCCATCAGACCACTCACAATGAGATGACCCCGGGAGGACCCATGGGTTTCTTTGATTTCTTCACCGACCGCACCCCGGCAGAACCCGCCGAAATCCGCCTCGTCGCTTTCGTCAGCGGCAAAGTGCAGGGTGTGGGCTTCCGCTGGTGGTGCGCCGGAACCGCCAAGCCCATGGGCCTAACCGGCTACGCCGAGAACCTCGACGACGGACGCGTGAAGGTCGTTGCGGAGGGTACCGCTGCCTCCTGCGCTCGCCTGGTGGATGTGCTGCGCGGTGACGACACCGCCGGGCGCGTGGATGAGGTTCTCGTCGAGTGGGAGGAGCCGAACGGCTCGTTCCGCGGCTTCGGCATCAGGTAGCTAGATTGCGGGGCTTTCTCATGGGCTCCCGCTCAACCCCGTGCACGTTACGTCCAGAGCGCAGTTTAGTTAGCCCAGAGCGCCGCGAACTGGGCGCGGGTCATATCGGCTCGGCGTACCCGATGCTGCACCGGGTGGCCGTTCTCGTCGGGGCGGCCGGAGTTCGGGTCAATATCGTCATAGATGCCGGTAAAACCCGCTTTAATCGCCACACGTTCGGATACCTCGTTACCCGCCAGGGCGGTCCAGCGGACGGTATCAAGACCCAGCCCGAGCGGGTCGAAAGCATAGCCGAGGACGGCTCGCAGCGCCTCAGTCATATAGCCCTTTCCGCGCGCCTTCGGAGCTGCGTAATAGCCCAGTTCGGCGCGAGTTCCGGGGCTTTCGGGGGTACCGTCAGCCAAGCGCAGCTCGATACTCCCTGCGAACACACCGGAGGCGTCAATCGCCCAGCGTTGGATCTGCCCGGCGGCAATTTGACGGGCGGTGGTGAGTAGGGAGTCCTCAGCGTCGGCGCGCGTGTAGTTTAGCGGTACGCGGGTGTAGCGAATCATTTGCGGGTCGCGGCAGGATTCCACGATGTCGGGGATGTCCGCCTCGCACAGGTGGCGGAGGGTGAGGCGCTCGGTAATGAGTTCGGGCTGGTTGGGCTCTACGTGTTCGCTGTGCTCAGAAAAGTCGCTGTGTTCGGGGGTCATGGTTCGAGCTTAAACCCTCGGGTTTGTGCGTCGGAAAAGCTTTTGTGAACATCCCAGAATATTTAGTGACGCAAATCACGACTTAATACTCGCATTTTCACCCGTCATCACTTGATTATTATGAATTATTCATAATAAAATAGTCATCGAGCCCGCCCATTGGGCACCACTTAGAACAAGCGCCGCGCAACGAATCAGCGCGGCACGAAATAGAAAGAAGAACACCATGGCAGTTCTGACCATCGGCGACCAGTTCCCCGCATACGAGCTCACCGGCGTTGTCCCCGGTAAGCTGGCTGACATCGAAGCAACCAAGCCCGAAGACTACTTCACCACCGTCTCCTCCGAGGGTCTGGACGAAGGCACCTGGCGCGTCGTCTTCTTCTGGCCGAAGGACTTCACCTTCGTTTGCCCCACCGAGATTGCAGCATTCGGCAAGCTCGCTGACGAGTTCGAGGCGCGCGACACCCAGGTAGTCGGTGTTTCCGTTGACAACGAGTACACCCACTACGCATGGCGCCGCTCCCACGAAGAGCTCCTGGACCTGCCCATCGTCATGGCATCCGACCTCAAGCGTGAGCTGGTCAGCGCACTGGGCATCCTGAACAAGGAAGGCGTTGCAGACCGCGCAACCTTCATCATCGACCCCCACAACACCATTCAGTCGGTCTCCATTACCGCTGACTCCGTCGGCCGTAACACCGACGAGCTCCGCCAGCTGGACGCACTGCAGTCCGACGAGCTGTGCGCATGCAACTGGCAGAAGGGTGCAGCGACCATCGACGCATTCAAGGAGATGAAGTAATCCATGAGCATCGATAACCTGCGTTCGGCTCTGCCTTCCTACGCGAAGGACATGAACCTCAACCTGTCCTCCCTGCCCCGCATCACCTCCCTGACCGAGCAGCAGCTCTGGGGCGCAATCCTCGCAACCGCAGCAGCGACCAAGGTTGACTCTGTTGTTGTTGAGATTGCTGCAGAGGCTAAGGAGCACCTGAGCGACACCGCTTACGAGGCTGCTCTGGGTGCTGCGACCATCATGGGCATGAACAACATCTTCTACCGCACCCGTGGCTTCCTGCACGGTGCATACGATGACCAGCGTGCAAACCTGCGCATGCAGATTATCGGTAAGAACGGTGGCATTGAGAAGCTGGACTTCGAGATGTTCGCACTGGCAGTGTCCGCAGTCAACGGCTGCTCCCACTGCGTTGAGGCTCACGAGCACACCCTGCGCGAAGAGGGCGCAACCAAGGAGCAGGTCAACGACCTGATCCGTATTGCTGCAACCCTCGGTGGCGTGGCGCAGGGCATTCAGCTGGCTGAGGCACTGGGCTAAACCTACTAAGCGTTAGAGCTTACACAGAAGCGGCGCATCCTTCCCATTACGGGTCGGATGCGCCGCTTCCTTTATGTCCTCAAGCCCAGCAACGTGTTGGGTAGCAGTTTCTAAATTCCCCCGATTTGGCGCTATACAATGCCTGTATGCGGTACTGTATTTTGGACTCCACCAGCCCCTATCCCAGCGTGGAAGAACTTACTGAGCTTTACGATTCTGTCGGCTGGAGCGCCTATACCAAAACACCCGAACGTCTCATCCCAATGCTGGAAGGGTCCCGGTATCTCTACACCGCACAAGAGGTGATGCAGGAAGGAACGGGACGGCTCGTCGGGCTAGTACGCGCCATCGGGGACGGACACTCTATCGCCTACATTCAGGACCTCCTAGTGCATCCGCACGCCCAGCGTCAGGGCATTGGTTCTGCGCTTCTAAAGCGTGTCATTGAGGACTTTGACCGAGAAGACATTCGACAGCGACTCATCACTACCGACACCGCTAGTGAACACGCCGTTGCGCTCTACAAATGCTACGGTTACGCCCCCGTAGAGGTAGCAGGATGCATCACCCTTGCATGCTATCGATAAGGCAATATCGCATGCGGCTTGATACGGCTCAACTCGTTCAAACTGGCTGAGGCACTGGGCTAAACCACTAAACGTTAGAGCTTACACAGAAGCGGCGCATCCACCCCTTTTCCGGGTCGGATGCGCCGCTTTGTTTTAGCTACTTTTGTTTCAGCTGGTCGCCGAGTCCGCTCGCAGGGCGGCATCCCAGCCGCTCGCCAGGCGCGTCGCCGCGGCCACCAGAGCCACCAGATCTTCGGCGTACACCGGGGTCGAGCGCACGCCCGCACACCAGTCAATCGTGCCCAAACCCAGCCAGGGCTTACCGGGGAAGAACTCGCGCCGCAGCGCCACACGGCGCTTACCCAGGACGCGGCGACCCGGCACGCACCCGCCACGGCTGATGAACAGCGTCTCGCGGTCCTCGGACTCCACCAGCGCCTCCAGGGCCCTCAGCGCAGGAACCCAGCTCGGCTCCCCCATGCTCGCCAGGTCGGCCGGCTCGGGGTACTCGCTCTCGTGCTCCGCCACGCTCACTCCCAGGATGTACTGGTAACGCACCTGCCCGAGCTCCTGCGGCAGGCCGCGGTCGGCGGTCTGAATCGTGCCGCACAGGTGGCGGGCGACCGGCTCACCCTCGACGTTCACGCCGGCCAGGGGCTCGCCGTCCCGGTAGATTGCGGGGCCGTCCAGGTAGAGCCCCACCGCGCCGGTACCCGTGATGTTGGGGCGCACCGACCAGCCGGGAAGCGCCTCCTCCAGATGGGGTATAACCCCCTGCAGGACCCCGAAAACTTCGTCGCGCGATACCGCCACGGCGGCTCCTTTCACCTTACGCAGATAACGATTTGCGATGTGGCCCGGTCTATCAAACGACCGGGCCACATGCCTCTAGTATTCGTCTAGCTCCAGCTTAGCGAGCGTTCCGGCTACGCGATGGCAACCACACCATGAGCGCCGACAGCGCCGTGCCAGCAATGGCACACCATGTGGCGCCAAGCGCAAAAACAATCCTGACAGCATTGGGGGTGGAGATTCACTCATTCTACGCCCATCTTTTAGCGCGCCCACAAGCTTCTCCTTCTCGTCTCAGAGCTCGTCATGAGCACTTTTCAACTAGGAGCAGGAGCGGCGGCGGGTCTACAATAAATCGGTGCCATTTCAGGTACGCGCACAGGCAGACAGAGCCGGATGCGGTGATAACGTCGTCACCCGACCCCCCCCCC
>NZ_KV795068.1:17963-66520 GCF_001808945.1 Rothia sp. HMSC071B01 | reverse complement strand
CCCCCCCCCGTTGCGCGCGCCTCCCCCTACCGGCACCCGTAGCACACGCATCACGTACGCAGGAGAACGCCCATGCACGAGCTCTTTGACCCAGATCAGGTATTCCGCATCGTCGACATTGCCGCCGTTGTTGCTAACGGCCTGCTCGGCGGTGCTGTGGCGCGCGCCTTCCGATTCGACATCGTGGGCTTCCTGCTGCTCGCGGTCGCCTGCGGCATGGGCGGTGGTATGATCCGTGACATCCTGCTGAACTCTGGTCTGCCCGTGGCGCTCACCGACGGCGGCTACTGGGTGGGTGCTATCGGCTCCTCGATTCTGGCGTACAGTATCGATTTGAGTGCCCGCTGGGCGACCCGAACCATGCTCATCATTGACTTCATCGGTATGGGCGCGTGGGCGGCAACCGGCACCATTAAGTCCCTGAACCTGGGTCTGCACTGGCTGCCCGCTATCGCACTGGGTGTGACTACCGCGGTCGGTGGCGGCGTTATCCGTGACATTATGGTCAACCGTATTCCGGCGATCTTTGGTGGTAACTCTCTGTACGCTACTGTGGCGTTTGTGGGTGCCGCTGAGACCGCCCTTGTGACGGGCCTATTCCATCGTCCGAACCTGGCGATGGGCCTGTCCATTCTGCTGTGTTTGGTGCTGGGTGTGCTCGCCCATATGAAGAATTGGCAGCTGCCGACCACCCCGGCGGAGCTGCGTGTGCCTCGCCCGCGTCTCTTCGCTTTTGGTAAGCAGGAGGACCGCACCGTCGCTAATGAGGGCTGGTCGCCCGGTGAGCCGCTCACTGAGCAGCTTGAGGTTATTAACGCTGAGCAGCTGGAGGAGTACCGCCGCTCTAAGGGGCTTTCGGAATAAAAGCCAATATATGCTGAATATAGAATATGGGCTGGTTTCCGCTGGTCAGATGCTTATCTGACGGCAGAAAACAGCCCATATTTACTATATGCAGTACGGCTAAATCGTGTACTCGGTGCTGTCGTACACGGTCAGGAACTTGCGGATGCGCTCATCATCCGAGGCGAAGAAGCCGTTCGGCTCACCGTTATAGCGCAGGGTACCGTTCTCCAGGAACACGATACGGTCCGCAACCTTCTTCGCAAACGCCATATTGTGCGTCACGATGACCAGGGAGCGGCCCTCCTTCGCCAGCTGCATGAGCACGCGGATGACCTCCGCCTCCAGCTCGGGGTCCAGGGCGCTCGTCGGCTCGTCGAAGAGCAGGTAGGAAGGTTCCAACGCCAGGGCGCGAGCAATCGCCACACGCTGCTGCTGACCGCCCGAGAGGGCATCCGGGTAGGAATCCACCTTATCGGCAAGACCCACCTTCGCCAGCAGCTCGCGGGCACGCTCCTGCGCCTGCTGAGCACTCAGGGTGCCGTTCAGGGTCGGGGCGAGCGCCACGTTCTTCAGCGCCGTGTAGTTCGGGAACAGGTTGAACTGCTGGAACACCATCGCCGAACGGGAGCGAATATCACGCACCTGCGCATCGGTGAGCTTCTGGCTGTAATCTACCTGCGCGTCGTCAATGGTGAGCGTGCCGGACTGCGGGGTTTCCAGCAGGTTCAGGCAGCGCAGCAGAGTCGACTTACCGCTACCGGAGGGGCCCAGAATCACCGTGGTCTCACCGTCGGGGATGTCCAGGCTGATGTTCTTGAGCACCTGCGTCTCACCGAAGCTCTTCGACAGGGAATCAACGCTAAGCATTGTTGCTCCTCACGTAACGGTTGCTGTACTTCTCCAGCGCCGACTGCGCGGCGGTCAGCAGAGTGAAAATCACCAGGTAAATGATGGCGACTTCGGAGTACATTGCCAGCGGCTCGAAGGTACGCGACGCGATCTGCTTGCCGGTCTGGAACAGGTCAACCATCGAAATGACCGACACCAGCGAAGTGCCCTTAATCAGGTCGATGAAGTTGTTGCCCAGGTTCGGCAGCGCGATGCGCACCGCCTGCGGGATGACCACGTGGCGCAGGGTCTGCATGCGGGTGAAGTTCAGGGTTGCCGCCGCCTCAAACTGGCCGCGCGGAATAGCCGCCACCGCGGAACGGAAGGTTTCCGCCACGTACGCACCGGTGTGCAGGCTCATCGTGATAATCGCGGCGCTCCACACGTCCAGGGCGATACCGACCTTCGGCAGGCCGTAGAAGACGATGAACAGCTGAACCAGCAGCGGGGTGCCACGGAAAACCCAAATGTACACCCACGCCAGCCAGTTCACCGGGGCGAAGCGGCTCGTGCGCGCGCCGGCGGAGATGATGCCCACCAGCAGTGCCACCGCGAAAGAAATCAGCGACAGCGGAATAGTCACTGCCAGGGTCGAGCCCAGCAGCTGAGGCAGGGACTCAGCCCAAAGATTCAGGTAGCGTTCCATGCGCGGAACTCAGCTCCTTATGAGAGTGTTAGTTCTTCGGGGAGAGGTCTTCGCCCACGTACTTCTCGTAAATCGCCTTGATGTCACCGTTCTGCAGGTGCTTCTTCAGCGACTCGTCGATAGCGTTACGCAGGGCGTCCTGGCCCTTAGCCATCAGGATGGAGGAGTTGCTTCCGGTGCCCAGGTCACCGGAGAGCAGGCGCAGGTTAGCGTTCGGGTGCTCCTTGAGGTACTCAGCGAAGGACACGGAGTCGTTCGCGGTCATCTCTGCACGGCCCGAGAGGACCTGTTCGATAGCCTCATCGAAACCGGAAACAACCACAATCGAGGCGCCCTTCGCCTCCACCATCTTGCGGAAGTTCGAGGTCTCAGACTGCGCCGAGGAGTGACCGGAAATCTCGCTTACGTTCTGCAGGGAAGAATCCTTCTTCACGGCAATCTTCGGCTCGGAGTACAGGTAGGGTACGGAGAAGTCGTACTTCTGCTTACGCTCATCGGTTGCAGAAACGTTGTTGATGACGATGTCGTAGCGGTCAGCGTCCACGCCAGCAATCAGCGAATCCCAGGGGGTCTCGATGAACTCGGCGGTCACGCCCAGGTCCTTAGCGATCAGGTCGGCGATTTCCTTCTCGAAGCCGACCAGGGTGCCGTTCGAGTCGTGGAAGGAGAAGGGGCGGTAGGTGCCCTCCAGGCCCACACGAATCTTGCCGGCAGACTTGATAGCCTCCAGCTTGTTGGTGCTGGATGCGGTGCTGCTGCCGTTGGAGCCGCACGCTGCGAGCAGTGCAGCCAGGCCGGTGAATGCGGAGCCTGCGAGGACGGTACGGCGGTTAATCATTGCGGACATATTGTTCTTCTTTCGTGTGGTGGTTGATGCTCTTGTAGTTGCGGGTTGTCACCCTGAGGTAACCCGGGGGCATCATGCGGTGTGCCCCTCTCTGCGGGTGCAACGCTGGCTATCCTACAGTTATTCCAGACCCGAGAGAATTCAACGTAATATTCCGTCACAATCTGTGAGAGAGGAAAACCCGGCGGTCGGTACGCGTGTGTGCTGTGTACCGGCCGCCGGGCTCCACACTAGGATACCGGCTTAGCACCCCAGAACATAGGGGTCAGGTTTACCTTAAAGCTGAACTGCTCTCGACAAGGGGCGATGCTACGCCCTCAATCTCGCCCACAACGCGCCGAATGCTCCACCGGGCACAGATTAGGGGCGCCCCGGGAATCACCCCGGGTACGCCCCCTCTCTTAGTCCAATGAGAACGCCAGCGTCATAATGCGAGGTGCCTGCGGGACTGTCGCTGTTTTCAGAAGATTTTCTGCGAACCTACGCCAATGTAGTAGCTCTCATTCTGCTTCACTAAAGCTTTTATCGCTTTCCAGGCCTCCCTCTGACGACAGGTGTTTCCCTGCAAAAGAGCAACATTGGCGAAGCTGACCAACATACCTTTCGGGTCCGCTTCGCGGAGGTCCTTAGCAAAAATTTTAGGCTTTGCAGAGGTATCAGTCGTTGGCATCATCCAGAGGCGAGAACCATGAGCTACACGGTTTCTCAGAGTGGTCAGAGACTTAAGACGGCCCTCAAAGTGCTTATGGTTCACCCCCATATACCCTGCGGTCTTTTTGTAGAGCAGCAACTTTTCAGAACCTCCAGACTCAGTGGAGGTTTCTGAAGCATAACTTTGGACCACTGCGTGGGAGAGAAGTCCCAAAGAAAACGAATCAACAATAGACCACAGGGGAAGCTCTTTTTGCATCATCTCTCGAAGCGCCTCAACATCTTCCCAGTCTTCCAAGCTTTCAGAGGGATTTTTAGAGGAACTTTTAGCGCAAGATTTCCACCACTCCTCAATACGCTCACGAACATACGGTTCACGGTATCGCAGGATATGCCGCATCATATCTTTGATAAGCGCATCTACTGGCCTGTCCTGATTTATGCAGATATATACATCCGGGTTGAGGTACTCATGGGGACTACGATAAGTACAGAATGCTTCCACCCATGCAGCTCGAATCGCCTGTTCGCTCTGCCTCATGTATCCGTACAGGAGGGAAGAGACCTCCACATCCATACGCACAATATCTAAAATATCTGAGATGTCTGGCTTCTCAGGCAGAAATCCCTCGCTCTTGTATTTGTTGTAATTACGAAAGTATCCCAGAAGGTAGTGGAAATTAGAGCATGCAAGCATGTCTCGGTCATCATCGCTCAGGGTCGTTCCCTGAGGAAAATACCTCTTAGCAACAAGGTATTCCTTCTGGTCCTCTATTGAAGGCAGAAATACGCACGATTCCTTGGGCAAAACCACTGCTCTCCTTACTCGGTTCGCCGTAGAACCGAACATAAAAAAGGACCCCCTCGAGATGCGCTTGAATCAGAGGCGGAGGGGGGACTGTTACTACAACAATAACATTGGAGCTACGCACTCTCAAGGAATCTGGGCGTTTTCCCTGGTCATCTTATGGTTGCTTATATCACTGCGTCAGCATCAAAGAAGGAGGGGCGCACCCGGGAATCACCCCGGGTACGCCCCTTCCGTTCAAACGCTAACGAGCGCCTGATTTTTTGTAATTACAAGCCGCAGCGGTTTATACAGCGCAGGCTGCTTACTTCGACAGCACCTGACGCTTCGAAGAAATCACGCCCGTGTTGAAACCAGCCAGGTGCAGGCCACCGTGGAAACGCGCATGCTCAATCTTCACGCACTTATCCATCACCACGTTCAGGCCGGCAGCCTCACCAATCGCGGCAGCCTCCTCATTCCAGGAGCCCAGCTGCATCCACACGGTCTTCGCGCCCAGGTCCACAGCCTCCTGAACCACGCCCGGCAGGTCCTCATTACGGCGGAAAATCTCCACCAGATCCGGAACCTCCGGCAGGTCCTGCAGGGACGGGTACACCGGCTGACCCAGCACAAGCTTGCCCTTCGCCGCTAGAATCGGGTTCACAAAATACAGCTTGTACGGCGACGCCGACTGCAGGTACGTTGCCACAAAGTACGAGGCACGCGAAATCTTATCGCTCATACCCACAATCGCGATCGTGCGGGTATTACGCAGAATGTTCAGACGCTCAGGGGCGGAAGGACCCACCCAGGTACGCTTCTCAGTCATTACTTCTCCTCCTGAGTGGTAGTAGGCAGGGAGCAGGATGCGCCAGCAGCAGCCTCAGCGGCGGCAGCGTCCTCGGCGGCCTTAGCGGCGGCAACCGCCTCCTCAGCCTCCACGAGCTTGTCCGCGCTGGACTCGCCCACACGCTCACCGGCGTGGTTCAGGCCGGTCGCGTAGGTCAGCGCCTGGTCCAGGTCCCAGATGATGTCTTCCACATCTTCCAGACCCACCGAAATGCGGATCAGATCCTCGCCCACGCCGGCAGCCTCAAGCTGCTCACGCGACAGCTGCTGGTGCGTGGTCGAACCCGGGTGCAGAACCAGGGTGCGGGAGTCACCAATGTTCGCCAGGTGGCTTGCCAGCTGCAGCGCACCGATGAACTCGCCGCCGACCAGGCGGCCCGAGGCCTTCTCAGTGCCCTTCACACCGAAGGAGAACACGGAACCGACACCCAGCGGCAGAAGCTTCTTCGCACGCTCGTGGTGCGGGTGGTCTTCCAAGCCGGCGTAGTTCACGTAGGCGATACGCTGATCCTCAACCAGCCAGTTCACAACCTGCTTAGCGTTCGCCAGGTGCGCGTCCATGCGCTGCGGCAGGGTCTCAACACCCTGCAGCAGGTTGAACGCGGCCTGCGGGCTCAGCGACGGACCGAAGTCACGCAGCTGCTCAGAACGCAGCTTGGTGAGGAAGCCGTACTCACCGAAGTTACCCCACCAGGACACGCCATTGTAGGAGGGAACCGGCTCGGTCATGGACGGGAAGTTGCCGTTACCCCAGTTGAAGCGACCGGACTCAACGACGATACCGCCGAGGGTGGTACCGTGACCGCCCAGGAACTTGGTGACCGAGTGGATGACGATGTCCGCACCGTGCTCGAGGGGGCGAATCAGGTAGGGGGTGGACAGGGTTGCGTCCACGACCAGGGGGATACCCGCCTCATGGGCGACCTCTGCGAGGCCTTCCAGGTTGGCAACCTCGCCGGAGGGGTTCGCCACGATCTCGGTGTAGATCGCCTTGGTGTTCTCGGTCAGTGCCGCCTTGTAGTCGGCGGGGTCGGTGCCGGGAACGAAGGTGGTCTCAATGCCGAAACGGCGCAGGGACACATCCAGCTGGGTGACGGTGCCGCCGTACAGCTGCGAAGAAGCAACAATGTGGTCACCCTGCTGGCACAGAGCCGCGAAGGTGATGAACTCGGCAGCCATGCCGGAGGCGGTCGCTACCGCACCGATACCGCCTTCGAGGGAGGCGATACGCTCCTCCAGCGCGGCGACGGTCGGGTTGGATAGGCGCGAGTAGATGTTGCCGTACTTCTGCAGGGAGAAGAGGTTAGCTGCGTCGTCGGCATCTTTGAAGACGAAGGAGGTGGTCTGGTAGATAGGGACCGCGCGGGCACCGTGCTCAGCGTCGGGGGTGCCGCCCGCGTGTAGTGCGCGGGTGCGGAAGCCGAAAGTGTGTTCAGCCATTGGTTTGCTCCTGGTGTATCTGCCCGCCTGTGTGCGGGGAGTCGATAGTGGCTCGACTTTATACTGTGCCACCAGCGGCGGGGTGCACCAAGTGCGGGTACCTATATGTCGTTTATTGCGGATTATGACGGGCGGTTTTTGGTGAGCGGGGACTGCCGTACGGGTCTTAGCGGGGCGTCATATCAGCTGTCATAACAGAAGTTGTTATGACGGCTGTTATGATGCGCGGTCAATGAGACCGACAGGAATGCCCGTTTTTAGCCTGCAATTTCGGGGTTTTTAAGATTCTAAGAATGATGAAGACAGCGAATCATATCAACATCATCGCAGGATCATAACAACATCATCGCAGAAATTGTTATGATGCTGTTATGACGTTGCTATGACGTTCACCAAGAAGTAGCCATCGGGAGCATGCATGGAAACAAACACCGCCGAACTCATCAAAAACCTACGCCGTAGCCAGGCTGAAAACGGGCGAGTAGAAGTCAAAGCTGCAGCTGGCGGGTTCCCCAAGTCCGTTCTTGAAACCGTTAGTGCCTTCGCCAATGGAGACGGTGGCACCATTCTTCTTGGCCTCACCGACCCGGCAGAAGGTCTACAGCCAGTTGAAGGTTTCAACGCACAGGCAGTCCACGACGCATCCGTTGAGGCAATCCGTTCCAATATCACACCTCGACCCCCGGTAGATATTCAGATTGAGGCGGCAGACGAGCAGCACCGTATCGTGCGCATCGATGTGCTCCCCGGCGACCCGACACAGAAGCCCTACTACATCGAAGCACACGGCATGTATAACGGCTCCTACCAGCGCGTCGGCGAGGCCGATATTCGCCTCACCAAGTACGAGATTGACCGCCTCCTAGAGAACCGCAGTCAGCCCCGCTACGACGAGGAGCTGGTCAGCGAGGCAAGCTTCAAGGACCTCTCCCCCACCCTTGTGAGTGCCTATGTCGCTCGCCTCCGCGAGGAGCAGCCGCGCGTTTTTGCGGCGCTTTCTGACCGTGAGGTTCTTCTGCAGGCACGCATTCTACGCATCGATTCTGAGGGCCGAGAAGTGCCCACTCTTGGGGCGCTTCTCGCCATGGGATCCTACCCGCAGGCGTTCTTCCCGCAGCTGATGATGAGCGTTGTTGTTCTTCCCGGTGAAGAGCTTGGTGAGGTCACTGAGGACGGTCGACGTTTTCTGGACAATCACAGCTGTACCGGGCCTATCCCCTCCATGTTGGATGAAGCTATGGGCGTTTTGGTTCGTAATATGCGCAAAACGTCCACGATGGAGGGTCTCAACAGTAGCGGCATCGGGCGGGTTGAGCGCTACGAGTATCCGCTGGAGGCTATCCGCGAGCTCTTGGTCAACGCCCTCATGCACCGCGACTACTCGCCGGGTGCGCGCGGCTCACAGGTACAGGTTGAGCTCTACACCAACCGCCTGGTGGTGCGCAGCCCGGGTGGTATCTACGGTGCTGTGACTATCCGAGATTTCGGTCAGCCCGGTGTTTCTTCAACCCGCAACAGCTACTTGGCAAGCATTCTGACTGATCTGCCCGACCCGGGTACGGGGCGTTTGATTGCAGAGAATAGGGCTTCCGGTATTCCCACGGTTCTGCGCGCGCTGAAGGAGGCGGGTCTACCCGCTCCCCAGTTTGCTGACCGTCTACTCTATGTGCAGGTCACTCTGATGCAGCCCCCGCAGGATGTGTCTTATACGGAACAGAAAACCGCGCCTGAGGATAAGACTCAGCACGCAACCCATTCCACGGGCAAACATTCAGCCGACGCCGTCGAACCGGCGGGCGCCGACGCGTCGCTTGACGGCCTCAGCGAACGCCAGGCTGGTATTGTGCGCGGCCTGCGTGCACAGGGCGAGGCTGTTTCCACGGCGTATATCCAAGAGCATTGGGGTCGGGGCGCTTCACGTACCTCCATTACGAATGATCTGCGCCATCTTGTGGAGGCGAAGCTGATTGTTCCTACGGCTCCACCGCGTAGTAAGAACCGTAAGTATCGCGCTTCTTAGACGTGCCCGATAAAAGGTACACAAAAAGGGGAGGGAAATAGAGCAGTTATTCTCTATTTCCCTCCCCATTCGACTATTCAGCCAAAACCACGTTTAGCCGCAAGCCCACTCAAAGACGACCTGCGAGAAATCGCGGGCGGCAAGCGCCTCCGGAGTAATCAGCCAGTTCGCCGCACCGGCATCACCCCACATCACGTACACGCCCTCCTCGGCGTCCTCACCCCACTCCGATTCGATGGTCAGCAGGTTCACCGTGTGGCCGCGCAGCTCCTCAAACTCGTCGCGCGGGTCATTCTGCACGAACGAGGGGTAGCCGCCGATATGCGAGTAATCCCTCTCCTCCGATTCGAAGGGCTCCAGCAGGTTATAGGAGGCGTCATCGCGTGCGTTCGGTTCCTCGGGCAGCTTCTGGTCCGGGTACATCTCGTCCCAGGCGTCAGCGAACCGGTCGTAGATTTCGTAGCCGCCATCCAGGAAGCCCTGCTCCCAGGTCTCGAAGGCGAGCGCGTACTCGACAACCTCCTCGGCGGTGCCCTTACCGTCACGTCCGAAGGGCCAACCGTAGTCATCCCAGTTCACGGTCGGGTACGGCGCATCCGGGTTCGGCTCGCCCAGCGTCTCGTAGTAGATAACGCGGTGGTTCTTCTGCGAGAGCGGGTTCTCGTAGTCGTAACCCCACATGCACTCTTCGTCGTTCGGGTCGATCCAGAACTGCAGCATGCCGGTCGCCGGGTAGATGTCGTTTTCGGGCAGGTCGGCGCAGTTAATCTGCGCAATCATGCCCAGCGGCTCACCCTTCTCATTAGTCGGTGCAGACTCGCCCGCGGGCAGGTACGGGCGGCCGCCAAACTTGGATGCGGTCTGCGGCAGCGGCGCGTCCGGGCTGCTGACCTTCAGGCGAATCGCCTGCTTACGCGCGCCACGCTCGTTGAGCGCGTCGATGACGCGGCGTGCCTGCGCCAGGGTCTCTTCGGAGGGGTTATTCATCGGCATGATGTGCTCGTTTCGTCGGTGAATTAATCGGTGTGAAAGGTTCGGTGTGAAGGCGCGAGGCAACGGTACCGCGGCGCCTTCTACCCCCATTAGACCCTATTTCGGGCAGGCGCGCACCGGTTTCGGTCACGAGTGCATCCGGCAGGCAGAAACGCTGGTGCAGAGCGTGCAGAAAGCCCCGCCTCCTCACCCTCACGCGCAGGACGTGAAAGATACAGATGCGGGGCTTCCAGCGAAAACGAATCTCTACACGAGACGAGAAAGGCTTAGAGCGCCTTCTCGATGGTCTCCAGAACACCGAGCGCAGCAGCCGGGCCAGCGTTCAGGAAGAACATGTCGGGATCCACGCTGTGTGCGTGCTTCTCGGTGACAGCCTTGAGGGTGCTCCACAGGGCTTCCTTGGTCAGCTTGGACTCGTCGCCACCCTGCACGCCGTAGAACAGGTAGTCTGCGTCAGCCTGGTCGAGCTGCTCGGCGCTCAGGTCCACGGAGGTCTTCTCAACCTGCGCAGCCGCGGGGCGTGCCAGGGATGCATCCACGCAGATGGAGCCCACGAACGAGGACTTCGCGAAGATGCGGGTGCGGTCAGCGGAAGTGTACAGGAAGGAGAAGGTCTTCTCGCTGCCAGCCTTCTGACCGACCGACTTCGCCTTGGTGTTGTACTCCTCCATGAGCTTCTCAGCCTTCTCGGTGGTGCCCAGCGCGGCGGCAATCAGCAGGAAGTCCTGCTTCCAGTTGATGCCGGTGCCCTCGGTGACCACGGTCGGCGCGATCTTGGCGAGGGACTCGTACAGCTCGTCCTTCTTGTTGGTGTTGTTGATGAGGATTAGGTCGGGCTTGAGGTTTGCGATGGCCTCAACGTCCGGGTCGGTGCGCTTGCCGACCTTGGCAATCTTGTCGAGCTCTGCGGACTTATTGGAGAACTTGGTCTTCAGGTAGGTGGGGACCAGGTCGGCGTCGCCTGCGGTTGCCGCGCCGACCGGCACGACGCCCAGGGAGAGCACACCGTCGAGCTGACCGGTGGAGAGAATCACGACCTTGGAGGGTGCGGATTTGATGGTGGTTTCACCGCGGAAGTGCTTGACGGTGCGGGGGAATTCGCCGTCAACGGTGGTGGTGCCCATGCCGGAGGGCAGGGCGGAGGGTGCCACCTTCTTACCGGTCGCAGAAGCAGACGCGGAGGAGGAAGAGCCGGAAGTGTTGGAGGAGCCGCAAGCCGCCAGGGCGAGGGCACTGAAGGAACCGAGTGCGAGTGCGCCGAAGGAGCGGCGGGTGATCTTGTTCGTCATATTTGCCATATTATTAGGATAACCTCATATATGCATATGCGATACTTAATACTTATCTATTGATACGTTAAGCATCCTCCGTCCGCACGGGAGCACACCGCTCCCCCACCACCTCCAAAGCCTATGACACCACAGACCTCCCCCTCTTCCGGACCCACCGTCAGCACTGCCTCCCTGGCGAAAATTCGTGCCCTCTCCGCTTCTTCGGACGCCGTATCTGGCGCCTCCTCTGGCGGTCAGGGTGGCAAGTCTATCTCGCGTCTGGCGGTTGCGCTCATTATTGGCGGCGTTCTGCTAGTGCTGCTTTGCGCCCTGTCGTTTACGGTGGGTTCGCGCCTGTTCACCCTGGACCGCTCGATTGACGGTTTCCTCCACCCGGAGGCGAACACCATCGAGTCGAAGCTGATTTGGGCGAAGCGTGCCCCGCGTACCGCCGCGGCGTTGCTGGTGGGTGCCGCGTTGGCGGTGTCGGGTGTGCTCATGCAGGCGTTGAGCCGTAACCCGCTGGCTGAGCCGGGTCTGCTGGGTGTGAACTCGGGTGCCGCCGCCTCCGTGGTGGTCGGTGTGGGCGTTTTTGGGGTGTCGTCCCCGTTCGTTCAGCTGTGGCTGGCTCTACTGGGTTCGGGTCTGGCGGCGGCGCTGGTGTTCGTCATGGGCCTGGTGGATTCTAAGCCGAACCTGGATTCGACGGCGCGTCTGGTGCTGACGGGTGTGGCGGTGAACGCCTGCCTGGGCACGATTACCGGCATTATCACAATGTTTAATTCGAAGGCTTTTGATTCGCACCGTTTCTGGGTGGTGGGTTCGCTGGAGAACCGCACCTTTGAGCAGGTGCTGTCTGCGCTGCCCTTTGTGGCATTGGGTTTGGTGCTCTCTTTCATGCTGATCGGTCCTCTGCGTGCCCTGGCACTCGGCGAGGATGCGGCAGCTGGCCTGGGTGTACCGGTGACAATGGTGCGTGGCGCGACGATTATTGCGATCATGGCGCTGTGTGGTGCGGCGACTGCGATTGCGGGCCCGATTGGTTTTGTGGGCCTGGTCGTGCCGCATGTGGTGCGTCTGCTGGTGGGTTCCGACATTGCGCGCGTGCTGCCGCTGTCGCTGGTGTACGGCCCGGTGTTGGTACTTGCCTCCGATATTCTGGGTCGCGTTCTGGTGATGCCGAGTGAGCTTGAGGTGGGTATTGTGACCGCCTTTATTGGTGCCCCAGTGCTGATGGTTCTGGTGCTGCGGTTGAGTACGGGTGCGCGCGGTGCGAAGAAGGGCCGCATGGGTGAGAAGGCGCAGGCGCACGACGAGGCGGGCCCGGCTCATGTGTCGGAGCACGGTCCGCATCGTGCTCACCGCCCTGTTGTGGGTGGTTCGTCTGGTTCGACTGGTTCGTCTAGCTCATCTGGCGTATCTGGTTTGTAGGCCCCGGTTTCTGAGAGGTTTTATTGTGAGCGTTGTGTCTCGTTCTGTAGCCGGGTCTGCTGTTGCCGGGTCTGTGCGTATCCCTGGGCGTTACCGCACCCCTATTCCGCGTACCCTGCTGGTGGTGGCGGTGCTTGTGGTGGCGGCGGTCGCCTCCCTGGTGTTTGGTAGTTATCAGATGAGCCCTGATCAGGTGTTTCGCCTGATTTTTCAGGGTGAGGGCACGGAGATTGAGCGTCAGCTGGTGTTGAATCAGCGTCTGCCGCGTATGCTTGCCGCAGTGGTGGTGGGTGCGGCTTTGGGCTTGTCGGGCGCTATTTTTCAGTCAGTTTCGCGTAATGCTCTGGGTTCGCCGGATATTATCGGTTTCACGGTGGGTTCGGCGACCGGTGCCCTGTCTGTGGTGCTGATTGGGTCGTTGAGTTCTACCGGCGTGGGTATGGGCTTGGGCGCTATTATTGGCGGTTTTGCGACGGCGGCTGTGGTGATGCTTCTGGCGGGTGCGCGCGGTGGTGCGACGATGGGTCAGAAGATGGTGCTGATCGGTATTGCGGTGAGTGCGATGCTCAGTTCCGTGAATGATTACCTGATTACGCGCGGTGATTTGGAGAAGGCGGAGGCGGCGAAGACCTGGCAGCACGGTTCGCTGAATGCCCTATCGTGGAATCAGATGTCGGTTCAGGCGGTACTGCTTCTGGTGGCGATTCCGCTGGTGCTGATACTGACGCATCGCCTGCGCGTCTTAGAGCTCGGCGATGACTTGGCGGCGGGTTTGGGTCTGCCGGTGAAGAGGACCGTGAACCTGCTGGTGGCGGCTGCCGTGCTTCTGGTGGCTGTGGCGATTTCTGTTGCGGGTCCGATTGGTTTCTTGGCGCTGGTTGCCCCGCAGATTGCGCGCCGCCTGTGGAACACTCCGGGTATGGCGATGTGGCATTCGGCGCTGTTGGGTTCGGTGATTTTGGTGCTGGCTGATTTTGTGTCGGCTCGTGCGTTGGCGCCGTTCCAGATTCCGGTGGGTCTGGTGACGGGTGCGTTGGGTGGCGTGTATATGCTGTGGTTGCTGTACCGTCAGCGCTAGTTGCGCCGTCTATTCCGTATGAGTGACCGGGTGTTCCCGACTGTGGGGGCACCCGGTTTTCTCTATTTCGCTAGGTTTCATGAGCGGTTTCACTGGGTTTCACGGGTGGTTTCAGAATTTTTCAGAATTTTCCCAGTTTTACCCCGGGGTAGATTAAAAACTGCTTATCGTGTCAGGGGTCGCTCATAGAGTGTAGGTGTTGGAAGGGACGATCCTTCCAACCGGGCACACCGTCTCCTGCGGTGTTGCCGCTAGGTTGATTCAGCATCTACGGAAGGAACGGTCATGGACAACACCACTCACGAGAGCCAGTACGCAAACGCAGAGATTTCCTGCACCGCCGATGAGCAGCTGTGCCGTGATGCAGAGTTCAACCTGCTGATGCAGGCGGGCACCATCGTTCGTATGGAGCGTTTCAACGTGGAGGAGCTCCGCGGCGTTCTGGAACAGCTGGTGGCTGACGGTTCGTGCTTCCGCACCGCGCCGGCCTCTTCGACCATGGGCCGCGTGATGCGTCACCTGACTCAGGGTGCTTCCGGTTACGAGGCGAACCTGGCTGAGCTGCGTGCGGCGGCGCAGAACGCGCTGCTGTTCGTGTTCCCCCTGGAAAAGGACCTGGAGATGTGCCTGCGCTTTGAGCGTGTGCAGGGTACCGGCCTGGCGCTAACTCGCCTGGGCGTGAGCCCGGTCAATGGTGACCTGTGGACTCAGCACTGGGCGATGCGCGCGCTGGAGTGCACCGGCGGCGTGTTTGCGGTGGAGTCCGCTCCAGGTGCCTGCAATTTTGAGCTGCGCCGCGAGATGTTCTACGCGATGCTGTCGCTGGTTCACTTGTCGACTTTGGGTCTGTCGGCTGAGCCGGAGGACTTCTACATGTTTGCCGATTCGGAGGCTGTGTGTAAGAAGTTCAAGCGTGAGCGTCGCGATTGCCGCCGCGCAATGCGCGCACAGTACGACCGCGCCGCGTAAGGCATGTGTGTATGCCCTACGCGGCATACGCGTTTAAAGGCCTAGCCAGTGGCGTTTTGTGGACTGTTAGAGCCACTTATTCTTCTTGAAGAACCAGTAGAGGAGCAGACAGGAGACCAGCATCAGCAGCAGGGCCGCCGGGTAGCCGAACTCCCACTTGAGCTCGGGCATGACCTCAAAGTTCATGCCGTACACCGAGCCAACAATGGTGGGCACCATGAGTAGCGCCGCATAGGCGGAAATTTTCTTGGTGTCGTCGTTCTGCTGCTGACCGAGCAGGGTGTCGTG
This sequence comes from Rothia sp. HMSC071B01, assembly GCF_001808945.1. NCBI lineage: Bacteria > Bacillati > Actinomycetota > Actinomycetes > Micrococcales > Micrococcaceae > Rothia > Rothia sp. HMSC071B01. The sequence goes on along the minus strand of NZ_KV795068.1, from coordinate 51,513 downwards.
TACGCGCAGGGCGTTTTCGAGGGAGGTGCGGAGGTCCTCCAAACGTTCCTTCGTGTGGACCACATGGTCGAGCACGTTGCGGAACTGGCGGGCAAGTTCCACGGCCTCGTCTTCAACCTCGCCCTGGCTCGCGCCCGGGTAGGGGGACGGGTCGAGCGCGCCGGTGCGTAGGCCTTCAATGATGCGACCCATCATCGGTTCGAGGGGTCGGCAGGCTCGCTGAAAGTCGATGACCTGGTTGAGCAGCTCGTAGATGCGCTGGGCGAGGGAGTTGGCGTCTCGCCGCTCGTTGGTGGAGAAGAGGATGTCTTCAATCTCGTCGTTGTCGTTCTCGAGTCCCTCGAGCACGGGGGCGTACCCGTCGACGGTGCTGTCGAGGATGCGGTGCAGCAGTCGGGCGGGGGATGCATCGGGGGTGGCGTAGAGCAGGTTGAACTTGTCGTTGATGCGCTGTTCGTCGCGAACGAGTGCGAGGATGTAGCGGGGGCCAACGAAGAGGTGCAGTTCGCTAAGACGCACTTCTTCTTCTTTGTCGAGGTAGATGGCGGGGCGGATGACCGCGAAGAGGGAGTCTCCGTAGCGTTCGAGCTTGGCGCGCTGGTGGCCGCGGGTGGCGTCTTCCACGGCGAGTTCGTGCAGGTTGAAGGTTTTTTGCAGGGCGTGTAGTTCGTGGATGTCGGGGTTGGCGTATCCGAGGGCTACGGCGGTGTTCTTGTCCGCGTAGGCGCGGAGGGTTTCTTCCTCGGTGGCACCCAGCTGAGGGCGGTCCGAGCTCGGGTAGATAGCTCCGGTGATATAGGACATCGTTTTTCTCCTCTGAACGCACTAGCACCACTTTTGTGGCCCTTACCCAGCATACGGGATGCACCTCTCCGCAGTCACCGCAGGCGCCTCCCATCCGCCATGTGATAAGTCTCCGATCACGCTCCTGTCGATAGTATGGGAAAGCCCCCGGAAGACACCTATAAGGTAGCCTCCGGGGGCTTTCGCGTATTGAGCTTTTGAGCTTAGTCTTCGTTGATGAGGTCGCGAACCACAATGGTCTGGTCGCGGTCCGGGCCCACACCAATCGCAGAAATACGGCAGCCAGAGAGCTCTTCCAGCTTCAGCACGTACTTGCGGGCGTTCTCGGGCAGCTCATCCAGGCTCTTCGCATCCGAAATGTTCTCGGTCCAGCCGTCGTAGTACTCGTAAATCGGCTTGGCGTGGTGGAAATCGGTCTGGGTCATCGGCATCTCGTCGTGGCGCACACCGTCAACGTCGTAAGCCACGCAGACCGGGATCTTATCCAGGCCGGTCAGCACGTCCAGCTTGGTGATGAACAGGTCGGTGAAACCATTGATGCGCACAGCCTGACGCGCCAGCACGGCGTCGTACCAGCCGCAACGACGCGGGCGGCCAGTGTTCACGCCGAACTCGCCGCCGGTGGTGCGCAGGAACTCGCCCATCTCATCGAACAGCTCGGTCGGGAAGGGGCCAGCACCCACGCGGGTAGTGTACGCCTTCTGAATACCGATCACGCGGGAGATGCGGGTCGGGCCCACACCCGAACCGACGCACGCACCGCCGGAGGTCGGGTTGGAGGAGGTCACGAACGGGTAGGTGCCGTGGTCAACGTCCAGGAAGGTTGCCTGGCCACCCTCCATCAGCAGGGTCTTACCCTCGTCCAGTGCCTTGTTCAGCAGCTGGGTGGTGTCCACAATCATCGGCTTCAGACGCTCAGCGTAAGACATGAAGTACTCGACGATCTCGTCAACCTCAACGTGGCGGCGGTTGTAGACCTTCACCAGCAGTTCGTTCTTCTGGCGCAGTGCGCCTTCAACCTTCTGACGCAGGATCGACTCGTCCAGGATGTCCTGAACACGCACGCCGAGGCGGCCAACCTTATCCATGTAGGCGGGGCCGATACCGCGGCCGGTGGTGCCGATAGCGCGCTTGCCGAGGAAACGCTCGGTCACCTTGTCCATGGTCTGGTGGTAGGGTGCGACCAGGTGTGCGTTAGCGGAAATCTTTAGGCGGGAGGTGTCTGCACCGCGTGCCTCAAGGCCGTCAATCTCAGCGAACAGAGCTTCGGGGTTAACAACCACGCCGTTACCAATCACGGGGACGGCGTTATCGCTCAGAATACCCGCGGGCAGCAGCTTCAGCTCAAACTTCTGGCCGTTCACCACCACGGTGTGACCGGCGTTGTTACCGCCGTTGGGCTTGACCACGTAGTCTACGCGGGGGCCGAGCAGGTCGGTTGCCTTACCCTTACCCTCATCGCCCCACTGGGCGCCCACAATCACGACAGCTGACATTTTGTGCTCCTTGAAAGCCTTGAAGATACGCACCGGATTTCACGGCGCGGCGGCGACCTACCGCCTCATGTTTCGGGTAGGCACAGCTCTTCTAATGATACCGTGCCCGTCCCTTTAAGTCCCGTGTTACGGGGCGGTAGGCGTGCCAGATCCGGTGCCGGTGAGCCTCACCGGGCACGGCAACGCCCCCATCCGATATTTGGACGGGGGCGCTACCGGTATGAGCTTATGAAGACTACTTGATGATCTCGATGAAGGTCATCGGGTAGGTGTACTGCTCACCGCGGTTTGCGGCCAGAGCAGCCAGGCTGTGGAAGATAACCATCAGGATAGCCACAACCATCGGGACGACCCACAGGATGATGCCCAGGATGCCGAAGGTCAGAATAATCAGCAGCCAGGAAGCCATGCTGATGACCCACAGGGAGAAGTTGAAGTTGAACGCGCGGCGGGATGCTTCCTTAGTGAAGGAGTAACCGGGCTTGTCCTTGTAGATGAACCACATGACCAGCGGCGCGAGAATACTTGCGGATGCGAAGGACAGCAGAGACAGAATTGCAGAAGCCAGGTGCGCGAGCATCGCCATGTTCTGGTCGTCCTTGGAGGAGACTACGTAACCGTTGGGCTGCTGACCCGGCGCCTGCGAGTAGGAGGGTGCCTGCTGGGAGTACTGGTTGTACTGTTCAGGGTTCGGGTTCTGGGACATCTTTCTTTTCCTTAATCTATCGATGAGTGGATACAGCTAATCGTTGAGGTGCGGCGGCAGGCTAACTCGCCGTTTTCGGCGGGTGCCCGCCTTGCTCTGCTTAGTCTCAACGCTCGTGATGGTTTCACCCTAATCAAGGCAAGGTAAATGGAATATTAACCCTCGCCGGACAACAGACAAAGAAACCCGAATATGACAAGAAAAGACGCCCCTGCCCCTCCACGCGGTGTTACGTGCGTGGAGGGGCAGGTCGTTTTACGGTGTGGGTTGGCCGGGGTTAGTCCTGTTTCTCTTCATCAGCGAGCGCGGGATGCGCGGCGGGCTTCTGTAGTGCGGCAGCCTCGCGCTGTGCGGCGGCCTCGCGCTGTGCTGCAGACTCGTGTAGCTTTGCGCGTTCCTGCTTTTTCAGAAACTCGTACACCGAGAAAGAGTCCTCTTCTTCCTTCGTGAAGCCGTTGACGCCCGTGTAGCCTTCCGGCAGGCGGTTGTACACGAGGTAGTACCAGAACTCGGTAGGCGGGGCCTGCCCCTCCTCGATGAGGTCATTTATCTGATTCCGGCGTTTGAAGGTGCGAACTATGCCCATGATCCACAGAATTGGCACCACAAATGCTGACCCCACACCGATCACTACGAAAATGAACGCGACCATAAACCCGTATTCGGGGTCTACAATGCTGGCAAGAGGCGCCAACACGAAGGGGTTCAGTATCAGCAGGGCAGCAAGCCAAATGTTCGAGAGGGCAAGTTCCTTCTTCAAGCCTTCAACGCTGTACCTTGTCGGCGGCCTATTCACTGGAACGTAGCCCACCGGTTGCAGCATTGCCGCCCGCGATATGGGGTTCTCCTCAACCTTGACCGGGTTCAGGTGAGCGGCGCACGCCTGCATGGGTGCGGACTCATCCTGGGAGCGGTCGAGCATGCGCATTTCGATGAGTTTTGAGTCGGGGGTGCCGAAGAGCGGGTCGGGGATGACCGGCAGGATAGCGCCCGGACTCAAACCGAGGGATTCCAACTGAACGTACTCGCCGTAGGCGTGCATCGTTTGAGTCTGCATTGCCTGCGCCCGCTCACGGGCAGAGAGTACAGGCTGGGCGGACCCGGCGGACTGGGTGGGCTGGGTAGGCTGGGTGGAGGCGAGCGCTACCGGGTGGTTCGCCTCGTCGTCCTTGCGGGATTCGTGAGTGTCTTCCGGGGTATCTTCTGATGCGTCTTCCGGCTCTTCGATGTCGTCGGTGTCATTGTCGTCGTTGTCATGAGAGTCTTTCCGCGTGGAGTCGTAGCGCTTGGGGGCACCCGGGTAAACGTATTCATAATCGGGGTCGGGGTGCTCTAGCTCTTCGTACTCTTCCTCTTCGGAGTCTTCGTGCAGCTCAGCGTCTTCATTTTTCTGCGTCTGCTCGCCCATGAGTAGCGTCATGTATTCCGGGACGGACTGGTCGGTGTCCCAGAGGGGCTGGTATGCCTCGTCCTTCTTTGCAGTTTCCTTCTTTTCAATGGGTCGGTCTGCCATGGTCGTCTCCTTCGCTTACCAGACATACTCCTAGTGGCACCACCGTACCAGCGTGCGCTGGGCAGTCCCTTGAAACCTGCCTGATAAAAGCTGAGAAAAAGCCCCCGACAAGTGCAAACATGCACGTGTTAACACTGCCGGGGGTTCAACGTTACCAGGGGTCTACTGGGGGCATTTGCGGGAAGCTACTCCGCCGGCACTGACACTCCCTCGGGCTCCCCCGCTTCGTCCGGGTGGGCACCCTCCTGCAGGGTGCGGTCGTACACCGGGTGGTACCAGAACGCACCGTACGTCGTTGCCCTCGCTACCGCCTCCCGCCGCTTCTGCGAGAGCTTCACCAGCGAATAAATCATCAAGCCAAGCCAGATAAAGGGCACCGTAAAAAACGAATACAGCCAGACAAAGAAATAGGCGCCAAGAACCTCCCCGGCAACCCGCTCATTCACCATGTACAGCAGGGGTAGCACAAGGAACGGGTTAATCACCTGCAACACCACACACAAAACCAGCCACCACATGTACCCGAGACGAGCCTTAGCCCAATCAACGGTGGCCTCCGGTGTACTTGCGGGGATGTAGCCAACAACCCGAGCTTCGCCGGTGTCTTCCCCCGGTGCTGACAGAGCCGGTTCAGACAGAGCCGTCGCGGTGCCGGGCTGATTCTGCCAGCGCACGGAAGCCACCTGCGTGGGTCCGGCATCCTTCGACAGCGCACTCAGTAGTTGCATGGGCTGCAGACTTGGGTCGGGAATACCGTAGACAGGTTCCGTCGCCACAGGCAGGGCGGCATCAACGGTGAAGGAATCCATACGCCATTGCGGGGTCTGCGCCTGCGCTCCGCCGGTCATGATGCGCCGCCCATATGTGAGTTCGGCGGCGCAGGGGTAGGAGCAACCGCCGCAGAGGACATCGAAGACGTTGCGCCCAGGATTCCCTGCATTTCCTCGGTGTTCTTGGGCAGACGGTCGTACACCAGATAGAACCAGAACGACCCAAGCGGCATAGCCTCCCACTTCAGTGCCCGGTACTTTCGGCTAACTCGGACTAGCGCAAAAAACAGTGCCCCACCCCACAAGAACATGGGAAGACCCATCGTCAGCAGAGAAAGCATCAAGAAGTAGTAGAAGACATACCCACCGATCTGAGGGTCCCCTGTAACGGTAGCCAACAGAAGATAAGTCAGGGGATTTAACACCACACCCACGAAGAAGAGGGCAATGAGCTCAGGCCAGGCCTTCTTCCACAGGTCTGATCCGCGCACCTTGCCCGCAAGTGGGGTTGCTGAGATATACCCGATAGGTCGCGGAGTACCGACTACTTTCTCATCCATCCAGGCAGGAAAAGCGGTCGGCACCTGCCGGTGTGCAGATGCGCCAGCATCCGTGCCCATGGGGGACATGCGGCGCATCGTAGGGCCCGGGCGACCGTACAGCGGTCGGTTCAGCACCGGGTGACCCGTCGCCGAGGGGAAAAAATTCGCCGCCTGCGCAGACGGCGCAGGAGCAGAAACCGACAAAGTAGACGCCGCAGAATTGGGCGCTGCAGGGTTGGGCTCCGCAGAATCAGGTGCTGCAGGAACCACGGGGTGAGCAGACGCGGATGCAGAACGAGCCTTCTGTATCTCCATGACCTCCTTCACCGGCTCGGGAATCTCCCCGGTCGGCGCGGCAACCGGCGTTCCGTGAAGAAGCAAAGCCGAATAATCGGGGGCGGGCTGCCCCATATCCCACAGGGGCTGATACCTGCTATCGCTCTTCTCGGTTGGGTTCTGAGGGTTTTTCGGTGCTTCGCTATGCTCCGCCACGGTAACCTCCTCCAATGCTTGTCTGCTTGTTAGTGTCTGTTGTGTTGTCTACATTGTGTGTTCGGTGCGCGGGGGCTCAATCCCGTAGCTGTTCTTTGAGCCAGTGGCTAGTCTGCTTAAGCCTCGGCCGCTTCGTTAAGCCGCACGATGCTCAGAATCCACGCCACAAACCAGATGATGCCGGGAATCCCCATGAGCCCTGCGCTCACCTGATTCACCATCATAAAGAGAGCTGCGACGAGTGGCCCCGCCCCGAACAGGCCCGTAATGGAGAGAATCCCCGCCGCAATATAAGGATTCAGTACGGAAACGGCAAAGAACAGAAGCTTCGCCTCCCCCTTCTGAGATGAATCAGACGAACCGCCAAAACTCGTCACCGGCTGAGTAATGCCACTACGATGCCGCGAAGCGTAGCGCTCCTGGTTTGTTTTAGAGGGCGGGGCGCAGTCATACACCAGCCGGAACGTAAGTTTCTCCCCGGCCTTACGCCTCCAGATGAGCCGCACCATCACACCTAAGAAATTGATGAGAGCCCACAGAGAGAAAAAGAACAGCGTTAGCGGAAGAATACCGATGCTCAGCACCGAAAATCCTATGCCTGCCAGGTAAAGAGAACCTAGAGTTTCTTCGCTCAGGGTATAAGAAGGCAACAAGAAATATACGAAAGGATTCGCCGCGATAGCCAACGCTAGGTACACCAGCACCTCCACCACGCGTCTACCAGTGTGGGGCTTGCGGTTAGGAACCGGCAGAGGGCAGTAACCAACCAGCTCGCCGCCGTGTTCCTCCGGCGATTCTCCATTGGGGAGAGTTCCCTGAACATCATCCGCGTGGATGCGCATCAGCTGCGGATTGGGACGACCGTAATGCACCTGCGGTGCCACCTTTAAAACACGCTGATGAGGGGAAACGGGTTGGTCGTCGATGGGCTGGTTGTTATCGTCGGTCATGATTCCTCCTCCTGGTGCGATTCAAGGATGCGGTGCAGCAATGCCTCAGCTGAACCACCGTCAAGCGGGGTGCACTCGTACACCAGCCGGAATTGAAAATCCTGCTGAATCTTGTGCTGCCTAACGAGCAGGCGCGTCGATTCGACGGCATCCCCAACAGCATTCAGAAACTTTCCTACGCAGAGGAGCAGCAACCAGATTTCTGCGACGAGGCCGACAAAGCCCACAAGCAAAATCAGCGGAGGGAAATAAAAGAGCGGAATCAAAAAAATGACAAGTATCATCGCCATTTCCTCGCCCACTCCCCTGAAACCCAGGCTGAAAAGTATCGGGCTCATCAGCACGATAAAGAAAGATGACCAGAACACCATCCGAAGCAACGGCCCCAGGACATACCAGGTGAAGCCGCTCCAGTCGGTGAAGAGGCTCTTCATATCCAGGGTTTCGGGTGGCTTCTCCATGGGGGCGTAGCCTACCACCTCGCCAATCTGCCAGGCGGATGAGCTGTGCTCGGTGAGGATGCCCTGCACCTCTCCTCTATGGATGCGTTCCAACCGTGGACCGGGGCGGCCGTACATAACCTGGGGGGACATCAGCAGAACAGAATCGTCACCAGAAACGCGTCGCTTGACCATGGTTCAGCCCTCCCTATCCCATCATTTTTGATAGATGTTCAATAGATGGTTTTACAGTAACAACCGAACCTGAAAAGAACCTGAGCCCAAATGCAAATGAAAAACGTGAAAAAGAAAAGGGTCGAACATGTCCACAATTTGATGCATTTAGGAGTAATAAACGCTTCACAAGCCATTTTGAGGTGTATCCTAGTTCACATCTAGTGTGTTCAAGCTCAGCTGGAACCCACCAGAAAAACACACCAGCCTCCCAGAAACACCCCGGGAGCCAAGCAAAGGAGCACCGTGCAACACACCGCCTCCCCAAACCCCCGCGGCCGGTCGCATCGACGCCGAATCGGCAGCGGGCTACTCACCCTCAGCATGGCACTGAGCCCCCTCGCAGCCCTGGGCACCACCGCCCACGCCGCGGAAGACCCCGACGCCGTCAAGCAGGTACTCAGCGAAAGCATGAAGAACGCCAGCGGCACCGTCACCGCCTTCGTCCGCTTCAAGGGTAAGGGCGCCTTTGAACAGACCCAGCCCGCAGGCGTACGCGCCGGCGTGCAGGCACCCGTCAACACCAGCTCACAGGTGCAGGCAATCGCCTCCCAGGTGCAGAGCCAGGCACAGCAGGTCAGCAGCCAGTCCGGCGCGCAGGTCCTCTACACCACCCACAACGCAGTACGCGGCGTGGCAGTGCGCGGTGACGCCGAGTCCATCAAGGCACTCGCCAACCGCTCCGACGTAGAGAAGATCTCGCCCATCCTGCCCAAGTACCGCCAGAACGCGGGCGCCGCTATTGACGCAGGCTCCCTCGCCACCTGGACCGGCACCACCAACCCCGCCGGCGCGGGCGGATACACCGGCAAGGGCGTGAAGATCGCCGTCATCGACTCCGGCATCGACTACACCCACACCGACTTCGGCGGTAGCGGCAAGCTCGAAGACTACGAGAAGGCATCCAAGCTCACCGAGCTGCCCTCCGCAGACTCCGGACTCATCAACCGCACCAAGGTTGCTGGCGGCTACGACCTCGTTGGTGACGCCTACGACGGCAGCAACACCGCAACCCCCGACGGCAACCCGCTCGACTGCACCACCGGCGGCCACGGCACCCACGTGGCGGGCACCGCGGCAGGCTACGGCGTGAACGCCGACGGCTCCACCTTCACCGGCGACTACAGCAAGCTCACCGCAGAGCAGCTCAAGACCATGAAGATTGGCCCCGGCGTTGCCCCCGACGCTGAAATCTACGCCTTCCGCGTCTTCGGTTGCAGCGGCAGCACCAACGTGGTGATCGAGGCGCTCGACCGTGCCCTCGACCCCAACGGTGACGGCGACTTCTCCGACCGCGTGAACGTGGTCAACATGTCCCTCGGCGGCGAATTCTCCCCGCAGGACGACCCCGAAGCCTACGCCGTTGACGCGCTCACCCGCGCCGGCGTGCTCTCCGTGATCTCCGCGGGTAACGCCAACGACTACAGCCTGCGCGGCGACACCTACTCCAACTCCGGTCACCCCGCCACCGCAGCCAGCGCAATCACCGTAGCTAACGCCTACGGCTCCACCCGCGCCGTCGATGCGGCAGAGCTGACCGACCCCGCCACCGGCACCACCCGCAAGGTACGCGGCGACTACAGCGTCTCCTACCCCTGGGCACAGGCGGGCACCAAGGAATTCACCGGTGAACTCACCGCAATCTCCGAGAACAACCGCTATGCCTGCAACGCCCTCAGCGCCGACGAAGCGGCAGCTGTAAAGGGCAAGTGGGTGCTCATCGACTGGGCCGAGGCCGACGGTGAACTCGCCTGCGGCTCCAAGGTGCGCTTCGACAACCTGCAGGCCGCAGGCGCCAAGGGCGTGCTACTCGCCGGTCACGACGAGGAGCCCGGCCTGGGCATCGCCGGTAACGAGACCCTGCCCGGCTTCCGCCTGGCAGCATCCGCCGCTAAGGACCTGCGTGCACAGATCACCGCAGCAGAAGCGGCAGGTAAGCCCCTGACCGTGCGCCTCGGCAACGAGCTGAAGTCCTCCCTGCGCGTGGACACCGATAAGCTGGATCAGCTGAACCCCATGAGTGCCCGTGGCTTCCACGGCAGCTACGGCTACACCAAGCCCGACATTGCGGCACCCGGCTCGTACATCACCTCCGCGGCGGTAGCGACCGGTAACAACTCTGTGACCTTCAGCGGCACCTCCATGGCGGCACCCTACGTGACCGGCTCCGCCGCCCTGGTCATGCAGAGCCACCCGACCTACACCCCCGCACAGGTCAAGTCCGCCCTCATGAACACCGCAACCCACGATGTGCGCACCGAATCCGGTGCCGCGTACGCGGTGGACCGTGTGGGCGCCGGACGAGTCGACACCCTCGCTGCCGTGCAGTCGAAGTCCCTCGTCTACAACGCTGACAAGAGCGGTACCGTGTCCCTGAGCTTCGGTGTGCTCGAGTACGCACCGGATGCTGGCGTTCAGACCCTCACCCGCGAGGTGACGGTCGAGAACACCGACTCCGTGGCGCACACCTACGCCCTGTCCTACGCTGAAAGCACTAATATTCCCGGCGTGGAATACTCCTTCCCCTCCGCGGTCACCCTCGCACCCGGTGAAACTAAGAAGTTCGAAGTCACCGTGCGCATCGACCCGTCCAAGCTGGAGAAGACCCGCGACGCAGCAATGGACACCACCCAGAACGCAACTGACTACTACACCGGCAACGAAATCGTTCCCGAACAGTACCGTCAGTACATTGCCAGCGCATCCGGCCGACTCGTCCTCACCGAAGACGGCACCAAGGCACTGCGCCTGCCCGTTCACGTAGCCCCCAAGCCCGTGAGCACCATGCACGCTGCCGAAGACACCGTCACCTTCACCCAGAAGCCCTCCAGCGACGAGGCTCAGAAGGCAGACACCGGCTGGACCAAGTCCCAGATTTCGCTGCGCGGCACCGAGGTCAACCAGGGCGGCTACCGCTCCCTGCTTGGCGCTTTCGAGTACGGTGCGAGCGTGGACCGTGTAGCTCCCACCTCCCTGTCGCTGAACAGCAACGTTAAGGCGAACCTGCAGTACGTCGGTGCTTCCTCGGATGCTCCCGCGCTGAAGGCCGCCGGCGGTAACGCCGACGACGGTACCCTGCGCTTCGGCATCTCCACCTGGGCGAACTGGGATGTTGTCTCCTACGAGAACACCTTCACCGTAGAAATCGACACTGACGGCAACAACCGCGCCGACTACAAGCTGGTCACCGACCGCGCTAAGGGCCTGGACTACCCGCTGGTTCGCCTCTACGGCTACAAGAACGGCAACCTTGTCGAGCTTGGCTACTACCCGCTCAACGGCGCCTGGGGTGATGTGGACACCAACATGATGGACACCAACACCCTCATCATGAGTGCACCCCTCAAGGACCTGGGCCTGACCAGCGCAAACAACCCGGACATCCAGTACCGAGTCAGCGCAACCACCCAGTACGAGTGGGGTAACGTCAGCGAAACCGGCTGGATCAAGTACCGCCCCTTCAGCCCCAAGCTGTGGTTCAGCGGCGACTCCTCCGCCGTGGCTGGCCTTCACCCGGATGCCTCCACCACCACCCTGACGGCGCACCGCTCCGCTGACGCAATCCCCGCGCTCGGCGAATCCGGTACCCCCGCCAAGGCGCTGCTGCTGCACCTGCACAACGGCACCGGCGACCTCTCCGGTACCAACGGCGCCAAGGGCAACCGCGCCGAGGTGCTGAACATCAAGGAGCAGCAGACCGAGTACATCACTCCGTCCCGCTTCACCGATGTGAAGAACACCGACCAGTTCTACACCGAGATCTCTTGGTTGGCTCAGCGCGGCATCACCACCGGCTACCCGGACGGCACCTACCGCCCGCTGGAGTCCGTGGAACGTGGCGCAATGGCGGCGTTCTTCTACCGCATGCAGGGTTCCCCGCAGTTCACTGCCCCCTCCACTCCGAGCTTCAAGGATGTGCCCACCACGCACCCCTTCTACAAGGAGATTGAGTGGATGAAGGCTCAGGGCATCACCACCGGCTACTCGGACGGCACGTTCCGCCCCTCCGCACCGGTGAACCGTGACGCCATGGCTGCGTTCTTCTACCGTGCAGCGGGTTCCCCGCACGTGGATCTGCCCGCAACCAGCCACTTCAGCGATGTTTCCACCGATAACCAGTTCTACCGTGAAATCACGTGGCTGGCTTCGAAGGGCATCAGCACCGGCTGGCCGGACGGCACCTACCGCCCGGTGACCCCCATTGCCCGCGACGCAATGGCTGCGTTCATCTACCGCTACACCGAGAAGGTTGCTAACCAGGCCGGCCGCTAGACGGTAGCGAATGGTTCGGGTCCTCTCCCACCTCCTGCATGGGGTGGGAGGGGTACCCGGAACCGGCAGGCTCCGGGGCCTGAAGACCCCGGAACCTCTCAAGTTTTGGTGGCGGTTTCACCGGCGGATGCACTCACTCGTCGTCTGCCGGTGGGGCCGCCTCCGCACATCACCGATACACAACCACAGAGCACACAGCACCATCGAAAAATAGAAAATCCGAAGGAGGATTCCATGACAACGCCTCATGCGCCACGCCGCAGAATGAAGGCTGTCGGTGCGACCGGTTTGAGTGCAGCTCTTGCCCTTACTCTCGGCGTTCCCGCCACTTTCTCTGCAGCTCACGCTCAGAGCCCCCAGCAGGTCGAAGGAAGCACTGCGAGCGCATCCGGTGACGCTGCCTCGCGTATCAGCCCGGGCCTGCAGAAGGCTGAAGGCCAAATCACCGTGTATGTGCAGTTCAAGGGCAAGGGCGCGTATGAGCAGACCCAGTCCGCGGCTGTTCTGGCACGTAAGGAGGCGCCGGCGAACCGTCAGGCGCAGGTGCAGGCTATTGCAGCTCAGGTGCAGTCGCAGGCTCAGTCTGTGGCGGCTGCTTCTGGCGCGAAGCTGATGTACACCACGCATAATGCGATGCGTGGTGCGGCGATTACTGGTGATGCTGCGCAGATTCGTGCGTTGGCGGAGCGCCCGGATGTGGAGCGTATTTCGCCGATTATCGCGAAGGAGCGTATGAACTCCGGTAGCGAGATTGATACGAAGACTCTTGCCACGTGGACTCGTGAGAATACGGGGTACACGGGTAAGGGCGTGAAGATTGCGGTTGTTGACTCCGGTGTTGACTATACGCACGCTGATTTTGGTGGCCCCGGTACGGTGGATTCGTACCTGAAGGCTAAGGCGATGACGGAGCTTCCGTCCGCTGATTCGGGTCTGATTGATCGTAATAAGTTCATTGGCGGCATTGACTTGGTCGGTGATGACTACAATGCGTCGGTGGCTGAGAAGTCGACTCCGCAGCCGGATAATAACCCGCTGGATTGCCGCCCGGATGGTTTCGGTTCTGGCGGTCACGGCACGCACGTGGCGGGTACTGCCGCCGGTTATGGTGTGACGGCGAACGGTACGACTTACCGTGGCGATTACAAGAACCTGACGGAGGAGCAGCTGAAGGGCATGTCTATTGGCCCCGGTACTGCTCCTGATGCTCAGATTTTGGCGATTCGTGTGTTCGGTTGCTACGGCAATTCGAGTGTTGTGATGAAGGCGCTCGATACCGTGATGGACCCGAATGGTGACGGTGATTTCTCTGACCGCGCCGACATTGTGAACCTGTCGCTCGGTGGCGAGTTCGCCCCGGCTGACGACCCTGAGTCGTACATGATTAATACGATGGCGCGCCAGGGTGTGTTCACTGTGGCTGCTGCCGGTAACGCCAATAACTACAACGGTGTGGGTGACACCTACTCCGATTCGGGTAGCCCGGCGAATGCTGCTGCGGCGCTGTCGGTGGCGAACGCCTACGGCTCCACTCAGCCGATTGACCGTGCCCGCGTGACCACGAAGACTGGTTTGGAGTGGTTGCAGGGTGATTACTCGGTGAACTTCGATTATTCGAAGGCGTCCGCTGATCAGCTGCGCGGCGAGGTTGTTGCCGCACCGAAGCGTAACCGTTACGCTTGCGAGGCTTTCACCGCTGAAGAGGCGAAGGCTTTGAAGGGTAAGTGGGTTTACTTCGAGTGGGATCAGGACGATTTGACGTTCCCGTGCGGTTCGAAGGTGCGTTTCGATAACGTTCAGGCTGCCGGCGGTGTTGGCGTGGTGATGGCCGGTAAGGCTGAGCGCTACACGATCGGCATTGGTGGTAATGCGACCATTCCGGGTCTGCGTCTGACTGCTTCTTCGACGAAGGACCTGGAGAAGGCTCTGGCTGCCGGTCCGGTGACCGTTGAGATGAACCTGGACTACAAGGCTTCGGGCCGCGGTCCTCACTCGCACGCTTTTGATTTGAATTCCTCGAGTGCTCGCGGTCAGCACGGTTCTGACGGCTTCATTAAGCCTGACCTTGCGGCACCGGGTACTGAGATTGTGTCTGCCGCTGTGGGTATGGGTAATAAGGGTGTTTCCTTCACCGGTACCTCCATGGCGACCCCGCATGTTGCCGGTGTTGCCGCTCTGGTGATGCAGGCGCATCAGGATTACAACCCGCAGATGATTAAGGCTGCGCTGATGAACGGCGCGTCCACCCCGATCAAGAATGAGCAGGGTGCGCAGTACGCGGTGGATCGTGTGGGTACGGGCATGGTGAATGCTCGCGCCGCCGTGGACGCGAAGGTTATCGCATACGATGCGAAGACCCCCGAGCGTGTTTCGACCGCGTTTGGTGTGCTGGAGTATACCCCCGATTCGGGTATTCAGACTGTTCAGCGTGAAATCGTGCTGGACAACACCGATTCGCAGGCTCACACCTACACTCTGAGCTACGAGGCAAGCACGACCATCCCGGGTGTGGAGTACTCCTACCCGCAGCAGGTGAGCGTGGGTGCCGGTGAGCGTAAGAACGTGACCGTGACCGTGCGTATTGACCCGTCCAAGCTGGAGAAGACCATGGACCCGGCAATGAGCGCCGACCAGGTCGCTCAGGACTGGACGAACGGTAAGACTCTGGCTGCCGGTAAGCGCCAGTACATTGCGAGCGCTTCTGGTCGCCTGATTTTCTCTGAGAATGGTCGCGAGGCGATCCGCCAGTCGATTCACGTGGCACCGAAGCCCGTCTCGAAGATGCGTGTTGATGCCTCCCGTATTGATTACAAGGGCATTGCCGATAAGGAGTCCACGGTGACTCTGCGCGGTACGACCCTGAACCAGGGTGGTTACCGTTCGCTGCTGGGTGCATTTGAGCTGGGTGCGGTCAGTGACCGTATTCCGTCCGGTCAGTTGAAGCTGCCGTCGAACCAGGCTGTTGACCTGCAGTATGTGGGTGCCGCCTCGGACGCTCCGGCTTTGAAGGCTGCCGGTAAGAACCCGAACGATGGTTCTCTGTTCTTCGGCATTTCGACCTGGGGCACCTGGGACACTATGCACTGGGGCCGTCAGGTACAGGTTCAGATTGATACGAATAACGACTCCGCCGCAGATTACGTTCTGGAGGTGACCCGCGAGAAGGGTCTGGATTACCCGCTGGTGAAGGTCTGGTCCATCTCCGGTGAGGCATCCACCGTGGTGGCTCGCTACCCGCTGAACAACGCCTGGGGCGACACCGACACCAACATCATGGACACCAACACCATGATTCTGGGCGTGCCGCTGAAGGACCTGGGCCTGACCGCTGAGAAGGCTCAGAGCATCAAGTACACGGTGCAGACTGACACCTGGTACAACGATGGCAACCCCTACGTGGACACCACCTCGGCTATCGAGTACTCCCCCTTCAACCCCGGTGTTTGGTTCACCGGTGAGGAGTCGGGCGTGCCCGGCCTGTTCGTGGACCGTGACGGCGGTCAGCTGACCGTTCACCGCAAGAACAACAACAAGGAGCGTCAGGCTCTGTTCCTGCACATGCACAACGCGACCGGTGACCTGAGCGGCCGTAAGACCGCTAACGGTGTTGCCGCTGGCGACCGTGCACAGGTCGTGAAGGTGGCTCGTACCATCCACGATGCACGCTTCACCGACGTTCCGGCGGATAACCAGTTCTACCGTGAAATCACGTGGATTGCTGCCCGTCAGATTGATCGCGGCTACCAGGACGGCACCTTCCGCCCGCTGAACAACATGGACCGCGCGACCATGGCTGCGTACTTCTACCGTATGAGCGGTTCGCCGCAGTACACCGCACCGTCCACCCCGAGCTTCTCGGATGTTCCGCTCAACCACCCCTACTACAAGGAGATTGAGTGGATGAAGGCTCAGGGCATCACGACCGGCTGGCCCGATGGTACGTACCGTCCGGAGGGTTCGGTGAACCGTGACGCGATGGCTGCGTTCTTCTACCGTTACGCAGGTTCGCCCGAGTACACTGCCCCCGCGCAGGCTCGTTTCACGGACGTTCCGACCGACAAGCAGTTCTACCGCGAGATTTCGTGGCTGGCTGAGCAGGGCGTGACCACCGGCTGGCCCGATGGTTCGTTCCGCCCCGTGGAGCCGGTGCACCGCGACGCTATGGCGGCGTTCGTGTACCGCTACAGCACGGGTGTGTTGAAGGAAAGCCCTGAAATCTAGGGTTCCGGAATCTAAGAACCTATAGGTTCTACCGAGGGAGCCGTACCGTTGCAGTTTATCTGCGGCGGTGCGGCTCCCTTTTTCTGTGGTCGGGTGCTTTCTATTTACGCGTAATGTTCCGTTATACGATTCTGACTAGGTTATATAAAGAATCGTTGAGACAATAAGTGAAGGTTTCTTCACCATCGGCATGAACCTTGACGTTTACGCCGCATGGACACACTGGAGGCGCACTGCAGACACGCTGGAGACGCAGTGCAGACGCACTTGGAAACACAGTGCAGAAACCGCTAAGAAACGCACCATCACTAAAAAGGAGCATTCAGTGGCAACCTTCCCTGAAGCTACCCCCGCGCGAGCCACCCGGCACACACAGCCGGGTCGCCTCAAGCAGCTGGCACGCAGCTGCGGCGCACTCACCCTGGGGATCACCCTCGGGCTGACCGCCCTGCCGTTCGGTACCGCCGCCTACGCGGCACCGGGCGTAGTACGCGGCGCAGACCGGGATGCACCCCACCAGAACACCGGCACCGGCGAGAACAACAACGAAGTTCTCTCCCCCAGCCTGGACGGCGCCACCGGCGAACGCGCCGTGTTCGTCCGATTCAAGGGTCAGGGCGCGTACGCTCAGACCCAGCCGGACGCTGTCCGCTCCCGCGCGCAGGCACCCGTCAACGCGCAAGCACAGGTGCAGGCAATCCGCGCCAGCGTGCAGCAGCAGGGCGCCTCCGCGGCGAAGGAATCCGGCGCGCAGGTCCTGTACACCACCCACAACACGATGCGCGGCGTGGCGCTCTACGGTAACGTCGAGCAGATTCGTGCGCTCGCGAACCGTGACGATGTGGAACGCATCAGCATCATTGAGGACATGGCACCGCAGAACAGCGGCACCCTCATTGATACGGACACGCTCTCCGTGTGGGCGAAGAGCCCAGCGAACCCCGCCTCCACCGGCTACACCGGCAAGGGCGTGAAGATTGTCGTGCTCGATACCGGTATCGACTACACGCACGCCGATTTGGGCGGCCCCGGCACGCAGGAAGCCTTCGAGAAGGCGAAGGCATCCGACACGATTCCCGAGGGCACCTACGATCCGAAGAAGTTCCTCGGCGGCTACGACCTGGTCGGTGACGACTACAACTCCGCCAAGAAGGAAACCTCCACGCCCCACCCGGATAACAACCCGCTCGACTGCGGCGGCCACGGCAGCCACGTTGCGGGCACCGCGGCAGGTTACGGCGTGAATGCGGACGGCTCGACCTTCCGCGGCGACTACTCCAAGCTCACCGAAGAGCAGCTCAAGAACATGAAGATCGGCCCCGGCTCCGCACCGGACGCCCAGCTGATTGGCCTGCGCATCTTCGGTTGTAAGGGCACCACCGCGTTCGTTCCCCTGGGCCTTGACCGCGTGCTCGACCCCAACGACGACGGCGACTTCTCCGACCGCGCCGACATCGCGAACCTGTCGCTCGGCAACGAGTTCGGCGTGTTCGATGAGACCGTGAACTACGCGGTCGGCTCCCTCTACCGCGAGGGCATCCTCTCCGTGGTTGCGGCGGGTAACGCCAACAACTACAACGCCGTGGGCGACACCTACTCCAACTCGGGTGGCCCCGGCACCAGCGCCTACGGCCTGACCGTGGCGAACTCCATCGGCTCGACCCAGCTGGTAGACCGCGTGAAGATTCTCGCCCCCGCGAACGAGGCGGACACCTACGGTGACTACTCGGTGAGCTTCGACTACTCGAAGGCGACCGAGGAGCAGCTGCGCGGTACCGTGGTGCGTGCCGCCTCCCGCAACCGCTACGCCTGCGAAGCATTCACCGAAGAGGAAGCCGCAGCGCTGAAGGGCATGTGGGCCCTCATCGACTGGGCGGACGCTGACGGCACCGCACCCTGCGGTTCGAAGGTACGCTTCGACAACCTGCAGGCGGCTGGCGCAACCGGCGTGGTGCTCACCTCGAACACTGAGGTTGGTGACACCGCTATCGGCGGTAACTCCTCCATTCCGGGCGTGCGCCTGGCAAAGAGCCAGGTGGAGCGCCTTTCCGCGCAGATTGATTCGGGTGAGCTGACCCTGCAGCTCGGCGAGAACCTGCGCGACTCGATCCGCGTGCCCAACGGCAAGCTGGATCAGGCGAACACCTCCACCGCGCGTGGTCTGCACGGTTCGCACGGCATCACCAAGCCGGACGTTGCGGCACCGGGCACGAACATTTCCTCCATCGAGGTTGGTAGCGGCACCGGTTCGAGCGTGAAGACCGGTACGTCCATGTCCACGCCCTTTGTTGCCGGTGTTGCGGCGCTGATTATGCAGGCGCACCCGGAGTACGGTCCGCGCATGATTAAGACCGTCATCATGAACACCGCCGACCACCACATGCAGGACGCCTGGGGCAACCCTTACGCGGTGGACCGTGTGGGTACCGGCCGCATCAACACCCCGGCTGCTGTAGCCGGCAAGGTGCTGCTGTTCAACGCGGCACGCCCCGAACAGGTTTCGGACACTTTCGGCGTGCTCGAGTACACCCCGAACGCCGGTGTGCAGACCCTGCAGCACCGCGTGAGCGTCGAGAACACCGACTCGGTGGCGCACACCTACACCCTGAACTATGAGGGCAGCACGAGCATCCCGGGTGTGGAGTTCTCCTACCCTCAGTCCGTGTCTGTGGGTGCCGGCCAGAAGGCGACGTTCACCGTGACGGTGCGCATTGACCCGTCGAAGCTGGAGAAGACCCGCGACCCGTCCATGTACCCGAACCAGGATTCGGTAAACTACTCGACCGGTACGGTCACCATTTCGGGTGCCCGCCAATACATTGCGAGCGCTTCGGGCCGCCTGATCCTGACCGATACTGATTCCTCGGCTGCGGTGAAGACCCTGCGCATGCCGCTGCACGTGGCACCGAAGCCTGTCTCCGCGATGCGTGTGGCTGGCTCCGATATCGCCTTCGATGCTGAGGGTTCCGGCGCGACCGAGCAGACCCTGACCCTGCAGGGTACCGCGGTGGACCAGGGCGGTTACCGTTCGCTGCTGGGTGCTTTTGAGCTGGGCGCTTCGAGCCCGCGCATCCCGACCGCGAAGCTGGGTATCGGCTCGGATTCCCGCATGGACCTGCAGTATGTGGGTGCCGCCTCGAACGTGGCGGCGTTGAAGGCTGCCGGTGCGGACACCTCCGACGCGCGCCTGTCCTTCGGTATTTCCACCTGGGGTAACTGGCAGGAGGTGACCCCGCGCGGCACCTACTACGTGTTCGTTGACACCAACAAGGACGGCACGAGCGACTACCGCCTGCAGACGGTGCGTGAGAAGGGCCTGGACTACCCGCTGGTGAAGGTTTCTAAGCGCAGCAACGGCAAGTGGCAGGCAATTGAGAACGCCCTGTACCCGCTGAACGGCACCTGGGGTGACACGGACACCAACATCATGGATTCGAACACCCTGGTGATGACTGTTCCGCTGAGCGTTCTGGGTCTGGACCCGAACGCCGAGTCCACCGAGATTTCGTACTCGGTGACCACTTCTAGCGCGTTCTCCGCAACCACTGTGGTTGATACGACTGATTCGGTGGTGTTCAACTATGCGGCACAGAAGCTGTGGTTCAGTGGCGATTCGGCGGGCGTGCCGAACCTGTTCGTGGACGCACCGGAGACTCAGCTGGTGGCGCACCGTAACGGCGACGCGAAGAACGTTTCTGCGCTGTTCCTGCACATGCACAATGCGACCGGCGACCTGTCCGGTGTGAACGGCGCAGCGGGTGAGCGTGCGCAGGTTCTGCGTGTCTCGTCGAACTCTGAGGCTACCGCCGCGAGCGCGCACTTCAAGGATGTTCCGGCGGATTACCCGTTCGTGAATGACATTAACTGGCTGGCTCAGCGTCGTATTACGACCGGCTACCCGGATGGTACGTTCCGCCCGAACGGTTCGGTGGAGCGCGGCGCGATGGCGGCGTTCTTCTACCGTATGGCGGGTTCGCCGCAGTTCACTGCGCCGTCCACTCCGAGCTTTAAGGATGTGCCGCGTGATCACCCGTTCTTCAAGGAGATTGAGTGGATGCGTGCCCGCGGTATTACGACCGGCTGGTCGGATGGTACGTTCCGTCCGAATGCTGCGGTGAACCGTGATGCTATGGCGGCGTTCTTCTACCGTTTTGCGGGTTCGCCGGCGTATTCTGCTCCGGTGGCTTCGCCGTTTAGTGACGTGTCGACCGGTGGCCAGTTCTATCGTGAGATTTCGTGGCTGGCTGAGCAGCGTATTACGACGGGTTGGGCTGATGGTTCGTTCCGTCCGGTTCAGCCGATTGAGCGTGGCGCGATGGCGGCGTTCTTGCACCGCTATAACGTGCGTGTGCTGAATAACCGCTAGTCGGATGCGGATGTGAGGGCCGTGTCGGGGTGGAGTTTTCTGCCCCGGCACGGCCTTTTCTGTGGGCTGTTATGTCTGCGGCGTAGACTTAACTTATGCGTGAGTTACAGGTTCAGAACGGCGAGGATGAGACGCTGTCAGCTATCCAGGATGCCCCCAATCAGGAGGAGCTTCTGAACGCGGCGGCGGACTTCGTTGACCGCTATGAGAGCGTCTTTGAACATCTAAGCCGCTGATATTCCTTCGAAAGAAATACCCCCGGTAAACACCACAAGCCCTTAAACCCACATAAACCCAAGAAATTTTTATGAAAATATTTTATAAAAACCATAGAAAAGCACAAAATCAAACATATTTCAATACAGTGCAAATATGTGATATTTTCAACAGTGTTTTCCTGGCTTAACTCACCCAAAATCTGCTACTCTATGAACCACAACACATGGTTAATTTTTCAACTTATTATTAGGAGGAAATTATGTCTAATATTTTTTCCAATCTTCACTGGGGCATCTTGCCCTTGGTTACTGGATCTCCCGAGGCAATTCTGGCAGGTGTTGGCTACGCAGGCCTTCGATGCATTATGGGGCGTTGATACTCATGGCAAAAAATAAAGAAGCCCTCTACGACGAGCTTGTTGACATACAGAACAAGATTGATCACCACCCAATGATTTCTGGGCCTCACGCCGAAGCTAGTAGCCTTGTTGAAATCATGAAAGAACAGGGTTATTCACATGAAGAGATTGAAAAATCCCTCAAAGACCAAGGACTTCCAAGTATTGTCGATATTGGCAAAAATACTATTAGCGGGATGTTTAGCCTTTGGTGGCTTAACTATAAAAAAAATAATATAGAGGCGTCAATCGAAAAAATCTCCCGCAAGGAAGATCGTCGAAAAAATTAATACACCTAAAATGATTTAATACTATTAGGGATGTAATTTATTTTTTGACGCCATTCTCATTCTAGCTAAATACCCCCGGCGGATGCTGTACGCGTCTGCCGGGGGTATTTGCTTGCCTCACCCTGCCCGAGGTGGGCTAGTTAGCGCGGGCGGGTCTGAACGCACCGTGTGGAACACTACCTCGCCTCCCTCGGCGGTTCACCGCACGGGCTATAAGGTGGAGCGTACACTTAAGTCATGCGTGAATTACAGGCACAGATCATCCGTGAAATGGGCGTCAAGCCCAACATGACCGAAGAGCAGGCACGCGAAGAAGTGGAGCGCCGCATCCAGTTCATCTGCGACTACCTGGAAGCCACCGGAAGCCGCGGCCTGGTACTGGGCATCAGCGGCGGTATCGACTCCACCCTGGCGGGCCGCCTCTGCCAGCTGGCGGTGGACCGCCTCAACGAGCGTGGCCGCACCACCGAGTTTGTGGCGGTGCGCCTGCCCTACCGTGTGCAGCACGACGAAGAGGACGCGCAGGAGGCGCTGCGTTTCATCCAGCCCACCCGCTCCCTGACCTTCAACATTGCGGAGGCTGTCGACGGCTTCGACACCGCCTACGTTGCCGCGACCGGCGAGCAGATGAGCGATTTCAACAAGGGTAATGTGAAGGCGCGCGCCCGCATGATCGCCCAGTACGCGGTTGCTGGCGGCCCCGGCTACCTGGTGGTCGGCACCGACCACGCGGCGGAGTCCATTACCGGCTTCTTCACGAAGTTCGGTGACGGCGGCGCGGATCTGCTGCCGCTGTACGGCCTGAATAAGCGCCAGAACCAGCTGTTGCTGCGTGTTTTGGGTGCGTCTGAGCGTCTGTGGGCTAAGCCGCCGACTGCTGACCTGCTGGACGGCGTGCCCGGCCGTACCGATGAGGATGAGCTGGGTCTGACCTACCCGCAGATTGACGACTACCTGGAGGGTAAGGAAATCGACGAGGCGGCAGCTGCGAAGCTGGAGCAGATTTACCTGCGTAGCCGCCATAAGCGCACTACTCCGGTGACGATTTTTGATTCCTGGTGGAAGAACTAGGTGGAAGAACTAGCGCCGAAACACTAGCGCTTTAACCGCCATAGAACTAACGTAAATGCCCCGGCTCCCTTGGTGGGAGTCCGGGGCTTTTACTATGCTTTCGCAGACCGAGGACTACGCCTTCTGCTCGGGCTGTGCGGCGGGAACCTGGGCAGCCTGAGCATCCGAATCCTCAGAACCTTCAGTCTCAACCTCAGCCTCAGCCGGGGGTACCTTCGCGCCCCCGGTGGTGAGGAACAGCACCAGACCCAGCACGCAGGCAAGCACCTGAGTGAAGGGGAACGCCCAGGTCAGGCCCTTAAAGCCGAACCACATGTTGCCGAAGTACACGGCGGGGAAGAACAGCAGCGCAATGCCGAGGGTCATCAGCATTGCCGGGCCGCCCTTACCGGCCGCCTGGAACCAGGAAACGAACACGATGCTGACCGCGTTGAACACGGCGGCAAGCATCAGCGCGACCAAGACCTCTTCGCCGGTGGAGACCAGGCGCTCATCACCAACCACGGCAAGCAGTTCGCGGCGGAAAATCAGCACCGGGATAGTGAGCGCCACGGAAGTTGCCACAGACAGAATCGTTGCGGTGCGCAGCGCCTCCTTCACGCGGGCACCGTTGCGGGCACCGTACGCGTAGGCATACAGCGGAATACCGCCCATGCACAGGCCCATACACAGCATTTCGGGCACCATGTTCAGGCGCATTGCCAGGCCGAACGCCGCGACGGTGTCGTCACCGTAGGAGGCGGCGAGGTTGTTCAGCAGCAGGGCGGCGAAGATCAGGTTGAGGCTCTGAATGAGCTCAGCGGCACCGACCGCGACCACGGGCTTGATGATAGCGGGGTCGAGGGAGAAGTCGCGGATGTTCGCGGAGAAGTTCTCGCTCTTGCGCATCAGGAACAGCAGGTAGTACAGCATGGATGCGCCGTTCGCCAGCAGCATTGCCCAACCGGCACCGGCGACGCCCATGCCCATGATGGCAATGAACAGCACGTCGAAGATGCAGGTGACGACGGTGCCGACGATGATGCCGTACATGGACTGCTTGGCGTAGCCTTCGGATCGGACGAGCTGTTCGAGGGTGAACATGCCGATAGCGAGGGGCGCGCCGAGGAACATGAGGTGCACGTAGATACGGGTCGGTTCGTAGGAGCCGCCGGATGCACCCATGATGCTGGTGATCGGGTCGGCGAGAATGAAGCCGATAGCCGCCGCGACGATACCGGCACCGAGCGCCGAGTAGAGGGCGAAGGAGGTGACTCGGTGAATTTCGTGGGCGGGCTGGCCTTCACCGAGCTTGCGGGAGGCGAGGGTTGAGGAGCCCAGGCCGAACAGGCCTGCGATCGCCATGATGACGCCGAAGACGGGCACGCCGTAGCTGGTGGCGGCGAGGTCTTCGGTGCCGCCGTAGTGGCCGACGAAGTAGGAGTTCACCACGTTGTAGATGCTGGTGATGGCGAGGCCGAGTGCCATGGGCACGCCGAGGGAGAGGAGCGCCTTGAGGATGGGGGCTTCTTTGAGCAGGTAGATGTTCTGCGGGTCTTCGCTTGCGCCGTGCGGGCCGTGTCCTGCGGGTGCGCCGTTTTTGGGCGCGTTGTTTTCAGTCTGCTGAGGTGCCATAGATTCCTGTGGTTCTGGTCTGTGTCGTGTCCGGCGCGCGGTGAATGACGCGGTAAGAAGCGTGGTCCGCACAAAAAAACGGGCTAGTGTATTGTACCGTTTCCACGTAGTGGTTGGGCTAGGGGTTTAGACAAAAAAGTAACGAGGCGCCCCTCCCCGTTTAGGGGTGGGGCGCCTCGCCGTTCTTTTGGAGAATGCGCCATTCAAAGCATTCTCTATGCAGTCATGCTAGCCCTGCAGTGCTGCCAGCTGAGCCTTGAGACGCTCGATCTCTTCCTGGGCTTTAGAAGCGGTGCGCTGGTTTTCAAGCTCCAGTCGCATCGCCTTAATGGTGTTAGCAACCTGAGTGTAGGAACTTTCACCCTTACCAACGCGCTGAGAGTCGAAGTCAACATCTCGCAGGATGCCCTTCAGGCTACCGATAACCTGTGCGAGGTTGTCCTTGTTGCTGAAGAACTCGACCGGATCGATAGCCCACTCGAGCAGACCGGTCTCGGAGTTCTTCTGGATGAGCTCACGCATACCGTATGCAACAGGCATCATGTAACCTGCAGGAGCAATGCAGAGGTCATCATCTAGCTGCTCACGAGAGAAGGGTGCGAAGTGGTTCTTCTTCTGCTTGGTCTCGGTCTTCACTGCACCGATACGTCCGAACTTACCGTCATTTGCATTGTATGCATCCTGGTAGTTGGCGTAGATCAGGTCGTATGCCTCGAGGATCTGCGGAACCATCTGGAGAGCAGACTTAACCTGAGCGTTAGTGATCTCCCAGGTCTTCTCGTTACCGTTGGTACGTTCCTCAGCAACTTCGGGGTGGCGGATAAGAGCATCGAAGCGCTTGAATGCTTCACCCTTAGAGCTGTATGCAGAGGTACCAGGTAGCGCACGGATCTCAGCGGGCAGGTCAACGGCACCCAGGGAAATCCATGCCAGTGCGATCAAGAAGCGAAGGTCGATTTCGCCAGGATCATTGGTCTTCCATACTACATTCTTGTAGACATCAGGCATACGTTCTTCAAGAACACGCTTCAGGTAGTCGAACACACCGCTCTGGTTAGCAATCGTCTCCTCCTTGAGCTGCACATTGTTATTACGTGCCGCGCAAATATCGAGGATGTTATTCAGGAACTTCTCCTGACCTGCGTCACTTTCGGTATTAGGCACGAGGAGCTCAACCGGTACCAGCGCATCGTGGGATGCCGTTGCCTTGGTCTTGAGGGTCCTCAGCTTAGGCTCCATCTCGTGCCACATTTCCTTCATCTGGCTCCAAGTCTTCACGCGACGGAGTTCCTTCTGAAGCTTGGTAATTTCGCGGGGGTCATCGCTCAGGAGAATAGCTTCTTCAAGAAGGTAGAGAGCAATGGCGAGGGTATTGTGACCACCGTCCAGGATGCCTTCAAGGCGGGGGTTGCGAATGGTGAGGGTGAAACGGTCACGATCTCGCTTCATGTATTCAGCAGCGCCAATGAGGATACCCTTCGACTTGAAGGGGTAAAGCTCGGGGGTTTCGCGAATCGTTTCGATAATGTCAGCGGTGACGGGAGAACGCTTTGCGCTACGGGGGTTTGCCTCAAGGTTGAGGTTCGTGATGACATCAACCATACCGCGAACCTTGATGAAACCGGAGAAGCGGCGGAGATCGTCAAGAGTGCGCTCCTCGAGGTATTCGATCTTCACGGTTGCTTCAGAAATGGGGTTGGAGGGGGTAGTCGACATAAGTAATGCCCTTTCAATGATTAGCTTCTTATCGTACTCGGGCATCCTAAACGCCACATAAATACACCAAGTGCCATCCGGACACTTGAAATAAGTGCTCCAGGATTCATCCGAACCCTGTATCCACAACTATACGGGTTGCATCCACCCTCTGTCAATTATCTAAATTGTATACTTAGTCACATATTAGATCTAATTTGTGCATTAGATCACTAAAATGGGCTTATTTTGTCAAGCTTCGGACGGGTCATCTCCCTGCACCTCACACAACAGTCCAAAAGGGGGATTACATAAAAGTAACGAGGCGCCCCTCCCCCGCTGTTGGGGGTGGGGCGCCTCGCCTCATACGTATCGCATGTAGGAGTGTGAGCTATTCGAGTTCAACCGGACCAAGCACGCGAACCTCCTCAATATCCAGGATTTCCTGAATCGCGTGGAGCACATTCGTGTCGATTATGCGCTCATTACGCAGGCGCTTGAGCACGCTGCGTTGCTTCTCCAAATGCCGCAGGCGCAGCTCTTTCTCAAGGTCGCCCGCTTCAATAATGCGGCGGGCTTCTTCCGGCGCATTCGCACCGTCTTTACGAACGGCGTGCAGGTTGCGGTGTATACTCGCGTTGTACATCTGTTCGTCGGCAATGCGGTCGATAATCCACTGTGGTGCACCAATTTCCTGGCCGATCTCAGCCACAGAGTCGAAGGACTCGGCAATGATCGTGCGGATTGCTTCATTAATCTCATCTTCTTCGGTGGTATCAACCGGAATTTTCGCCCACCTAATAACGAGCGGCAGGAGCATCCCCTGAACCACCATCGACAGCAGAACCACGCCCGCAACAACAAAGATAATAAAGTCACGCGCGGGAACATCAGTCGGCACGGAGAGAGCCACCGCGAGGGAAACACCGCCGCGCAGTCCCGCAAAGGTACTCACTACACGGCCACGGAAAGTTGTGCGCAGCTGCTTCTGCTTTTCTGAACGGTCAAGGGCACGAATAATACCGATCGAGACGTGCAGGAAAATAAAACGCGCCGCAATGGAAACAAGCCATGCCACCACAATCACGGCGAACGTCAAAGCCCACGCATAGTTGTATTCACGAAGAACATCATCCACAGGCGCTGTGGCGCTGGGCAGCTGAACACCCACGAGCACGAAGAGCGCACCGTTCATGACATAGGAGACAAACGACCAGATGGGCAGACCGTAGAAACGGTTTTGGGGTTTGATGGTATCCGGTCCGCGATAGGTCAGGTAGAAAGCGGCGACCACCACAGCCACCACTCCGGAACCTTTCATGCCCTCAAAAGGCTCGATCTCTTCAGCCAGGAAGAAAGCAATAAACGGCACGGTAAACATGAACACGCTGAAGTTCATGGGGTTGCCGATGTGCGCACGCAGCTTATCTACACCCCATCCGACGGCCAGGCCAACGAGAGTTCCAATCAGGAACGAGAAGAAGAACATTCCGGATGCAGTCCCCAGGGTAAGTTCATGACCACCCGCAAGCTGCAGGGCGAGTGCGAAAAGAACTAGGGTGGTGCCGTCGTTAATGAGTGCTTCCGCTTTAAGGGTGGTGATGGAAGATTTGGGGAGTTTGCCGTTGAGCGTTGCCACGGCCACAGCATCGGTGGGGGCGAGCGCCACACCGATAATCAGCGCCACAGGCCAGATGAAGACGCCCATAAATGTGTGAATCACCCAAGCGATAACGAACGCCGTGAGAATTACGAGCACCGTGCCCGAGAGCAGGATGCCGCGCAGACGGGCGCGCGCTTCACGCCATGAGGTGTTGCGGGCTTCCCAGAAGAGCATGATGGGCAGGAAGATTTCGAGGATGACGTGCGGCGGCAGGCCGATACTCTGAACTTCGTGCAGTTCGTGGGCGGGCATAATGCCGATAGCCAGGCCAATGAATATCAGCACAATGGCGGGGGTTATCCGTATTTTATGGGCGAGGATATTACCCAGAAGAATTGCCAGCGATAGGGCAATGATGACTTCAAGCAATTTGGTGTGTTCCTTTTGGATGTGGCGGCTGGTTCATGGTGTGCGTCTGATAGACGGCTGATGTCCGCGAGTGTGCGGGTGCCAGGGTGCCCAAAATGTTTTGCTCGTTCCCTGGGCCGTGAGGCTTCCGCGTGGGGACGAGTGCGGGCGTAGCTTCTGTATTTTACCGTTGTTCAGTGCGGGTGGGTGGATGTTTACCCTGAGCAAAACCTTGCCTTATGGCCGCTCGGGATGTGAGTTTATGGGAGGCGACCTGCGTGCATCCGGCGGGTCTGCTCAGCCGGGCCTGCTCAGCCCACGAACCGCCCTACTCTGACCGCTTTTCATGACGTTTTGTGTCGTTCTGACGTGAACTTGGGGTCGTACTGTGTCAGAGAACAGAAAATCCGCCCCTGTGAGTGCGCGCGAACACTCAGAACGTGAGAAGATAAGGTCATGACTGATAACAACACCGTAACCGGCAGCCCGCTTGTTAAGCGCGGCCTGGCCGACATGCTCAAGGGCGGCGTCATTATGGACGTCGTCACCCCCGAACAGGCTAAGATCGCTGAAGATGCTGGCGCTGTTGCCGTCATGGCTCTCGAGCGCGTTCCCGCGGATATTCGTGCGCAGGGCGGCGTGGCTCGTATGTCTGACCCGGACATGATTGAGGGCATCATTGATGCTGTTTCGATCCCGGTCATGGCGAAGGCACGCATCGGCCACTTCGTTGAGGCTCAGATCCTGGAGACCCTGAAGGTCGACTACATTGACGAGTCTGAGGTTCTTTCTCCCGCTGACTACGTGAACCACATTGATAAGCACCAGTTCAAGGTGCCTTTCGTGTGCGGTGCTACCAACCTGGGTGAGGCTCTGCGCCGTATCACCGAGGGTGCCGCTATGATCCGTTCGAAGGGCGAGGCTGGCACCGGTGACGTCTCTGAGGCAACCAAGCACATCCGCACCATTAAGCGTCAGATTGCTGAGCTGCAGGGCCTGTACAACACCATGCCCGATGAGCTGTACGTGAAGGCTAAGGAACTGGCTGCACCGTACGAGCTGGTTCGTGAGGTTGCTCAGACCGGCAAGCTGCCCGTGGTCATGTTCACCGCTGGTGGCGTGGCTACCCCCGCTGACGCTGCAATGATGATGCAGCTCGGTGCTGACGGCGTGTTCGTTGGTTCCGGTATCTTCAAGTCGGGCGACCCGGTTGCTCGTGCGAAGGCTATTGTGAAGGCTACCGCTTTCTACAATGACCCGGAGAAGGTTGCTGAGGCTTCTCGCGGCCTGGGTGAGGCTATGGTCGGCATTAACGTTGCTGACATTCCGGCACCGCACCGCCTGGCGGAGCGCGGCTGGTAATTCGTGCGCGCACCCCACGTTTGGGGTGAGTGTTTGATGAGGGGGTGGGGTTCGCTGAGGCGGGTCCCACCCTCCTTGTTTTTGTTGATTTTCTGAAGGGAGCGGTGATGGTTGAGAAGGTTCAGCCTACCGGTGTTTTGCCGGGTGAGGGTTTGACGGTTGGTGTTTTGGCGCTGCAGGGCGGCGTGAGTGAGCATGCGGAGATGCTGGAGTCGCTGGGTGCGCAGGTGCGCTGGGTGCGTACCGCGGAGCAGCTTGAGGGCCTGGATGCGCTGGTTCTGCCGGGTGGTGAGTCGTCGACGATTGACCGCCTGACCCGTATTTTTGGTGTGCGTGAGCCGCTGATTGAGGCGATTTCTTCGGGCATGCCGACTCTGGGTACGTGCGCTGGCCTGATTATGCTGTCGGAGCGTATTGATGATCCGGCACCGGGTCAGCAGTCGCTGGGTATTTTGGATGTTTCGGTGGGTCGTAACGCTTTTGGTTCGCAGGTTGATTCTGCGGAGGTGCGCCTGCCGTGGCTGACCCCTGCCGGTGATGAGGTAGTTATTGATACGGCGTTTATTCGTGCGCCGATTGTGACTGGTACCGGTGAGGGTGTGCAGGTGACGGCTCGTCATGAAGGGAAGATTGTGGGTGTGCGTTCGGGCAACCTGATTGGTATTTCTTTCCACCCGGAGGTTACGGGCGATACGACGGTGCATGAGGAGCTGCTGGCTCTGGCACGCGAGGTGAAGGGCAAGTAGCCCCTCCCCCGAGGCCCGTTGTAGACCTGTTAAAGAGTTGTGGCGGTGACCGTTGTTCGGTCACCGCCACAGCTGTTTTTTGAGTGGGTTTATGCGTGAGTGGGTTTATGGGCGGGCGCTGCTGGGGGTTTGGGGCTGGGCCTTCCACTGCTGGTAGGCGCTCGTGGCGAGGAATCGTGCACGGTTGCCGTCGCTGAGCTTCTTGATGTCTGCGGGGGCTGCCTCGTACCACTTTTCGTAGAGACGAATAATCGTCTCGGGGTACCCGGCTTCTTCCAGGTCTGCGCGGTGGGGGATGAATTCGTTGCGGTTCTTGATGTCTCGGTACTCGCTACCGGCGAAGGGGTCGGTGAGTCCGACGCTGGGGCGGGCGTTGTAGACATCAATGTTTTGAACGTATTCGGGGAGGGTGCTGCGCCCTGCTTTGAGTGCGGCGTGGCACTTGCTGTCGATTTCGCTGGGCTCAATGATGTGGGCGCCGTCTGCGAGGATGTGCCGGTACTGGATGTACGCGGGGTATTGTTCATCGGTGCGCGGGACGGGCTTGGCGGCTTCTGCTGATGCGAGATCTTCAGCGGAGTATGAGGAGCAGCTGACGGTGGGCGTGGTGCTTGCCGTTGCTGAGGCGCTCGCCGTGGAGGGTGAGGAGGTGCTGCTTGCCGCGGTGTTCGCACCGCCGCAGGCGGCAAGGAACAGGGGCAGGGTTAAGAGAGCGGCGCCGTATCGCAGTGCGTTATAGCGGGGGTTGGGGGTCCTAGAATTCAGGGCCATAATGTCACCTCATTGTGGGCTGGAACATGCCGAATTGACCCTCACTATACGGGCAGTTTTGATACATGGTCAAGAGAAAAATATGTTTATTTTTTAAAATCCAACACCTCGGAGGAAAATCGATAAACAAGTTTATTCAGCGCCTTGACTTGCGTAAACACGGAAGCCACCGGGCTCTTGAAGCAAATACGGCACAAAGACACCAGCATCAGATATTGCTATTTGCCCGATAATCAGCGGAAGCCAACATGCCCGGAGGAGCACGGTTAGGGTGCCGATGGTGCAACCTCCAGCTCCGTAAAAGCCTGCGCCTCAACGGTCCATCGCTACTGCAGGAGGAAATAGATAAGTCCCCTAACGTATTCCCAGAGCAGTACCAAGATGACGCACTGCACAACAAATGCGGCTACAGCTGCGAGGGTTGGTATCCAGTAGCTACGCTTAGAACATGCAATAAAAACTGCTATAAAAATAACGCATGAGACAATATCGGGACCCAAGAGAATGAATGCCTGTAGATCATATGGCCACAATATTCCATGCATATATTCTGTAGGAACTTTACATGAACTTAAGATATTGCCTTTTAAAATTTCATAAGTCCCATACATTTTAAAAACTAAATATAGCGACGCAATCCAAAAAATGCCTATGCGAAGCTTTACACCCAGCCATATACTAAAGATCTGCCACAAGCTAGCTAATACAACTCCCACCACGAAGAAGGGTATATAGTCGAAATATGCACTTTGCCACCTATCACATGGCGAGACAAATCCATTGAACTCTATATACAGGCTAGTTGGGAAAATATAGAAAAATTGCAATACAATGAGAAATAAGATATACAAAATTATTTTCTCATTTACGGCAAACATCTTATAAGTAGAATTCATGATGCCATTTCCTTTCAGTAGCATAAAAAGCTAGTAGCGGAACATCGAACACATAGCCTCAATGTTGTTTTTCTTATCCACTAAGCCTCAAAGCCAATACTGGGATAGGTAGGCGACCCGCAAAGCCTCCGCACTCTTACCCCATCTACCACATATTTAAGCAGGTCAGAACTTTAAGACTACTGGGTTGCACATCTTGCGTCTAGAGTGTTGGTTTTAAACTAAGATGATATTTTCCATTGACCATCTATCAAATATTCGGGTATGTTTAGACGCAATATATCGTTCCATCCCTCTTGTGAGGTGGTCTCATGACCCACACCCCTGCTCTTCTTTCGTTCCGTTCCAGCGGTCTACGACGAAGTGCCGCGCTGGCGCTTCTTCCCCTGCTTTTTGCCTCCTGCGGTAGCTCCACCAGCACGGCATCAAATACTCCGGCACCCTCGAATACGACCGTGATTTCCTCCCCGTCAGCAACAAGTCCCACCGGGTCCGCTTCCTCTTCCGCGGCGAAGAAGACCTCCACCCCCTGCCTTGAACCTGACGAAGCCGCGAAAGCTGAAACCCTCAAGCAGCAGGAAGCCCTCAGCGCCGACCGCGGTACGGCACTCCCCTCCTATGTCTCCGCACGGCATGTTGTACGCAACCAGGCGAACTTCCCCACCCGCGCCGAAGCTGAATCAGCAGGAGCCGAGTGCCTGGCACTGTACGAGAAGAACAAGGCCGATCACGCCTACGCCGCGGCGTGGGTGCGCGCTATCGATGACAATAACGTGGCAAGCGGAAAGGTAGCCTCCGGCCCGCGCGCTGACATCCAGAGCGCCGACCCCTATAAGGCAAGCAACTACGTCGATATTCGAGAGGGTAAGGAGTACTTCCCGACCCGCCAGGAGCTGCTCGCGGCAAACTACCCCGAGAACTACATTGTTGCTTTTGAGGCGTGGGCGCGGCAGGCGCCAGCCGATGTGAAGCAGAAGAGCGACGCGAACCGTGCGGCCGCTCAGGATACTCGCTGGTCTGAGGTGGTAACCCTGCCCAGCCCCGACAACCCTGTCTAATCGAACCCCGTCTAATCTGAGTCTGTCTCATCTTAAAAATAGTTGTGGCGGTGACCGTTGTTCGGTCACCGCCACAACTGTTATAGGGTGCAGGTTAGGGCAGGAGCGCCAACCCAAACTCAATAACAATCAGCGCGATAGCACACGCGAAGAGTACCCCACGCGACACATTGAACTTCTGCCAGAGATCATACAGCTGGCTGGGAATCAACCAAATAACGAACGCCTGAAAGGCAAGCGATAACGCGGGGTTACCCCACTGAATAATCATCAGGGCAAGAGCAAAACCCACGCCGAGCGTATCCAGGATGCGCCGATGCTTTAGCACCTGCTCCCTCTCCTTTTGATAGCTAGGGTTGTTTAGCAACCTTGGTGGTGCTTTTTTCAGTTGACCCACAAGGATCAAAACCGCCAGCGGGAACACAGAAATATCGAAGAACATGGGAACCGCCTTTCATGTTGGGGTTCGCTCGCTACGCCGGTGACGAGCTGATGGCGCACCATCATTGGTGAAAACTTCTCAAAAACAAGTAGCGTGCAACACGTGCATATCGTATTGTGGGTTACTTTACGGCAAACATGAACCCTATTCAAGAGGTAAACACCCCCCCCCC
>NZ_KV795068.1:0-17863 GCF_001808945.1 Rothia sp. HMSC071B01 | reverse complement strand
ACCCCCCCCCCCGAAAAATTTTGAAAAATTTTTAAAAATATGGGCGCCGGGAACCATACGTTCCCGGCGCCTACACCCTAGCTGTTCACACCTCAGCGGGGTTCAATTTAGAGGCGGAAGAAGCCTTCCACCGCGCGGGTCATGTACGCCATATCGTCCACATGGCACATCTCGCGCATCGAATGCATCGACAGCAGGCCAATACCCACATCCACAGTGCGCATACCCAGGCGAGTCGCCGTAATCGGGCCAATCGTCGAACCACACGGCATATTGTTATTCGACACGAACTCCTGATACGGCACGCCAGCCTTCGCACACGCCGCAGCAAACACGCCAGCACCCACCGAATCCGTCGCGTAACGCTGGTTCGCGTTAATCTTCAGCAACGGACCACCACCGGGCAGCGGCTGAACGGTCGGGTCGTGGTGACCCTGATAGTTCGGGTGCACCAGGTGACCGGCATCAGCCGACAGGCAGAACGACGCCGCCACCGAACGGCGGTACTCCTCCGTGCTCTCACCGCGCGCAGCCGAGAGGCGCACCAGAATATCCTCCAGGAACGGGCCAGCCGCACCACTACGCGACTCCGAACCGAGCTCCTCGTGGTCGAACGCCGCAAGCATCACGGTCTCGGTGGCGTGCTCGTCCGCGTTATCTGCAACGTAACGCTCCAGGGCGGTCAGACCCGCGTGCACCGAAGACAGGTTATCCAGTCGACCGGAAGCGAACAGCTCTTGATCCGCACCGAAGCGGCGCGGCGGCTGCGAATCAGCGAACAGCAGGTCGTAACCCACGATGTTCTGCGGGTCGACCGGCTCGCCATCAATCACATGCTTCGCCATGTAGCCGAGCACGTCATTCTCCGCGGGGTCCACACCCCACACGGGGTACATGTTGAACTGCTTGTCCAGCACCAGTTCGTTGCGCTTGTGGTCCAGGTGCGGCGCCAGCTGCGGGATGCGTGCAATCGGGCCGGTACGCACCAAGCGGTCCTTCAGCTCGCCGTCCTCCAAGACGGTGAGGCGACCCGCCACGCACAGCTCACGGTCGAGGAAGGAGTTCAGCAGTGCGCCGCCGTAATTCTCGACGGCAATCTGGTGCCAGCCCTTCGTGGTGATGGAGGAGGAGGGCTTGACCTTCAGGGAGGGCGAGTCGGTGTGCGCACCCAGCACGCGGTAGCCGCTTGCCTTCTGCGCCTTCGCGCCGCCGGCCCAGGCGATAATCGCGCCGTCACGGACGACGAAGTGGCGGCCGGTTGCAATCTGCGGGTCCCATGCTTCGGTCTCTACAAGCTCGGTGAAGCCCGCTGCTTGCAGGCGGCGCGCTACCGTGCGCGCGGCGAGGTAAGAGACCGGCGACTCCGCCACGAATGCGGCAAGGTCTTCAATATTTTTTACAGCATCAACAGTCATGGTTTAACCCTACCTTTTCTTGGGTGTTGACGGGGTGACCGGGGCTGGTAGTCCACGCGGCGTGGAGTAATAGCCCTGGTGAGGCTCGAATGGAGCGGGGTGGGCGGGCTGGGGTAGCTGAGCTAGAGCAACCCGCCAAATAGCCTATTTATCAACCTTGAGCAGTTGTGTTTCACGTGAAACCTCGCCGCGGCGAGCGCGCGCGTTGAAGATTAGGCAGGCGAGCACCACGTACACGCCTTCCAGTGCGATGCCCTGCAGCGCATCCACAGGGGTCACGCCCTCGGAGGCGAACGGATCCAGACCAGCCACCATGGACAGCAGCATCAGGATCACGTTATTTGCCACGTGCAGGCTGATGGAGGCTTCCAGACCGCCGGTGTACCAGCAGAGGAAACCCGCGTAAATACCCATCGCGAGAATCGTGCTCTGACCCCAGGGATCGTAGGCGTGGGAGAGCATGAACAGCACAGCGGGCAGCACAATCGGCAGCCAGGGGGTGCGGAGCCAGCGGCCCAGCATCTGCATCATGAAGCCGCGGTAGGCGAGCTCTTCGGCGTAGCACTGCACGGGTACCAGGAGTAGCATCATCGCCACATAAACCCAAAATTCAACCTGTGGAGGTTGAAAATAGCGGTATTCGGGCAGGCTCTCACCGCTCAACGCCAGCATCACGGCGTAGTAGATGCCGTAGACAGCGAAGCTCAAACCCAGGTACGGAAGCAGTAGCGAGCGGCGCAGGCGGCCCGCCACCGAATGGATCAGACCCCAGGGCTTCGGGCCCACAATCAGGCGCGCCAGAAAGAGCGAAGGCACAATGGCAATCAGGGAGAGGAACGTCAGGGCGAACAGCGCCGGGTGTTCCATAATGACGGCGCGGTTCGTAGCTACATCCTGGAGGGAAAGTCCCGAACCCATAATCGTCGCAGCCAGGGCGACTGAAATGATCAGGTTGAGGCCAATAAATACGGCGACGCCGAGCAGACCTTCCAGCAGGGGTGAGAACCAGCGGGATTTCGGGTCGGCGTGGGAGAGACGGTGGTAGGCAAGACCTGCAACAGGCGCAGGAGCAGCGGGGGTTCCGGCGGCTACCTGCGGGTGTGCGGGAGGCGGTGTCGTGTTCATTCTTTAATCCTAGCCTCCGCGGGCTCGATGGTGACCGGGCATACGGAAACCTTCAAGTACTGATTGATACGGAATGTTCCAAAACCATTGAAAAAGCCGTGAATAAGGCTAAAAACCCACCATTCACGGGGTTCATTTTCTGAACATATGCCATAATTTGTAGCGATAATACGCTCATATACATAGTCGCTGATGACCGCTCTTCCGGGGTGTTTTTTCAGCACCAGAAAGGCTGCTTTCTTATGGCACTCGTCTTCAATCCGCCGCCCAACTGGCCCGCTCCTCCTGCTGGATGGGCCCCCACTCCTACGTGGCGCCCCGACCCCGCGTGGGGTCCCGTTCCTGAAGGCTGGCAGCTGTGGGTCGAAGAGCCCGAGCCCGAACCCATTCAGGTTGAAGAGGCTACTATTGAGCCGCTGATTCCCGAGGAGCCCGCTGCCGAGGCGGCTCCCGCTGAGCAGGTTACTGAGCCTGTAGTTGCTGAGCCCGCTGTTGAGGCTGAGCAGCCCGCCGAAGCTGCAGCACCGCTGACCGTTGAGGACGTTGACCTGGAGCAGCTCGCCGCTGAGCTCGAAGGTGAGCAGGTCGTCGAGGTTCCGGAGGCGGCAGCACCCCAGGCTGAGGCATCCCACGTTGAGGCACAGCAGGTAGAGGCGCCCCACGTTGAGGCGTCCCAGGCTGAGTCCGCTGAGGAGTCCTCCGAGCCCAAGCCGATGCGTCACCTGACTCAGGTTCCGCTGACCGGCACCGCTCTGCCCGAGCAGGTTCTCGCATCCCAGTCTTCCGCAGTTGAAGAGCCTGCAGATGCAGAGCCCGCTGCTGAGGCTCCCGTAGCGCCGGTTGTCGAGCCTGTTGTTGCTGAGCAGGCTGCTTCCGAGCAGCCCGTTGAGGCGCACGTTGTTGAGGCTCCGGTTGCTGAGCCGGCACTGTCCGAGCCTGCTGTTTCCGAGCCCGCCGCTTCTGAGCCGGTCGTTTCCGAACCTGTTGCAGAGCCCGTTGTTGTTGAGCCCGTCGCCGAGGTTGCCCCCGAGGCACCGGTGGTAGCTGAACCGGTCGCTGAGGCTCCCGTTGCTGAAGCTCCTGTTGCTGAGGCTCCCGCCTCCACCGAAGAGGCTGCCCACACCATCGAGAGCTCCCCGTTCGTTGAGTTCCACACTCCGGAAACCGAGCGCACCGTCAACCTGTCCGAGCGCACCGTGAACCTCTCGGAACAGCCCGGTCAGAACATGCAGCCCGGCCAGAACGCGCAGGGCGGTCAGAACGCAGCGTTCATCCCGGCGGGTCAGGCACCGAACGGCTTCCAGCCGAACCAGGCTGATGGTTTCCAGGGTGAGGGCTTCCAGGGCCAGAACTTCCAGGGTGGCCAGTACCAGGGCCAGGGTTTCCAGGGTCAGGGCTTCCAGGACGGCCAGAACGTCCAGGGCGGTCAGTACCAGGGCAACCCCTACCAGGGTCAACCGTACAACGCTCAGCAGCCCTACGCAGGTCAGGTGTCCGATCAGGACCAGGCAACCGTGGCACTGAGCAACCCCTACGTCACCGAGCCTGCAGGTCAGGGCGAGGACGACTCCGAGAAGAAGGGTCTGTTCTCCGGCACTAAGATTTGGGGTGTTATCGGTGGTGCGCTGGCTCTGCTGATTGTTCTCATCCTGGCGATTGTCATGCTGATTCCGCGTGGCGGCTCGAACCCCGCCTCCGCTTCTTCCGAGTCGGCGAGCGCGGCGGCTACTTCCGCTGAGGCGTCCTCCGCGGCGGCATCCTCTGAGGCTTCTTCCGCAGCGCCCGCATCTGAGAGCGCGGCTTCGGCTTCTTCGGCAGCGCCGGTTGCTGCTGCTGAAGCGAAGATGCCCGAGGGTGAGTTCAAGGAATACAAGAAGACCGTCGCCGATAATAAGGACACCATCGACATTGAGAAGATCAAGGGCGATGTGTCCGCAGGCCTGCTCTACTACGAGTTCAAGCCCGCAGAGGGCGTGGTCAACGCCTTCATCACCAGCCGTGACGACAAGGGCAACATCACCGCAGGTCTGAGCGTTCTCGACTCCACCCGCGACGGCAAGGAGCTCAAGGGCACCGCATGGATTGACGCGAGCGGCCACTCCACCCCCACCCGCAAGCTGGAGCTGACCGGTAAGGGCGAGTGGACCATCCGCGTCTACGACGCAGACTCCGCACCCCACTACAAGAAGGGTGAGAAGTTCCAGAGCACCATGAACTACTACGCTTTCACCTACGAAGGCACCGAGGCAACCATGGAGTTCCAGACCAGCGGCCCGACCACCCGCGGCTTCACCGTTCTGAACGCGACCAAGAACGACCCGTTCTTCTCCTCGACCATTCCGACCGTGAAGAGCAGCATGCAGTGGGTTCAGAGCAACAAGAGCTACATGCAGGTTCGTACCGACTCCAACATTACTTGGAGCATCGGCACTAACTAACAGCGTGACTGACTAGGTCAGCAGGCTGGGTATAAAAGTATCCCCCGCACCCGTGATAGGTGCGGGGGATACTTTTATGCCGGTTTTTATACCGGGAGGCTATGCTCTGAGGTTCTGTCCGGTGGGCTTACGCCCTGCTGGATGCGCCCGCCGCCGCGGGCGAGCGACCGCCTCGAGCGGGCAGCCGCCGTGAGCGGGCGGTTTCTTTAGCGGGAGTACTTCGCCTCCGCCAGCTCGGCGCCCGCGGCGCGTGCCGCACGCTCCACCAGCTGACGATTCGCCAGGTACACAAAGAACGTCACCAGAATAAACAGGTACATCAGCTGGTACGGCATGGTGCCAGCCATCAGGCCCAGGGAGCCTTCCGGCACCATCAGAATCTGATCCGCGTTGAAGTGCGGGGAGAACGCCAGCACAATCCAGAACGGTGAAATGTACATGCCCACCAGCGCCGCGGTCGCCAAGATAACAGCCAGCGTGAAGACGAAGGAACTGACCCGCTGGTACATGAGCGGGAAGATTTCCATGACCACGGCGGCGAGCATCAGCGGGTACCAGGTGTTGTGGTGCGACCAGCTAATCGGCGAAATCTGCAGCATCATGAACGCGGTCAGCGCCAGCTGCGCCATGAGTGCGCGGGCACGAATCAGCGGAACCAACAGAACCGCCGTGACCAGCACAATCAGCAGAGTCAACGCCACCTGCACCACCGACAGGGCGGTAGCCGTCAGGTGATGCTGCAGGCCCGCATGGGTCAGCGTACCCATAATCGACACGTTATCGAAGTAGCTGAACCAGCCCACACGCGAAGTGTCACGCACCGCGTGGAACCAGAACGTCAGCGACTCCTCACGGATCACCAGGAAGCCGATACCCACGGTCGCAGCGAAGCTGGCACCCAGGGTCGCGATGCCCTTCCAGTCCTTACGCATGAGCAGCAGCAGACCGAACGCGAGCGGGGTCAGCTTAATACCCGCCGCAATACCCAGCAGCACACCGCGCGGAACGCGGGTTGCCGGGCGCATAAAATCGGCGAGAATCAGCATCAGAATGATGGCGTTAATCTGCCCAAAATGCGTGGTCAAACGCCACGGGCCGCACATCCAAATCAGCGCCGCAATCAGCGACACCATACCCCAATGACCCAGGTGCTTCTGCAACGGCAGACGCCACGAGCGGCTACGCGCGTAGGAGTACAACAGGTACGCGCACCAGTAGCAGAGCGCGCAAATAATGGCGGTAATCAGCAGCATGCTCTGCGGCTCGGTGAGGAACGCGAGCGGGTAGAAGAGCAACGCCGCAAACGGTGGGTAGGTGAACGGCAGGCCGCGCGTGCGGAAGGTGTACAGCTGGTAGCCGTCCGGGCCGTCCGCGAGGGAGACCGCACCCAGGCGGTACACGTAAATATCGTCAGCCGCCGCGTGCGTCACGTAGTCGAAGGCGTAGAGGGCAACCAGGATGAACAGCAGGTGCGCCCAGAGAGCGCCGCTACGCATGCCGGGGATGCGGTCAAAGAAACCTGGACGCGCAGGTTTTGTGGGCTGTTTCGCGGTTTCTTCGGCGACTTCTTCCTTTGCCGCTTTTTCCGCGGTGGTTGCCGGAGCTGCGGCTGCCTCTGCGGCGGGCTCCTCAACGGGCTCAGCGCTCTCAACAGCCGGCGCGGATTCAGCAACAGAAGCCGAAGCCCACGGGATTATAGGTGCTACCGCCTCGGTATTCTCCGCGGTCTTCACTACGCTCTTCGCGGTGTTCTTATCAGTATTCACAGGGGTCTTTTCTAGCTCCTTGTCGCGGCTCACGCGGTTGCCTCACGAGAAGCAGCGGCACGCACAGACTGGGCGCTCTCGGACACCAGGGCGCGAGCGCCCCACCAGCCCAGAGGCGCATCGCTACGCACGGAACCGTACTGCACGGGCTCAACCTTCGCACCACGCACCGGCGCGCTCAGAGCGGCAACAGACCAGAGCGTCATCGTCACCCATAGGCAGAACGCGGGAATAGCCGAAACCGCCAACGCGCCCGGGGCCAGCTGTTCCAAACCATCAGCGCTACCGTGGAACCAGGACGCAATCCTAATCGGCGACAGGTACAGGCCCAGCACGGCAACCACCGCGAACACGGTCGCTGTCACCCGCAGCCACGCCGGCTGAACCGCAAAATAGGTGGGGAACGCATCCATGATGAACACGGCAGCCAGCAGGGGCAGCAGCACGTTGTGGTGCGACCAGCTAATCGGCGACAGCGCCACCATCAGGGAGGCGGTCACCGCCACCTGCGCCAGCGCGGCACCGCGGCGTTCCAGCTGGTACAGCAGCGCGGCAGTCAGCCCAATCGTGACCAGCGCCAGGGCGTAGTAGACGGGCTTCGCGGCGCTCTCAGAGAGACCAAAGTGCAGCAGCCAACCCTGAATCGAGACGTTATCCACAAAGTTCAGTCCACCCACACGGGAGGGGTTCGTCAGCGCAGAGAACCAGAACTCCGGCGCGTCCTTAGGCATCAGAATGAAGCCCAACGCGATGGTGCCAAAGAACGTCGCACCCAGGGTCGCAATGCCCTTCCAGTCGCGGCGGACCAGCAGAATCAGGCCAAACACGAGCGGGGTCAGCTTCACGCCGCCCGCAATACCAATGAGCACGCCACGCGGCACGCGGGTCGCCGGGCGCACAAAATCGGCAAGAATCAGCGCCGTAATGAACGGGTTAATCTGAATCAGGTCCAGGGTGCGCTGCCACGGCCCCGCCGAAACCACCAGAATAGTCAGCACCGCAATCGTGCCCGCACGACCAAAGTACTGCTGCAGGGGCAGTTCGCGACCGCGCGCATTCACATAGTTGTAAATGATCGTGGAAATCCACCACGCCACCACAGCCGAACCGACCACCATAATGACCTTGCCAACTTCCAGCGGAATAAAAGCGAACGGCAAGAACAGCATCGCCGCGAACGGCGGGTACGTGAACGGCGGCTTAATCACGCCGTGATCGTTCAGGGTCGGGGAGTATAGGTCCTGGGTAAAGCCCTCGTTATCGAAAATGGTCATCGCACCCAGACGGTAAATGGAGAAGTCCATACCGCTGAAGGGGTTGGTGAGCATTTTGACGACGTATCCACCGCCAACAATGAGGATGAGTGCCACAATAGCGATTTTTCCCCAGATGGGGGTGGTGGAGTCAGTCCTTGTCACGAGGTGTTTGTCCTTACCTTGGTGCCGGCGGATGCGCGCGTAGGGTGGGCGGGCATC
Organism: Rothia sp. HMSC071B01; assembly: GCF_001808945.1. Lineage (NCBI taxonomy): Bacteria > Bacillati > Actinomycetota > Actinomycetes > Micrococcales > Micrococcaceae > Rothia > Rothia sp. HMSC071B01. Next base: position 9,644 of record NZ_KV795068.1, on the reverse strand, counting down.
TGATTTTGGAATCCTAATAGTTTATCGCGCGCACCTGTGAAGGGTGCATTGGAGAGAAGATTCACAGGGGGAGAACCGCTCGAGCGCGCAGGCACAACTATCACGATATGAGCCGCCTTCATATGCACGTCATGTCTTCAAAATTGGTACTATCCGGGCAATATAATGGGCTTATTGGCACCCACCCCACCGCAGGGGTACCGGGTGCCGACCCGCACACCGACGTCCACGAACAACCAGCAGTGAAAGCAGTGATCACGTGAGTGAACATCTCGGCACCCCACCCGAAGGTGAGAACACGAGCGGCAAGCCCGCAGGCGCAAACGTCTCCGGAGGCGGCTCCTCCGGCCTGAGCATTGGCGCGCGCCCGGCTGATGTGCCCGGCGCGAACCTCACCCCCGAAGAGATTGCACGCCGCGCATCCGGTCGCGGTACGTGGCACCGTCGCGCCTCCAAGCCGGTCTCTCACTGGATGTTTACCCTTGTCGCCGTGCTTCTGTTGCATAAGTTCATCCCGAATAGCGGCTGGCTGCTGGTGCACATTGTCACCCTCGGTCTGATTACGAACTCGATTCTGATTTGGTCTCAGCATTTCACTGAGGCGCTCATGAAAATCAAGATTCCTGACGAGCACCGCGGAACCCAGGTGCGCCGCATCTTCATTCTGAACGCCGGTATTCTCGTGCTCATGATCGGCATGGTCGGTCAGCTGAGCGTGCCTGGCCTCTACGCCGCCACGGTGGTGGGCGCCCTCATTGTCGGTTCGATGGTCGCCTGGCACGGCATCTACCTGCTGAAGCAGGTGCGTCAGGCTCTGCCGTCGCGGTTCGGTGTGACCATTCGCTTCTACATTGTTGCGGCGCTGCTGCTGCCTCTCGGTGCGGCGTTTGGCGGCATGATTGCCTACCCGAACCTGTCCGGCACCCTGCATTCGCAGTTCCTGCTCGCGCACGAGGCAGTGAACGTGCTCGGCTTCGTCGGTATTACCGCGGTGGGTACGCTGGTGACGTTCTGGCCGACCATGCTGCGCACGAAGATGGTTGATAAGGCGCTCACCCACAGTCTGCGTGCCCTGTACCTGATGTGCGGCGGCCTGGTATTGTCGCTGATCGGCGCGATTTTTGGGATGCGTCCGCTTGCTGCTGCCGGCCTGGTCGTCTACCTGGTTGCCCTGCTGATTGTCGCCTGGGTGATGGTGCGTACCCTGCGCACCAAGCGCCCGAACGAGTACCCGCCCATGAGCGTCGGTATGGGCTTCCTCTGGCTGATTGTTGGTGTAGCAGCGACCGCCTACCTGGTGGCGACCGTCCCCTTCGCGCAGCTGGACATGCGCGCCGTGACCCCCATCTTTGTGGTCGGCTTCCTGCTGCAGCTGCTGCTCGGCGCGATGAGCTACCTGCTCCCCCAGCGTATGGGCGGTGGCCCTGCGGTGGTTCGCGCCTCCAACAAGGAGTTCAGCCGTTTTGCTGCTGCCCGCGTGACCGCCGTGAACCTGGCGCTGCTCATCTTCATGATGCCCAGCTCCATGGTGGGCCAGTCCATTAAGATTGCCGTCGCTATCGTGGGTGCGTTGGCGCTCATGGCGTTCATTCCGCTGATGGTGCGCGGCGTGAAGGCGTCCGTGAATACCCGCAAGGAAATGATGGCAGCACGCGCCCGCGGCGAGAAGCCCGTCTTCAACCAGGAGGCGCTCACCCCGGAGCCCGTCCCGCATGCCAAGCAGAGCTTCCAGGCGGCGTTGGCGGTTGCCATGGCGTTCCTGCTGGGCTTCGCCGTGAACCCGTCCGCGCTGAACCTGCCGTCGTTCTCCTCGGCAGGTTCCGTGGCTGCAACCGGTCAGACCACCACCGTGCAGGTGAAGGCGACCAGCAACTACCGTTTCACCCCCGCCGAGGTGGAGGTCCCCGCAGGTAACCGCCTGGTCGTCGAGGTCACCAACGACGACCAGAGCATGACCCACGACCTGACCTTCGACAACGGCGCAACCACCGGCACCATCAACCCCGGCGAAACGAAAACCGTCGACGCCGGCATCATCAGCGCCGACCAGGAAGCCTACTGCTCCGTAGCGGGCCACCGCTCCCTGGGCATGGTGTTTAAGGTGAAGGCGACCGGCGCCTCCGCAAACCAGGTGGCGCAGGGCGGCCACAACCACGGTTCTGCGGGCACCCACAACCACGCGGCGTCGGGTAGCACCCCGACCCTCATGACCGTTGCGAACAGCAGGATTGACATGTCCGCAGCGCCCGGCAGCGGCTACAAGTACCGCGACCCGAACATCCCGGCACCGAACACCGCCACGCAGGTGAACGGCAAGACCGTCCGCAAGGTCACCCTGGAAGTTGAGGAAGTCGACCGCGAGGTGGCGCCCGGCGTGACCGTTCACATGTGGACGTTCAACGGGCAGAACATGGCACCGATTCTGCGCGGCAAGGTCGGCGACATTTTTGAAATTACACTCATCAATAACGGCACGATGGGCCACTCGCTGGACTTCCACGCGGGCATGGTGTCCCCCGATAACACGATGAAGACCATCGCCCCCGGTGAGCGTCTCGTCTACCGTTTTGAGGCGAAGGGTGCCGGTATCTGGCTGTACCACTGCGGCACCGCCCCGCTGAGCCTGCACATGACCCAGGGCATGTACGGCGCGGTCATCATTGACCCGGCGGACCTTGACCCGGTCGATCATGAGTACGTGATGGTTCAGGGCGAGGCGTACCTGCACGACACCGGCAAGACCGCCTCCGACGGTAACAAGCTGGCGGAGAACTCGCCGGAGCTGATTGCGGCGGGCACCCCCACGCTGACCATGTTCAACGGCCACGCAACCCAGTACAAGGCGAAGCCGCTGCAGGTGAAGAAGGGCGAGCGTATCCGTGTTTGGGTAATGGCTGCGGGCCCGAACCACGGCACGAGCTTCCACGTGGTCGGTTCGCAATTCGACACGGTCTACAAGGAGGGCGGCTACCTGATGCGCCGCGGCGCGGACGCATTCGGTAGCCGTGACGGCCACAGCCAGGCACTCGATTTGGCGCCCGCTCAGGGCGGCTTCGTGGAGATGCAGTTCCTAGAGTCTGGCACGTACACGTTCGTGAACCACTCCTTCTCGGAGATGGAGCGCGGTGCCGCCGGCAAGATCGTGGTCACTGACCGCTAATAGTCACTGACCGCTAGTAGTGGCTGCCCGCTAAACCCTCACGCTGGCGCTTCTAGCGCCCCGTGAGAGGTCGACCCCGCCCGGTGCATCCTGCGAATGGATGCGCCGGGCGGGGTCTTTCTGCGCTGTCTTGCTGTGCCGCCTTTCGGCGCCGTCTTTCTGCCCCGCACAAGCCCCTACAGAGCCGATACAGAGCCAGCCCAGAGCCCCTGCACACGCCTGCACACGCCCCAGCAGGAGCCTTCACGCACATCGGCGAACTATGCTTTTAGCCTCATGGGCGAACTTTTCTTAGCCAGGAGCGGGCATGGTGCGCTAGTCTATAGGAATGGCAGATAGCACTTCGAGCGCCTCTTCCGAGCGCAGCGCTACGGGCGCCAACAACCACACCTCCGCTTCGGCGGACGCACAGACTTCCCCTCGGCAGCGTAAAGCTTTCCCGCTTCGCTTTCTCGCCGGGGCACTTGCGCATTGGCAGATTATTGCCTCTGCGGTTCTTTTGGGTGGCGGTGTTGCCGGCCTGGCGGCCACCTATGACGACTATTGCGGTATGACGGAGCTTTCGTATGCTCCGGCGGCTCTCCGATCCGATTTTGAGGAGGGCTCTAAGGTGGCGGGTTTCCGCCCCGGCGTGCTGGCGGCGCAGATTGAGACTGAGAGCCACTGGCGTGTGGGCGTTGTGTCCCACCAGGGCGCTAAGGGTATTGCACAGTTCACTGATGATGCGTGGAGCGGCGGGCACTACAGCTTCGGCAATGGCGGTAATGTTCTGAACCCGCACGATGCGATTGCGGCGCAGGCACGCTACCTGGGTGAGTTGCGTACTCGTTTGGTGAAGTACGCCTCCAATGAGGATGAGCTGCAGGATGTGGTTCTCGCCGGTTATAACGCGGGTCCGGGTTCTGTGGAGAAGTACGGCGGTGTTCCCCCGTATGAGGAGACTCAGAATTATGTGAAGTCGATTCGCGAGCTGGCGGATACCAAGTACAAGCTGACCTGCTCTCCCGAGTACCAGTTCAAGCAGGCGAAGTTGAGCTTCGTGAATGGTGTGACTCCGGCGATGGCTGGTGTGCATGCGGACGGTACGCCGCTGTCCACCGAGGAGTCGGCGAGCGCGGCGGCGGAGGTTTCCGCCTCGGCATCTGCAAGCGCTTCGGCTCGTCCGTCTGCGAGCGGTTCTGCGGGTTCTTCGGTGAAGCCTTCGGCAACGAGTTCCGGCCGCTAAATTCAGCTTTTTGGATAGTCCACTAGGCTATATAGCCGTCAGGGAATATTCCGTTTTATCTATAGTGAGCGGCTGATACCGGCCACCGCTCCCCTACTATTCACTCTTATATTTACTCTTAACAGCGCGAGGCGCCGACCCCCATTCTCGGGGTTCGGCGCCTCGCACTTTTTAGAGCTGGAGCGTGCCTAGTTGAAGATGGCGCGCACGACCGAGTAGCCGGAGACCGGGTACACAGCGTTCACGGTTGCGGGCTTCTCGCTCTCGTCCGCGATCTCAATGGACTCGGTGCCGCGCAGCAACTCCTCGAGCAGGATGCGCAGTTCCAGGCGTGCCAGGGGCGCACCGGGGCAGACGTGGATGCCGTCGCCGTACACGAGGTTGCGGGACTGGTCGCGGTGCGGGTTGTAGGTGAGGGCGTCTTCGAAGGCGTCCTCGTCGCGGTTGGCGCTTGCCCAGTTGATGGTCACGCGGGAGCCAGCGGGCAGGGTGCGGCCGCCGAGTTCGGTGTCCTGAGTGGTGATGCGGCGGTTGGTGACGAGGGTGTCTTCGAGTCGCATGATTTCTTCGACGGCGAGGGCGATTTCGCTGCGGTCATCGAGTGCGTTGCCGTCGGCGAGGGATGCACGCAGGCGGTCCTGCTCGGCGCGGTTGCGTGCCAGGAAGTTGACGAATACACCCACGGTTGCGGAGACGGTGGACAGCTCACCCACGGTCCAGTTGCGGATGAGGCTGACGATTTCTTCGTCGGTCATGGTACGGGGTTCTTCGCCGGGCAGCTGCACGGTGTCGGTGAGCAGTTCGGCGGTGACGTCCTTAGGGTTGCCGGCGGCAGCGTCCTCGCGGCGTTCGTCGAGGAGCTGGCGGATGTAGCCGTCGAATTCGAGGGCGACCTTAGCGATTTCTTCGCGGTCGCGGCGCAGGGTGGCGACGCGGTTCTTTTCGATCCATTCGGTGAGGGGCTGTTCGAGGCATGCGGGCCAGCCCATGAAGGCGTTCTGCACACGCATTGCGTATGCCTGACCGAAGCCCTGCATGACGTCTACCTCTTCGCCGCGGGGCAGTTCTGCGATGAGGGCCTTCACGGCGTCGCGGATGACGGGTGCGAACTTTTCGAGGCGTTCGGGGGTGAAGTACTTGTCGTTGACGGCGCGGAAGGTGGTGTGTTCGGGTGCGTCCATGCCGTTGGGGACGGCGATGTGGCGGGTGGAGACGACGTTGGAGTAGATTTCGGGGTGGTCGAGTACGTGCTGTACGTCGGCGTTTTTGAAGACGGAGTAGCCCATGAATTCGTCGTGGGCGACAGGGCAACGGCGGCGCATTGCGTCGTAGGCAGCTACCTGGTCCTTCTGGACCTCTTCGCTTCGGAGGTCCCAGTCGTTGTGTACGTTCTCAGTCATTGTTCACCCGTGTTCGTTATAGAGTTGTGGCGTGCTGGATGCGGGCGTCCGGGCGATGCGCGTGGGGCAGGGTCGGGCGTGCATTTCAGCACGTGAATCCATTACTTGTTCTTTGACCGTATCACTTATGGGTTGGTGGCGCAGGGTAGGGGTTCCTTGCTTCTCATTCAACGAACAGCGCGGTCGGGGCAGCACTACAACCCATCACGCTGACTCACTCTATAGGCCGCGGTAGACTTCTCGCCGATGCCCGACTCGGAAAACTTCAACAACAACCGCACCGTTATCAATGGTGTACAGAATGCGGTAATTCCCTACTCGTGCCCTGTACCCTTCTTCGCCCTGTAGCTTCTTGACTCCCGTCATGTATGGGTCATCACCAAGGGACCGGAGGCAGGCGATAATTTTCTCGAAGACTGCCCGGTCTTCTCGTTGGATTTTCTTCAGTTCTTTCGCTGCTTTGCGCGTCAATTCGACCCGGTACGCGGGGTTTGAGAGATGGTTTGCAGTCATCTGCATCCTTCAGGCAGAGCTTTAAATCTTAACCTCAACCTTAGCAGAAAAAGTGTACACTTTTTACATACTTTACATTGTAGTACTATATAAACTATATAAGTAGCCCCCTGGATGGAATCTGCACAGGAACTATCCTCGGAGCTAACGGACAAACCCCAGAAAGGAACCAGTCATGACTGTCACCACTCACCGGACTCGTTCCAATGTCACGACTCTTAAAGAACTCCGCGACAACCTCGGAACCAAAGTCAACGAAGCCGTATTTTCCGGCGAACGTCCGCTCATCAGCCGCAATGGTAAGACTGTTGCCGCGCTCATCTCCTACGAAGATTTGAAGCTACTGGAAGAGTACGAAGAGCTCCTCGACATTGAGGCTCTTCGCAAGGCGCGCGCCGAAGATGACGGCTACCGCATCGGCCTCGACGAGTTCCTCGCAGAGAACCCTGCAGACTAGTCATTCAACGCATATTGCGAGGCGGGTAGCACCTCCACAGGGAGGGGCCGCCCGCCTCATGCGTTTCTAAAGCCGCCGGGTTTAGCGCCCGCGTGCGGAGGGGTAGATGCTACCGTCCATCACGCCGCGCTCCACCTGCTCCAGGCTCACGCCGCGAGTCTCCGGCAGGTTGCGGAACATCAGCAACGCAATGACCACGTTCACCACGGCAAAGCCGATGAAGGAGCCGGTCAGACCGACCGCACCCAGAATCACGGGGAACGCCAGCGACAGCACACCATTCATCATCCAGCCGCTAAACGCCGAAATGCCCATACCCGCCGCACGCACACGCAGCGGGAACAGCTCACTCATAATCACCCACGTCGACACGTTCAGGCAGGTCTGCATCGCGCCCACAAAGCAGACGATGAGCACCAGCAGAATCCAGGGACGCGCCGCATTATCGGCGGGTAGCAGCATGGATGCGCCCGCAATCAGCACGTGGAAAAACGCGGTCGAGCTATAGCCGGTAATGACCATGACGCGGCGCGGTACACGCTCCATCAGGCGTAGCGACAGGATGGAGCCGAGCACCGCAATCGTACCCGGCGCAATATTCGCAATGAGCGCCGCAGATTCGCTGAAACCAGCTTCCTTGAGCACCTTAATGCCGTAGTACATAATCGAGTTGATGCCGGTCAGCTGCTGGCCCGCGCCGACCAGAATACCGACGAGCAGGATGCGCACGAACCAGCCGCGCACGCCCACGCTTTCCTTAGCTGCCGCATCGTTCTGGGAGCTGGTTTCCGCCTGAAGGGTGCGCTCAATATCGGCAATCTCAGCCTCAGCACGCTCGGCGGAGCGGATGCGCTTCATCACCTCAAGAGCCTGTTCACGCTTGCCGACGCGCAGCAGCCAGCGCGGCGACTCGGGCACTCGCAGCATACCGATGAACAGGCCGATGGCGGGCAGGGTGCAGATGGCGAACATCCAGCGCCACACGCCGTCGTGTTCGCCCCATACGTTGCCGATGAGGGCGTTCACGATGAACGCGGCAAGCTGACCGCCCACGACCATGAGCTCGTTGCGGCCGGAGAGGGAGCCTCGAATTTCGTAGGGTGCGAGCTCTGCGAGGAATACGGGCACTACGGCGGAGGCGCCGCCGACCGCCAGGCCGAGCAGGGTGCGTCCGGTGATGAGTACGGCGACATTGGGTGCAAACACGCAGGTCAGGGCACCAATGAAGAAGATGGTGGAGAGCCCAATGATGGTGGTTCGGCGGCCGAACCGGTCAGAGATGCGGCCGCATCCGAGTGCGCCGATAGCGGCGGCGAAGGCGAGCGATCCGGTGACCCAGCCTTGGGTGGTGGAGTCCATGCCGAGTTCGCGGCTCATGGGTTCGAGCGCGCCGTTGATCACTCCGGTGTCGTAGCCGAAGAGCAGACCGCCGAAGGTGGCGATGAGTGCAATAATGCCGAGGTATCGACTGTGCTTCCCGGTGCCCAGAGGGGGCAGGGTGGAGGCGGTGCTCTGTGCGCTCATGGTGTCCTTTGATGTGCCGGTGGCGGGTGGTCCTGCCGGAGCTGGTTCCAGGCGGCAGGGGTGGGTACATAGGTAAGGTGAGGTGCGTCAGGTTAGACGCACCTCACCTAATCCTAGCGAAAACGTTCGGCGGGTGATATTTATTTCTCACCACGGACATTTTTCAGCGTATATTACGGCCAACATATGCGACCGCATGAGTGCCCCTTTAAGAAGGAGCACCGTTTAGAACAGCGCGATCTTCTCGGGTGCGGGGAAGATGGCGTCCAGGGCGGCGAGGTCCTCAGCGTCGAAGCGCAGGCATGCCGCCTGTGCGTTGGCGCGCACCTGTTCGGCGCTGGTTGCACCGGCAATGACGGAGGTGACCGGCGACTGCTGCGCGAGCCAGGAGAACGCCGCCTGCACCTCGGTGATGCCGCGTTCGGTGCAGAAGCTGTGGAAGGCTTCGAGCTGGTCCCAGTTGGCGGCGTCGAGCACGTTCTTCTTGGAGTGGGACAGGCGCGAACCGGCGGGAATGTTGTCGCGGCGGTACTTGCCGGTCAGCAGGCCGTTAGCGAGTGGGAAGTACGGCAGCACACCCATGCCGAAGTGCCGTGCGGCGGGCAGGATTTCGAGTTCTGCGCGGCGGTCGAGCAGGTTGTAGTGGTTTTCAGCGACGATGAACCGTTCGGTGCCGAGTTCGTGGGCGCAGTGTTCGGCGTGGGCGAGCTGCCAGCCGGAGAAGTTGGAGTGGCCCAGGTAGCGGACTTTGCCGTCGCGTACGAGCTGGTCGAGGGCGCTGAGGGTTTCTTCAATGGGGGTGTTGGGGTCGGGGCTGTGGTAGAAGTACAGGTCGATGTAGTCGGTGCCGAGGCGGCGGAGGGAACCTTCGACGGCGCGCATGATGTAGCGGCGGGATCCGCGAGCGTTGCGGGCGTTGCCGTTGAGGTCGCCGACGGGCAGACCGAATTTGGTGACGATGGTCAGTTCGTCGCGGTCGAGGCCGAGCTGGGTGAGGGCGGTGCCGAACATGGTTTCGGAGAGGCCGGGTTCGGCGCCGTAGAGGTCGGCGATGTCGAAGAAGCTGATGCCGGCGTCGACTGCGGCGGCGATGACTTCGTTGGTGCCTTCTTGGGTGCGGGTGGGGGTGCCGGGGCGGCCGAGGTTGTTGCAGCCGATGCCGACGCTGGGTACGACGAGGCCGGAGTTGCCGAGCCTGCGGTAGACGGGAGATTCAATGCGTTCCATGCTTTTAACTCTACGTTGTGTGGGTATGTTGCGGGGTTATTTCCCCTCCAGTTGGGAGGCGAAGAGCTTTCTGAAGCGTGATGTAGGGTCGGTTGTTAGGTCTTGGTAGGTTCCTTGCTCCACCACACACCCACCATC
>NZ_KV795067.1:0-486 GCF_001808945.1 Rothia sp. HMSC071B01 | reverse complement strand
TCGATTTGTTGGGAAGTCGGAAAGTTGGAGAGTTGGCGGGGCGGTGCAGGAAGAGGCGCGGGAGGTACGGGGTGGGCAGTGGTGTGTACGGCGGAGGGTTTTCTCTTACCCCTGGGTAAGACAGCGAGCGCGCAGGAAGGGATGCGGGGCGGGGTGATTACAGAGTGCGCAGGATTAGGTGGTGGCGAGCGCAGCGGATACAGGGTGCGGTGGTGTGCTGCTGCTGGGTGCAGGTGGGGGGGTGATTGCGTTGTGCAGTGATTGCAGAGTGCTGTGACTGCATTGTGCTATCACCGTTACCGGCGGGGGCAAGGAGAGAAGGAAGGGGCGGCGAGCGTGCGGGGGGATCAGGAGGCGAGCGTGCGGGTGTGCCTGAGCGGTGGGATGAGGTGTGAACGGTGGAGGGGCGCTCCCCTGCTGGTGGGTGGGTGGTGGTGGGTGCCAACTTTTCGACTTGTCGGCTTTCCGACTTGTCGATTTGTTGGG
>NZ_KV795066.1:0-421 GCF_001808945.1 Rothia sp. HMSC071B01 | reverse complement strand
TATGAACTGACTGTGCGTGAAAATCTTCTTCTGGGTTTGCCGCAGGAGGCTGTTGAGCGTCTTGGTGATGCTGATTTGTGGTCGGCTTTGTCGGTGGCTTGTGCTGATGATTTTGTGCGTGGTCTTGAGGGCGGTTTGGATGCTCAGTTGGGTGAGTCGTTTGGTGGTGTTGGTCTTTCGGGTGGTCAGTGGCAGCGTTTGGCGTTGGCGCGTGTGGTTCTTCGGGATGCGCCGGTGTGGGTGTTGGATGAGCCGACCAGTGCTGTGGATGCTGAGACTGAGGAGGAGATTTTTGCTCGGTTGAAGGTGGCTGCTGCCGGGCGTTTGGTGGTGTTGGTGTCTCATCGTGCGTGGACGTTGCGTGGTGTTGATTCTGTGGTGGTGTTGGATGGTGGGTGTGTGGTGGAGCAAGGAACCTACC
>NZ_KV795065.1:0-4502 GCF_001808945.1 Rothia sp. HMSC071B01 | reverse complement strand
GTTGATTCATGAGGAGCCGATGGATGGTACGCAGTTGATTCGTGTGCAGGATGGTTACGCGGTCAACGTCAAGTAAACATGTGTGTGTGGTGGGTGTGGCTGGTGAGTGTGCCGCACCCACCACCGCCTTTATTGCTTCGGTATAGGTCTTTAGTGTTGTAGAGAGGAGGGCGTACATGCTCAATCGTAAGCAGAACCAGAACCAGGATCAGAGCCAGGGTAGGGGTCAGGATGGTAGTGCGTCCGTTGAATTCCTGTTCATGGTGCCGCTGCTGCTCATGGTCGTTGCAGCGGTCTGGTTCTTTGGTGTGCGTGCTCATGTGCAGTCGTCAGTTGATGCTGCAGCGGCTGCTGCTGCTCGTGATGCGGCGTTGACCTCGGAGCCTTCACGAGCGGTGCAGGTAGCGAAAGATACGGTAGCTAGGAACTTGGAAGATACCGGGTGTAGCCCGTCTGAGGTGACGGTGCTGAATGCTGATGCTGCCGGTAGTCGTCGCCCTGACCTGGCGGCTGAGAGTAACACGATTACGGTTCGTGTTTCGTGTCGTGTAGATGCTAACCCGTGGGGGGCTTCGTGGGTGCCTGAGTTGGGTGCTTATACGGCTGAGGGTAAGGGTATTGTGGATACCCGCCGTAGCGACTAGCGGTTCTTCTGTTTCCCTTGTTTGGGGTCCCATAAGGGTGGGGTGTTTGGTGGTGTGAATCCACCAGGCACCCCACCCTTTTTGTGTGTCCTCTTATCAGCAGGTGGGGGCGGCGAGCGCAAGGGAGGGGTAGGTGTTGGTTCCGCCGTCACTTCTGCCGTACCTGCCGTGTCTTCCACCGCCACACCCCGCCCGGCCGCACTCGGCGCTCGCGTGCTGTGTTTGTTGGGAGTATCGTCCCCTCCTGTCTAGGTGGGAGCAGGGTTTTTGGGGTGGGGTCTTTTTTCTAAAAATTTTCTTGTTCTGGTGAGGTGAAAGCCGGGTGGGTGGGTGCCTTTATAGGAGTGAATTACCTGATCTACCCGCCCCTTTTTTTGAGTCCCCCTGCCTTTATGGTCCCCCGGTGTTGTGGGGTGGGGGAGAGGGAGATGCCCCTGATGAGTGATAGTGCCAGCCGCCGTGCTGTTGAGTTTCTGAAGAAGACGCAGGCTAAAGCCACGCGTGAGGTGAAGGAGCAGCGGAAGAAGAAGAAGCGTCGTACCCGGTTTATGGGATGTGGCTGCTTGCTTCTGCTTCTTGCTGTGCCTGTGTTCGGTGTCTTTGTGATTACGTCGATGATGGTGATGGGTAAGGCGAGTCATGATGCTTTGGTTCAGCAGCGTGAGTCGAAGTACCAGAATTCGTGTGTGAATCGTGTGGCGCCTAATGGTAAGTACGCTAACCCGGCGGTGGGTACGATCACATCCAGGTTTGGTTTGCGAGAGAACCCGATTCCGGGTGCGACGCTTTCTGATTTGACGGATCATCCGGGTACTGACATCGCTGGTATGGCGGAGGGTACCCCGTTTTATGCGGCGGCTGCCGGTACGGTGTTGGTTGTTGATTCTGGTGGTGCTGCCGGTGGTAACGGCATCATCATTCAGGGTGATGACGGCGTCCGATACTGGTATTGGCATGCGGCAACTGGTACGGCGAAAGTGAAGGCCGGCGACCATGTAGAAGTTGGTCAGGAGCTGGCAGGTGCTGGTATGACTGGTTACGCCACCGGCGTTCACCTGCACTTCCAGATCATGCTGCCGGACCCGAACAATCCTGACGGTAAGGGCATCCCCACCGACCCGGAACCGTATATGGCTGAACGTGGCATCACCCTCGGTCAGGGTGCACCGGATCAGGTGTCTGATACGCAGAAGACCGAAGCGCCAGCGAACCCGGAGGTGAAAGCACCTAAGACTGAAGCACCATCCCCCAAGGTGGACATCACCCCGATTGAGACCGACCTGCCCAGCGGCAGTAAGTACACCTGGAACGAAAAGCGCGTCGCTAACGCCGCCGACATTATCGCTGTCGGTAAGGGCATGGGCGTACCAGAAAGGGGCATCATCATCGCACTGATGACCTCTCTGCAGGAGAACGCCCTGGAGAACACCCCCGATGGTGACCGTGACTCCGTTGGTCTGTTCCAGCAGCGCCCGTCTGCCGGATGGGGTACCGCCGAACAGGTGCACGACCCAAAGTACGCGGCGGCTGCCTTCTACGGTGGACCCAAGGGCCCCAACCACGGTAACCCGCCCGGCCTGCTCGACTACGAAGGCTGGGAATCCAAGGGTCTGGGTGAAGCCGCACAGATGGTGCAGATCTCGGCGTACCCGTACGAGTACTCCAAATGGGAAAACACCGCACGTCAGCTCTACTCGGTACTCTCCGGGGTAGACGGCAACACCAGCTACGGTAAGCAGTCCTGCCCCAACAACCACAAGAGCACCGATGGCGATAAGGACTCCAAGGACGAAGGGTCCAAGGACTCCGACAAGCCTCAGAAGCTCACCGTTGAATCCGACGGCGTGCACACCGACAAGGAACAGCAGGTACGCGACACCATCCTCACCAAAGCCCGCGAGGGCCTGGGCGGCTCCTACGCACAAGGCCGCAACGACTTCAAGAGTTGGGACGCCACCGGCTACGTGCACTGGGTCTACACCCAAGCCGGAATCGAACTACCCCGCCAAACCCCCTGGACCGTCGGTGAACCCACCAACGACCCCCAACCAGGTGACCTCGTCGCCCAAGTCGGAGACGGCGAAGGCAACTACGCCCACGTCGGTATCTACGCCGGAAACGGCAAGATGTACTCCGTTATGGGACAAAACGAAGGAACCGTCGAACACGACGTGAACTGGAACGGAGCAGGCGACACCGAATACATCCGCGTCGTCCACCCCAAGAAATAGCCACCATTGCTGACAGCAGCCCCCTCCCCACCACCTGAACAACACACCCGCCCACCGGCACAGGGCGAGAACGAACAGGGGAGGGGGCAGACCCCCCCACCTTTTCAAGGAGACACCATGACCACCCCCAACAACCCCGAACACCAGAACCAGAACCAGAACGCGAGCGCACACCCCACCACCCCCACCAATACCCCTAGTGACTCTACCGACCCGCTCGCAACCGACGCGCTCGCAGGTCAGGCTGCTGGTGCGCGTCGTTCAGTGGACTGGCTGACTATCGCGCTGATTGTTGGCGCCATCGGGTTGGGTGTGTTCGCTGTGTGGATGATGATGCCTAAGCCTGCATCACACTCAGGTTCCCCGGCTACCTCTGCCCCGGCTGTGACCTCTGCTCCTGCAAGCCAGGGAACCGTCACCCAGGCTTCACCTTCAACCTCAGCTGAAGGGTTGGATGATGCGGAGATTCAGCGTGCGCGTGAACGTGCCCATGAGTTTGTCACCGCCTACTACTCGCAGTCCTGGAAGGATCCGGACCCTGCGAACTGGGCGTTCCGCGCCGGAGCCTTCAGTACCGCCGAATTTAGGCAGAAGATGATTGATCAGGCCCAGCAGCAGAAGGCAGAAGACCGCGAGTGGAAGCGCCTTGTGAAGGCGAAGACCGCCATGACCGTGCAGGATAAGGGCGAATACATCCTCTTCAGCCAGGGCACGGACGCATCGGGTGCGCCGATGGTGAAGCTGACTGCCACGCTGATGGTGGGCCGTGATGCACAAGACCCCTTGGAAGCTGTGAAGGCGGTGCGTGAGGTAAAGACCATCGTGCTGGTTCGTGACTTCACCGGGGTGTGGAAGGTCGCTGACTATTACGACGCGTTGGGTAACAACAACCACTAACCCTGCTGATACGCCTGTGTATCTGCTGACCTTTTTGAAAACTGCTGGATAGATTTTTGTGAAAGGAGCCCCCTTATGTGGGCACGACGTACTGCGCAGCGTCCCGCCGATGGGCCGCCCGCCCGGTGGGATAACACCCCCGAATCTTTGGACCCGCTGCTTACCGAGGTGCAGCATGCCCTGCCCGCTAAGGTCCGCAAGGGTAAGCACGTGAGCGCTGCCGCCATCATTGTGGCCATTATGGTGGTGGACTGGCTGGTCATGGCTGGCACCCCGCTGATCAGTATCATCCTTGCCGCCGCTGTAGCTGCCGCTATCGCCGCCGCCTTTAGCGCTTCGGCACGTCATGAGGATGAGCGAGAGATGCGTGCCGATAACTTCATTGAAGCCGCCTACCCGCTGTTGGGTGTGAAGGGTTTGAGCCGCAACTTGGTCAGTGTGGGACGCTGGAAGCGCACCCCGCTACCGGCACCTGCTGTTGAAGGCTCTAAGCAGGAGGGTAAGGGCGAGGGGAAGGAAGAAACCGGCGGCCAGGAAGAAGTAACCAGCCAGGGTGCCGGGGCCGATAACGCGCCCGCACCCGAGAGCGTCGCTGCCTCCAATGCTGAGGATGCGGACAACACCGACACCGCACCGCAGAAAACCGTCAAGCCGCCCGCCCGTCTGAACGCCCAGAAGGTCAAGACCCTCTCTGCTGCCTCCTGGACGAAGGCATGCCGGGCCAGTGCCG
>NZ_KV795064.1:0-701 GCF_001808945.1 Rothia sp. HMSC071B01 | reverse complement strand
CCTCTGAAGCGTCCAGACCCAGCAGAGCCGCCATATCTGAAGCCAGCGAGTCATCAGAGCCGGAACCGGTACGCACCAAGGCGTTAAAGCTTTCGGTGATGTCCCTGACACATGCAGGGCACGGTTTGCCATGCACCGGCGCTATGTCCTTCACAGCGTCCCGGATGCCCTGCTGTGCTATCCACGGGTACAGGGCGGGGATGGGGTAGGTCACCGTCGAATCAGTATGACTCAGGGCGCGGCATGCGGATACGGGACTCAAGACGTTCATAACGTCCTCCTTCAAGAGCTAGGGGGTGTCAGTCATCTGTGCTGACAGGGTTATCATCTCTATTTTTGGGGCGGCATTTTTAGGCTTGACCTCGTTTGTCCTTTTCCTAAATCAGCCCCGGAAAGCTGCAAAACCCCTCAAGGGGCGCCGCCCCTGCACCCCTCTACGGGGCGGTGCAGGGCGGCGGGGGCGGGTGGCTATTTGCCGTGTCCGCATTCTTCACAGACTCGGTCGGTCATCTCCAAGACCGCCCACTGGTAGGCGACGCCCCAGCTGTAACCACCTGAAGGGACTTTCCCCCGAAAGACGCAACGCACGGCATCCATAGCGTCCGCCTGGCTGATGGAGGCGGGAACGGTGAAGGTCTCCAACGGGGCATCATCCCACCCGTTCAGAGTCACCTCTGAAGCGTCCAGACCCAGCAGAGCCG
>NZ_KV795063.1:0-2977 GCF_001808945.1 Rothia sp. HMSC071B01 | reverse complement strand
CGGCTCTGCTGGGTCTGGACGCTTCAGAGGTGACCGTGAACGGCTGGGATGATGCCCCGCTCGAATCGGTCACCGTCCCGGTCTCTGTGTCATGGAATGATGCCCTAGAAGCCATGCACAAGGCATTCCGTGGAGAGGTGCCCTCAGGCGGTTACACCTGGGGCGTCGCCTATAAATGGGCAACCCTGGAGCTGACCGACCGGGTCTGTAAGGAATGCGGACACGGCGCATAAGCCACCCACCCCGCCGCCCTGCACCGCCCCGTAGAGGGATGCAGGGCGGACGGGACACCCCCCTAGAGAGGGGGGCGGGGCGCAGCTCTTTCAGGGGAATTTAGGAAAAGGACAAGCAATGTCAAAACCCAAAAGCGCCGCCCCAAAAGTTAGAAGATGGTCACGTCAAACGTTGAGTATTCGAGTCTCTGAAGGAGAGAACATCATGGATTGCACCTGCACCAAGTACCGCTACCCGCACCTGAAGGTCACCAACGAGAAGGGAAGCGTCTGTGTGCTCGTCCGCTCGTCCACAGGCGAACTCATGGACGCGGCGGCTATCCGTCGAGAGAATGAGCGCCGCAAAACCCTCAGGTACCGCATGGGGGCGCTCGCACGCCGCCTGTACACCCGCCTTACCGCCCGCCTAGAAACCCTGCGATAGGCGGGACAGGCACCCCCCCCGCCCCGCCTGGAGGGTACCCCCTCCAGGCGGGGCGCAGCTTGAAATTTAGGAAAAGGACATGACTGTCAGAATCCCAGAGGCACCCACCTCACCCACGGGAAGATGAACCCACCACCGACCCCCAAGCCCTGAAGGAAAGCAGCCATGAGCCCCCACGATCTGATCAAAGCCGCCATGACCGGCCTCAAGAAGCCCAAGGCACCGGGCCTACCCGCCCGCTCACAGCAGAGCACCACCACCAAGCAGCCGGCGGCCCCGGCGCACCCCGGAACAGAGCCGCCCGCCGCGCTCGCCGTGGCACCCCGGGCGGCCCTTACCAGGTTCCTGCAAACCCTGATCGAGATGATGGAAGATCCGCAGGTGCATACCTTGAGCGGTGATGAGCTCATGCAGAGGCTGCTGAAGGACCCGGCAACGCGTCATGTGGTCCGTAGCTTCCAAGTGGTCATGATGAGCTGCCGGTGGGTTTTGGAGCACAAAGAGGAGATCTCTGAGCTGATTGCCCTCTGGAGGCAATGCCTCAGCACCCACAGCCAGGGCAAAAACCCCGCTGAGAGTAGCCCCCGGGGCAAGCCCTAACGACCCTCGATACGGGCTAAAAAGAGAGGGTTTTGAAGCGTCGGGATAATAAATTATTCCGACGCTTCAAAACCATGATTTATAAAAGGGACAATCCCCAAAAAAGATATTTTTGAAACCTCCAAAAACGAGATGATGAACCTGTCGTTACCGACAGGTTCATTTTTCCCCTACCGTAAGGAGGTGCCATTATGGCACGCACCAAGAGCGACCGCTCACAGAATGTTATCGACACCCTGGAAGTCTTTAATCAGGCGGTGAAGGAATTGCAGTCTACCGACAATTGGCGTTCTATGCTGAATTCGGTTTTTAATTTCCGCCGCTATTCTTTCCAGAATATGGTGTTGATTCTTTCCCAGAATCGTTATGCCACCAATTGCGCCGGTTTCAAGACCTGGCGTGAAATGGGGTACACCGTCCGTAAGGGTGAAAAGGGGTTGCGTATTCTTGCCCCCCGTACCGTAATCGTCAAAGGTGATGACGGTAAGCCGGTGATCGACGAAAACGGCGAGACCAAACGGGTTACCTACTTTCGCCAGGTCTCTGTTTTTGACGTCTCTCAGGTCGAGCCGCTGGAGGGCGCTAAGCCCCTTCCGGAAGGGTTCAAGGTGCACCAAGCAGAAACCCCTGAGACCGCCGATAAGGGGCTGTATGAGGCTCTGGAAGCCTTCATTACCGCTCAGGGCTGGAAGGTCGTACAAGAGCCGCTAGGGGCTAATTTGGGCGGTTACACCGACCATGAGGCACGGAAGATTAGCATCAATTCGCTGCGGACTTCCAACCTTCGAGCTTCCACCCTGGCGCATGAAATCGGGCACGCCCTCATGCACGAAGATTTGGATATGGAGGCGTACCACTCCAATAGCGAGGGTTGCCGCTCTTTGGCTGAGACTGAAGCCGAATCCGTCGCCTATGTGGTGACCTCTGCATGGGGTTTGGACGTCTCCACAAAGAACATTCCCTACGTTGCCGGTTGGTCTGCACAAGATGTTTCGGTACTGGCAAAAGCGGCGGGAAATGTTGTGAATACCGCCCGTACCATTCTTGACGCGGTAATTCCCCTGGAGGGCAAGGAATAGGGTTCCTGTGGTGCCTTTCACCCCCAACCTTTGGTTGGGGGTGAAAGGCACCGAAAAGGGTTATTTAGGAAAAGGACAAGCCTGTCGAAAACTCAAAAAAGAAAGTCAAAAAATAGGACGATAAAGGCATCAGGGAAAACCCTGATAAACCGCCCTTGAATGATTGGAGAATCAAATGGAAACCACCTACCCCGCGTCCCTGAAGGATTACCAGGAAAAGCAAAACATTGTACCTACTACATTGTCTATCCCGGTTTTGAAAATGCCTATCTCGCCGGAAGAGGCACGCAAAGAAAGCCCCAAAACCGCCGAAATTCGCATGCTGGTCATTGGGCTTAACCGCCCCGTAACGCCTATGCGTAGCTTCGTCGGTGAAGGTGTCCTGATTCTGGCGCAAACCCCCGCATGGGAAAAAGCCAGCCAGGAAATCTATGAAGCCTCTGTAGCAGGCGATAAGGGGCGCATGCTAGAGGTCATGCTCACCCTCGCGGCTGAATACCTTGAGCTACAGAAGCCTAGCGACATTTTCGATTTCGCAGTGCCCATTAGCGAGGCGTAGCCCGGTGAGCAGAGGGGGCGGCTGAATCCAGTCGCCGCCCTTCCTCGCCCGCCCGCCCCCCTGAGCGGGGGGGGGGGGGGGG
>NZ_KV795062.1:0-1493 GCF_001808945.1 Rothia sp. HMSC071B01 | reverse complement strand
CTACCGGGATCTCGCTATCGCACGCGGTGTCACCCTGAGCATCTAGCCGTCTGATGGATGTTCTGATGAGACCGTGTGATACGGTGAAACCAACCGATAAAACCTCCACTGGAGCCTACACATACCAGGCACCAGATGAGGGGAACCCTCCAAAGGAGCACACCATGAAGACTTTGAAGCACCGAACCACCCGCACCGGCCTGGCTACTATGTCCGTTGCCCTGATGCTTGCACTCTCTGCATGCGGCGGCGGACAGGCAACCAGCGAATCTTCCGAAACCGCTTCTAATGCGCCGGTTGTAACTGCCTCGGCGAGCGCGTCTGCTGCTTCCACCCCCACCGCCGCGAAGGCTTCGGCGTCTGCGTCTGTGGCGGCGAACCCGAAGGGGTCTGAGGTGGTTGAGGTTCGTGCGGATGATGATACGAATGCTGATGCCTCGATTGCGAAGGATGCAGCGATTAAGGCGGCTAAGCGCGTTGCGGTGAACGATAACCGCATGTTGAATGCGTGGTTGCACGGGGATTTTGAGCACACCAGTGATGAGGAGTTGCTGAAGTTTGTGGCTCCGGAAAAGCTGGATAAGGTCAAGGAAAATATTCAGGTTACCCGTGATGACATTAAGAACAACGGTGGTGTTTTTAAGGGCGAGGTTATCGCTCGTGATATGTCGGTGACGGATGTCTTTACCTATGATTACCCTGATGGTACCTCTCACCCCTACTCCGTGTTGCGGGTGAAGTATTGCTCGGACTGGACGCAGTTGCGGACTGCTGATGGTGAGCGCGCTGTGACCGGCCCGGAGTCGACGACTACTGTTGAGGTCTCTGTGATTCGTTTGCAGGATGGTCGTTACGTTTATAATGGCGCACGCTCTCTCGGTAAGGGATGCGCTTCCTCGTAGAGGAGGGGGAAAGATGAAATATCGCAAGAATTTTTGTTCTACCGTCATGGTTGCGATGCTCGTGGCTTCCGGTATGGCTGCGCCAGCGAGCGCGGATGTGAATGTTAACATTTCTAACTCCCGTGTTGCGGTTCAGCAGAATAAATTTCAGGAATCTTCTGACAGCTCAGTAGCGGTGAATGAGAACCGTGACGCAGGGGATGCTCCTGTTATTCAGCCTGTGGCGTCGATGAAGGGCCAGACCTGTATCGCAACCGGTGGTGTTGAGGTTCCCTGTGAGACTGACGATGCATGGTTCTATGCGCCTGGGTCTTGCTACGCGAGTAAGAAGATTGACTCTGGAGTTACACCCAGGAATTACACCACGTTTGAGTGCACTTTAGCGGGTGACCATCCTTCACTAGCGAAGATTGCTCCTCGCAAGATTAGCGTTCCGACGAGTGAGGCTGAGGCTCGTGCTACTGCTGCGAAGAAGGGTGCGCAGCTGGCTGAGGATGCGCTCGCTGATTACGATTTTGAGCGGTTGACGGTGCGTACTCAGCCGTCGGATGCGAACCTGCGTTCGGATGCTTTCGTGTTCACGCAGGGTTA
>NZ_KV795061.1:0-1309 GCF_001808945.1 Rothia sp. HMSC071B01 | reverse complement strand
ATGTGGTATAACGTCCTAAATCTGTGGTACACTATATGAGTACCCGCAGAGTATATGTGCTACAAGAGGTATAGGAGGAGTGTCCAGTCAAAGTTATGGGAGAAATCCGAAGTGTTTTGGATTGATTCCCAAATTTTTAAGGACTTGTATACGAAGTCCACGAGGTGGTAGATAACACTACATGCGAAAAGCATCCATGCAACAATGGTGGACCTGCGTGACTTCCTATTCACTTTTTCGTTCAAAGGTATAACACCTTTCTAATAAGGGGGCGTCATGCGAGGCTGCAACCTCACATAATGCCCCGGAGCTTAACGAGTCAGCCGGTTGGTTGACTCCAGATGTCCTAAACTTTTCCACGGTTCTTAGACATCTCATAAGCTTAGCATACCTTAACACGCTATGTCTACTTAGCGTGTCATTATTCCGCCAGATCTGATATCTGGCGGATTTTTGTGTTCTCCAAGCGCCCGCGTCTGCCTGCTCTACAGCAGCTTTCAGACGCCCACACATACGCTAGATCCGCATCAGAAGCACAAAAGACGGGGGCTACCTAACCGACCCATCTGGGTTGGTAGGTAGCCCCCGTTCGTTCCTCGTGCCCTACGGTGCGGCTAATGCCGCGCACGATAGATTAGATAGAAAAGCACTGCTAGTAAGATGAAACCTTCCAATAGCTACTCCCCTTGACGGTACTTTAGCCGAGCCTGCTGCCTCAACCGCGCATCGACCGTATCGGCATAACCACCCGGGTACTTATCCGCAGAATTATGCATATACTGCGTATGCCATACCGGCTTATTATCGGCCCAGCCGTACACCACCGTCCGAGGCGCGGCGCAAAACGTGTAGATGTAGTCCCGGCAGTCATACTCCTCCGGAATAATGAAACGGCGTACGCTCTTATCGCTGATCTTGAAATCAGCGTCAGGATCAATCACGTAGAAGTAGTCCGGGTCTTGCTCATTAAAGTTACTATCCGAATAGTACGCAACGTCGTTTCCGGCCTTCACCCACGCCTCCAACCAGCGATCATACTCATCACGGGTAGCAGGACGAGCACGGTTAGTATCGCTCAGCGTCTGCTCTTCTAGCTGCTCTTCCTGTTCGGCCAGCATCTTACGCTGCGCACGCTCCAGGTCATCAGCTGCCCTCTGAGCCTTATGACGAGCCAGCACCTCACACTGCTCACGCATATAGGCATCCTTCTCCTGGAACACTCGAAGATCCAGAGCATCCACCTCAGGGCACTCACCTTCAACGCAGTGCTCCAACGCTGCCTGCGCTCGCTGGCACATCTGCTGGTCTA
>NZ_KV795060.1:0-269 GCF_001808945.1 Rothia sp. HMSC071B01 | reverse complement strand
GCTCGCTGGCACATCTGCTGGTCTACCGTGTCGGAGAAAGACGGAACATGCAGGTTGCGCTGATTGTATTGAGGGTCGCTACTGTAGAATCCGGGTTTGTTGTTGTGCCAGCCATAGACGGCATTATTTTCTACGCAGAATGCGGAAAGGTATTTGGTGCAGTCGTACTGCTTCGGGATGATGAACAGGTAGCGGCTGTCTTTCGGGAAAGGAGTACCGTAGCAGGTGCATTGGGTGCTGACCCAGGTATCAGGGTCCTGCACATAGTG
>NZ_KV795059.1:0-1436 GCF_001808945.1 Rothia sp. HMSC071B01 | reverse complement strand
GATGGTGGGTGTGTGGTGGAGCAAGGAACCTACCGGGAGCTGCTGAAGGCAGAGGGAAAGTTTATGGAAATTTTCAAAAATCAGATCTCTGAAGATTCTGCAGGGCGCAAAACTTCCGCTGAAAGGGACTATAAAGATGCGTAAGATTATGGCTAATACTGTTTGGTCCGTGGTTTATGCTTTCAAAAATCACCCCGTATGGACCGTTTCCTATCTAGTGTCTGTTGTGTGCCTATCACTATTCCCTGCTCTGCAGATGGAGGCTGTCACTAGACTTGTTGAGCATTTGGGCCAGAGCCAGGATGAAGTGCTCCCGCTAGCGCTGGGGGTTAGTTTTGTGCTGGCAGGATACATTGCCCTGGGACAAGCATCAGACTCTCTGCGTATGATTCTAAATTCTCGAATGTCAAGTACGGGTATTCAGAACGTATCTTCTCGTCTGGCGACTTGTTCCTCTCAGGAAATCGCAAGCGGTGATTATGCTCGCTCATCAAGGGCAGCTCATGAAGCTGTGACAGGGGGGAGCCTGGGGTCTCAAGTTTCCACTATGGGTGCTCTGATATTCATCATTTTTTCGACGGGAGCCCTTAGTTATTCCGTAGGAAAGATCAATGTATATGCTTCACTCTGCATGCTTGCAGGCATGATTCCTGTTGCCTTGATGTCACATCTCTATTCGAGTAAGAATGCTGAGGCAATGGAAAAAATATATTCATATAGCTACAACGCGTGGCATAGCACTAACCAGATTGCACAAATAACTACTGCTCGTGAGCTTGCAATTCTTAATGCTCGGTCGTTCTTTGCGCATCGTGCTAATCAAGAACGGAAAAAATCCGGTGAGGAGGAAATTGGCCTAGCTCGTTACATCCTCAGAATATATACAATTGTTGGTTTTATAAGCGCTGCACTGCTAGCTTTAGCCCTTATTTTTCTAGCGGCCTCGGTGCCGGCTCCCGGTGCTCTTGCTGGAGCTGTTATAGGTATTACCTCAGCTATAGTCTCGCTTGGCTCGATGGGAAGCGACCTTAGCTCGATGGCAGCGGGGTCAAACGCAATTGATATATATCGAAAGTTTATTTCTAGCGCACAGCCCGAGCAGAAAAATCCGGTTGCCGATACCTACCCCGAAATCTGCAGCGTTTCCATTAGGAATCTTGCTATCCAGTATCCAAAAGCTGATTCTTTAGCTCTTAAAAACATCAATCTCACTTTTGGTCCCGGGCAGATGATTGGTATTGTCGGGCCCAGCGGATCGGGAAAGACAACCCTAGTAAATGCACTCATGGGTATGCTTAAGCCCTCCAAAGGAGACATCCTCATTGGAGATAAGCCGGTACAGGACATATCACCTGATGATTTGTTGGCAAATGTGGGTTTGGTGAGTCAAGACTACGGCCGCTATGAACTGACTGTGCGTGAAAATCTTCTTCTGG
>NZ_KV795058.1:0-763 GCF_001808945.1 Rothia sp. HMSC071B01 | reverse complement strand
TAGACCAGCAGATGTGCCAGCGAGCGCAGGCAGCCTTGGATCACTGTGCCGAAGGTGAGCACCCTGAAGTGGATGCTCTTGATCTTCGAGTGTTCCAGGAGCAGGATGCGTATATGCGTCGGCAGCGTGAGTTTCAGGCTCGCAATATGGCTCAGGAAGCAGCTCATGATCTGGAGCGTGCACAGCGTATTGCGATGTCCGAAAAAGAAAAGCAGCTAGAAGAGCAGACGCTGAGTAAGACTGACCGTATTCGTCCTGCGACCTGCGCTGAGTATGATCGGTGGCTTGAGGCGTGGGTGAAGGCCGGAAACGACATCGCGTACTATTCGGGTGGCGATTTTAATGAGCATTACGCAAGCAACCGCTACTTCTACGTGATTGATCCTGACGCGGAGTTCTATATCGGCGATAGGAACACGTATCATTTCATCATTCCTGAGGAGTATGACTGCCGGGATTACCTGTACAAGTTCTGCGTCTCACCTCTAACGGCGGTGTACGGTTGGGCCGATAATAAGCCGGTGGTACAGAATCCGGATCTGCTTGCGGATAGGCACCCTATTGGTTATGCAGATACGGTGGATGCACGGTTGAGGAAGCAGGCTCGCCTGAAGTACCGCCAGGAGCAGTAACAGAGGGCATCTATCTTTTGGCGCTGCTGTTTTATTTGTTTTACTGGCAGGTTGGTTCTCGCGCACGTATGACGTGAACGACCTGCACGCTAACTCCTAGAAGAGTGGAGGAATCATGACTCTCAGGACCT
>NZ_KV795057.1:0-361 GCF_001808945.1 Rothia sp. HMSC071B01 | reverse complement strand
GGGTCTGAGCCTTAAGGCTCAGACCCCATGCTTCGTGCCATAGAGCAGCCCCTTCCCGTCTCCTCCTTCCTGCACCCGATCTTGCCTGCACACTCTCCTCCATCTCCTTCGCCCCGGCGCTCACCCGCCTACGCCCTGCACTGATAGCACTCTGCAATGAATGCACAATGAATCCACTGCATTCTGCAATCACACCCCGCCCGCGCTCCACCAGCAGCGGGGGAGCGCTCGCCGGTAAACCTAACGCGGCTAAACCCCCCCCCCACTCTGTATCCGACGCGCTCGCCCGCGCCACACTTCCTGCAACTCTCACGTTCTCTTACCCCGGGGTAAACCAAGAAACCACCTACTGCACCACCGC
>NZ_KV795056.1:0-1769 GCF_001808945.1 Rothia sp. HMSC071B01 | reverse complement strand
CTCTTTGCCCCCTCTGCTCAACCTCCAAGGCTCCAGGCTGGAGAGGTGAGCCGCCCCCATCGATTCGGAGGGAGCAGAGGGAGCAGAGAGAGGGAGCCCTGCCCTTGTGGCTCTCAGGGAGCAAAAAACCCACCCGGTGCGGGTGGGTCTAGGTTCTCTCTGAGAGCTGGTAGGCAGGTGATTGATGATGACGATTCATCGACCCGTCGGTCGCGTCGGTCGCGTCGGTCGGTCACACAGGCGGGGTCATTACGTCCCGCAGCGGCGGCATGTGCAACGGCGTTCAGCTGGGTTCAGCTAAATAGTCCAGCAGGTTCTTTCAAATCCTCAGCCTCGGCGCTCCTTCACGCCCTGCGGTCACCCGTCAGGGAAGCGGCTGTTAGCTCGTTGCTCGCGAAACCAGCACCCATCTGACGGGGTAATCCCGGGGGGTCAGCCCGGCGGCGTTGTCGCTTTTGTGGTCGTCTTCCCCACACCGTTGGGTTATCCTCCTCCCAACGTTGAGCCGATTCTGCTATGATTGGCTCAAATCTTTTTTGATTTTTTTAGCACTTTGAATGTACCGCGGAATACCTCCGCGGTGCATTTTTTTTTGCCCTTTTCTCAAAAAAACCGTGAAAAAATTCATTTTCGGCGCTATTTTCGCGAAAAAACTAAGGCGCTTTCTTATCGCGAATGACTCATTTTGTGCACCTGATTCATTGGATGCATGAGGTGTGACCGTCTGACGTTTGCCATTTTTCGCGCCGCAGGCTCGATTTTCGCGTCACGGTCCGCGCCTCGGCGCGCGAGATTCCACACGCCGACCGCCAGCAGGCACGAGCGCCGCGAAAACGCGAAGCGCGCGGCCTTGCTGCCTGCTCTGCGCGTCGGATCGTGGAATCTCGAAACGCCCGCACAGCCGACAGAAACGCCCTAAACAGACATCTGACCGTCTACCGCCTTCCGCTCGCTCACAGACCGCGCCAGCCGCTCATCTGTGCCCTGACACGCTCCACACCGCGCACGCCTCACCCGCGCTCGACTCTTCCACCACCACGCCACAAATCAGCTCCCGCAGCTCCACCACAAACCGAAAAATCCCCGCGCTCTCTAGACCTTCACCGACTCGCTCAACCACAGACTCACTCACCGTCTTAAGCTTCTTCACGCAACCACTCGCAAACCCAAACCTTCACGCCCTTCACGCCTCCACACAGCCGCTCAACCACCCCTTGAACCTCTCACCCCGTCCTGCTCTTCCTTGCCCTTCTCTGCTCTCTCTCAAATCCTCATCAGTCATCATCAGTCATCATCATCAATCACCCCTCTCTATCTCTCCTCTGACCCCCTGAACCCCCTCTAGCCCCCTTCTCACTTTCTCACTGACTCCCAAACCCTCATCACCCCCGCCCCCCTTATATGCCAAAAAACCCATAAAAACGACACCTCACACACAATGAGGGACGAAGCGTGTGTGAGGTGTCGTTTTGGTCGGGTGGCTTTGGCTTGAAATCGCGGGGGCGGGGGTGGTCGGTACAGAAAACACCCCGAAATACACCCAAAAATACAGGGAAGCAGGGTTAAAAGAGTGGCTGCAGAGGGTCTACGGGAGTTGTCATCCCACCCAATTCACCCCCCCTAACTCGCCTTTGAGTTTCGCGAAGATCTCTAGTGATTCTGTGGCTCTGAGCCTGCGGCGCGATAGGAACTCATTCGCTCGTTCCTCGCTCATTCGTGCTCTGCTGTTCCCTCACTCTTTGCCCCCTCTGCTCAACCTCCAAGGCTCC
>NZ_KV795055.1:0-10813 GCF_001808945.1 Rothia sp. HMSC071B01 | reverse complement strand
ATGTACCGAAGGACGCCATCATTGTGACGATCAATCCGAATATGGTTCCTGAGGGAGCGAAGAAGGGATAACCTGAGACCCCGTTGAGGGGTACCGGCATGGCGAGGGCTTCAACCCGGGTGTGGGTTGGGGCCCTCACCTCGTGTTTGGGCAGGTTGCGGCGGAATGCTCCGTGTGGGGTGCGGTGTATGATGCAGGCATAGTCTCATGTAGGGAAAAGAAAATCCGAGGCAGGAGGAAGAGATGGCTGGTGGGCAGAGTGCTTTTGCAAAGGCGGAGGCGCGAGCTAAAAAGCTGACTGCGAGTAAGGCGGCGATGGATCGAGAGATTCTGACGCAGCTGCTAAGGGCAAGTCAGGGTGGGCAGAAGGTCGTGCATAAAATGGCCAGGGTGCGCAAGCGTACCTACCCACCCGAGTTCGCCTACCTGGATACGTTGCCGAAGATTCTGTGGTGCCAGTGTCAGAAGATTCTCGATGATCAGGGGCAGCGGGTGCAGGTCCCCCGTGATGAGTGCCATTGCGCGGCTCGTGATTGGGTGCAGACCTCGCTGCTGGTGGACGCTGATGCGCTGCAGGTGCTGGAGGATGTGCGAGATGCCGAGGAGCAACTAGTGGGAGTACGCATGCCTCTGCAGTCCTACATGCTCGCAGCCTTTACCGGGTATCTGCCGACCCGCCAGGAAGGTCTAGAACAGGCAGAAGTTATTCGGCAGTCTCTAGCCTCTGGCCAGAAGCCGCCGAGCCCGAAGACGCTTCGGCGGAAGATTCGCTGGCCGCAAGATGTGGCGCAGATGTGTCATCAGGAGGCGAAGCGAATCTATGTTTCGGGGCGGGGGCGCTCGCAGGTGTTTGTGCCGTCGTCTTGGTTCTATTCAGAGGCGATTCGTCGTTTTGCTCAGGCTCGTATGAGGCTTTTGGAGGGCTAATTCATTAGCCTGGCTGACCCCTATGGTGCAGTGCGTGATGTGCACTGTGCTGTGGGGGTTGTTTTTTGTCTCCAGTGGGGTGGGTGTGGCGTCATATGTTGGGCATTTATGCCTCAATGATTCCTTTTGTTGCAAGGGAATAATATAATAGGTACTGATTATGTCCCATATTCAAATGTTTGTTTAAGGAGCGTTGCCTCATGTGCGATTGGAAGCCTGGACCGCGCTGTTTCACTCACTACGCGCCGCACTTTGCCAAAGCTCAAGACGAGTACAACGCCGCACTGCTTTTGGCGATGTATGAAACCGCCAATGGGGGAGAGGTCTCTGCATCAACCCGCCGGCTGCTGGATGAGAAGTTCCTCGCCTACATGCACGCGCAGAAAGAGTTTTACACCTCCCCCAAAGCCCGAGACCAGTTTTTGCAGGGCGCCATTCAGCAGCGCATCGACATGCTCTCCGGTGAGATGACCGTCGAGAACAAAGAGCTGCAAGAGATCATCATGGATCACCAGAGGCGCAACCTGGACATGCTGGAGAAGCAAGCCGTTGACGGTGCGCACCGCTGGGACCAGGCCAAGCTGGCCTCCAAGATCGCCAATGACCGCAACGAGAACGCGTTGGAACGCGGCATCTTCAGTGAAGCCGCCTACTCTGCTGAGGAGATCGCTCAGGTCGATATTCGCCAGTGGGACCGCGCCTGCCCCGACGGTGAACTGATCCTTGACGGCTTCGATGACACACTGCAGCTCTCTGATGCCACCGGTATCCACCGTGAAATGACGATTACCCGCCACGTCCGCCTCGAAACCCCCACCGGTGAGCGCGTCCACCTCGATATTGAGGCGCGCATCATGCAGAAAACCAAGGGATCTTCTTCCTACACGGTCGAATACCTCATCAAGCAGGACGGCGAGACCCTGGGCATTCTCATCCCCAACTCCTCCGTGCAGGACGCCTATTTCAACGTGGGCGCGGTCTATGAGAATCGTCCCGCTGTCCGCGAGCCCTGGCAGGACCTGCACAAGGGCATCCGCCTACGCAAGAACGACTGGGACCATTTCGCACGCGCTAACGAACTGACCGACGAAGAACTCGCCGAAATCAAGGCGAACCACGTACACACGCACCAAATCCTGACAGGCGCAGCCGAGGCCGGAGACACCACCATGTTCTCCCGCCACAACGCCTTCAACGACAAGGTCAACCGGACCCATCGCGGGCACCGCCACAACAGCACCACCGAACAGTTCGTAGCCGAACAGGGCGCTCGCACCAGCTTCAACAGCGTCTCCGGTGCGAAGGAGAATGTCGCTCAGACGCTGGGTTCGTTGGACAGCATGCTGCTGGACGTTGCGGTGAAGGCACGCCGTCAAGGCATCAACACCTACGCAGCCGAGCAGTTCGGCGCCAAGGACAAGAGCGCCCGTGACAGGGTCGAGGCAGAATCCCGCGAAATCATGGCCAATGAGCCCGAACGCCTGCAACCCAAGAGTCGCAGCGAGAAACGCAACCGAGGCGGAGGCCGAGACCGCGTCGAACGTAACCTGGCCCGTGAGCAACGCCGAGCCAATCAGTTCGCCGACAGCCCCGTCGTTGCAGCACGCAGGAAGGCAGAAGTCGAACGCACCAACAGCACCATGGCGAAGATGCAGCAGACTCAGGGCGGCCTGGTCTACAGCGCTCGCGTGGAGCCTGAGCGTAAGCCGGTTGATCCTAGTGATTTCCACGCGGGCCATTTCTACCGCGTCGCCTCGACGCAGGCGGGCGGCAATAAGAAGTGGGTGTCGGTTTCCTTCACGCAGGAGGGCAAGCTGGCTGGTGGTTTGAAGGCGTATAAGCATCCGCAGAAGCCTGGCATGGTGGCAATCTGCAAGGGCACAAAGGCCGTTGTGGTGGTCAGTGCTGAGCAGTTTGATGCGATGGCTGATGTCAGCCGCTAACCACAACCTTTGAATGTGGGACATATCGAAACCGATATGGGGGCTGGTTCCCTTGAAATCACAGGGAACCGGGCTCGTGCAGCCGCGATAAACGCCCCTCTTTCACCGAATCTGCCATTTTTCATCCGCTATGGTGGAGGCAGATACACAAGAACAACACGACAAAACGACCGAACGAAAGGAAGCTTCCATGTCTACCATTGAATCGACGGAAGACCGAGAGAAGGCCTACCAAAAGCAGTACCAGAGTGACCGACTGCTGCGCCGCCGCTTCAGCTACGAGGCGCTGGAGAAGAAGCACCGCGTCACCGTCAAGGGTAAGGATCTCTCTGCTGAGCTGATGGCTGCCCGTGCCCCGGGCGTGACCGGCGAAACCCCGTGGGTGAAGGATTTGTCCGCCCACCCGCTGCAGTGGCACCGTGAGGGAATCCCCGCTGACCTTCCGCGTCATATCCCGAACGCGTTCAGGGATGTGGCGCCCGGGCGTGACTTCACCGACCCGCGCATGCTCTTTGACGCCTCCCTCTTCGAGAGCATGACTGATGAGGAAATCGCCTACTTCAACGACCAGAAGCACTGGGTGGTAGAGGATGCCTCTGCCGGTGATGCTCTTGCCCTGGACACTGAGCTTGAAGATGAGCCCGGCTGCTACGGCTACTTGGTTCACCTGAACCGAGGCCGTAAGGAGCTGAACAACCCGCCGGTGGGCCGCCCGCACTACAAGCGTGCGGACGGTAAGGAACTGGTGTGGGGAGACCCCCGACTGGATGCACCCTACTGGCAGCAGTGCGGTGACTTCATCTACGCTCACTTGGATGAGGCTTCTGCCCGCGCACATTTCGATTCGCTACGCTCTGCCCTCTACAGCCTGAATCAGGAGCTGCGCCTGTACCGACTGACTAAGCCGATTACTATCGGTGAAGCACGTGAGTGGCTGAACAGCGACCACCCGCTGCGCGAGGATCGCCACGGTGCGATCACCCTGGAGGCTGTGGGTACCGGTCAGCTCGACACCCCGGGTGCACTGCGTGTACCTCAGCTGCCGGCCCCTGATGAGGATGAGCTCAATGAGGCTGCCGAGAAGGCCTGGTGGGATTCACTGACCGCTAATGAGCAGCGTGCCTACGAGGCAGCGCAGGAAGCGGATGCGCGCCTGGTCGAAGAGCGCGCAGCAATCAACCTGCAGCGTCAGGAATTCTACGACCGCATCTACCAGGACCTCTACAACGTGGACGCTCTTTTGCAGCAGCTGCTCGAATGGGCAGAAGAAGCAGAGAACGAGGCGGATGCTCAGTGGCACCGTGAGAACAACACCACGATGGACCTTGAGGACAAGCTCGAATTCGTCGCCAGCTTCTACCGCCGAAACCCTGATGACGGTGAAGCAGCCCTGCGAGCAGCCAACCTGGTCACCCCCCACGAGACGCTGACGCACCTGGCTGGTACTTTGCCGCTGACCGATGAGATGATTGCGGCAGCAGCAGCCCGTCACCGCAACGCCCTGCAGGCTGGCACCGAGAAGCAGCACCTGAATTTCCGTCGCCGCACCGGCGGCGGCGAGTACGTGCCGACCAAGGCTCAGGAGCAGTACGCCCGCGAGCACTTGATCACCGCGTACACCCGCTCCGGTACCGAAGGGTCCGCACAGCTGCTCATGGCCATCTATGAACCCTCCGGAATGACGCTGCTTGACCCGCATGATGAGTGCGACGGCAACGGCTTCTGCTGGGAGACGATGAACCTGGATGACTACCGTGCAGGCTTCTTGTTCCCGCTGTATTCGGACATGCCCACCGGCGGCTTCGCACCGGCCAAGGACCGTGTCGAGTACCTGTGCCTGCTGCTGAAGCAGGGCATCATCACCCTGGAGCAGTTCTGGCAGCGCCTGCGCACCAACTCGTACGTCAGCGACCGTGACGAGTACTTCGAGGACGGCTCCAACGCACTGGTGATGACCAAGAAGAACTGGCGTAACCTGATCCATCAGGAGCAGCCCGAGGACACCGCCAAGGACCCGCTCATGATGCCCACCGACTGGGCATTCGTTGATGCATCTGATGAACGTCTGGGCTTCTGGACCCTCTCAGAATGGGAAACCTACGTAGCCTCCCAGCCTGAAGACTGGTTCATCGTCGGCGAGGATGTACCTACCATCATTGGACAGAGCGTAGAGCCTGAACTGCTGCTGCCGGAAATGATGGAATGGCATCAGCGTCACCTCGACTCCCGCAAGCTCTAAGCAAGCTCTAAACTCCTGTGCACTAGGCTGTTTAGGTACCCTCGGGGGCCAGCGGGTATATTAGGTTCTGACATGGAACCTCCTATCGTCGGTTCTTGTCGTGTTGTTTAACTGAATACAGCTCCTGGAAGATGGAGTGATGTATTTGTGCATGTATATGGGCCTGGGAATATCGGAATCCTGGGCCCATATCTGTACCCATTACCTCACCAGAGGTGGAGCGCTCTCACCTCCAGAGACGCACAAGCCCCGCAAGAACAACCGGTTCTTGCGGGGCTTCTTCGTGCACTCACACACGAGAAACCAGGCTTACTTCATGAACCACCGACCCAGCAGACAAAACACCGAATCTAGCGCGGATTTTCAAGGATTCAAAGCCCCGAAAAAGGTTGCTTTCAACCCCCAAACATTATATATTTGTCACAGTGACAAAAGTTGTAAATTAACAACAAGAGGTTGATATGCGCCCCACCCCCTGGAACCCAAAACCCATCCACACCGCCTTCATGGACTACGAAACCGGCTACGGCGTCACCTCCGACGGCGTACCCTTCAAGGCAGCCCCGGGCGCTCGCCGCAAGAACCCGAACCTGGTTGATAAGCTCAACGCTGCAGCCCAGCTGCGCGTAGCAGGCCAGCCGGTCACCCGCATCTTCCTCACCGGCAAAGTGCCGCGCAACGACCGCAACACCCGACACTGGCTGCTCACCCAGACCCCCGGCTGGGAAACCCCCCGAGGCCACTGGCTCGGCACCCCTCCCACCGGACGCTTCGACAACATCGAAACCGGCCAGCGCATCGACGTGAAGGTCTCCTCCGAATGGTTCGGCAAGATCAACCTCACCCCCAACCAAGCACGCAGCGCCTGGAGCACCCTTGAATCAATCTTGAGCCACTTCTTCCGCTCCGACCTGACCGGCGGCTCCCCACTGATGCTCACCCCCGCCGCCACCGGACAGAACCTCTGGGCAACCTCCCTGCCCAAAAACTACGCACCCATCCCCGTCGACCCCGACATCGCCGAAGACCTGCACCGCACCAGCACCCAGCCCCACCTCGACCACCTCGTACTCGGCCCCGCCATGCCTCAGCACCCCGACGTCGTCCCCATGATCGACCCGAGGCACACCCCACAGCTTGACGGCTTCGCCTACACCGACGGACGCTTCATGTACTCGGCCCTCTGCAGCGAACTAGGCACCGGCCCCGGACACCGACTCACCGCCAAACAGTGCGAAGACCTCTGGCGCGAGAACCAGTACGTGCGCGCCCGCTTCGCCGTCGAATTCACCGTCCCCGACACCTGGGAACACGTCGGCATCTTCGGCATCCCCTTCGAGGACAAAACCCACGGATGGTACTACCCCAACCGCCCCGGCGCACGCGGTCAGGCATGGGTTGATGCCTCCGAGCTGTTCGTCGCCCAAAAATTCGGCTGGCACTTCCGCTTCCTCGAAGGCATTCTCTTCACCACCGAAAAGAAAGCACAGCGCAAGCGATTCGAGCCCGGCGCAGATGAGGCAACCCGCCGCCTAGTGAACGCACGCCCCCTGGATACCTGGGCTAACCGTCTCTCCGAAGCACGAGAAGTCGTAGACAACCGCCCCGACCTACACCCTGCCGTCGCCAAAGCTATCAGCGCAGCACTACGCGCCATCGTCATTCAGTCCATCGGTGCGTTCGCCTCCCGTGGCCGCTCCGCAACCGCCATCACCTACGACTTCGCCAACATCCCCGCCAAGCACCAAGCCACTGCAGAACGCAAAGGCAACGCCTTCATCTACACCCTCCCCCAAAACCACAACCCCCGCCAGCAGGCCTTCTATCGCCCCGAATTTGCAGTGCAGGTATGGGGTAGGGGTCGCGCTCGCGTGTTGCATCATACGGTGCGTCGTAAGGGGTTCGATCCTGTGGAGACCGGCGCTCTGACTCTGCCGGGCCGGTCCATTATCGGCATTAACGGTGACGCGATCTATTCGAGCGTGTTGCCGACCTGGTCGCTTCCTGAAGCTGATGGTGGCGCTGATGATGGGCGTGCTGGTCTGCTGCGCCTTCAGGGCTGGCTACCTGGCCCGGTCAAGACCCCGGTACTACGTTCTGACCGTGACAAGCTACGAGACCGAGCCGTGAAGTCAGGGTACACCCCTGGTGTGGATGATGCTGTCTTTGAGCATGAATTTATCCCCCCGGAAGATGGCCTGTTCAGCTATGACCTCTTCGAGGAAGACGTCTAGACCCTAGAGAGGATGTGACCTATGGATCCGCAAAAGGCACCGCTCTCTCAGCTCTTCGCCTACATCAAGCAGGTGCACGGGCTGAGCAACCGGAAAATTGCCGAGCAGCTAGGCCGCTCAGAGACTCTGGTACGCAAGATTCTGGCAGGCACCTGCAAGAATGAGGCATACCGCATTCCTGGCACTGAGCTGGCAGAGACTGGTCGGGTAAAGCATCAGGCTCCTCGCCGTCGCCGTAAGGACGGCAAGCTGGCTCGTGTGCGTGCCCCGCGCGGCTCGAAGAAGAAGTCGATTGCTCCCTCCGATACGCGCGGTACCCCGGTACCTAAGCCGCGCCGTAGTGCTTTTATCCATCACAAGCCTGTTGAAGGCGCTGACGGCAATCGGTTCTACATGATTGATATGCCGGTGGGTAAGAAGACGAAGGGCCGCGTCTCTGGCTTCAATGCTGCCATGGGTGATTTGCATGATGTCACCCGCCGCCAGGCACACACTGACAAACGCGTGAATATGAACGTGATTGTGCAGAATGCTGACGGCACCCGCCATCAGCTGCGCGTGGGCAGCAAGCGAGGCTTCCATGCCTCCGACGTGCTGGCCGATGTGAAGGATGTACACAAGGGTAGCTTTGAGTCGTGGCTGATGCATCAGTTGCAGACTGTCTACAATGGCTCTTCTGGGCGCATTGTGCAGATCCAGATGGTCTCTTTCGATGCTGTCCGTAGCAAGGAGGAGCGTAAGACTCAGGACCAGGCGGGCACCCGCCGAGGCTTCTGGAGCCAATTCCGTAAGCGCCGCTAAACACCTACCTATTACCTCTTGGAAGGAGGCTTGAAATGACACAACACAAAAATGGAAGCCTGCGTGAGCGCTTAGAGAGAGCACTGGAGTTCACGAGCACGGATGAGCAGCTGGCTGAATGGTTGGTGGAGACTGGCACGCTGGAGGACGTTTTGGGGGCGTGCACGTGTACTGCTGATGAGGCAGCTGAGTTGTTGGGGTATGCCAGTGTTCGGTCGTTTAAGACGTTGGTGCATCGTCGTTTGGCGGGTAAGCCCAGTCGTGTGCCTTTGCCGGTGGTGAAGGGTGCGGGGGATTTGTGGTCTCGTCCTGAGGTGGTGCGGGCGGCTGAGCCTCAGCGGGTGTATGCGTCGTTTCGGTTGCCTGCTGAGGGGTAGTGGGTTTTCTGCCTTTTTGGGTGTGAGGGTGTCTTTGCTGCTTGTTGTTCAGGTGGTGGGGGCACCCTCTCTGTGTGCAGGTGAGGGTGTGTGGGGTGCTTGCCAACTTGCCAACTTGCCAACTTTTCGACTTGTCGGGTTGTTGGATTGTTGGCGGGTAGTGGTGACGGGGGAGAGGTGGTTCTGTGGCGAGTGAGTGCCGGTGTGTTTTGGCGGGTGGTCTGGTGAGTGTGCCAGGCTGCCTCTTTTTGTATATCTGGCGTGTGGGGTGTTTTTAGTTTTTTGGGAAAGTAATTTAGCAATTAGACATTGTGGCAATTTCAAGTTTTCTTATAGTGATTTTCCTCACTCTTGGATTGAGGGGTTCAATCTGCACCCTGTGGATAACCCTC
Organism: Rothia sp. HMSC071B01; assembly: GCF_001808945.1. NCBI lineage: Bacteria > Bacillati > Actinomycetota > Actinomycetes > Micrococcales > Micrococcaceae > Rothia > Rothia sp. HMSC071B01. Next base: position 1,900 of record NZ_KV795055.1, on the reverse strand, counting down.
TTAAAGCCGGGATGACAACTCCCGCCAAGTGGGATGTAAACTCCCGTAACCCGGGATGACAACTCCCTCGAACCAGGATTAGAACTCCCGCAACCCAGGATGACAACTCCCTCACTAGGCCTGTGGAAAACCCTAAAATCCCTTGTATTTACTGGGCAGAATCGGTGTTCAAAAAAAGCGCCCCTATAATATATTCCTAAAATATATTTCCTATCATCATCAGCGCGCGCGAGCATGAGGGCTGTGGAAAACATTTGATTCAGGGGATTGATGACGACGATGTCATGAAGTCTAATGCGTTGCTTGACACTCTGAACCCTGTGCGGATACTGTGAAAGCGTTACGAAAAAAATTGGCCCCGCGGTGTTTCCAGCAGCCACGGGACCAGACGTAACACCCAAAAGTCAAACAAAATCAAAAAGAAAGAAGGCGTTACAATGCCTCATTTTACCGTACCCACGGACACTAAGTCCACCCCCGGCAACGAAGCCGAAGCAACTCTCAGCAGCATCATCGCTGAGCACACCGCCCCCACCGGCGGCACCCTCCAGCACCCCCAAACCGCTGGCCCCCTCGCATTTACCGACCACACGGTCGCACACTACCCCTGGCTGTTCATCAACCACTCCTTGCCCTACAAGCGCACGCCCGAAACCTCCTGGGTGCGCACCAACGGCGACATCTCCGTGCTGTTCACCGCACCCCAGAAATTCAACGCCCACGGCGACCTCGAACACGGCATGATCCCCTACGGCCGCATCGGACGCGAAGTGCTCATGTGGCTGGTCTCCTCCGCCCTTGAGGCGAACTCACGCACCATCGAAATCTCCCGCACCTGGCGCGGATTCCTGCGAGACCTCGACATCCCCTACTCTGGCCCCAACCGTGCCATGGTCCAGAACCAGCTGCGCGCCATCCTGGACTTGAGCATCACCATCCACCACCCCGGAACCCTTGCCGGGCGCAACTTCTCCACCGAAAAATTCATGATCGGCTCCGGCGAGAAGTTCACCTTCGACAAGGACGGACTACTCGACGACGCCTACCGCTCCGTCGTCATCCTCAGCCAAGAATTCTTCGACCTCATCAGCGCCGACGCCTCCCCGGTCGAAGGATCCATGAAGATCCTGATCGAGAACTGGCGCGAAATCACCCGCAAATACCCGCGCTCACCCATGGTTGGTGACGCCTACCTGTGGCTGGCCGGACGCATGCCCCGCCTGCGCGGTGAAGGCACTTACCTGCCGTGGTCTACCCTGGCCGGGCAGTTCGGCGCAGCCACCGCAGAGCGTGACTTCCGCAAGAGTTTCCGTAACGCACTGCGCACCGCTGCCGGTGAATATTTCGCCCCGCTGGGCCCCAAGTTCGACGTGCACACCTACATCAACGAATACGGAGTCGCGCACTACGCCACCGGTGGCGGCCTCCACTTCACCCCCATCAGCCCCGAGCACCAGAAGCTTCTCGGATGGGGTGCCCGCCGAGCCAAGAAAACCTCACCGAATTCTGCAAAGAAGCGCACCACCAACCACCCCGAAACCCCCGCATCCCAGAGCCCCGCACTGGCTCCCGTCCGCATCGAAACCCCTGCTACGGTGCAGGACGCCCAGCCCGAAATCGTCGAATTCGTCGCAGATCAGGGCGTCGACTTCACCGCGCTACGCGAAGAACTGACCAGCAAAGGACTGAACCTCACCGCTGTCTCCGACGGTGCACTGCGCACTGCCGTCGCCACCGTCTTCTCCCGCTCCAAGTCAATCAGCGACCCCCAAGCACTGGCCGCCCACTCCCTCACCAAGGAGCCTAAGCTGCTGGGCCTCAGCACCCCGGCGCCCACCCGCACTATCGCTACCGCGCCGGTACCTTTGGTGACCCTGCCCAAGGGCACCTGCCCCGAGCA
>NZ_KV795054.1:0-342 GCF_001808945.1 Rothia sp. HMSC071B01 | reverse complement strand
GCGTACCATCCATCGGCTCCTCATGAATCAACACACCAGACTCATCGCCAGCGGTCCATTCCACACGGTACAGAATCGACGAAGTCACCTTGTACACATCCTGCTTCTTGGCCTTCCAGGAGCAGTTGGAGCCACCACGCGGCTCGCCACCGTAAATCTGACCCGCGTCATCGCACTGAATGAAGCCCTGAGTGCCGGTCTTCTGACCGTCGAAATACACGTTCATCGCCATGAAGCTGATCTTCAACTGAACATGTGCATCACCGTCCGTGGAATCCACAACAATCGGACTCCGCTTGCTCGAAGATCGAGCCTTCGACGGAGGCACCCAAGCCCAAACAT
>NZ_KV795053.1:0-381 GCF_001808945.1 Rothia sp. HMSC071B01 | reverse complement strand
CTTTTTCAAGAACCTCTTCGCACCCAATTCGGAGGCGAAGCCCCTGCCCACCCCGCTGGAATTGCGCCTGCTGGAGCACTACGAAGCCTGGCAGAAGAACCGGAAGGAAGAAAAGTGGGCTGCGCAGAAAGAGCAGGCGGAAAAGCGGGAATACTATAGAATCCTCCTCTCCGATGAGGGTGAGAATGGGTTCGCCGCACAACAGCGGCTCTTTGACCAGCTCATCGCCCAGAGCACGTGTCTGCGTGCAGCAGCCGTTGAAGACTACGACGAATGGCTGACTGACTGGCTCCAGACCGGTAAAAGCATCACCTCCTACAGCGCAAATCCCTTCTCTGCCTGGCAGGTTCACTATGTGCAGGACCCTGATACCTGGGTCAG
>NZ_KV795052.1:0-272 GCF_001808945.1 Rothia sp. HMSC071B01 | reverse complement strand
CACTATGTGCAGGACCCTGATACCTGGGTCAGCCTCAGCAATGACAGCCGCTACGGTGCCTCTTTCCCGGAAGGCAGTCGCTATGTGTTTATCATCCCGAAGCAGTACGACTGCCGGGATTACCTCTCCGCATTCTGCGTCGAGAATAATGTCGTCTACGGCTGGAGCAACAACGAACCCGGGTTCTACCGCAACGGATACCCGTACGACCGAGACGACCTGTACGTTCCTGCTTTCACCGACACGGTAGACCAGCAGATGTGCCAGCGAGC
>NZ_KV795051.1:0-242 GCF_001808945.1 Rothia sp. HMSC071B01 | reverse complement strand
GTCTTTGGTCGTAGTTAAAAACCATGGTCGAAGACACTAAACCATGGCACAAATTCTGCAGGGGCAGAGCCTCCGTGAGTGTAGATTTATTTGATGCATAAAGCATTGATGTGTCCGAATAATGACGTTCAGATACTATTGCACTCAAAGCAACGCAAATATACACAAAGATGCGGTAGGGTGGTAACTGTAGTGTTCCATAACGCATTGATGCGTTTGTTGGGTGCGCTACGGGGCTGTTT
>NZ_KV795050.1:0-20275 GCF_001808945.1 Rothia sp. HMSC071B01 | reverse complement strand
GTTGATTCATGAGGAGCCGATGGATGGTACGCAGATGATTCGTGTGCAGAACGGGTACGCGGTCAACGTGAAGTGATGCGTATGAGGGGTAGTTCGGCGTGATTGCTGGGCTGCCCCTCTTGTATTGGTTGGACACATAAAAAAGATGCACATAACAAAGAACATAATCTTTGTTATGTGCATCTTTTTTGTGCCTGGGAAACCACACACCCAGAAAAACCACCCGTGCCTTTGGCTTTAGGCCAGATTCAAGCCGTCACGCACACGATTACGCAGACGACGCACACGGCACTCCAGAGCCTTAGTAGAGCAACCCTCACGCTGCGCGAGCGCGGCGGCGTCGGTGTAGTAGGCGATGAGCAGGTCGGATTCTTTGGCGGTGATGGTGCCTGCGTTGACGGCGTCGCCGAGGAGGCGGTCTACGGCTTCGGTGGCGGCGGTGCGGTTGGTGGTGGTGTCGGTGAAGGTGAGGGGGGTGTGGGTGCTGGTGGTGTCTTCGGTGTCGATGGGGTGGGTGTAGGCGTCCTTGAGTCGGGTGACGATGCGCAGGAGGCGGTAGAAGAGGGTGCCGCGTACTTTTTCGGTGCGGTGGGTGGGGTATTTGCGGATGGCTTCGAGGGCTGCGCCTGCCAGGATGCTGAAGGCGTCTTCGGCTTCGCCTCGGTGGGTGAGGATTTGCATGATGGCGTTTTGGCGGCTGAGGCGCAGGATCCAGGGGATGGTGGATTGGGTGAGGATGCGTTCCATGGTGGTGTCGCCGGTGAGTGCGCGGGTGATGGCTTCGTGCCAGATGGCGTCTTGTGCGGGGCCGGGTGCGGTGGTGAGCAGCAGGTGCAGGACGTCGGCGGCGAGCATGGGTGCGTCCTGGAAGAGGACCATCTGGCCGCTGGTGGTGGTCCAGTCTCGGTTGAGGGTGTCGATGATGGTGGTGGTGTTCATCAGGGGGGTGGTCATGGTGGTCTCCTCGGTGAGGTGTGGTGTGTGGGGTGTTTCCTTTCCTCTAGTAGGCAAAATCGGGTCTGTAGTTCTGGCTGGGTGCGCCGGTGGGTGGTGTCTGTATGCGGTTCTGGTGTTGGTGGGTGTTTCGCCTTGTCGGTGGGGTTTTTAAATTTTTTTTATTTTTTTGGGGGGTTGGTGAGGTTTGAGGGGGATTACAGGGTGCCTTTATTGGTGTGAACGTTAGATTTTTCCGCCCCCTTGTTGAGTTAGGACCTGATTGATGCGCACATCGGATGACGCTTTGACCCGCAGTTTGGATGATTTGTCGGCGATGACTGCTGGTGAGGATGTGTTGATTGCGCACATCATCGGTCTGCTGGATCAGCCGTTTAGTGAGTCGGCGCAGCGAGCTGCTGCTGATTTTCTGGTCAGCAAGGAGTTGAAGCAGATTAATGCGGCGGCTCGGCGCGTGATGAATGGTGCTGATGAGACAGAGTCTGAGGGTGAGGAGGTGTCAGAGTGCTAAAGAACCTTTTGCGTCGCAATCAGCCTGATGTGGATGAGCAGGATCAGCAGCTGGAACAGGCCCCGAAGAAGAGGGGCTTGGCTGATCTGTTTGGCAAGAAGAAGGCGAAAGGCGATTCGGAGGGTACTCCTTTGGATCCCCCGGTGGGGGGTACTGCTGCGAGTAGGTTTTTGACCTACGGCATCATGGGGGCTGCGTACGGGTCGGTGTGCCTGGCGTTGTTCATGGCGTGCTCGGCAATGGGCGCAGCTTCTGAAGCTCAGGAGTCTGCGCAGGCTTCTCGCCCTGCAGCGGTTTCGGAGCTGAATATTACTGACACCAGTGCTGAGGCGAAGGCTGTCGGTTATGTTCAGGCGTGGTTGGAGGCAACGAATACCGAGCACACCACGTTGGATACCTACGTGAACGTGCCGGTGAACTCTCAGACTCCGACGGAGGTACGCGGTCTACGTGCTGCCGGCTTCACGAAGTCCGGTGACCTGGTCACCGTGCGTGTGACCGGGGATGTGAAGACCACCATGGCCTCTGCTGTGAAGGGTGAGGAACCCAAGAGCATGTGGGTTCAGCGCTGGTGGCAGGTTGTACTTCGGACGGATACCTCCACTGGGACTCTGTCGGTGGTGGGTCTTCCTGCCCCGATTGCAGCCCCCGGGAACCTGGCGGCAGATACCACCTTCGAGTACCCGAAGCAGGTTGGCGACCCGGCAGCTCGGGCAGCGGTACAAGAATTCTTGACCGCCTACCTGGCAGGCTCCGGTGAAGTCAGCCGATACACCGCACCGGGTAGCACCATCACGGCAGTTACCCCGGCCCCCTACTCGAAGGTGCTGGTGCAGAACCTCAACGCCACCGATGAGATGTCCGCTAAGACGGCGGTTAAGGACGGTACCGAGGTTCAGGTGCTAGTGACGGCCCAGCTTGATCAAGGCGCTTCCTCTCAGACGTCCACCTACTTTTTGACCATGGCTTCCCGTGCAGGGAGGTGGGAGGTCAAAAGCATTGATACGACCCCGAAAATTTCCTAACCACACCCACAATTACTTGTCCTGAAAGAAAGGAAAAAACATGGAACTGTTCACCCTAGCCCTTGCAAACCTGCCTCTAGGTGCAGCCGACTTCTTCAGCTGGGTCTCTACCACCACAGCTAAGGCCGACGTTGCAATCAAGGCCGTGATTACCACCGTCGCTATCGGCTTCGTTGGCTACATGGTTTTCAAGAACGGCTTCACCATCCCTAAGGCCATTGGCGCCGGTGCTGTCGCCGCTGTCATCTGGTGGCTGGTCATGATGAACGGCATCGTCACCATCGCAGGCTGGTTCGACACCTTCACCAAGGGCGGCGCCTAAAAAGGCGCACCCACTACGCCTGCCACAACACCCACACCCCACCTCTTGAAGAAAGCGAGCGCATCTGATGAAGAATCATGATGATGATGATGATTTGGTCGTCGGCAAGTTCTTCACCCGTGCGATGAAGATCCCGCTGATGGTTGGTCGCCTCATTGATGGCACCCGCCTGTGGGGTGGCCCGTACACGGTTCCACAGCTTGTTGCCGGTGGTATTGCGTTGTTGGTGTTGTGGCAGGCGTTTGCCTGGTTCTTCTCCACCGGACTCATTTTCACTGATGCCATCTTGGTTATCTTTGGCGCATGGGGGGTTGCCTATTTGACGGGTCGACTCCCAGAAAGCCGCCGCAACATGCTGAACGTTATAACTTCGGCGGCATCGGCAACGACCACGTCGAAAACTGGCTTCTACCGGGGTTCCCCTTTCAAGATTCAGCAGCCGAAGTTGCGCCGCCCGTTTAAAACGGAGCAGCAATGCCGTGAGCTTGCTGAAAAGAAGCGGCAAGAGAAGATGCGAGCGCTGCAGCAACTGGATGCTTCACACGGAGCCCGCGTACCCGCACATCCAATCACCACTACTTCCCGTACCACTTCTGGTGCGGCTGCACCACAGGCTACAGGCCAAGGTGCTGTCCGCAAATCCACGCTAGAGAGCATTCTCGCCGCCCGAAAAAACACCCCTTAACGACGCACAGAGAAGAGAAACACCATGGCAGGTTCACCGTCCACTCGTAAGAACCCCCTTCTGTGGGGTCGAGAGAATATTTTCGTCACCCAGCACGGTGTCGCACACGCGATCTTTGCACTCACTGGTATGCCTTACGGATACGCTCTGACCGACGATAAGGTAGCCGCCCGTGCTGCACATCAGAGCCTCTTTCAGGGTCTGCGCGGTGAATACACCATCTACTCTTTTGTGGCTGATACTGATCCGGTCAGTATCTACGAGTCCATGGTGGATGGTATTGATTTGTCTGAGCACCCCGGCTGGGAGAACGAAGCGAAGCTCACCTTGAAAAAGCTGGAGCGTATGCCCTCTGGCGAGCGCTTGTACTTCATCACGATTCCGCTCTCGACGTGGTCTCAGCCGATTAATCGGTTCAAGGATGCGGCGTGGGCGGCTCATCAGCCGATTCAGTCTCATCTGGGTTTGCCGGTCACTACCCCTTCGGAAGACATGTTTATTCGGTGGAAGCGTCGTGCCCGTGAGCTGTCGATACGCATTCCTGCTGTGTTCAATCCGGTGCCGGTATCCATGAAGGCGATCCAGTGGATTTGGGATCATGCTCAGATGCGCGGTATCGGTAATGAGGCGCCGTACCCGTCGGATGCCGAGATTGACTCGACGAATCGTGCGGATTCGTGGACTAATTTGCGGTCGTTGCCGGAGCCTTTGCTGGATGAGGGCGGTATGTCTGATTTTGAAGGTTCTGCTGCTCGTGTTGAGGCGTTCAAGCGTCGCTATTTGAAGGTGGAGCATCCTGACTCATTCCCGACCTATCAGACTCAGATGATTATGTCCTCTACTCCCATTGGTGGTTTCACGTTCCCTGGTGGTGAGTTTTTGGAGGTTATTAATCGTCTGCCGGTGGACTGCGAGTTTGTGCTGCGTATTAATGTGCAGTCGAAGACTCAGGCGGCCCGAGACAGTAAGGCCAGTGAGAAGAATATCGCGGACCAGTACCTGCAGCGTGACGGCGACGGTAGGGTGATTTCTGGCGGTTTGTCGAAGCTGGATCAGTCTACGAAGTTGCTGGAAGAGTTTGTGGAGAGTCTGAATGCTTCTGACCGTGAGGTGAAGGTGAATGCGTCGCTGATTTTTTCGGTCAGTGGTGATTCTCCTGAGCTGGTGGAGAAGAAGGCTCTGATGGTACAGGACTACTATGCCGGTTACGAGTTTTTGTTGGATGCTCCGGTGGGAGATCAGCGCAGTTTGTGGTGGGATATGCTTCCGGGCACGGTTGCTTCCACTATTTCCAATGAGCTGACTCAGGTGACTACTGGCTTCAATTTCAGTATCGGTGTTCCGTTGGTGGAGACCCAGCTGGGTGAAGACCAGGGCTTCTTGATTGCTGAGAATCTGTCATCTGGCCGTAATACGCCGGTCTATATGGATCCTGGCGCGAACGCTGAAGATGATATGTCCGGTTCCTTCGGTGCGGTCGGTGAGCTGGGTTCAGGTAAGTCCGCTTTCTTGAAGACGGTGGCTGCCCACACGATTAATCGTGGTGGTCAGGTGCTGGCGGTGGATAACTCCGACAATATGGAGTGGGCTGCTCTGGCTAAGGCAATGACCGATACGGTGATTATGGAGTTTGAGGATCCCCGATATTCGCTGGACCCTCTGCGTATGACTGCTGCTGCCGCTGAGGTAGTGGAGCGTGTTCTACGTGAGATGGGCGAGAGTGAAAAGGAAATCCGGAAGCAGGTCAAGAGGGTCAAGAATGACGGCAAGAAGCAGGTGCTGGACCTGTTTTCGATGCTGTTTGCTATGGACTCTACGAGCCCTGTGGGTCTGATTATCAGTCGTTTGCTCAATAAGGAGCATAACCCCTATTTCCATGAGATTACCTCGGTGTCGAAGTTGCATCAGGCGTTGGCTACCGGTAGGGGAGTGCCTGAGCATTTGATGCAGGAAGCAAAGAATGCGGCGTTGATGCTCGATACGGTTTCCGATAGTAGCTTCCTTGGCTACTTGTTCGATGACTCGCTTCCGCTACTGGATATGGATGCTTCTGCGATTATCTTTGCAACGCACGGTCTTGATTTGCCGTCTGAGAGTGATTTGTCGACCGCTGAAATGCGTCAGCAGATGACCTTGACGAAGAAGATTGCGTACATGACCTACGGTCATATTGCGGCGAGTGCATATACGGCAGCTACTCGTGATGCGCGCCGTGACTCATTGTTCTTGGTGGATGAGGCGGCACACCTGACTGCTTCCCCGGAAGCTTGTCACCGTGTTGAAGAGATGATCCGCCGTGGCCGTAAGCATAAGGCAGCGATTGGTTTGGGCTCGCACTCTGCACGAGATTTCGGTACCGAGGTGATTCAGGGTCTAATTCCACACCGTTTCTTGTTCCGTACTCGTGATGCGAAGTTGGCGAATGTGAACCTGTCATGGCTTCAGGAAGGCTACGACGTGGCCGAATACCGCGAGTTGTTGGCTGAGTTGTCCCCGAAGAAAAGGCCGGATCGACGCGGTGAATGCGTCTACCGAGACATTGAATCGCGTATCGGCAAGATCAAGATTCAGCTGCCGCTGGATCCGAAGACCCGCAAGGCGACGCTGACGACCCCTCCGAAGAAAAACCAGGCAGCAGAGCAGCAGCAGAGCATGCACCGCTCTGGAGCAGGGGTGCTGGTCGGGGTCTAGCATGTAGGTCCCCGTATGTGGACCGTTTTATTGATTGGAACTTACTCATGATTCTTTCATTTTTGAAGCAGTATCAGAGCCCTACCGCTGTTCTAATACAGTGGTGGTGCCTCTTTGCTGCGCGCCACCCGCGCACTGCTTTGGCGCTGAAGGTCATGGGCCTGTATCTAATCCTGGCAGCCGTCACGGACCCGGTAGTGCATGCCGATGAGGGGAAGGAAAATAGCGGCGGTGGAGATGCTTTCACCATGTTTCTGGATACCTCGAACCTGAAGGATAAAGAGGGTATCGAGATTAACCGCTACTCTACGTTGCCTTTGGATCGTGGTGATGCTTTCACCTACAACAAGACGATCATCGGAAACATCTTGGACTTCATGTGGGGTGTGCACTACCGCATTGTCAGCCTGTCCCTAGCTATTCTGCACTACGTGCTGTCCTTCGAGTGGCTGGACTGGTTGCTCTCACCGTTCATGTTCATTGGTGCCCAGGTGTCACCCTTGATGGAGCGCATGCACATTCATCCGCTGATTCTCACCCTGGCAGCCGCTGCCTTTAGCGTTGCGTTCTTCATGATGCGTCGCCGTGGCGCAGCGCTGGCAGAGCTGTCGATCATCTTAGGGATTGTCTCACTCATTTCAGGATCTGCCCTGGCCAATCCGACCGCCCAGCTGCGTGACCACAAAGGCCCTGACGGTACTCAGCAAACCGGCTGGCTGCTGAACTCCACCACGTGGGCCTCGGACGTCGCCTCTGAAATTTATCTGCACGATAAGAAGCAGCAACAGGTCGAAGCCAGCGGCATGGGGCAGGGTCTAACGAATCAGAAGCCTCAGGACATCATTACCCGCTCGCTGGTATCGGTGCTGGTGCGCGAACCCTACCAGCTGGTCGCTTTCGGTCAGAACCTGGATAGCAAGTGTAAGACCGACTTCAACAACATGGTCCGAGAAAAGGACTACAAGGACACCTCCAGCAATGAACGTCGAGACGCCATCACCGGCTCTAGCGGGTGTAGCGACACGAAAAAATGGGTCGATAACCCAGACCTCTACCGTGCTGGAGACCTGCTGTCCTACACGCTGAGTGCATTAGCTCCACTGTTTTTGGTTGCGGTCTTCATCGTCCTCATTTTTAAGACAGTGTTCGATGCGTGTGTGAATGCTGTCCTCACCACGGTCTACGCTTGGTACGCCATGCTGCCGGCGGTCGACAGGAGGAAATTTTTCGACCGCGCCATAGGTACCTTCTTCTCCTGCTTGAAGGTTGGCGTACTCATCGGCGTGCTCATCTTGTACTTGTATATTCTGGAGCAGTTCTACGATGCGACGGCGAAATGGGCACCCCTTTTGCGCAGCATCGTCATGGCTACGCTGATCTTCATCCTTGCGAAAAAGAGCTGGGAATTCTTCCGCGATCGCAACTTCGACGGTAGCGGTCTGGCAGAGCGTTTGTCCCGCATGGGCTTGAAGGGCTCATCGGGCGCGGGAGCTCCGGTGCGTTTTACGAACGTGCCTTCTGCACTGTCTCCTCATGCTGTCTCTACATCAAGTATCGGCGGCGGTTCTGGTCCTGGTGCCGGTGGTGCGGTTTCCACCATGGGCGGCGCCAGGTCAGCTGCAGGTGCTGCTGGGTCGAAGCTTTTGGCTCCGATTAACTCCTTCAGGGCAAAGCGGCAGCCAGCATACGCTGATTCGGGCGTTCCTCAGAACCATGCGGCAATGCGCCAATACATGGGACCGGCAACGAAGAAGCACTACCGTTCGGCTAGGAATTTGAGCCGAAAGGGCCGCGCACTGAAGTTTGCGGGTACGGCGGTTGCTCTGGTTCCCGGCGGTCTCGCTCCCGGCATTGGTATGCGTCTTACCGGTGCTGCCATGCAGCACAGGGGTCAGCATCGCATGCGCAAGGTGGAGAGCGAATACGCCTACCCCACGTTCTCGATCTACGACCGACTGGGCCAGTCTGAGGAGGAGCTGCGCAGGCGCAAGGATCAGGAAGAACAGGCCGAGCGCGAGCAGAAGGAACAGGAAGAGCAAGAGCAGCGCGAGCAGAAGGAACAGAAGAAAAAGGAGAAGAAGAAGAAAAGGAAAAAGAAGAAGGAGGATGAGAAGAAGGACTAAGAGGTTCCCCCTTCTGTGAATCCTGAGTGAGGATGCGGGTCTGGCAGGTAACTGCCGGGCCTGCTTCTCTTTACCCCCTTCGTATATGTGTACTAAAGAGATATACTAGACAATACAACCACCACCTACACCTTGGAGACCACCATGAGCTCTATCAACACCCCTAAAAACTTCCCCCTCTGCCGATCCCTGCGAGCGCTGCTGAGTGCTGCCGTGGGTAAGGTTCGTGATCGTGGTGAGGAGGGTGCGTCTCAGGCGGTGATGGTGCTGGTGTTGGTGCCGGTTTTCTTGTTTGCGATGGGTGTTTTGCTGGTGGATATGGGTCAGAAGAATTCGGCGCAGTCGCAGGCTACGGGTGCGGCTCAGTCGGTGGCTCGTATTGCGACGGCGGCTGGTGCTGCTGATTATGGGAATGTGGATCGGGGCCGCATGATTTCTGAGGGGAATGCGGCTCTGAGCTCTTTGGGTATGACCGGTAGTATTTCGATTGATGATGCCAGCGGTACGGTGACGGTGCGGGCGTGTAAGAGTGCGCCGACGAAGTTTGCGTCTCTGGTGGGTGTGCGGGAGGTGCAGGGTTGTTCAGAAGCGCGTGCTTCGATGTACACTTTGGGTAACGACGGACAGAAAATCAAACTGTCGTAGTCGTGTGGTTGTGGTGGCGTGCCATGTGTCCTGGTGAGGGTCATGGTGCGCCGCCTCTTTTTGTGCCCTAGAGGGTGTGTGATGGCTCTGCAGCTTTAGCTGCAGGGCCTTTTTCTATTAGGGGGTTGTCCTTATATATATGGTGTGCGGGGGTATTGGGTACTAAATATCCCCCCCGGGGTGGGATTGCCGGGTATTGGGTATCAAATGTCCCCTCTGGGTGTGTGAGCAGATCGTGGCTGAGGGGGGGCGGGGGTAAAGGAATCCGGCTAGAGCTTTCGTGGGCTCTAGCCGGATTGAAGATTCCTAAGATATGTCTTTGCCGACATGTGGTTTTCAGTGTACCGGCGGGTGGCTGCAGGGGACAAGAGGGCAGGGCGGGGTGTTGGCGATGCTTCATCCTAATTTAGGAAAGGGACAAGACCTACAATTCATCCGTGGCAGCTGGCGCCGGGAGCCTACAGTAAGGGGCATAACAACACGACACGTACCCCGTGTAGCCCTAAGGAGGCCCACCATGACCACCCTTTACACCAAGATCTCGGACGTTGAAGCCTACGTCGCAGATGCCCTGTCCACCTCGGAAGGGTTCTACGACTACGACGGCATCGCCGAAGAAATCAGTGAATGGAACGAAGAATACGATGCAGACGGTCACCTGCTGCTGAACCGCCGTGGCTTCACGATTCGTGAGGACATCGACTTCTGGGAGATCGTTAGCCGCCACAACGTGCTGGAAGATCCGACCCTGGCGCTCGAATGGGTGCGCCCCTCGGTTGCATCCACCGACCAGACCCCCTACCTGCGTTTGACCTGTGCTGATGAAGACGGTGAACGCATCCCCGCCGAGCAGAAATATTACGGTGCAGGCTGGAGCCTGCCGGACTGGTACGCCGAGGCTGAAGGGGAAGATTTGACGCTGATTGAGCCGTACACCCGGGCAGAGAAGAAGCTGATCGACCAGTTCAATCTGAAGCAGGACATTCCCATTCTGAATCTGACCTAAGGGTGCGGTATTGTAGAAGACGAGTTATAAACCGTTTAGGAGGGCCCTTTCAGATCTTGGATCTGAAGGGGTCCTTTTTTGGTACGCGCAGCAGATGACTGCCAGCCCCACATGCGGCGGCTCCAGCTGCCCTCTGGCTTTGTGGCTGCGCCCTGTCACTGGGTGCGACCATACCTTATTTAATAGGCCCCTACATAAGGGGGTATTTAGGAAAGGGACAAATAGGGAAAAACAGAAAATCGGGGCGGCAATCAGCGAGACGATAAAGGCACAACAACACGACCGAATGAAAGGAATGACGCCCCATGCGTACCCCTTCCCCTAACCCCTTTGAGAACCTGCTTGCTGTTGAGGTTCACGCCCCCAAACTTTGGGTGGCATCCGCCCGCCTGAACGGGCGTTCCGCCGCCGAACTTTTCCCCTTAGAGGGCGGGGCATCCACCACCGTGTGCACCGTCGAGGGATTCGCTCACCACATGGCGGAAAAGCTCTACACCCTGGGCATCCTCAGCCTGGAAGAGCTTCATGATGTGCCGGTACGCACCGACTGGAGGATTGGCTACGTTTTGTCCTGGGTGCGCCGTTTCGGTGTTGAGGTGAACCTGCGTTCCATCATTGCCGCCATGCCCCCGGTTACCGCTGATACCGACGCCCTGAACCCCCGTAGCGTCTTCGACAGCATCCTAGAAGCCGTCCCCGCCCCCGGATACTCTCAGCCCATCGAGCGAATCCAGGCGAACGTACGCGGCGACCTGGGAGATGCACACGTACGCTCCGTACTGATTCGAGAAGGCTTCATCCTCCAGGAACCCACCGCCCTCTCATGCGGCTACCTCATCGGTGACGTCATGGAAAGCTAAACCCGGTCAGCCAGGCGGCAACTAGAGAGAGGGGTCACCCCCTCTCTCTAGCACCGCTGCAACCACCCTATTTACCAAAGGGACAAACAGGGCGAAACCTAAAAAGGCTGCCCCAAATCCAGGAATACTGAAACCATCACCGGAACAAAAGGGGAAACGCCCCTAGCCGGTATCCACCGCCTCATGAAAGGACTGACATTATGAAGGCTTCCTACTACACCGACCCGGTACGCGGTAAGGTCTACCGCCGTAGCTACGACACCCTGGAAGAAGCTAAGGCATACCGTGACGAATTCTACAGCTGGTATCAGGCAGAGGTACCCGCCCCGAATGCACACCTCATCAAGGACGGGCAAGGCTTTGCGGTCGAGATGACCTCCGCTCAGCTGGCACAGCTTCTGAAGGACCTCTCTACAGACGTTCGAGCAACCAACCCCGAAAAGGTGCGAGATATTCGCTTCCTCTGGGCACGTGAGACCTACACCGACCCCGATAACGGCATGGAACGAGAGGGCATCGTCTACGCCCTGGGCTTCTTGTGGAAGAACTTCTACACCGGCGGGCTCCGCTGGGAATCCATCGTCTCAGACGTCTACGGTGCGTGGAAGGGTCCGGAATCCATTCCTGACGCTTCCACCCGTGCCACCTATGAACAGGTCCTTATGGAGTGTCTGCACGACGGGATGCGCCGCCACACCCTGCACCCCGCAGAAGTGAAGCTCAGCCCGCAATACCGCCGCATCATCATCAAGGAAAAGGAAAACACCCTCTCGCTCACCTACCGCTACCCGGACAGCGAATGGGTCACTGAAGACTGGAACTATCCGACCCGTGAATCCTTCGCCCGCCATCTTCTGCTTCTGGGCGAAGAACTCGCATACGGAAACACCGCAGTTCCTGACAGCTCACCCTTCGCCCGCCGCGTCAGCTGGCTCAGCGAGCGCGGGTACTTCACCCCCGCCATGAACCCGCTGGAGCCTGGATGTGATGACGTGGCACGGTTCTGTTTCGAGGTTCTGACGGGTGTGAAGAAGGTACACCCCGACCTGTACGTGCTTCAGGATGAGGGCGGGCGCACTGTTCAGCGTGTCGCTCAGGGGAGGGTACAGCTTGGTGATGGTGCAGGGGTGAAGATGACCTGGGTGAAGGCACGCCGGGTCATGGATGAGGCGAAGATGGGACCGTGGTCTCATGTGTTGAAGATGGTACCTGCTGAGTCCTAGCCGCCGGGGGGGGGTGACCCGGGGCGGGCGGCGGTGCTAGAGGGCGGGGTTACCCCTCTCTAGCACCGCCGCAGCCACCCTATTTATGAAAGGGACATACCTGTCAAAACTTCAGTAGAGGGCCCTAAACATCGGGATAGTAGAAGCATCAGAACACCACCAAACATCAGGAGGAAGAACCCATGTCCCGCCCCGAATTCACCCCCGAAACCATCGGACGCACCCCACGCCACAAAAGCGGCGTGATCGCCACAGGATCCTGGAAGGGAGACACCTACCGTGTCAACGTCTACGACTCACTTAGCGACTTTGTCGAAATCGACGGCACCGCATGGGAACCACAGTACGCCGTAGCTCTCCAAGGCGAACCCCATAGCTACCTGGAGGGCTGGTGGAAGACCAAAGCAGAGAGGGAACAGGTGCAGGTCGTGCGCTCGGTGATCCGTGAGTGTGGGCTGGAGTGTGCAATCCGTGTTGTGCGTGATTTGTGGGATGCACAGGCGGTAGGGTTTGTCGCTGCTGATTCCCCGTGGGGTGAAGTACGCGGGGTAAGCTTTGGCGCCAATAATGAGGATGAGCACCGGATGCAGGCGCGGGATTTGCTGGAATTTCTCAACGGCGACTGGGCAGATGTTGCCCTGGAGGTGCAGAAGGAAGATGACTGGGTACGTTTGAAGGCTTCGGATATGCCGAACAGCGAGTTCAACGACGGCGAGGATCTATGGCATCTGATGGAGTCCTTTGAACAGGAGGTGACCGGCGAGTGCGCCCCTGAAGGGTTCCGACTTGCAGATGCCGGTTTGGTGGTTGCTTAGCCCTCGCCTCCACCGTTGCGCCCCGCCCCCTGCTGCTTGTGTCTTTGGAGAGCAGCAGGGGCGGGGGAGGGGTGGCGCCCCCTTATTTATGGAAGGGACATAACTGACCAAACCGAGTGCAGGATGGCGATTTAGAGGCCATACTGAAAGCACAACACAGACAGAAGATTCCTAAAATTGTCCACTTCCCGACAGAAAGAGAGGTTCCATCATGGCACTGATGGATCAGGCCCCCGTGGCTGAATTGCAGAAGGACATCGTCACCGACGACCAGTACGTGCTGACTCGCACGGTGCGTGATGGCTGGAAAAACACCACCTTGGAGGAGTCGCTGATTGATGGGTATCAGACCCTCAGCGACATCCTGGATTGGCTGGAGACCGACCCGAGACCTTCCCAGCGCCTCTTCATGGAGGACCTGCAGGATTCTGGATTCACCGCCTTCTCGGAGGAGACGAAGCAGCAGATTACTGGCCCATACTACCGCTGGTTCACCGACGACGGTGAGTACTGGGACGGGGAAGAAGGCACCGTCACCGCCCTGTTCGATTCCAACTGGAAGAAGGGGGAAGTCGCTGATGAGGACGATCTGGAAGAGATGGATCAGCTGACCTTCCACACCCGCCCCCTGGAGCTGACCGTCAAGAACGTGCTGGCCTACGCCCGCTACGTATTCGATGACCAGAGCCTGAAGCTGATCCCTGCACAGGAATACCTGGCAGAGAAGATGCAGGACTACGGCTACTGTGAGGAGGACGGCACCGTAACCTACGGTTGCAGCTTCACCCCCATCATGAAAGCAGCCGCCCCCGCCGGTCTGGTCTGCGTAGGACTTGAAGCAGCCCTGTGGGTCTGGGCCCAGGCAGAAGACGACGAAGAACCTACCTGGCACCGCTTCCGCGACATCTACACCGGCGACGAAGCGCACTACGACGCCGTCGAGTACCTGCTGGATGTCCCCGAACAGATGTGGAAGTCTCCGAGCCAGCGCATCGGCATCTCCCAGTTGATCACCAGCAACCTGCCTATCCAGGGCGCACTGGCTGCTGCTGAGCTGGAGCGCCGCTACGGGCTGCCCAAAGATTCCGTGAGGCCGCTGAGTCAGGATGAGCTTGACCGTGAGATTGTGCTCAGCCGCCGGATGGAAACCCGCTAACGAACCCAAAGGACCCCGGTAAGGCACAAAGGATTCCTGAGTGCCTTACCGGGGTCTTCCCTCTACCGATCACAAGGTCGATAGGGAGAATGACGAAATCGGATGCGCCCTAGATAGCGAGCGCGTACCCTCAAAGGGTAAAGATCAATTCAAGGAGAAGGAGAGAGCGATGAGTGCAGAGATTCAGCAGTCGGATCAGGATTATGTGGCCACCGTTGAGGTGTTGCAGGCTGATGGTGAGTGGGTGGTGGTTGCCCGGGCTGTGGATAATCTGGAGAATCTGGCTGAGTGGGCTTCAAATGGTGTGGGCGCGGAGAGCTCACGCTCTTATGACGCTATCAATCATTTCAGTCCCGAATCTACGGTATGGATGGATGAATTTGGCGATTTGGTGACCGACGAAAAGGGTAATGTCGTGGAACCTGCCGATGATATGTATGCCCCTTACGGCTACCTGCATTGGGGTGAGGTGAAGGGCTCAGATGAGATGCTTGTTGCTAAGGCTAAGGATCTTGCTGGTTCTGGTGCTCGTCTGTTGCACGTATATCCGGGTGTGGGTCGGGTCGATGAGTTGAGTGAGGAAGATCTTCAGGAAATCATCGAGGATGACAAGTACTGCCTTGTTTTGGCGCATCCTGAGCCTTTGGAGTATTCGGTAGAGAATGTAGCCGCGTATATCCGGTATGCCTTTGGGTTGGATGGTGAGAAGGAGCGTCTGACGCTGGTTCCTGCTACCGACAGCGAGGATACTTCCAGGAACGTTATGCATAACTATAGGATGAAGCTAGATTTTGGCGGCGGGTTGAGTAAGGAAGAGGAAGAGGACTGGGATCGAGTGACTGAGCTGTATTCCTATCACCCGTATGCTCGAAAGGATCCCTGGTCGTAACGGGTTTAGGGCACCAGTAGAGGGGAGGTTCTTCCCTCTGCTGGTGCCTCTTTTTGTCGGTTGTAGCCTGTGATGTAGCTAAGGGACATGAGCGGCGAAACTGTTTCAGGGTCCTCTGATGTGGCTGATGCTAGAAGCATCTTAGATCAGTACGTCAGGAGGATATGATGCAGAAGAAGATGGAGGGCGCGTACCGGCGCGTCTTTGGAACCCTGGAACAGGCACGAGAGTTCAGGGATGATTTTTACGCATCCTACGGGTTGCGCCCTGCAGCGGCGGGTGCCCACATCCACCAGGAGGAGGCGGGATGGGTCGTTGAATTCACCGCCGCTGAGCAGCTGAAGTTCGCTCAGGAAGTCTACCGCCGCCTCATGCTCAACCCTGAGGAAGAGCCCACGTATGCTTTCCGGTTTGTGTGGTTGAGGCGCCCGGTACCTCAGAAGGGCGGCCAGAAGGAGCAGGACTGCATCTTGTTTAACATCATGATGCGTCTACGCACCTTCACCCCACAGCAGATGAGCTGGCAGCTGCTGGCCCTGTCTACCTACCGTGCCTGGGATATTGACAAGATCCCGGATCGTCAGGAGCGGGCCAAGTACGAAGCACAGATTGTTAAGGACTTCCGCATTGGCTCCCATACGCTTGCCCCTACCATGGTTGGTCTGTACCCCGAATACGCAGAGTTCACGGTTGATCCTGAAATGATGAGCATTTCCTCGCTCCGGTACCTCATGCACTACGAGGCACAGCAGGAGCTGAAGGAGCGAGGGGTGAAGGATGCTGACGACATGCGCCGGAAGGATACGTGGGTTGCCCGCTCCCGCACCCAGTTCAACCGCCGCCTGGTGCAGATGGCTGAAGAATTGAGGGCGCACAACGTCGTCATTGCCGATACCTCACGCTTTGCCCGCCGGGTTTCCTGGCTCGAAGACAACGGCTACTTCACCGAAGACACTGGAGCACTCAGCAGCCAGAAGGAAGACTACCCGGGCTTCTACGGTGAAGTGCTCAGCGGTCAGCATCAGGTCAGCATCCAGCTCTACGGGATCCAGCGTGCAGACGGGAAGTTCCTGTCCAAGATCAATGACCAGGCCCCGGTTGACCTTGGGTTCGGGGCATGGTTTGGAGACGTAGGGTTGCAGATGACCTCGCTGCGTGCCCGGCAGGTGATGAGCCTGCTCCAGTGCGAGGATGTGACGCTCGTACCCGTAGGCGACATTGAAGACTAAAACATGGTGAACCCTTCATGGCGCCGGTAGGCGGGGGGCTTCCCTCCGTGTACCGGCGCCTTTTGGTAATGGCAGAAACCCGTAATTTAGCAGTGGGACATCAACTCCCGAATATGGGTTAGACCCTTGAATCTGTTGGGAAGATAGCGGCATACCCCACAGCTTGGAAGGATTAGACCGTGAAAGTTTTTAGGTACCCGGCTAGTGTGCAGAACTTCCAAGGGGGAGTGAATGTTTTTTGGGAGAAAGGATTGAACGATGACTGAAGGAATCAATTCATCTTTGATAACGCTGGTCTTTATGCTGGGCCCATTCGTAGTAGGTGCTATCGTCTTGGTCATTTCGATGGTTGTAGATGAAGTGGAGACAAAAAAGCTGTTCAAGAAGCTGAAGAAGCGGAATGAGGAGTACCGCCGTGCCCGTCAAGAAACAGTGGTTGTAGAGCCTGTAGATCAGAAGCTCAAGATTGATACCAACCTCTATACGTACAACGAATACCTTCGCCGCAACGAGATCAAGCACGGTACGACCTTTGAGGATGTGCAGCGCCGTAAGCCCAGAGTTGATCTTTACTCGACGGTGGAAGGGGCCAGGAAAGGTCACGAAACGGCCCTTTGCTATCATCCCGATGAGGACTACTGGACCGCTTCAGGATGGGACGGAGACCCTACCGGCTTGAACGCAAGAAGTAGAAGCGTGATTCATGTGGTGCCTTCCGATCAGGGCTACTCGTACACGACGGTCGAGTATTGGCATTACTATCTTTGCCTCAAGAAGCGGCTGGAAGAAGAAGGTGCAGCACACGATCACGAATGGTGCAATCATTTCAATTCGGTGAAGCACATTACCTGGCACATCAAGCAGAACTAGCGCGTAAGTGAGGTGGCCTATCCCGCACCACGGGATAGGCCACCTCATTGTTATCTCATGGGGGGATCAGGGGTGCAGGTATGACTGCTAGAAGATGCCCTGCAGGGGGCCGCCAGACAGATATTTAGGAAAGGGACAAGCCCCCTTCTTTTCTCAATAGCTGCCGTTACGGGGGAGAGGATAGAGGTAGACCTAGCCCCTAGAAACAGAAAGGATAAGGGCAATGGAAACGATGACCTGCGGCTCTGTAGATTACGAGCGTGTGCGTGCCTCATGGAGGTACGAACGCACCGGCGCGGTGTGGAGGATGCAGGCACGGCGTGCCTGGGAAAGCGAAATCAACAGCCCGCTGTACGACCCGATGGCAGGCACCCAAGCAACGGTGCTAATTGCCGATAACCGCACCGAGTACGAGCAGTCATCCTACGGTCTGCGTCATTGGTGCCACAGCCGCGCACAAGAAGCACTACTGAGCCTGGGCGCTGAAATCGCGGCTCGCTGGGCACGGATTTTCTTGGGGAGCCGGTGCGCCTTCGCCTTCGAGATTGAAGAAGACGTCGAAGGCATCGTCTTTGGCGGCGAGGAAGTCTTCGATGCCACCCTGGACGGCTCTGTACCGCGCATCATGCTCTGCGATGATGCCGATTCAGCCCGGATACTTGAACGGTACCGCCGGGCGGCGGCGCTCGCCTCCTGCCTGGAAATGGGCAAGGTGGAACACCTCTTCCTGGAGCGTTTCGATACCACCACCCGCTCCTGGGCGATTGAGGAAGAGGCGATGCTGACCAGCTGGGAGGTACTGAACGGCTTCGAGGGCTGGATGGAAGATTGCGACAAGGCACGTGAACAGGTGCAGGCATGGCTGGATGGCGGGCGAGAACCCGGACCGGTCACCCTCTTTGACATTGCACACCCGGAAGGCGGCGACCTGGAAGATGCCATCACCCAGGTGCAGGACATGGCACAGAGGCTCTACCCTTCCACCCAGACGGATACCGTCTTCTTCAGCGATCACGAATTTGAGGAATGGAGCCGTGACATGCAGGCATTTTTGAGCACCCACGGGCACCCCCTGCCCTCTCCTACCGTCCGTGCCTTCTGCATCTGGATGAGCCGCTACGCCCCGCTCACCTCCCACATGCAGGACAAGCTCAAGGGCTGGTGGGTAGACAAGCTCGCGGCGGCGGCTCAGAACTTCGCATGGGTCTGCCCGGTCATCGAGGATACCGCCGTCATGGACGCATGGGCACAGTATGAGGCACACCTGACCCAGACCGCATAACCCACACACCCCTTGGGTGAGCGCTCGCCGTCTCCCCGCTCAGCGCGGCGGCGGCGAGCGCCCGCCGGTCACCCACAGGGGGGTAGTGTCTGCCGTGCAGCTGAGAAAATCCCCAAAACCAGGGGAGGGGCACACAAAGGGGGACAATCGAAAGGAATTTAGGAAAAGGACAAGCGACGTTGAACCCCCGCACCAAGGCCCTCATATGCGATTCTAAAAAGAAAAACACCCACCACCCACCATCGAAGGAAAACACCCGCTCATGAGCACAGCACGAATCCTCGTCCACGACGTCCCAAAACACCTCCACGAAGCCACCGAACGCTTCAACCCTGAACACCCCGCGCTCGCCCTGCTCAAAGATCAGCAGAACAACCCCACGAGCCTGTTCTGGGTCTCCGACGAGATGGCAGCTATCGCCGTTGACGCCGCCCAAGCTGAAGATTTCCCCCTCATCGAATCCACCAACAACCTACCCCGGTGGGGTGAAGGAGCGAGCGCCCTTGTTCTCTTCGAGAAGGGCACCGGTATCGAGATCCTAGATTTCTCTGCCGGTCTACCCACAGACGATGACGAAGACCCCGACACCCTGGTAGCTATCGGCTTCCTGCGTATCCAGCAGACCGTATATGTCATCGTCAGCTACAGCCCAAAGACGGACGATAACTACTACCAAGTAGATCGAGTCATCGAGCTAGAGCAGTTTGCTGCCGGGTTCAAAGGCGCCGCCCTGCTGCTTCAAGCAACCTTCCTGCTGATGGGCGATTCCTCTATCACTGAAGCCACTACACAGAAGGTGAAGGGTAAGAGCCGCCGCAAGCACGGCAAACGCTACGACATCTACCCAGATTCCCAGGTGCGATCAGTACGGGTGACCTCCCGCCTGATCCAGGAGAGCACCCCGGCGGCGGTACTGGAGGATGAGGCGCCTGCTGATCAGCGGCAGCGCTCGCCTTTGAGTCATCAGGTGTTGGTGCGTGGGCATTGGAGGAATGTGCCGTATGGTCAGGGGCGTGCGTTGAGGCGGCATCAGTGGATTATGCCGTATGTGAAGGGTCCGGAGGGTGCCCCGTTGGTGAATCGTCCGTTGGTGAAGACGTGGCGTTAGAGGCTTCGGGTTGGTGGGGGTTGCTGCTTCTGCTGTGGGGCAGGATGAGTAGCTTTTCAACCTATTTATTAAAGGGACATACATGGTCTTTTACCTGATGGGCGGGGCTGTCGTAGGCGATGATAAACATGTCAGAATGTTGGTTTGTAGATCTTAGATTTTGTGAAGGAGAAATACTATGGATGCAACGATGATGTATTTCAATTACCCGGATACGGACATGACGAAGCCGGGTCGTCCCCGCCCGGGGGCTACCCTCCGTTTGGGTAATTTGATCTTTGAAGTAGTTGAGGTGGGTGAACCTCAAAAGAATGATGAGGGTACGTTTACCTTCCCGGTTCATATGGTTCAGCGGATGGAGGGGGAACCCCATCTGTGATGTGCTGTAGCTGTGTTGTGTGAGCTGTTTTGCGGCCATCGGTCACGGAATATCTTAGAAGCTGCCCCCTCACCCTGATTTGGGTGAGGGGGCAGCTTTTTTGTGCCTTTTTCTGAGGGATTTATGAAAGGGACAAACGGGGGAAATCCTGAAAATTGAGGCCGAAAAATCGAGATGATGACCCTGTCGGCACGGATGACTGACAGCCTTTCGCTCTTGAAGGAGGATGCTATGAGCACTTTGACCCCCGCCCCTGTTGCCCCCGTTGTGAACCGTGATGGTTCGACGGTGACCTACCCCGTTCCCCGCCTCTATAGCTGGATGGTGCGAAACGGTATCCGTGAAGCCGTGAAGGAAATATCACCTGTATTCGGGATGGCGTGCTCATCATGTGCTGATGAAATCCTCCAAAGCTTTTACGCCTTGGTGCGTACCGGCATGGGCTCTGATGACACGTTCGACTCCGACATGGCGGCTCTGCTGGGTCTGGACGCTTCAGAGG
>NZ_KV795049.1:0-2567 GCF_001808945.1 Rothia sp. HMSC071B01 | reverse complement strand
TACCACAGATTTAGGACGTTATACCACATGTTTTTGGTTAAGTTTTAAGTCTGACGCTAATAGAGCCCCTACCCTCTGGTCCCAGTGCGCGCACTGCCCCGGGGGCTAGGGTCCCGCGTGCTTCCTCTTCCCCGCTACGGCGGGTAGGGGACAGAGCAGGGGCTACCGGCCTGCCCTCACCAGGTCAGGCCGGTAGCCCCCATCTGCTATGCCCTCTTACCCCGTCACCATTTACCTACGGCGTGCGCGGCGGGCACGCTTCACCTTTGCCGTGTAGTCGGCAAAGGTCAGCAGCAGCGCGATGATACAGAGCAGGAAGATGATACGCGGGGTGTCCAGTGCGATACCTAGCTCGGGGATGCTGAATACGGCGTTCGTGTTTGAGGCTGCTTCGGTGACGTCTCCAGCTTCTGGGTTGCCTTCTGCCGTGGGGATGGTCGGCAAGAAGATACCCAAAGACACCAGCCAGTTCTTCACGCTTTCCACCAGTCCGCTCAGCCATGCGCCAATAGCGCCGATAGGGGCCACGAAGAAGATGACCACAAAGGTGAGGACGTTCTCGAGATCGTTATTTGATGGGCTGTTTTGGCTCATGGCGCCTATTCCTCCTCTCGGGTGCGGGCTTCAATCTCTTCTTCGCTACGAGCGCGGCGGATGTTAAGCGGCTGGTTTGGGCTCATGGTCAGAGAACCAGATTCACCGTAGATGGTACGGTAACCCAGAATCGACTCACCACCGGAACCGAAGGGGTTCTTCAACAAGGAAGTAACGACGACCCACTCTCCATCGATTTCGACCAGGTCGCTTTCCTGAAGAGCCTCTGCCACCCCGTGGTGCTCTTCTTCCCAGATGGTCTCATCAAAGGCATTTCCGCCAGGATTCTGGTGCGAGACGTCAGGTTCCATGACCACTTCAGGGGTGACTACAGGCATGGTCAGCGTGTCCGGTTCAGCATCGTTCTTCTCCTGCGCTTGAGCTTCCAGGTGCTTGAGCTCAATTTCAAGAGCCTCAGTGCGGATGAACTCGACATCAATCGGTTCATCGTCTTCAGCGAGAATGGGTGCTTCAAGGTAGTCATCCCAGGGGGTCAGTGCTTCCTCAAACTCGTCCGTCTTCTCGTTATAGACCTGAGTCTTTTCTTCCAGCTCCTTCACATACTTCATGGTGTACAGCTGATGCTTCGGCATGACCTGCTTGAGCTTGTCGGCATCGTAATCAGGGTGCTCCGGGTCAGGGTTAGGCGCGAAGACCGTCTGAATCATGGTCGGCCTGCCATTGTGGAAAGCCAACGCGCGGCCCTTCACCGGCGGAACAGCACATCCCACAGACGCATCAGACCACATCATCATGGACGATTCCTTACTAATCTGCCCCAGCGTCAGACGAGCACCGTAGTTCTCACGGGTTTCACCACCCATGATTTCTGCGTTACCCTGCTGCAAGCCAGAGACCATGTGAATCATGGACGAGCGGGACAGACGGGCAATGGAGCCAAGCCACTTATCCACCTCGGACTTCGCGGGCATGCCCTTGACCTTGTGGGAGTTGTAGAAGTCAGCAATGTTTGCCTTCAGCTGTGCCAGCTCATCGCCGATGAAGAAGATCGGATCGTAGTCAATGACGCGGTATCGCTTTCCGCCGTTCTTGGCGGCGCGGACACGGCGCTTGTCGTTGCGTTCATGCATGATGTCGTGCAGAAGCTTGATAGCGCGAATCTGGGAGGGAACGGTGTCTGCAATCAGCTCAACGTTAGGCCAGGATTCGTAACCCATGAGCTCAAACTGCTTACCGTCGCACAGCCAGACACGGTATCCAGCCTGGGTAATCTGCTGAATGATGTTGTGCAGAGAGATCGTCTTACCCGAACCGGTACCACCAACGATGAGCAAGTGAGGGTCACTCTTGGGGTGCCAGGTAGCCCACTCGCCCTCTTCGGTCAGACCAAGCATGATCTTGAACTTGCTGTAGGCCTCGTAGCTTGCCATCTTATCGGCACGCTGACGCAACGGCTGGGCATGCGGAGGCAACGTCACGATCGTCGGCATTTCCTTCCGACGGCTAAAGGTCAGCGTGTCGTTCGGCAAATCCCAGTTACAGCGGAAAGCGCCAGGCAAACGAGTCAACAGCCAACTACTGGTATTGACCCTCAAGGACGGGCGCATACTGATTTCCATGCTCTTGGTGTGATGAACGGTGACCTGCGTGATGGTGCCGTCTTCATTGCGTTCAAAGTCGACGGTCGCAGTATCGCCCAAGGCTTTCTGAACGTCCTCGGTGAAGAGGCGCTCGCTCTTTTCGGCTTCGGTTTCGTTGATGGCTTGCTGTTCGGCGGTGGGTACGGCCTTGAGGACGAGCTTCTTGCGGGTGTTGTTGACCGAGTCGATCTTGAATTCGACGGTGCCATCAGAGAGCTCACGGTTAGCAACAGCGAGCAGCTTACCGACCCATTCGGGGTTGGCGGCTTCGATGCTGCGCCCGTAATATACGGTCAGGCTTGAGGGGTGGCCTGGCTCGGTGAGGTTGTGGCGCACGACGGCACTGGCCCGGCATGCCTTCGTCCAGGAGGC
>NZ_KV795048.1:0-7981 GCF_001808945.1 Rothia sp. HMSC071B01 | reverse complement strand
AGGTCCTGAGAGTCATGATTCCTCCACTCTTCTACGAGTTGGCGTACAGGTCGTTCACGTCGTTTTCTGCGTGCGCGAGAACCTGCCCGAAGTGCTTAGGTGACGTCCTGAGGTATTCCAGAGGGGAAGCACCGTTGTACATCAGGGAAGGGCTGGTAATCCATAGGGCTGTCTGCCATTCACTGAAGTGGCCGTCCAGAAGGGTCTGGATAATCTGCTGGATGTTGGTGTCCACGGTTCCGTTGGAAAACTGGAAGATGGGGTAGCCGTTACGTCCGGCACCGTCCTTCAGACGCAGGATCGTGTGCTTATTGATGCGGTCGTTGAGGGCTTGGCGGGTGATGCCTCCTAAGTATTCGCAGGTGGCGGCGGTGGAGTAGAGGTCACCGATGATGGATAGGGCTGATTCCGGTTCCTTGTAGTCCTTCAGGTGCTTCTGCACTGCTGCTAGAAGAGTGAAGGACAAATCGTGGGCACGGGATTCATCAGCGGTGATGTTGCCGGTCTTGATGAGCGCTTCGATGTGCTCATGGACCGGTTTAAGGACACGGTGAAGGAAAGCTTCGGTATTCATGATGGAGACTTGGTGTGACAGATCGGTGGTTTAGACAAGTGATGGTTGTATCCCGTTGCAGTCACCGCCGCTAGGACGCAGGCGGCGAGCGCAACAGGGTACAACCATCATATTTCATGTAAAGCCTAAGTGTAAAGTAAGGCTTACATAATCAGTAGTGGGTTAGGGGCTCTCGATGGAGCCTACCCTCCATATGGAGTGTGCCCTCCAGGTGGGGTAGGGGAGAACGTGCTCCTGAATTACGGTTAGTTATCCTCCAGTGTCTCGCGCAAGGCAGAACCGAAGGTGCCGGGGATGTCGAACAGTTCGGGCAGCAGGATGTTCTGCTGCTTCAGCTCGTGGTAGACCTCCAAGGCGGGCTGGGATTCAATGACGTCAAAATATTCTTCGTGTACGCCGTGCTCCCCGAAGAGGTAGATGTTGTCATCCGGGCACACGCTGGATGTGGTGATGATGCCGTCGAATCCAGCCTCATATGCCATCTGGGCGAACTGCTGTGTGAGGTAGTAGCCGGTGTCTCTGTGGTGCCGGTCGCTGATGTCGCGGGAGGTGTACCCGGGCCCATTGTGGCGAACATCCAATAGGCGTAGGGTGCGGCGGATACGTAGTTTAGACACTCGCACGTTTTTCAAGTCTGAGGAGAAGGTGGCGTAGCTGTGGGCTAGGCGTTCGTGTAGGGCGGCCGCTGCCGTTACGCCGGTATTGCAGGTACTCAAGGGGTGCTGTAGATCGAAGCGCCCGCCCCGTCGCTGTCCTGCTGAAGTGATGTACATGGGTGAGAAGAAGCGGGGGTCACGCAGCGTGCCGTTGGGGTTGTAAGCGTCGTGTGAGCGGTGGACGATTATGAAGCCGGTGCCAGGGCCGACCTGCAAGGTGGGGAAGTTGTTGAGATTGATTGGACCATCCGGGGGTTGCATGGAAAGCATAGGCTTCCTTTCGTGGTTGTGTGTTTCTACCGAGCTTCAGGCGGGGGTCCGGAAGTGGTGCTCGCGTGAAGGTCGGTAGAAGATTTTTTCGACGTCAGGATTCCGTCGTGCCATCCAATGTACAGCACAATGTCATTGGTGCTGCGCGGATACGTCAATAGAGCACCTTGTCAGAGCTTGAAAGCGTGCGTATAGTCGGGACGGACCATTTTTCACCCAGGGGTTTTGCTCGGAATTTTCGCCCAGATCAAAAGGTATTTAATAGCATCAAACTAAAATAAAGCGGATATAGAAAATTTATACTATAAATGAGGAATCCAGCATTTTTGGGACCGTGAGACCTTCAGGAGTGCCTAAAAACACCCAGGAGCCCTCTGAGTCTCCCCATGAGCTTCTGAAAACCGCCTGACAAGCCAGAATACCCCGAGGTGCAAGGTATTTTCAGGCACAAGAAAAAATATCTATGATTTATATCACGTTACTCAGTTTCTCATGAAACACGGTCACCAAACCCAGCCTGAACCACTCTTTTGAGCTATGACGCGTACGTGCCGACAAATGCGACAATCGCCCGACGCGCAAGATAAGACACAGCACCTAACCCTCAGCTAAAACCTAAAGGCTTAGAAGTATCGAGATACGAAAGGCATTTCAGATATGACCAAGAAACGCCTACAGTAAAACCAGACGCTCACCCAACGAAAAACACAGCAACACCCAGGGCAACAGCGAAGACAATAAAGACAAACCCCACCACAAAACAGGAAGCCCAAGAACTACAGCATGCACCTTACCTGGACCAGCTACACCGAAGAATACGCCACCGATTTAGGCCTCACACTCGACGACATCCAAACAATATTCACATCACCTACAGCCTTCCGCGAGCGCGTCTCCGGCCCCATCTACGCTTACGTCGACCAGGGCATCAGAGCCACCATCGACACCCACACATGCGCGGTGCTACGCGTCGAATACGATCTAGACCCCGACGCCCTGGATGATTGGTACTTCACCCCACAAGCTATCGACGACTGCAAGCACTTAAAGACCACACCTACCGCTGTCGTAGACTCTATCGACGACGCGCAACCCTACCCAGCAGCGCGTATGTGCACCATCTACCGTGGCGCCTACGACGTCCTAGCCAACGAACCCAAAAACCAGATTGTCTCCATCAAACCAGCCGGAACCTTCACCAGCACCGACCAGCAAAGCATCCGCCGCATCTCAGGAGGAACACCCACCGGCTCCATGCCAACCAGCACCACCGAGCTGCTGAACCGCGCTCGCCGTGCAGGGTTCGCTGTCTCCGTAGCCGGTTCAGGACACCATAAAATTTGGGGTTCAAGTACTTCAGGACAGGGGCTTAGCGTAACGATTCCTGCAACTGCCTCTGACCATCGAGGTCTACTGAACGCCGTAATGCAGATCCGGTCTACTTTTGGGGTCGATTTGCGTCTTCTCTGACGGCTACCTGTGGAGGTACTAATGCGTTATGTACTGTGGCTGATTCTCACGAATCAGGTAGCTACACCAAGCGCCTACATGATCCTCACTCTGTATCCAACCAGCCGCCCACAGAATGCTATCCTCAAAACCAACACCCCAACCTAGAAAGAACCCCATGACCACCACCTACACCGCCACCGTCGCAATTATCGACCCAGATGGCAACGTACTACTTACCGCCGCCCAAGCAACCGACACCCTCGCCGGACTCATCGAATGGGGCCAAATGACCCGCGACGACATAGAAACCCCCACCGAACCACTCACCGTTGAGAAAGTTTACGACTTCCTCACCCAAGCCTTCAGCCTCCACAAGATAGAAACCCTCACCATCGAACCTGCACCCGAAGGCACCCCAAGCACCCTCGACGACCTCGAAAACTTCGCAATCCGCCGACAAGAAGGCTACGAACCCACCCAAGAAGAATTCGAGGAAAAATGGTGGGCCTCCGAACTCTACTTCCGCCACCCATGCGGAGACGTCGCCACCTTCAGGCTCTAACCATCTACCCCTGCCGTCCTTGCTGCGCGTCCCCTTGCCTGCGCTCGCTGGTTCTGTCTTTACTCTTGGTGTGGATACTTTGAAGCCCCGCTCAAGCATAGAAGTGAACTGCCTCCCGTTTCTTGGACAACGAAATTGAAGTCCAAGAAACGGGAGGCTTTTCATGTCTATAAATCTGGGATTGAGGCATAACCGTATGCTTCGGGAGCAAGCGGTGAAGATGTTTGAGAGCGGGTTTGGCTATGGTTTGACCGCCAGGAAGCTTGGTATGTCTGCCGCGACTGTGAGAGAGTGGCAGAAAATGTACCGCGTGATCGGGAAGGGCGGGTTTCTTGCCATGGGAGTAAAGCGGACCAGATACGACTATGAGACCAAGGTTGCCGCAGCGAAGGCTGTAGTTGATGGTGGGATGAGTAAGCCTGAGGCGATGGTGCATTTCGGTATTGCAAGCGCAACACCGTTGAAGCAGTGGTGCAGGCTGTACCGCCAGGGCGGCGCGCAGGCGCTTAAGCCTAAGCCCAAGGGCAGGCCGAAAGGGTCGGTGCGGGCGGTGCCGCCAACGCGTGAGGAGGAACTCGAAGAGCGTGTGCGCAAGCTTGAGGCACAGGTGGCATACCTAAAAAAATCGATTGCCCTGAAGGCGCAGAAGCGCTCCCAAACCGGGACAAAGCCCTAGTGGTCGCTGAGCTTTCAGGGCATGGACACAAGCTGTACGACCTCCTTGAGGCTGCTGGCCTTGCCAGGTCGAGCTACTACTACGCGTTGGCTCATCCCCGGCAGCCAACCAGAGTGCAGCTACGTGCCAAGGTCGCTCAGATCTTTTCGCGAACCCCTAACGGGTGCGGTCACAGGCAGGTAGCCCTGTGTCTGCGTGCTGAGGAAGGGGTGCGTATCGCTGATAAGACGGTTTTGAAGATGATGCGCCAGATGGGGTTGCGCTGCGGTATACGCCGTGAGAGGCCCTACCACAGGTACAACTCCTACAAGGGGTCTGTGGGGCAAAGTTTCGCCAATATCATTGGTCGTGACTTTACGGCGACTGGTCCCTGGCAGAAGTTGGGCACCGATGTCACCGAGTTTAAGCTCTCCTTCGGTAAGGCCTACCTCGCGCCGGTCTATGACTTTGCCAGCAAAGAGATTGTTGCCCACTCCATCTCGATGTGCCCTAATCTTGCCCAGCAGCAAGAGATGCTTCAGATACTCATGGATGCCAAACCCGAGGGAGCTAAGCCAATCTTGCACTCGGATATGGGGTGGCAGTATCAGCACGAGACCTACATCAGTACGCTCGCCGATAATGGTTTTATTCAGAGTATGTCACGCAAAGGTAACTGCATTGATAATGGTGCCACTGAGCAGGTTTTTGGACATCTTAAGGACGAGTTTTTTCGTGGGCAGGACTGGCAGACCTTCGAGAGTTTCAAAGCCGACCTTGACGCCTATATCATGCATTGGAATACGGTAAGGCGTCAGGTGAAGCTTAGGGGCCTGACCCCGGTGGAGTACCGGGTTCAGGCCCTGCGGGAAGTTGTATAGCGGCTTCTATTTATAGCGTCCAAGTTTCGGGGCGCAGTTCAAAGCTTGAGCGGGGCTTCAAATGTTTCTTGCCTTCTTTCAATGCGCGGTGCTTGAAGTGCTCCCTCTTTCTTTTTGGCGTGCTCGTTTCCTTATGGTGGATAGATTGGAGGTGGTGCAGGCGTGAGGTGGATGGAGAGGTGGTTTGGTGGGGAAGGGTAGCAAGAGTGATAGCAAAATGATATGATAGCATTATGCAGTGAATGCATTTTGATGTCACAGTAAGGATTGACCTATGATCATCACTATTGGAAGCCACAAGGGCGGTACTGGAAAGTCGACTCTTTCGACGAACCTGGCCGTCGCATACCAGTCCACCGGGCACCGTGTTATCGTCATTGAGGCAGACCCGTCAGTGTCCACGACCTCCACCTGGGCAGCACGCCGTGAAGAACACGACGAGCTCAAGCCTGTGACCGTTCTGCGCAAGACCGGGCGTTTGGCTCCTACTCTCCGCGACCTTCAGCAGGTGTACGACATTATCATCGTCGACACCGCCGGTAAGGATTCGGTGGAGCTTCGCTCGGCTACTCTTGTCTCGGATGTGCTGCTGACCCCGACGAACGCAGACGTGGCTGATTTGGACAGCACCGCTGAGTTCATCACCCGCATGGATGAGGCACGCGACAGCAACGAGGATTTGAAGATTCTCGTGGTCATCTCGCGTGCACCCACTCATGCCAAGAGCCGATTCCGTGACACGGCTATCGCGGCTCTTCGTGAGACCCCGGAGGATTTTGCTCTGGCGGACACCGTCGTTTTCAGTCGCCGTATTTACCCTGACGCGCTGAAGGACGGCATGAGTGTCATCGAGGCACCGGCGCGCACCTCGCAGGCTTGTGAGGAAGTCCAGAATCTCGCTCAGGAAATCACCGAATACGCAGCCTAAACGGCTAGACAAGGAATAAAGAACATGGCTCAGGCAATTAACTCCAACGCCCGCGCAACCCGCAAGAAGAAGAAGGCAGCCGAAGCTTTCGAGAGCGGCGCCGAAAAGCACACCATCGACGCCGCAGAATATACCCGCGCTCTGCCTGCGAAGGCGCGTGCGATTCAGCGTCGCAAGGGCACCAAGTCCACGATTTACACCCTGCGCGGCACCGAGCAACAGCGAGAGCTTGTCGCCTATGCCGCGGAGCAGGAAGATACGAGCGTGCAGAAGATCTATGCGCAGATGTTCGACATCCTGGAGGAAAAGTACGGCGCCGAGGTTCCGCTGGACCCGAGCCTCTAAATGCGGAGGCGAAGAAGAGTGAAAGTATTTTGATATGGAGCACGCGGTAGAAGCTCTAAACCCCAGGAGTGAGAACACCTCCCGCCGAGAGCCAGAAGACGACTTTCAATTCGTGCTTGGCACCTACTGCTTCCTCTTAGGCTGCCTGAACCCAGTCGTGCTGCTGGTTGTGCTGGTCACCGTCTTCTTCGGACAAAAGAAGCTGCGGGGGCGGTGGCTTGTTATCTGTGGGTTATTGGCTGGAATCGTGGTGGTAGGGTTTTTCGATGCGGCGTATTCCTATCTCACCCCGGTTCTAGAAATTGTAGATCTCATGCGCGGAAACGCGTTGAAGCTCATGCATGAAAACGGCACTGCTGACAGTGCTGTGGATTTGGTGCTCAGCCACGCGGGCACTTGGTTCTGCGCACAACTCCCTTTGGGTGTTCCGGTGGGCTTAATCATTGCCGGAATCATCATTTGCACACGTAGCGTGGGAAGGGATGAGAATAATGCTTGATATTCAGCTGAGGCCTGAGAAATATTTGACCGCCGAAGACGTTAGCTCTCTCGTTGGAGGCAATGAGGAACTGGTGCAGCAGATGTACCGTGCACATCTGATTGACGCGGCAGAGCTGCGCCGAGGGAAAGTCGTGTTCAGTCCGTCGGAAGCCCGCCGGTGGAAAAACTGGTACTGGGAACACTGGCGTGACTATGAGAAATATCTATGTGCTTCGGAGAAAATTCTCGCCGGATTCTTCGCCGCCGGAGCATCTGTAGCCCTCATGCTCGGTGCGATAGGGCTGTGGAAGCAGGGAATCCCTGTGCTTCTTGCCCTGGGCCTGATTCTTCCAGCAGCATTTCTGGTGCCGCTTCCCCGTCCGCGCCCTGGACGACGTTTTCAGCAAGTTCAGGTGACTGTGGCCGGGGTTGCAACAGGGCTTTTCCTGTCGGATATCCTTCACCACGTTTTAGGCCATAATGAGCCTGAAATCGGGTATGTGGCGCTTATGATGATGGTCTGCGTCTTGGTCTGTCTTTGCCTCGACAAGCCGTCGTATCGGATGGAAGAATACGCGGTATCGCTGGAGCCTGGAGCGTATATGTGTTTCATGGCAGCAATTGGAGGTCTGGCTCTAGCGATGGGTGGGCCCGCCCTTGGCGTGAATATCGGGTTCATTCCCTCGCTGATAGTGGGCGCCGCGATATTTGCGGCGGCAGGCTTAGCTCAGCTGATGCGCCGCATCAACACCTACGCCTTCAGCATCACCGTTCCGGCGGCGGCGTTCTTCGGATGGGAAGCAGCACTCATCACCCTGTTTGCAGTCGCCGGTGTGCTGATCATCTACAGTCTGGCGCGGCATTATTTCGATGAGCCAGAGGATGTGTCGCTTGCTGAATTCATGATGCTATAACTGCATTCTGCTACCACCCCGCGCTCGCCAACTTCCCAACTTGTCGGGAAGTTGGCGAGCGCCTTCTGCGTGTTTCTAGGGTCTCCCCACCGCTGGGCTCGCCCTCCGAACCCGCCCCTGCCCGCATCAACACCAGAGGAGCACCGCCCACCCGGTCCTTCCTCTCCTTGCTCCGCCGGTAAACCGCACCCGCACGCTCGCACCAGCAGCAGGGGAGCATCACCCGAGCGCTCGCCTTACCCCCGGGTAAACCAAGAAACCACC
>NZ_KV795047.1:0-28128 GCF_001808945.1 Rothia sp. HMSC071B01 | reverse complement strand
TGCTCGGGGCAGGTGCCCTTGGGCAGGGTCACCAGAGGCACAGGTGCGGTAGCGATAGTGCGGGTAGGTGCCGGTGCGGTGATACCTAGCAGGGCAGGCTCCCGCACGATAGCGGTAGTGACCAGAGACTGAGCATTACCGACCGAGGAGACACGGCTGAGCACCGTGTCGATAGCAGCCCGTAGAGTACCGTCTGAGACGGCACCTGTGGGCAAACCAGCGGCATCTAGTGCTGCACGCAGCTCAGCCACATCGACACCCGCGTGAGCGGGGATAGAGACCACCTCGGAGGACGGGGACGCCGGGGCAGGAGGCTCAGGCTGTAATTTCTGACGTGCAGGGGCAGTGCGAGAGCTAGTGCGGCGGCTACGGCGAGCACTCCAGCCGAGCAGCTTACGATGCTCAGCACTCACCGGGGCTAGACGCAGACCACCGGGATGATTGCGAGAGCCCAGGTCATACTCACCGACGTAGACGGTCGAGTCAAAATCCTCGCCCAGGGGTGCAAAATACGCCTTAGTAGCCACGGACAGAGCGGAGCGAAACTGTTGGCGCCAGCGGCGCTCATTGCTCATGCTGCTACCGAACTGGGCGGCGAAGTCCGACCAGGGGATGCGTACCTCGCGGTGGACGCGGCTCATACGGCCTGCCAGCCACAGGTACACGTCACCAGCCAGAGCCTGGTGGGGGTTTTCGCTGACAATCTGACGCCATGAGTCCCGGAGTATACGCATGGTGCCGTGGACCGGGGAGGGGGCAGCCGCAATGCGGTCGAAAAATTCATCCGACAGGATGACGACGGAGCGGTAGGCGTCATCGAGGACGCCGTCACGGTCAAAAACCAGGTCCTCGCCGGAGCCGACCAGGCAGGCGCGCGAGGAGAGGTTAGTGCCGGAGCCATGCGCAGTACGGTGTGAGACACGCACGCTCATGTTGAGGATGGCGCGTAGCTGACGCTCTACGGCGCGGCGGTTAGCGGAGCTGTAGGGTATGCCCATGTCGCGGAGGAATCCGCGCCATGTGCGAGAGATCTCGATGGTGGGGGACCCGCTCATCATTGCGGAGGTGACCAGGTACATGATGACCTCACGGGCGATACGCCCGGAAGGCAGATGGTACTGGGTAGTGCCGTCAGCGTCCTCGTACGGTGTGGCGGCGAGGATAACGGTGACATCACCGTCGGTACGCTCCCACATGGTCTCTGAGGTAGCACGCAGCGGCAGAGAGTAGTTAACGAAAATCCAGGGAAAGGTGCTGGTGAGGTAGCTGTCGATGACCAGCGGACCGGTACTGTGGGGATGCTGCAGAGTGCCGCCGGTGGGGGCGGCGTGGTCAGCGAGGATGTCGCTGAGAGTCATGCCAGCGTCGGTGCTGGCGGGGGTAGTCCGGGTGGACTGAGGGTGCGCAGGTGCGCTAAAGTTGTTCATTGCGATGCCTAGTGTTGTAGGTGTTGCCACGGCCCCGGACGCTCCAACGTCGCGGGGTCATTTTTTGTATCTGCACTCACACTAGACCCCGGACAGACGGGCTGTCAACCAGGGGATTTTCCGTCTTCATCGTCGTCGCCATCAGACGCAGTGCGAGTTTTCCACAGCCCTCACGCACGCACGCGCATCTGACGACGATAGGAGTCTTATAGGTATATCTTATAGGGGGAAAAATTTGAACACCGATTTTCCCTTGTGATTCCGGGGATTCTTAGGCGTTTTTACCATAGGTAGCGTACACCTTTCATCCCAGAGGTGTACACAATTCATCCCGGGAGCGTACACCTTTCATCCCAGAGGTGTACAGAGTTGATCCCAGAGGCGTACACAATTCATCCCACTAGCCCACCTGATAGCCCCACTCAAAAACAAGTTATCCACATGATGCACATCACATAAAAATGTTTCCTGGTCACGCAAAATACCCCCTTATCTTGTCAGGGGTATCCACTATGGTCATTACAAGAGATTTCCAAGCATCTTATCTCTATAGCTCGCAGAAGAGGAGGAGGAAAGGCCATGGCTGAGAAAACCAGCATCGACGATGGTGCCCTGTACCGTGCCTACAAATTCCGCCTCGACCCCAACCAGGCACAGACAATCGCGCTAGAGCAATGCGCAGGCGCATCACGCCGCACGTACAACCTCCTCACCACTTATAACCTTCAAATCCTCGAAAACAAACAGGAATATCGGAGAACCCGTGCCGCCGAAGGTGCAGATCACGAGACGATCAACGGCGAGCTTAAGAAACTACGTGAGAAAGACCCGGCCTACCAGTTCCTCTATAAGGCTCGTGACAAATATACGCCTGGTTATAGGTCGCTGTATCTGACTCCTGAAGTCAAACGGCACCGCGCTGCAAGCAAAGCCATTGCTGCCGGCGCTGACCCCGCTGTTGTCTGGCCCGAGACCGAAGAGTATTCCGAACCATGGCTACATAACATTAATAGCCGAGTGCTCGATTCGGGCCTGCTGAATGCTGGAAAAGCCTGGAAAAACTACGAAGAATCCCTCAAAGGCCTGCGTGCCGGCGCCCGAATGGGTGTCCCTCGTCGCAAGCGTAAAGGTGTCAGCCGCGACTCTTTTACTGTCGACCGCGACCCGAATAATGACGATGTCGGAGCCTACGGCACCCCCTACAAGAAGGGCACACCTGAATTTGCGCGTCGTGCGGCGCTGATGAAGCGCCGCGGCATCAAGACCGCCCCGACCATTGAGGACTACCGCCACGTACGCCTCTCACACCTGGGCGTTATCCGCACTCACAACACCACAAAGCCCCTGGTGAAGGCCGTGCGTGCTGGCGCTAATGTCAAATCCTACACGGTCTCCCGTGCCGCTGACCGATGGTACGTCTCCATCCTCGTTAAGCTGTCCCGTACCCCGGTGACTCCTACCCGTGCGCAGCGTGCCGCTGGTGCTGTCGGTGTAGACCTGGGCGTGCGCTACCTCGCCGCGCTCTCTGACGAGCAGGCCCCGCAGCGTTTCGCACGGTACCCCTCCCTGGAGTTCACCGGTGATGGTGCGCCTACACTGGCTAACCCCCGCTGGGCACGTGCCGCTGAGAAGCGCTTGGTACGCCTGCAGCGTGCCCTCGCGCGTGCCCAGAAGGGCTCTAATCGCCGTGCCCGTATTGTGCAGCAGATTGCACGGCACCACCACCTGGTAGCCTTGCGCCGTGAATCCGGTCTACATCAGGTTTCTAAGCGCCTGAGCACCGGGTATACCCTCATCGGGCTTGAAGACTTGGCTGTAGCGGGTATGACCGCCTCAGCTGCCGGTACCGTTGAGGCACCGGGCAAGAATGTGCGCCAGAAAGCCGGGCTCAACCGGTCCATTCTGGACGCCGCTTTTAGTACGCTGCGCCGTCAGCTGGAATACAAGGCCAGCTGGTACGGCTCGCAGGTACAGATTATTGACCGCTTCTTTGCATCTTCTCAGACGTGTAGCGCCTGCGGAGCACGAGCGAAAACCAAGCTCGACCTTCGCGTGCGTGTCTTTGAGTGCGCAGCCTGCGGTGCGCGGATTGATCGTGACGTGAATGCGGCACGTAATATTCGTGCGGAGGCTGTACGGATGTATGAGGCGCAACTCGCCCCCGGCACGGGGGAGAGTCTAAACGGACGCGGAGTCGCAGGCTCTGATGCTGCTGGTTCGGTGGTGTTGGGGGATGTGGCGTTGGATGCGTCAAGGCCAGCCGCCACTGGCGGCGGGTCACCGTAGGCGAGTAATCGTCTACTCATCCCTTTTATATGTGTATACGTGTGGAAACTGAATATTTTTAGGCTTCTGCTAGGCATCGTGCCTTGTGGCTAAGTGTATTCCCTGTATGTGCGGGGATGAGCCGTCCAGACATGGACATGCGCCCGAACGAATCAGGTATTCCCTGTATGCGCGGGGATGAGCCGATGGTGACGAAATTATCCATACGATTAGTTGCGTTTTCCCCGTATGCGCGGGGATGAGCCGTGCTCGACTCGACATTGTGGTGGCTGGTAGACGTGTTCCCCGTATGTGCGGGGGTGAGCCGAGGTGACACATTGAAGTTTCTAGACAGCGTGCGTTTTCCCCGCATGCATGGGGGTGAGCCGCGTGCTTCTGAGAAGAGTCAGTCTCAGGGTCAGTTTTCCCCGCATGCATGGGGGTGAGCCGATGACCAATAGGACCAACACCCAGACCCCACTGTGTTCCCCGTATGTGCGGGGGTGAGCCGATGCTGGTGTTAAGCTCAATACACCCACTCAAAATGCACCCTTTTGTATAGCTTGATGGTGAGAAAATCATGTCCTTCAATCGCCCACTCTGCAGCCCTCAACGAATCACTCTAGTCCGAGAGCTTTACGGTATCCGTAAGAGCGAATTGTCGATGCGGTTAGGCGTCAGTGCTCGGACTATCACCTGCTGGGAGTTGGGTCTTCAAGCCCCCTCATCGGGTGATGTTGCTGCGCTGTGCCGTGTCTTTGGGGTGGGTCCTGAGTTTTTTGAGCCTCAGTTGGAAGGGTTGCCTGTGGCTTCTGGTCTTCCGCATTTTAGGTCTTATCGGGCGGGAACGCAGGTGGCTTATCGTCAGGCGCAGGCTTATGTGCAGGTTACTCAGGATTTGGTGCGCACCCTCAGGGATTATGTGGACTTTCCTGCGCTGCATCTTCCTGATATTTCGGCGGATCCTGAGCTTGCGGAGTCGATTGTTCCACAGATGGCGGCGCAGCAGGTTCGTCATGAGTGGGGTCTGGGTGATGGTCCCATCGCTCATGTTCTCCGGGCGGTTGAGGATCATGGGATCTGTGCCGTCTTTGCACCCTTTGAGCATGCGTCCTTGGATGCGCATTCTGTCTTTAGTGGCGAGGTCCCCCTCATTGTTCTGAACCCGACGAAGGGTGATTATTATCGGCAGCGCTTTGATGTGGCTCATGAGTTGGGGCATTTGGTGATGCATCCAGATGCAGAGCCCGGTAATAAAGTGATTGAGGCGCAGGCTGATGCTTTTGCTTCTGAGCTCCTGGCTCCTAGTGAAGTGCTCCATGATGAGCTGCCTACCCGTATAGATGGGGCTGGCAAGGTCATGCTCAAGGAGCTGAAGGAGCGTTGGGGTGTCAGTATGAAGGTGCTGCTGGATAAGGCGTACGCGCTGGGTCGTTTGACGGAAGAGGGGTACCGTGAAGGTCTGAAGTCTCTGTCTCGAAATGGGTGGGAGCTGTTGGAGCCCGGGGCTATTTCGGGGGTTGAGGAGCCCTCGCTTATCCCCCACGCTCTTGAGCTTCTGGGTGACGTGGGTGTAGGCCCTGAGGAGGTCCGGGAGAGGTCACGTGTTCCACAAAGCTACTTCAAGGTGATGACTGCGCGGTGTCCGCTTCTTCCCGTTAGGGCATAGGTGAAGGCTTCGGTGCTGGCATG
This sequence comes from Rothia sp. HMSC071B01, assembly GCF_001808945.1. Lineage (NCBI taxonomy): Bacteria > Bacillati > Actinomycetota > Actinomycetes > Micrococcales > Micrococcaceae > Rothia > Rothia sp. HMSC071B01. The sequence goes on along the minus strand of NZ_KV795047.1, from coordinate 22,744 downwards.
GTAAACCATGTCGGTGCCGAAGCTTTTTATAGCTGGAAGGCGCTGAAGATACAGAAAGGCCCCCCTCCCCATCACCCGGGAAGGGGGCCTTTTGTTCATGAAGAAAACGTCAGGTTCTTATTTTTTCGCAGTCGCTGAGATGTAGCCTTTGAAAAGTCGCTTCACAATCTTTTCTTCTGAACATCCCGGCTCAAGGTTGTAAGCACGCTCGACAGCAGCATCAAGTGCCCTGTGTGCCTTTGTAAGCTCAGAGTAAATGAACTCGTTATCCGGTTCGTAAAGATCCTTCAAAGAGGTTCCCGGGAAAGACGCACGGGCATCAAGAACTGCTTGAGCAGCATCAGCGATCTCCTGTTGCTGTGCCCGAGTGACTTTCGGCCACACGAAATTGTTATACACAATGGTGTTGCCGTAGCTGTAGTCGCTCTTGAGGCGACCGGCAACAACCCGCATCCAGGCGTTGTGGACGCGGGAGGTCAGGATACCAAAGTGGTACACCGTGGCATCCGGTACGAAGAAGAGTTTGTCGCCAGGGATCATGCCATCAGTGACGAAGTCGATAGGGATGTATTTCCGGCGTCGAGAAGACACCTTCGGAACAGCCAAATATGCGCCCTCGCCGTTGTATTTGATCTCGTCGAACAGCCAGGGAGTCTCCGCTTTCTTCCGCGTCGCTGCCTTAGACGAATTCTCACGCGTATGCTGTACCGAGCGCACACGGTCAACGACTTCAGGCATGGACGCCCAGACATGTCGCGGGCAGTCCTGCAACCACAGGCAATAGCATTCCTCACCGTTAATGAAGTCTTCACCCATCGAGAAGCGGCGAATCCACGGCTCAATAGCAGGATGAACTCGCAACAGCTCCTCCCGCTGCTGAGGGCTGAGAAGTAGGAAGCCGCCCTCATTGGGCTTTCCACCGGCAATCATCTTTGGGGCCTCGCTAAGCGTCTTGTACCGTCGACCAACGAACATCATCTCGTGTGCATCCAACAAATACCCGTTGATGCGGCTGACCTGATGCTCGATAACCTTGTCACCATCATGCTCAAAGATTCGTTTAGGCGTCATATTTTGGTATCCGAAACCAACAATGATGACATGCACTCGGGCAATATCGCTCGATTCAGAGGACCATACGAAGGTGCGGTGTGCGAAGTTGATACGCACCCCTTGTTCAAACAGCGGCTTCCACAAAGGCTGAACCTGCTGGCCCTGACATATCGAATTCGTCGAAACCAGGGCAGCTTGAATCGAGGTTCCCTGCATATAGTCGGCAGCCATCTTGTACCAGCACGCCACGTAGTCGAGGGTGCCGCCGCTTTTGCCAAAGATACGCAGGCGGTCTTCCTTCTGCTCTTCATTCAGGTTCGAGTGCCCAATGAAGGGCGGGTTGCCGATGATGTAGTCGCACTCATCGGCAGGGACTACCTCGGACCAGTCCATCTGTAGGGCGTTACCCAAGACGATGTGCGCTGAGTCCTTCAGGGGCAGGTCCTCAATGATTTGATAAACGATGGTCTGCGCTTCAGCGTTGGCTTGGAGCTCAGCGATCCACAATGCGGTGGCGGCGACGTTGACGGCGAAATCGTTAATCTCAATGCCGTGCAGCTGGGTCAAAGAAACCTTCAGCGGAGTAGTCTCATCGGTGAAGCCGAAGACACTCTGACGGTTCATCACCTCAGAGAGGACCTTGTTCTCCAGGCGGCGTAGGCTGATGTAAGTCTCGGTCAGGAAGTTACCCGAGCCGCACGCCGGGTCAAAGAAGGTCAAACCAGCAAGCTTATCGTGATACCGGTTCAACGCATTACGGCGCGCCCGCTCGCCTAACTCAGTATCCGTCAGGATTGAGTCAAGCTCAGCGGTAAGGTCATCAAGAAAGAGCGGATCAATGACACGGTGAATATTCTTCACGGAGGTATAGTGCATACCGCTTGAACGGCGCGTCGCAGGGTTCAGCGTGGACTCAAAGACGCTACCGAAGACAGTCGGTGAGATATGCGACCAATTCGTCCCCTTACTCACTTCCTCCAGCAGGACTTCAAGGATTTCTTCGGTGAAGTTCGGGATCTCCACGTCAGCTTCAAAAAGGCCACCATTGACGTAAGGAAAATCCTTCAACTGGGCAGAAGCGTAGGGGTCACGGTCCTCAGGCTTGGCGCGCAGGTGCGCGAAAAGCTCCTTCAGGGCAGTACGCACCTGCGTGGCGGGCATAGCCTTCAAATAACGGTAGAAAGCATCCTTGGGGAACAATCCGGCGTCTTCAGCGAACAGGCAAAAAACCAGCCGCACACACAGCACGTTCAGTGAGTGACGGCTCTCCGCTGAGTCCGGGTCAACGTACTGAGCGCGCAACATCTCATAGACCTTGCCGATGAGCGCACCGGCCTCCAACGAGACTCGTTCCTCTCGCACCTGACGGGCACGCTGCGGATCGACCAGGAAATCAAGCAGGTGAAGCTGCTCCGGCAACTCTACAAGCCGGAACTGGATATAGTTCTCCCCCGGCTTCTCAACGTCAAGGTCATGGATGCGGAAATAGTCGAAATTGCAGACGATGATGGTATCTGCACGCTGCGAGTTACGCATGGAGTCCACGTACCGTTTCGCCTGCTCAAAGGGGGTCACCATAACCCCCTGACGTGGCTCAGGCTTATCCAGGTCCACCGTGAGGGACTTCTGCTCGATAATCGTCTTGGCGGCAGGGATAGTTACGTCGATGAAGCCTCGCTCGGAGGTCGAAGCCTCGAAGTGGACGTTCGTTGTCACATCCTCCATGCCCACCACATCACGTAGCAGCTCAAGCCAGAAGGAGTGGGTATCGCCTTTCTCGGACCCGCGTCCTTCCCACTTCTGAGCGAAATTCCTAGCACGCTCGACGCGGCTACGCTCTGCAGCCACAAAATTCTCATTCAACAGGGGTCTCCCATCTCTGATGTCTCAACTATTTTTGGACACCGGATGAGGCGGGGGAAGGCAGATACTATAGACCGCCTTGTCTTCCATAATCCCTGTCCACGGCCTTAAATGTACCAAGAAAACCCTAGCCAGCCAGGCCAATGCACTCTCACCACATAACGCTAGAGGCCCCTTCCCCGGGTGAGGGAAGGGGCCTCTAGCGGCACTTATTGAAAGCGTGGACCTCGTTAGAAGAACAACGGCGCGGCAAGACCAGCGAGCGTTACCACCATCGAGCCAGTAATGAGGTAAATATTAGGATCAACACGCTGAGGCTGGCGCGCAGAAAGCCCGATACCGGACATCAAGAACACCACGCCCAGGCAGAAGATCGCGGCACCATACGCACCGTAGAATCCAGCAGCAGCGGCGGTGGCCAGCAGAAGCTTCAGATTCACCTTCTCCAAAAGAGCAGCCTCATACTTGGTGTGCATCCGGTAAAGCACCCAAACGATAAACGCGGTAGCGAGCATCCAGCCGCCCTTTACCCCGGCTGCAGGCACCGGAGTGAAGAAATAGCCGCTGCCGCTGGCAGCCACCAACCCCAAAGCGATACCTCCCACCACGGAGGCAAGAGCTTGCGCTTGAGGCTCCACATCAGAGATAGAGCCCACCAGGATGTACCGTCCGCACAGAATCAAAATAGCTGGCGGAAGCACGTACGGGATGACTGCGTCTGCGACCCCCATAAGCGTCAGAACCCACGTGCAGACAGTAACAATCAACCCAATAAGTACATAACGGGCTAAGCGGTCCTCTCGCTGAGCATCTTCAGAATCCATGTAGCCTTTCCTCCTTTTCCTTCTCTACACAAGCCCCCCGGTTAGAGAGTGACATACCAAGTGATGTGGTTCCTCGTCTCTTCCAGAGAGCAATCATCGGTGTGCTGGTGCGGCTTCTTTTTCTTAGAATTCACCATCTGCTTCTGAATGGGGCAGTGCCACTTCTCCCATCCTTCAATGCGCAGGTAATCATGGTCTCGGTCAGATTCCTTCACCTGCACCTTATCAGGCATGATCGTGTGGTCCAGGTCAGCGTACCAGCCGAGGCCCTGCTTCCACTTCTTCAACAGTCCCTGACGCGTGAAACTAGCCTCCAGCTCATCCTCGACTCCAGGTGCAGTACCCTTGATGTCCAGGTGCTCTCGCCCCTGAGCATCAGTCCACGTATGGCAGGTAGTGTCCAGAGGAATCTGCTGATCAACAGGCTTATCGAAAGACCACTGGTAACCCTTCCCAGGGTCATAATCCCGCTGGTAGATGATGTACATGCCCACTAGAACGACTAGATGCGCTACCAGAACGTACAGAATCACCGTTTCGGTGATGACGGCACGCACCACCTGGGCGCCGAAAATCAGGCGAGCCAGATAGTCCGCACCGAGAAATAAAGCAACAGAACCTCCAACGGAGACCAAAAGGATGTTAAAGATTTTGTCAGTGTTATGCATGGATGCCCTTTCATAAAGCAAGGGGGGCGGGGACCACCTGAGTGGACCCCGCCCCCTATTGATGGTGTACAGCAAGTACCGTTAGCGCTACGCGGCCTTCTCCAGCGTGTGCTTCACCATTTCGGGAACCAGACGGGGAACTTCCACCTGCTGCGCTGCATCCGCAACTGCATTAGTGTTCAGAGTCCACCAGTCATCAGGCAGCGACTCAATCCACGCTTCCCAGTCCTTCGTGCGCCAATCATATGCGCGTTCCTCATATTCAGCCCAGCTATCGCCGCCAAGTGCCTCAATAAACAGAGACTTATCCTCTGACGGGTCCGGCTCGTAGTCTTCCGGGCGGTCTGCATCCCAGAACTTGATGAACTGACGCCAGTTCTTCTTCGTCACGATGAACGACTCTTCGCCATCAGGGCCGAAGCGTTCCTGATCTGCCACGTAGGAAGAATCCTGCACACGCTTCCAGAACGTCGGCACATCAATCTCACCACGCTGCAGCAGATCTGCCAGGAATTCAATACGGTCATGCTTCGGGCCAAACGCACCACGCGGAAGACGGCTACCGAAAGTCAGCAGATGGCCAGCACGGTAGTCCTCCATGTTGATGGTCTCCCACGAGAAGCCGTTGATTTCTTCATACTGGCTCGGGTCCAGCGAACGGTACCAATCGCTGTCATGCAGGTACCGCATCAGCAGAGCAGAACCGTTCTCGCCCTCACGAGTGTAATAATCCACCAGACCAGCACGAACGTACTGCTCCTGCTCCTCAGTCAGATGGTACTGGCCCCCCTTGCGGCGGAAGCCCAGCTTCTCGGTCTCGATACCGAGCTTCAGGCGACTCTTGTGCACTGCCACAGCAGATTCAATCGTCTCCTGAGTCAGAGGTTCAATCTCCACCAAACGAGTCATCGTCTCGTACGGAGTGACAAGGTTCAGGCTACGCAGCAGTTCTTCACATCCGCTGGGATCTTCCCTGTACATGCCTTCTTCGACGAAGGTAAGCTTCTTCTTCAAAGGCATCGTCGGAATCTCTTCACGCAGCGTATTAAGCCACTCAACAGCGAATTCATCCTCCGGCTCATCATCTACACGGTCTTCAGCTCGCTTCAGCAGGTACGCCATGTACTCATCCACGTTGAAACGTTCCTTGAACATACGTTCAAGAGCGTCAGCACGTTCCTTATTGATCTGCCCGCGTTCCTCTTCCAGGGCCTGGTAGTACTCCAAATCATCCAGGGTCTTCTGCTGCTCTTCGGGGGTGAGGCTGTTCCAGTACTCTTCCTCAGCAATACGGTCCTGCTCATCCTCATCAGGGGCAGGCTGCTGCGGCAGACGAAGCGCACCCGGGCGACCGTACTGGCCAGTACCGAAAGCATCCAGGGTGATGGCGCCGTGGCGCTCTTCACGCAGAGGGTGGTCACTGTTCAGCCACTCACGGGCCTCACTGATGCTGATGGGCTTGGTCAAACGGTACAGGCGCACCTCCTGGTTCAAATCATCCAGGCGCATCTTCTGCTGCTTGAAGGCAGCGCGGGCTTCCTTCTCGTCCAGGTAGACGTAGATGTAGTCGCCGCATTCCTGCCACCAGGGTGCATCCAGACGCGGATCCTCCCAGATGAGCTCCTTACCGTCCTGACGCAAATAACGCGGGCGGCCCACCGGAGGGTTGTTCACCTCCTTGCGGCCACGGTTGACGTGCACGAGGTAGCCGTACACACCAGGCTCACCCTCCAGCTCGTTCTTGAGGGTGATGTCAGTATCCAGCTTCTCGACGACCCAGTGCTTCTCATCGTTGAAGTAGGCAATTTCCTCATCGGTCATGTTGTCGAAGAGGGTGCAGTCAAAAAGCATGCGCGGATCCAAGAAAGAGCGGCCAGGAGCCTCATCACCGAACGCATTCTGCACAACGGCAGGAAGGTCCTTAGGCATGCCGTAACGACGCCACTTGATAGGGTGGACGGTCAAATCCTTCTCCCACGGGGTTTCGCCGGTGACGCCGGGGGCACGGGTATGCATCAGATCAGCAGAGAGATCCTTACCCTTGACCTTCACACGGTGCTGCTTTTCGAGAGAGTCATAGGAATAGCGAGCGCGTGCGTTTCGTTCTGCGTGGTACTTCTTCTGGTAGGCCTTGTAGTTGGCCTCGGATTCGGGGCTGTGTGCCATGGTGGTTTCCTTTCTGTGGTGGTTTTTGTTGTGGTTCTACTGTAGGGGTTTTTGGGGTGGTGGTTTGGTTGTTTTTTGGGGTTTGTCCCTTTGCTAAATTTTCTTGCCGGTTTTGGTCATGGTTTCGTACTGGCTGCGGCGGAGGGTGAAGGTCTGGTTCTTGGGGGTGGTGATGTTGACCATCTTCGGGTCCCTAGCATCTTCGATGCTGTAGCCCTTGGCGAGTTTGCCGCCCTTGGTGAATTCGATTTTTCCTTGCTGCTGGACGCCGCCCTTGACGGTTTTGTTGACCTTGTAGGTGTAGCCTGCCTTGGGGTTGGTGAGGTCGTCGGGGTGGCGGGTGGGTTCTACGTGGGTGCTGTAGGTGAGGTCACCGGTTTGCTTGCGGCGTTCTTCGTTGTATTCGTTGGCCCTGTTGATGCTTGCTTCGCGTTCGTTTGCGATTTTCTCCTTCTTCTTGAGGCCCCTGCTCTGTCGTTCCAGGCGCGTCATGTTGCGTTCGACGCGGTCGGGGCCGCCGCCGTGGTTGCGGATTTCGCGTTGGGTCTTGGGCTTGAGGCGTTCGGGAAGTTCTTCGATGTCCTTGCGTGCCTGCTTTTCGGCGCGTTTACGTTCTTGCTGATCGTGGGCGTCGAATTGCTGCTTGGCGAAGTCGTTAATGGATTTTTCACGGGTTTCCTTGACGGCTTCGGCCAGGATTTTGTCCTGGATTTCGAGGACACGTGCGATTTCTTTTTTGGCTTCGGTGATGCTGTTGAAGCTGGTTTTGATGCCGTATTCTTTGATGATTCGTTTGGTTAGTTCGTTGTGCTTTTCTCCCTTGTGTACGGTGTTGATTTCGGAGTGGAATGCGTTGACGCGGGTGTACATTCCCCTGCCGTGGGCGTCGTTGTCGGCTTTGACGGCTGATTGGAGGGTGCCGAATTTTTCTTGCTGTTCGGCGATTTCTTCGGCGGTGAGTCCGTTGGCGTCCTGGGTGTGGTCCCAGTCGCTGCTGCGCATTTTGCCGCCGTCGCGTGCTGAGGGGGAATTGTCACGGGTGACGGGGCGGCGTTCGGCGGGTGCGCCTACGGAGTAGTAGCCGTCGTGGGCGGTGGGGTTGGGGATGAATGCACCGAGGCCCTTTTTCGGGTCGTCATCGACGGTGAAGGAGATCTTGTATCGGGAGTTTCCTTTCTTGGCCTGGGTGATGTGGCCTTCAAGGTTGTAGTCGAGACGTTCGTTAGTGGGCAGCTCTAGGCGCTTTTCGCTGGTGATGGTTAGCTCGCGGTAGACGCCTCGCTTGTTGGTCTTTTGGAGTTTGTCGTCCATGCCGTGCAGTACGGCGTTGCCGTCGGGGCAGGCACGGTCCCAGCTGTCGAAGTTAACTTCGGCGAGGTCTTCGTCGGTGTACTGTGCCTGGCTGAAGAGGCCGCGTTCGAGGCCGTTCTTGTTCAGCTCGTGTGCCAGCCTTCCGGCACGTTTTGCGTCCTCCCAGCGGCGAGCGCCTTCTTCGTCCTGGACCTGGATTTGGTCGAGGTCGGCTTGGGCGTTTTTGTAGAGGAGTCGGGCGTATTCGCTGTTGGGGTTTTCTTCGTGGAGTTTTTTGGCTTCTTCGAGGGCTTCGCGGACTTTTGCTACTTCGTCGGCGTGGCGGTGTCGGCGGGCTTTGGGGCTCATGTAGTACATGCGCTGGCATGCCTGGTATTCCTCGAAGGCAGCGGCGAGGTTGTCGTAGTCTTCGTCGGTGAGGGTGCCTGCTTTTTCTTTGCTCTCGAAGTCGTCGAGGGCTTCTTGGTAGGCGTCTTTGGCGTCGTTGTAGCGGGGTTCGTAGTGGGTGAAGCAGCGGGGGTTGGGCTTGACGTCGCACATGGTGGGTGCCTTTCTTCGTGGTTGGTTGTTGTGTTGTATCCGCCCCCCCTTGTTGTTCCGGGGTGTGGATACGGGGTATTCATTCCTATGAAGGCACCTCATTGTGTGCTGGAAACCTCACATGGTGGTGGATTTTTTTGTGGGATGTCCCAGTGGTTCATTGTGCGGGGGTGGGGGGGGGGCGGCGGGGTTCCGCCGCCCCCCTTGTGGTGTGTGGTGTGGGTTTATGCCATCAGTGCGAGGGCGGTAAGGATAGCCGCTGCGTTGATGAGGGTGCCGGCTGCGAGGATCAGGTTGGGGTTGGGGGTCTTGTTGCGGTTGGCAATGAAGTCGCTGATCAGCACGGTGACCGGCAGGACGCAGGCAAAGGCGGCCCAACCTTCAGAGAGGAAGACGCCGGAGGCTGCTGCGGAGCCGATGACGAGCTTCGTGTTGAGGGTGTCCATCCAGGGGTCCTGGACGGTTCGGCGCAGCCAGTGCAGTACGCCCCATCCGGTCAGGGCGGAGGCGAGCATGAATCCGCCGGTGATTGCTGACAGATAGTCAGGCAGGGTGAAGCTAAGGCCGAAGGGGTAGAAGCCGCCGCTACACAGAACCAAGATTGCAGCGATGATTCCCATGCTTCCCAGAAGGGCGGTGCCGGTGGTGGGGGTGGTACGGCGGGCCAGGGCCGGGGTGACGGTGGCCAGGTACAGGGCAGAGACGAAGTACATGCCGTACTGCGTCCACTGTTCGGTCATGATCAGGGCACCGGTTGCGGCGGATACGGCAAACCACAAGAACGTGTAGGCCTTGTGGCTGGAGCGGGACGGGGATTCCGTGGAGACGGAAGCGGTCGAGGGGGTCGTGGTGGTCATGGGGTTCTTTCCTCTTTTCGGTTAAGGGTTGGTGGTGCCGCCAGTTTAGGGTGCTGGTGGCACGGGTTGACGGTTCCGCCATTTACCCCGGGGTAAGCTGCAGGATGCAGGTTTGGGGTGGTGGCTGTGCTGTCACCTCTACCCTGTGCCGCAGGGTAGACCCTGGCGGGCGGGTGAGGGGGTAGCACCCCTTCACTGCTATGAAGGCACTTCATTGTGTCCTTTTTCCCTCACCCTATTTTGAAATTCTTTCCTTCTTGTCCCTTTCCTAAATGAGAGGCGGGGTACACCCTGTGGCGGGCATAGTAATGCCCCCAAAAACCAGGGGTTCTTGGGGGCATTGAAACCGGTGAGATGAAGATTAGAAGAAGAGGGGGCGCACCGGCATGAAGAGCAGAACGAGCAGCGCGCCGGTAATGAGGAAGGGGCCCATAGGCACGGTCTTTTCTCCCTTACGGTGGGCATTATAGGCTACGGGTAGGGCGAGGACGTGCCCAAGGAACAAGGAGATGAAGGCAGCCTCAAACCCATGGTAGGCGGTGGCGGCACTTAGCCCTGCCAGAAGCTTCACATCGCCCAGACCAACGGGGGCGAAGAGGGCAAAGGCGAAGAGCAAACCGGTAATAGCTAGGGCGATGATGAGCATGAGGGCACCGTGGGTAGCAGCCCCCTCGGTTCCGGCACCGGTGAGGCTCAGGATAGGGTCGGTGACCAGCAGCCCGGCAGCCAATCCAGCCTGTGCAACCGCCAACGGGTACGTGTACGCGTTCGGCAGCAGCTTATGCCGCATGTCCCAGGACATGAGGGGCCCTGCGTAGTAGAAGATGATGAGGATCAGCAGCCACGGCATCACTTGCTGCCATAAGCCGGTGACTCCCAGGATAAGGGAGACGGTGAAGCTGAAGGCGGCGGCACGCAAGAGCACGCCCTTGGCGATGTTCGGGGTGCGCGGTGCGGTGGTGTCGTGGCTGCTGGTCACAGTCATCTGGTGTTTCTTCTTTCGGTTAGGCAGCCAAAACCTTGGCTGCTTCCTCAGACGGTTCTACGTCCCAGGATTCCAAGTAGTCGAGGAACTGGGTCTTGAGCTGCTGAGCCTTCTGCAGGTTGTTGGTCAGGATTTCCTCATGGATTTCTGCCATCCAGAATGCGTCCTGGGTGCTATCAATCATGCGGGCGGCACGGGCAATCTGAAGGATCAGGCGGTGGTCCTGAGCCACACGTGCACGATCAAGCAGTTCATAAGCGACGTCGATAATGCGGGTGCGCATTTTTTCACGGTCGTTTTCAGCCCAGGGATAGTGGGCGCTGCTACCGTCGAGCGGGACGCCACGAACCAGACTGAATGCTGCCAGCAGGTGCGAGGTCGGGCGCAGAGCCAACTCCCCATCGGTGAGGATCTGGAACAGGGCCCAGTCAGAGTTAATCAGCTCGGACAGGCTGTAGCGGCGGGATACCGCGCGCGGGAAGTACGGCTCGTGATCCTTGGTGGAGCCCAGCCACTGGCGAACCTTACCGGTGAGCTGGTTACGGCGGGTGTCAGCCTTAGTGGAACTGTGGTGCTCCCCCGGCCAGAACGCGGCGTGGTAATCCTCGGTCTCCACTCCAGGGTGCAGATGCAAGAACGCAGTCACGGACGCGTAACGGTCCATCAGCACGGTAGACACCTCGTTCTTACCCTTGGTCAAAGGTGCCGGTCCCTTCGCGTTGAGCAGTCGCACCGGACCCAGCAGAGCCAGGAAGGGGTGCTCCAGGTTCGTCACCGTCTCATGGGTAAGAGTAGAGCCGTTCTTCACCAAAGCATCGTACATGTCGGTCTCACCGAAGAGGTGGGCGAAGACCTGCTGGGTTTCGGCACGGATCTCCTCAGGGCTCTTACCTTCCTCATAGCAGGCAGGTGCGAGCGCGGTGGGTGCTTCCGTTTCGGGTGCGGGTGCTGCTTCCTCGGTTGCGGGTGCTTCGTCAGCGGCAAGCTCATCGGTGGTCTCTTCCGGTGCCGGGGTTGCTGCTTCCTCGGGGGTGGTTGCGGTGTCGATACCGTAGGTGGTGTCGATGCCGTAACCGGTAGCAGAGTCGAAGCCGTAGGAGGTGGCGGTATCAATACCGTAGGCAGTGTCGATGCCGTAGCTGGTGGCTTCTTCTGCCGGTTCGGTGGCAGGTTCAGGCTCGGGTGCGGTTTCGGGTGCTTCGTCTACAGCAGGCTCACCGGTGGTTTCTGCCGGTGCCGTAGCTTCTTCCGGTTCCATGGCCTCTGCCGCATCCGGTGCGTCCGCTGCGTCCGGGGATTCTGCCGGTGCGTCGGTGGAGTCCTGGAAGAGCTGGTCCTCAGCGGGGCTATCGGTTGCGGTGGAGGTGACCTCGGGGAAACGCAGAACCTGATTCGGTGCGTCGGTGGGTTCGGCGGCTGCTTCTTTCAGCAGAGCCAGGATGGCTTCTTCCTCGTCCTTGTTCAGATAACGCGGGATGAGGGGCATGCGTACCGGCTGCAGCTCCAGCATGGTGTCAGAGATGTCACCGTGGGGGGCGCGGGTGACGGTCAGACGGTGGGTTCGGGAATTGGCGTCGAGTTCTTCAACAGCGTCTTCTTCGTGGGAGATGACGGCGATAGCGACGTTAGGCATGGTGCGTACCAGATCGAGCAGATCGGAGCGGTCCATCTCGTCGATGGTGTCGGAGACGATGACGATATGGGCGGGGAAGGATTCGGCTCCTGCCATGCGTGCTTCGTGGACGGAGGCGTAGCCTTCAGATTCCAGGAAGTTCTGAAGGTCCTGTGCTTCAGCGGTGAGGGCGTTGAGGCATTCCTCGCTCTGTTCGGCAGTGTAGGTGGTGATGCGGTCAGCAGAGAGTGCGTTGAGGAAGGTATCGTCAAGGCCGAGCAGGCTCAGGCGCAGGCCTTCTGCCCAGGGGTTGAGCAGCAGCTCGGCGGCGATGGAGCCGATGATCTGGTTGATTGTGTTGACCTGGCTGGTGCCCTGGAAGGGGTCGTGTAGCTGGAGGGTGCCAGCGTATTCGAGGTTGAGCATCAGAGCTGCGCCCTGGGTGTCATCACCAAGGGTGATGAGGGCAGGGTAGGGTGCAAAGATGTCTAGCGGTTCACTGGTGTCCAGGGACCCGAACGGAAGGTTCCACAGGTTGGCGTCCATGGTGCTCTGGAAGGGTGCGGGCAGGTTCGTGATGTCCTGCTCGAAGTACAGGTTCGCCTCGGTGGCGTTAAGTGCCAGGTACTTCAGGACCGGGACGGGGGTTTCGGTGTTACGGCAGTGCTGTGCCAGCAGGCGCAGGCCGTAATCAATCTCAGCCAGGGGCGCTACTGCTGCTTCGGCTTCAAGAGTGGTCAAGGTGGTGGCTGCTTCGGGGGTGAGCTGGATGGTCTGGCCCGGCTTGCGGCGGCGGCGCTGGTGCCAGCGGCGGGCAGCAAAGACGGAGAGCAGGCCAGCGGCCAGCAACGCTCCACCGGTGAGGGGGAGCGTGTAGTTGTTCTCCTCATCTTCAGCGGCGGCTACGGTAGCGTCCTGGGTGCTGCCGGCAGTTTGCACGTCGTGGGTCTGCACGCTGCTGCTCTTGTCGGTTTCGGCTGCTTGCTCGGTGGTGCCGGTCTTCTCGGCAGAGTCGGTAGCGATAGTGCCGCCGGGGATTGCGGAGGTAGCACCCTGCTGAGCAGCAGGTGCCGGTGCCTGTGCCGGGTTCTGTGCTGCTGCCGCTGAAGGTGCGGTAGATGCACCGGTAGCAGCCGGTGCGGTAGAGGTGCCAGCTACAGCAGCAGAAGATGCGGCTGAGGTGGCAGCCGGTGCGGTAGTGGGCGCGGCAGCCGGTGCGGTGGTGTGCTGGCCCTTAGGTGCTCCGTGTGCGCTGGAGGAGCCGACGCTGGCGGCAGCCTCATCAGCAGAAATAGCAGAAGATGCCGCCGAGGTGGCTGCCGGGGCGCTAGTGGGCGCGGCAGCCGGGGCGGTAGACGCACCAGCAGCAGAGGGTGCAGAAGAGGCCGCTGAGGTAGCAGCCGGCGCAGCAGAGGCAGATGCAGATGCGGCGGCAGAGGGTGCCTGAGTAGACGCACCAGCAGAACTAGAAACACCCGAAGCAGAAGGAGAACCAGCAGAAGGTGCGAGCGCGGTGGAAGATCCCGCGTTGCTGTTGGTCGCCGGGGTGGTGGGTGCGGTGGGGGTGCCGGGCATGGTGAATTCCCAGCCGGGCTGGATGAGGTCGGCGTCTTGGATGGTGGTGCCGTCGGGCTGGGTGGTCTTGGAGGCGGCGCCTGCGATGTAGTGGTAGGCTTCCAGGTCGCCGTAGTTTTCAAGAGCGATCTCGGAGAGGGTGTCGCCGGGCTTGATGGTGACGGTGCCGTTACCTGCGATCGGCTGAGGGATTTTGGCGTCTTGGGGCAGGGTGAGTACCCAGCCGTCGTGTAGGAGCTGGTCGGTGGAGAGCAGGGCGGTGCCGTCGTTCTGTACGACGCCCTGGTTCAGGTTGAAGATTTCGATGTAGCGGCTGCCGTCGCCGAGGGTGGTTTCAGCGATGTCCCAGAGGGTTTCGTGGCCGTTGATCATGTAGGAGGGGCCGGTCTGGGAGGCCTGGGCCTTTTCGGCGGCGGTGGGTGCGCCGTACTGTGCCTGTACGGTGGCGGGGGCGGAGACGGTTTGGTTCGGGGTGACCGGCACGCCTGTGGTGCCGCCGGATTCGATGGCGGTTGCGCCAGAGATACCGGCGGTAGAGGCCAGGATCATGCCGATGAGGACGGCGGCGACGTTCTGCTGGAAACGCAGGACGCCGGGTAGTTTCACGGATTCGCCGTGGCGGATCTGTACGGCTGCCTCAATGATTAGGGGGATGACGAGGGAGGCCCACCCGATCCAGGCGATGATGGGGATGAAGACCTGCAGCAGGAAGGTGAGGGCTCCGTCGACGGAGGCGATGACGCCACCGACCATATCGAGGGATGCGAGGGGGTTGCCGGAGACAGTGATCAGTAGCGCCGGGATTCCAAGGACGATGAAGGTCACGGCGATCAGGGAGAAGACCCTGAGAATCTGAGTTTTCACGGGATGAAGCCCCTTTGCGTGTGGTCGATATGGTCGGTGGATGATGCGCCTTAGCGCAGGGCCTCTTCGGAGGGGCCCTGCGCTTGGCGGGTGATCGTCATGGCGGGAAGGAAGGGCGGTGCACCTGAAGAGGTGCCCGTTACGGTGACCGTTGTCTGGTCTGCATCCCGTTGGACCTCAACGTGGGCATCTTTGAGAGTAGATGTTGCGTTGAGGCGGTGCTGGGCTTGTTCCACTCCGTCCTCTGGAGTGCCGCCGATGACGCGGGCTGAAAAGTAGCCTGCGTCAGCGGCATTTTGTGCTTCAGAGTTAGCAGCTAGGTATGCGCCCAGCTGAAGAATGAAGATAATGAGACCCATCAGAAAGGGGAACAGGAGAAGCCATTCAATGGCGTAGGATCCAGACTCGGAGGATGAGTCATCTGGTGATTGACTCAGCACCGTTCGTTTCATGGCTGCAGGTTCCCTTCTAGTGTTAGATGGAGAACGTCAGGGAGCCCAGCTGGCCTTCTACGAAGGCCTTTACTGCAACAGCGATCAGGCCGACGATGGCAACGCCAACGACGATGAGCAGGACGTATTCGACTGCGCCTGCGCCGCTTTCGCGCTTGGCGTCCAGTCGAGCGTTCATCTTGTTGTAGGCGCCCGAAATGTAGAGGCAGAGATTGGTGTACAGCGCGTTCATGCTGATTTTTCCTTTCAAATTATCGGCGTGGTGTGATGTGCTCTCGACACCAGCCCTCATATCTCTATGAAGGCACCTGCCCTGGTGGCAGATGCGTCATGAAATAGAGCACATTTTCATTATTCTAAGGCTCCGGGGTGGTGCCCTATGAATTCTTAGGGGCAGAGGTCTCTGCGACGCGTGCCTTCTTGGCTAGCCTCTGCAGATCTGCGGGTGGGACGTAGAGCCCCATGCTGGAAATATACTGTTCGAGGTTTTCGGCTAGATGCTCCTTGGTCGGTGGCATCATGTCGTGTTGGTCCAGCCAGATACGTAGTGCGGTTGCAAAATAGCGGCTTCGAGAAATACCTAGCCTCTTCGCAAGGGCATCTACATCAGCGACTCTTTTCGGGGGGAGGCTGGGAGAAGCTGCTACCGCGTGCCGATTACCCAGGAGTACGGTGACTTTAGGCAGCTCCGGTACGGTGCTGAGATTGCGGCGGTAAGCATCGAGATAGCGCTCGATGTCCTTTAGGGGCACTTCTTCAACGGCTACGAGGTAGATATAGCCCTGCTTGTAGACGTACCCTGTCTCCTTTTGGACCGCCCACCTAATGCGGGGAATCAAATCCTGATCAATAGACAGGTTGAACTTCTTGTTAGGGGATTTCCCTTTTGCCTTGTTGGCTGAGCCGTCGTGGGCAGGAAGAGGTGGGGATGACGGGATCTGCTCAGTCTCAGGCTTCTTTTCCGTGGGGGATTCCTCAACGCGGGGTCGAGAATTCTTCACCGGCACTTCAGATAGGACACTTGCCTTCTGCGACGGCTCAGAAGCAGCTTCGGGTTTCTTTTTCTTCGGCTCAGCAGCCGAAAGGGTCGGCAAATTAAACGTCAGGGACAGGTCATTCGGCGCGGGCGTCATCTCATCGCTCTCCTATAGGTGGGGGCTTCCTCCAGGGGAGGTTCACTCCCTATTATAAATCTACACATATACACGAATATGTGCAATGTTATATGAGTTTTTGTGGTATTCTCAATGTAGGAGAAACTGTTTTCACACCACCAACCACACCCCACCCCACTTCTTGCATTAGGAGATGCCATGGCGTTTTCGCTTTTCCAGAAAAAAGATCAGCTTGTTACTTCTGGTGCTGATGAATCAGCAGAGAAGTATGAGTTTCTGAACCCGATTCAGTCCAAGAGCAAGACCCGCCGGATTACGGCTTTGGGTGCAACGCTGACTGCTGTGGGCATTCTGGGCTCCTACGCTGTAGCAACCAATAGTGCACCGGAACAGATTGTGACGGTCACTCAGGACATTCCCCGTGGCGCAGTAATCGAAGAGTCCCAGCTGGGCACGATGAACGTTCTAAACCCTCCGGCTAAGGCTGTGTTGTACAAGAAGCGCTCTGAGGTGGTGGGCAAGAAGGCTACCACTGACATTTCCTCCGGCCAGGTGCTGCTCAGTAGCAATACGGCACCGAACCTGCCCAGCGCGGAGCAGGGTAAGGAAATTGTGGGTCTTCTCCTTCCTTCTACGAACATTCCGGTACGTCCGCTCAAGGCAGGTGATCGTGTCATCCTGATTCCGGCGAACGTGGGTGCAAACAATAATTCCCCTAACGTTGAGGGCGCTATTAGTGGCACGGTTGATACGGTCACGAAGGTCAACGGAGACACGAAGATTGACGTGTTGCTACCCGAAGGCGCCTCAAAGAACGCTGCGTTCATGGATGCAGTCCTTCAGAAGAAGGTCGTTGTCACCATTGAGGGGGCCCAGTAAGCCATGGCGATTATTGCCCATTTTTCAACCCACGGCGCCCCGGGTGTGACCATGTCAACGCTGGCTCTGGCTCTTCAGTGGCCGCGCCCTGTCTTGCTGGTAGAAGCGGATACCGCCTCCCCTTCGTCGATTCTGGCAGGCTTTATGCGTGGCCGCGTCGTGTACGAACGCAACATGACGCAGCTGGCTAATAATATGAAGAAATTTGGTCAAACGTCGAAGACTGTTTTTGATCAGATGATTCCCCTGGCTCAGGACCCTGCACGCTTTGCTGAGGATAAGCAATACCGCAAGCACCTGCTGCCGGCTTTCCCTTCTCCTCGCGCGGCAACCGGACACAAAGCCTTCTGGCGTGACCTGCTCATCGCCACCCGCGCCTTCGAGAAAGCAACCGGCTACGACGTCTTTTTCGACATGGGGCGTATTACCACCCGAGAGACGGAACGTATGGCCCTGGTGACGAACGCCGACTTGGCAGTTGCTCACCTCTCAGCAACATTCATTGATACCTGGGCTGCCCAAGAGAATATTGAGCGAATCTACCAGCTGATGGATGAGCAGGGTCACCCGGAAGGGCTGTGCTCGGTATTTCACCAAAGCCCAGCAGTGAATTTTCCCGCCGGTGAGCTTGCCTCCCTCATCCCCTCCGCTCCACTTCTGACGACGCTACCCCATAGCCCTGAAGCAGCAGCAATTTTCAGCCACGGGGCTGACATCCCCACCTCCGCCAAGAAGCTCGACAAGAAACTGCGCGCCTACCGAACGGCAGTATCCACCTACAGCTCCAAACTTCAGGTCCGACTGAAGAATGAAGCTGACTACCTCAACCCTTCCCGATAAATCACCCCTTCCTCTGCTCTACAGAGAACGCAACCTTAAGAAAGAGATAGACGATGAGTGCATCTGAGAATTCTCAGCTACTGAGCATCATGAATTCTCCCCTGCTGCGTCAGCACACCCAGCAGAGGAACAAGGAAAACTCTGCATTGACTCCCCCTGCACCCGCGAGCGCGGCGCAGAGCGTTGGTTCTGTCGGGTCGGTTCCGGTGGAGGTGGCTCCGTATGGGTTTGATCCGGCGGGTCCTACGCCTCCGGTGGTGCCGGTGGTGAGTGCTGTTGAGTCTTCGGTGGGTTCTGCTGCTGCTGTGCGTGAGGCTGTGGCGCGTACTGTGGCGCCGGCTGCTGCTGTTGATGCGTCTTCTTCCTCTGTTGCTGGTGTGTCTTCTTCCTCTGGTGAGCCGGTTATTCCTGAGCATTTGCTTCAGTTTTGGGCTGATGTGGAGACGATTCAGGAGCAGGTGTCTAATAGCTTGTCTTTGGAAGAGGACCGGATGCGTGAGCTGAGTATTCAGGAGCAGCAGGCGAAGACTCAGTCCATGATTTTGCAGGCGCTCGATGCTTATACTACGGCGCTGGTTGAGGTTGATGGTGACCGTGACCGGTGGACGGATGAGTACAGCGAGAAGGTTCAGCAGCAGGTGTATGACGTGCTGTATCGTCTGGGTCGTTTTCAGGCGCTGATTGATATGCCGGAGGTGGAGAATATTCACATTGCCGGGTGTGATCAGGTGTTTTTGAAGTTCTCTGATGGTCGTACGGAGCGTGCTGAGCCGATTGCGGCGACGGATGCTGAGCTGATGCAGATGATCCAGAATATTGCCTCGAATCAGGGTGATGCTTCGCGTCCATTCTCTACGACGAATCCTGATTTGGATATGGACTTGATCAGCTACGTGCGTCTGGCGGCGATTGCGCCTCCGGTGGCGTCGCGTCCTTCTTTGGTGATGCGTATTCACCGGTATGTGAGTATCACGTTGGAGCAGCTGGAGCAGCTGGGTACGTTGACTACCCAGATGCGTCGGTTCTTGACTGCCGCTATCAAGGCGCGTAAGTCGATTGTGATTTCTGGTGAGCCTGGTGACGGTAAGACCACGCTGATGCGTGCGCTGGCTTCCTGCATTGACCCTATGGTGCAGGTGGTGACCATTGAGAAGGAACGTGAGCTTCATCTGAATCAGCAGCCGCACCGTGTGCTGCCGGTTATCGACTTGCAGTATCACCCTGGCAGTAGTGAGCGTGATGCGTCGGGCCGCCGTATCGGTGAGTACAGTCTGGAGCAGTGTGTGGAGAAGGCTCTGCGTCTGAATTCGGCGAATATTATGGTCGGTGAGGTGCGCGGTAGTGAAATCATTGCGCTCATTGAAGCCATGCAGATTAACGGCGGTACGTTCTGCACCCTGCACGCTCACGAACCGGAGCAGGCAATTGACCGCCTGGTAGGTCTGGCTTTGGAGAAGGGTTTGACGCGCGAGTATGTGTCTGGTCAGGTTGCTGAAAACCTGGACTTCATCGTGCAGATGAAGAAGATTAAGGATCCTGAGACCGGTAAGCCTCGCCGCGTGGTCACGCATATCTGTGAGGTGTTGCCTGCTGAAGGTAACCGTCAGGCCACGACGCACAATATTTTCTCGTTGAAGGACGGGCACCATGATGCGTCATTTGATGAGGCGCCGTCGAGCCCGAAGATGCTACATGATTTGAAGGAAGCAGGGTGGGAATCCCCCACCGCCGCGTAGGTAGGAGCAAACAGATATGAACCTCTTGATGTTGCCTATATCGGTAGCGGTGGTGTGCATTGGCGTGACGATGATGGTCTATGCCCGTTTCATTTCACGGCATGGTCAGTGGAAGCCGATTACTGCCCCCACCCTCTTTAGCCGCCTCACCTCTGATGTTCAGGGGTTGTTGGGTGCGGTCAATCGTAGGGCTCTGCTGCTTGCTGTGGCGGGCACGATCATCTACTGGCTTCTGACCCGTTGGCTGCTTGCTCTGGTCATTATTCCTGTACTCATCATCATGGTTCCTAAGCTCTTGTTGCCCAAGGATACGGGTGTGCAGAAGCTTGATGAAGTGGTGGCGTGGCTGGGTATCCTGATTGGTCGTGTGAAGGGCGGTGCGCACCTGGAAAGCGCTATTAAGTCCTCTTATACGGTTGCAGGTGAAAATTTGAAGCTGCCCTTGCGTCGTCTGACGGCTCGTTTGAATGCTTCCTGGCCCACGGGTAAGGCACTCGATGCTTTCGCGCAGGATCTCAACGATCCGACCATTGACCGTGTGATTTTCTTGCTGAAGATTGCGGCGAGGGAACGCGGTGAGGGTTTGTCTACGGCGCTGGCGGGTATCAATCTTGAGATTCGTCATGAGATTGAGGTGCGCCGCAAGGTGGATGCTGCGCAGGGTTCAGCACGTCAGACGGTGTTGATGCTTAACGTCATCATTTTCTCGGCGGTGGTGCTGGCTGCTCCGCAGACTCCTATCTACCGCACCACTGCTGGTGAGCTTGTTTTCATGCTTCTATTTACTGCTTTGATTGGGGTGATGGTCGTGATTCGCCGGTCGGTTGCTCCGCGTCCTGTCCCCCGTATTCTGGGTTCTACTAGTGTGAACCCGCAGCCTCAGATGGACGCTAAGGGCGTTTTGAAGAATGCTGTTTCTCATGCTGTAGGAGGTGAACGCCGATGATGGCTCTGGTCATTGTCTTAGGTGTTGTGGTGGGTGTAGGCCTGACCTTGCTGATTTCGCCACTTCTGCCTCATCAGCTCAGTGTTAAGTCCGCTATGGCGAACCTGAAGACGACGGACTCGCAGAAGCTTCAGCAGCGTACCCGAAAGCTCAGCAGTGAAGAGCTGATCGGTTCGTGGGTGATGGAGCATCTTCCTGAAACAAAGTACCTGACGAAGTTTTTCACTGTCGATGTTCAGAACCTGAATATTCTGGCGATCCCTGAGCTGTCCTACTGGTACCGTCGTTTCAACTGCGCGGTCGGCGGGGCTGCAGCACCGCTCGCTATCGCTATCGCCTTCGCTCTGAGCGGGGATTCTATCTCTGTACCGCTCCTGACGATTTTTATTGGTGCCGGGGCAGGATGGATGCTGTACAACAGCTACATTGAATCCCGCGCGAAGAACGCCCGTGAGGAATTCTCCCGAGCTATCGCCACCTACCTGGAAGGCGTTGCGATGCGCCGTAGCCAGGGCGCTAACACCTCCACCGCCGCCGCGAGCGCAGCAGAAGTTTCTGATACCTGGGTGTTCACCAGGATCAAGAATCGTATGACGATTGCGCATCATCAGGGCAAGCAGCCCTGGGATGCGCTGTATGATCTGGGTCAGGAGCTTCAGGTGAAGGAGTTGTCTGATTTGGCGGCGATTTTGAAGCAGGCGGGCGAGAACGATACCCAGATTTATGAGTCGTTGCGTAATCATGCGGAGCTGATTAATGGTCGTATTCTCAATGATCAGCATGAGAGGGCGAATGCGGCTACGGAACGGTTGAACTTGTTCTTCCCGCTGGTGGCTTTGGTGGCTATCGGTATGCTGCTGTTCCCGGTGCTGGCGTCTTTGGGTACTAAGATGTAGCGTCGAGTAGTCTTCCCCTGCTGTTTGGTGGGGGTGGGCGTATGACCTGCCGGGTGGGTTCCTTTACTGGTTTCGGTTGAGGATTCAGACAGCTCCCCCGGTTCTCATCCCGCTTGCTTGGTGGGGGAGGTAGGTGGTGGTACCTTGTGCGTCAGCAAGGTGCCGCATACGCCAATTAGGGAGGGTCCCGCGATCCGTGATGGATTGTGGGGCCCTCCCTTTTTGTGTGCTGGAGCGTAGGGATCTTGGTGAGTTTGGACAGGTATGTCCCTTTGGTAAATGGGTGCGGGGTGGGGGCTATGACCTTGCTGGTCATAGCCCCCGGTTGCCTTATGGCGTGTTCAGCTTCCCCCTGTTGCCTTCCCCTTTTAGTGCGGGGTTTGGAGCTGGTCGAGCTGGTACTTATCTTCAGCTGCTACGGACATCCAGCCCGGGGCTTCTGCGTCGAAGAGATGCGCCAGATCCTCAGCGGGGTGCACAGACCCGGTAGGAAGTCAGATAGGCGGTGCTGTTCCCCTATGGTTTACGCGCCTTGAGGTTACCGCCCGTATGCCTTCGTGATTTTGGCTGCCGTTTCTGCTAAGGTGTCGCCCTTGAACGGAGCGTGCTGTAGCTGGTCACTCTCGTAACCGTAGCTGAAAGCGGCGCCAAAGAAACGGTCTCCAGCATACACACACCCAATGCGAGGTAGCTCGATGGCACGGATTTCACCGATAAGCTCTTCATCCTTACCGCAAACAACGTAGAGTCCGTGTGAGAGTTCCTTGACGTGGCGCGGCGGCGCAGGGACTTCCTCAAGGTCGAAATACTTAGCGTAAAGCCGGTTGTTGGTTCGAGTCTTGGTGGCTACATGGTCGAGCCAGTAGCCAACGATGTAATCATCTGCATCACGGTTAGTCTCATACATGAGGATAGCCGCAATTTCGTCAGCCTTATAGAACATCAGTGCGTGCGGGTCTGCATCACTAGGGGTGATTCCCTTGCGCGCAATTCGAGTAGCAGTGAGTCCATGTTCAGCAGCTAGGGTGGAGAGGTCGTGGGGTGCCCCAGTGTCACCTACAGCGTTGACGTAAAGCTGACCAATCGAGCAGTTCTCAAAAAGCGTCTCAGTCTTCACAATGAGGCGTACTTCTTCCAAATTGAGACGGTAATTGCGAAGAGGTAGCCCTACCTCAACCATGGGGCCCTTGCGGCAATGGCACAGCCCAGCGAGGGATTCGGTGTGCCCGTATTGATTGAATGACATGATGGTTATTCCTTTCGGTGAGAGAGTTTTTCCGGCAGTTAGCGTTCAGGGATAAGTGCGGTGCCCATCTTGAACCGTTCAGCGTGACTCGCAGCAGCAGGCTCAACCGAACGAATGTGCACAACTTTCGCCTGTGCCGCTATAGCTTTGAGCGTCTTACTGCTTTTCCTGGGTGTTCATGGTGTTTTCCTTGGCTGTCGTAACTGGTGTTGGCTCCAGTGTGCCGGAGCGTAGGAATCTATACCTGGGTTTTGGACAGTTATGTCCTTTTGCTAAATGGGGGGGGGGGGGGTATAACCTTGCTGGTTATACCCCC
>NZ_KV795046.1:0-387 GCF_001808945.1 Rothia sp. HMSC071B01 | reverse complement strand
CTGACCCAGGTATCAGGGTCCTGCACATAGTGAAGCTTCCAGCCGGAGAAGGGGTTCTTGCTGTAGGAGGTGATGCTTTCACCGGCATGGAGCCAGTCAGTCAGCCATTCGTTGTATTCCTCAACGGTGGCTGCACGCAGGCAAGTGCTCTGGGTGATGATTTGGTCAAAGAGTCGCCGTTCAGCTTCTGCCTTTGCTTCCTTCTGATCGCTCTCTTTGCTGAGTTCATCATAGTATCGCTGCCTTTCCGCTGCCTCTCTCTTGCTGGCTTGTACTTTTTCCTTATGGGTTTTCAGCCAGGTTTCGTAGTGTTCCAGCAGGCGCAAATCCAGCGGGGTGTACAGGCGTTTTGTCTCCGAATTGGGTGCGAAGAGGTTCTTGAAAAAG
>NZ_KV795045.1:0-3255 GCF_001808945.1 Rothia sp. HMSC071B01 | reverse complement strand
GTCTTCTTTGACGCCACCTACATCTACCACATGATTCTCTTCCGCGAGCGTTACGGTGTTTGGCCGCCCAAGTACATCCCCGAGCTCTTCGTAGAGTTCGGTGATTACGAGGACATGGACGCCCTCATCAAGGGTCTCTGTTACGCCCGCAAGTATGAGATTGGCTCCCCCGAGGCTGGGGAGTACCGACAGATCCCGGAGCACCTGCAGCGCATCCTTGATGCCTCGTCTAAATAAAGTTATTCAGATGTAGTACCGCATAGAGAAAGCCCCTGGGCTTGAGAGATTAGCTCTCAGCCCAGGGGTCTTCTGTATACCTAGGGTCAGCCAAGAAACTTGGGCGGATACGGACCCAATCCCACCCGCTGGTGAATGGTCGCCTGGTCTTCACCCGAGCCTTGCACCGAGTTAACTTTCTGGCCGATTAGCCCGTAGAGCATTATATTGCTCTATATTTCTGCTTATCAGAGCTTATATCTGCATAGAGTATCCTTGGGGAAGATACGTCACCTGCGGGTGGCGCGCTTCCGGATATTCACCAACCACACGAAACGAGAACCCGCCATGCGCACCTTCCTCATCATCCTCTGGAGCGTTGACGCGTTTGGTGCGCTGGTGCGTGTTGAGTACTTTGATAGCGCTCAGCCTGAGAATGCTTGGGTGAAGGTGCTGGTCACTGATGAGGGTGCCCGTGTTCGTGCAGTATGCCTCTACAGTGTGCAGGATGAGGCGAAGACCGACTCCCAGTCGGCTGAGTTTGCCTCTGCTGTTGAGGATGCTCAGGCGTGGCTTCCGCAGTGCCCGGAGTCTGTAGAGCTTGAGGGCGTCACTTTGGTGCCGGTCTCGACGAGCGTGTTCTCCTATGACGGTAATGATTCGCGTCTTCTGCAGGTTTCTTCGGATGGTTCCGGCTCGTCGTTGACCTATGGTGCGGCTGGGTTTGTGAGCTCGGTGGCGTCGTGGGGTTCTGCTGAGGATTCGGCTGTGTCCTTCTCCCTGTTGTGTGCTTCTGCTGATGGTCGTGTGCTTGCTGCCGGTGGTGCGTCTGCTGGTGTACCCGAGTTTGGTGTACCCTCAACCGGTACTGGTGCCGGTGCTGGTGTTGGTTCTGTGGCTGGTTTTGCTGCTTCGGTGATGCACCCGCTGGTGTGGGATGAGAATTCGTTTGTTCCGCGTGTGCTGGGTGTGGGCGGCTCGTCGTTGCCTTCTGTGGGTTCGTTGGTGCCTGGTGCCGGTTCTGGTGCCGGTCTGTTGGATCCGTATGGTTGGGCTTCTTTGGGTGTTGCTGCGCCTGCTGTGCCTTCTGCTCAGAGTGCTGGTGCTACGCCGGTGTTGCCGGATTCGCTGGTTGGTGTTTCTGCGGCTTCGGGTGTGGTGCTGGGTTCTACTGGTTTTGAGGTGTTGGGTGCCCGCGTGGTGGATTCGCGTGTGGCTCGCTTTACGGCGCCTGATCCTTTGGCTGCGCCGGTGGGTGCTGGTTGGGGTTCTGACCCGTTCTCGCTGGTGGGTGGTAACCCGGTTTCTTTGGTGGATCCGTGGGGTTTGTCGCCGGTGTCGGTGGAGGATTTTGAGAAGTATCGCGAGTCCTGTGCTGATAGAGGCGTGAATGGATGGCTAAATCGACATTCAGATGCAATACAAACCGCTCTAACTGTTTTGGGTATCGGGCTGTCTTTGTTGGCTTTTGTCGCTACAGGTCCAGTAATGCTTCTGGTACTTGGTGCAGTATCTGGTGCAGCTTTAGCCGCTTCCACCTCTATCTCCAATAACCGGGACGAAAATGGTCGTGTGAACTGGGGCCGTGTTGGAATCGATGCAGCAATCGGTGGAGCTTTTGGTGCTATCGGTGGTGGCATCGCGGCGAAGGGTCGCGGTGTGATGGTTGCCCTGGGCCGTACCAAAGCCGTTGGCGCTCTAGAGCAAGCTGTAACCAGTGGATGGTCGAAGGGTGCGAAGGTATTCGCGACTAGGGCGAGCGTAAATGCAATTCCCGAGGTTGCAGCCGGATTTGTGGGCGGCTTTGAGAACCTTGCCCATGATGCCGTGAACGGCAAGATTGGCGATAAGGGGCAGTATTCTATTCGCGAGCATGTGGTTTCTACCGTCAGCGGCGGCATCTTTGGTGGTTTGTCCAGTGCTCCTCGTGCACTTTCTGGTTCGCTTGCCAAGAAGGCTCAGCCGATGACTCAAAAAATGTATGATACGGCGCGATCGGTAAAAAATAATTATCTTGCTCCTAGTGTTACCAAGCTAGATAATGAAAAAGTTACTCGTGCGTTTAACGTTGTATCTGAAGGACTGAGTAAATTAAAGCCTCGTCCTGTGGCCCAATTCGCCTCTGATGTATTGACTCCTGCTTTTTTGAAGACAAGTCAGAGCCTTGTCGATACGTGGGGAAGAAATGGAGAAATAACCATGTCAGACCTTCTTTGGAGCGGTGGTAAAGGTCTTATTGGTGGAGGACTCGGAGCGGTGAAGTATCACGAGGGATCTTCCGTTAAAGATCCGCGCACCATTGCGCAGCTGGGTATGAGCCATGATACGAGTATGTCTCGAATTGCTTATGTCCGTGATCCAGAGAAGAATAAAGCTCGTTTGGAGCAGAAAATGAAGGATCTGGACAAGACTATGCTTGGTATTGGTCGCGGTAAGGTAGCTTCAAAGGGACTAGATGAAATGCAGGATACGCACTCATATATTGAGAAACAACCAGGAGATTTTGAAAGTAAATACGATAAGCCCATTAGCGAAACTATAGTTGGCTATAAAGATTCTAAGGTAAAGAAATAGTGCATTTTCTGAATAGGTTTATATCTGAAACAGTAACTAATGGTTCAATTGGTTTAGTGCGCCCAAAAGGCTATATTCCCCTAGGTCAGCGGCAGAAAAACCCTCTTCTGGTTCTTGTATATGTAGATGTATTGACGTTTCTGATGTGCATTGTTACACCCTTTGTGATTTCAGGGGATATTGAATCTTTAATAGTCTTCTTTCTTATGATGAATATCCTTGGGTCTCCCGCTTGGTATTTGGTTTTACATGCGCATTTCTTTTACATCCAGCAGAATGAGACCTCTGTAAAATGGCGGAACTGGCGATTCAAAACCCGCGAGTTCGACTACAGCAGCATCACCAAAATCCATATGAAAGAGAACGGCAAGGGCGGCTACTTCGTAATTAGCAGTAGCCAGATGGGTAAACGCCGCCTAGCGTTCAGTCCGGTCTTCTTTGACGCCACCTACATCTACCACATGA
>NZ_KV795044.1:37245-87224 GCF_001808945.1 Rothia sp. HMSC071B01 | reverse complement strand
TTGCGTTCACTGTATGGTTTTTGGATAACAATCCAATAGGCAATAAAAAGAGCCCGCTTACGCGGGCTCTTTTGCTTTAACAGCTAAAAGCTCGAAAAGGGGCAGACCCGTATGGGTCTGCCCCTTTTTTTGTACCCTCATATCCCTTAACGAGGGAAATGAAGGAGGAAGGAATATCCCCTCCAGAGAGGAGCGCACTGGGATAGAGTAGAACCATGCACTACCCCATGTTCTCCCACGCACCAGAGCCAGTCGATCAGCAGCGCCAACACAACGGTGAAGAACGAACGGTAGCACTCTATGTAGAGAGCACACTGGAGCCTCACGAAGCATGGGCGGCACTGACCGAATACATTCACCTCTGGTGGCCCAGGCAGTTTATGCAGAGCGAGGAAAGCCATATAGACCTCTCCACTGAGCTACTGCTCGAAGAGACCGCAGACGGTGACATCATTCCTGTAGCTCGCGTTGTTCAGCACGAGAATGAAGACGTCCTCACCATTGCACCCTACCCGGATACATACCTGGGGCGCCTCATGGGAGTAGCTGAAGAATCGGAAGAAAGCCTGAGCTTTATCCTGGATGCCCTAGCCCCGGAGACTGCAGAAGGACCGCTATCCCTACTCGAAATCAGTAGCGGCACCTACGCAGGTCGTGAGGACGAGGAACTGGGCATTTACGAGGAACAAGAAGAAGCAGCCACGCTACTCATGAGTGCGTACGCCCGCTTTATTGGAGCTGAACTCCAGAAGGAAGAACTCTAAAAGGTACATAATCAAAGGGCATGCTCGACCCTGTAGAGTGGTATGTCATGAGCACACAGGAGCAGAACACCCCGCAGCAGAAGGATGCACGCTCTATCTGGGCACGACTGCGTACCAAAGCGGCTGCGGGAGAGATACAACCTCAGCGCTACAGCAAGACTGATGTGCTGAAGCAGAGCAATATCTGGTTCCGCAAGCAGAGCGTACCCCTCATCATTCCTGCACGTCAGCGTGCTCTCGACGCCTTCCCTCGCTCCGTACCCTGGATCCTGTGGGCGAGCATCATGCACATCTGCTACATCTTCCTACGCGATATCCTCATTCTCGTAGTTGATGGCGCAAAGGGTTCCCTCCCGGAATACATCAAAGCCATCATGACCAACACTGCACTCAGCGATGAAGTGCTACCCATGCTCGTGCTCGGTGGTATCTTCCTCGTGATGCCGATAATCTCCGGTGTGTTCATTACTCTTGCCCACGTGCTGATGGTCCGCACTCCGAAGTGGGTTCAAATCACCACGGGTATTCTTACCGTACTTTTTGCCGGCATGCTCTTTGTCGCCAGTGTCTTTGAATCCAGCAGCCTCGACGGCCTCGACTTCGTCTACGACGGTTCCCAAGTATTCCCGCTCATCGTTGTGGGCATCTACCTCGCCATCTTCCTCGGCGTAGACACCATCCTAGGGTGGTCCTTCAAACACGCCATCCACCAGCTCGCCTCCCTGCCGCCCATGATCGCGAAAGTACTACCCGTACTCATGGTGTCCGTGCTCTTCATCTTCGTGAATGCAGACCTCTGGAAGCTCGCCAACGGGCTCAGCTTCCCGCGCACCTGGGCTGTTCTGGGGCTCATGGGGCTCCTCGCCGTGTTCGTGGTCGTCACGACCTCCCTAGAGCGCACAGCACGCCTTCTAGGACGCAACAGAGGCGACGACATCGCAAGGTTTAGCGAGAGCGACTACGAGCATGCCGCAGCCCTCGAAGGTGGAATATGGAACACCGCCCAAGACTGGGTCGAAGAGCAGAAAATCCTTGAACACCGACCCCTCAAAATCGCGCCCTGGAGCAACCTCATCATCATCCCCATGATCGGGCAGATCATTCAGGCGACCCTCTTCATGCTGCTCGTCTTCGGATTCTTCATGGGCTTCTCGTCCATCGCCATTAGCGACACCACCATCGAATCCTGGATGAGCATCAAACCCGAACACCTCAAAATCCTCGGCGTAGACACCAACATCAACGCCGTGGTCATCAAGGTGTCCATGATCGTTGCCGTGTTCTCCGGGCTCAACTTCGTTGCAACCACCAGTAGCGACGAAAAATACGCCCGAAGCTTCCTCAAGCCCATGATTGAGCGAATCAAACACATCCTGATCATTCGCGATATCTACCTGGGCCTGCTTACCATGCCCAAGAACGAAGTACTCATACCCCTCAGCGAGGAGGAGAGAGTGCAAAAAAAGCCTGACAAGGCGTAAAGAGGTTAGGTAGGGGTAGAAGCTAGTGGGTCGACAGGTTCACTGTCAGCAGGTTGAATACCAGATACACCATGAGTAGGGCCACCGCCGCATCCAAAATGCGCCACGCTGAAGGGCGCGCAAAGAGCGGACGCAACAGACGCGAACCATAGCCCAGCATCAAAAACCAGATCAGGCTACCGCAGCAGCAACCCAGGTAGTACCACCAACGGCCAGGATCGCCCTGGGCGTTCGCCAGTGAACCCAAAAGAATAGTCGTATCCAACCACGCCAGCGGATTCAAATACGTCACCGCCGCCGTGGTCAGCAGAGCCGCCTTCAACGACTGAGAATCGCCCTCCGCATCATCCACCACGATGGAATGCGGGGTAAACACGCGCCGCCCAGCCTCAAAACCAAACCACGCCAAAAACGCCGCACCCACATAACGGAACACCTCAATGAACCACGGTGCCGCATCCAGCAGAGCGCCCAGGCCCACCACGCCCAAGCCAATCATCAGAGCATCCGACAGAATGCAGAAAATAATGATCGGGGTAATATGCCGACCCAAAATACCCTGACGCAGCACAAAAGTTCCCTGGGCGCCAATAGCCGCCACCAAAGAAATCGTGGTGGTAGCACCCAGAAACAGCAGGGAGAGGGATGCGGACATCGTGAAACTTTCTCTGTTGATCAAACGGGGTATGAACCCGCGTACGCAGTGGTGGGTAGCGGCTCTCTTACTACCAGCTTGCCAGGCAAAAGCTCGCGACGCAGGGATAAAGCCTGCGTTAGCTGAAGTGTGAAGTGCCAGAGACGAGAATACGGGAAAAAGGACCCTAAATCTATCTAAATATTTTCACACTGCGTAAGATATTCTTATGACACGTTTCAGTACCGACCAGCTCACCACCTTCGCCACCGTCATTGAATACGGCACCTTCGACGCGGCAGCAGATATCCTGCGAGTGAGCCCCTCCGCCATCTCCCAGCGCATCAAAGCCATGGAACAGATTGCCGGAAAAGTCCTGGTACGCCGAAGCAACCCCGTCACCCCCACCGACGCCGGACAAAGCGTACTGCGCATCGCCCGACAAAGCGAATTCCTGCAGCAAGAAATGGAACGCGAACTCATGGGCGCCGGCGGCTTCCAGAGCGTCTCCGTTGCCGTCAACGCCGACTCACTCGCTACCTGGTTCCTCGACGCCGTAGGAATCCTCAGCCGCGAAGACAGCATCTTCTGTGACCTGCGACGAGAAGGCGAATTCCACTCCTCCGCTATGCTCCGATCCGGAGAAGTCATGGCAGTCATCACCTCCAAACCCGAAAAAATCCCCGGCTGCTCCGTCGAAACCCTCGGTGTGGCACGCTACTGGTGCGTTGCCACCCCCGACTTCGTGCAGCGGTACCTGCCCGGCTGGCCCAAGATCATGAGTCGCGAAGAGCTCAATCGTGCCCCCGTCGTCGAATATGACCGTAAAGACTTTGTGCAGGATGTGGCGCGAGCCCTCATCGAAAAAGAGGTAGGTCTAGAGGCTGAAGAAACCTTCACCCAAAGCCCCACCATCTACATTCCCTCATCTCCGGACTATGCGCGAGCCGTCAGCTCCGGTATTGCCTGGGGTCTCATTCCTGAGGCGCAATGCGCCGAAGAGCTCGAAAGCGGGCACCTCGTGAAGCTCGCCGCAACCCCGGTAGAATTCCCCCTCTACTGGCAGCGCTGGAACATCAACTCGCCCGTTATGGAGACCGTAACCCGCCGCGTCCACGAAGCGGCACGAGGCGACCTAATCTACTAAAGGGTTCATTGATTCAAGATTCTGAAATTAACCAAATTGTTAAAAATATATGTCTGACTAGACTATATTCTTATATAAGAATATAAGAACCGGGTAATAAAACCCTATAACACCCCACCACACATACAGAGGCGGCCGCCCCACACGGGACGGCCGCCTCTCTATAAGCTCTAACGCCTAAGTCATAACGCCTAAAACTCTAGCGCCAACGAGTCATCATCAGCATGCTCACCATCATGGCGCCCACACCAACACTCACATTCCACATACCCAAATCAGGAATCGGGAACAGGCCCTGCGTAATGTAGAAAACAATAATCCACAGAATGCCCACCGCCAGCAGCGAGAACATAATCACTCGGTACCACAACGGAGTCTGCTCCTTCAGCTGCGTGCCGCTCTCCATCTCACGAGCAATCTCACGCAGACGCAGCTCGCTTGCATCCTCCACCTCAGACTTAGCAGACTTCTGAGACTTCTTCTTGGACGATGCCTTAGCCGAGTTGGTCGACATACTTCCTCCGCTTATTGTTGTATGGGTAACCTAAAAATATATGTTCACACCTATCTTTGCAGACTTACGGGATGATTTCACCTTCTCCGTGCGTTGAAAGATAAGGAACGCCACCCGGCGCCCAAGAACATACACAACCCAAAGGACAAAGGAGAACGCATGAGCCAAGGAACGGCACCCACCGCAGAGCGCCGCCCCCGCACCGTGCTGCACTGGATCATCCAGATTACAGGCGAACTCCTTATCACCGTGGGCCTCCTGCTGTTGCTCTTCGTCGCATGGCAGCTCTGGTGGACCAACATCGACGCCGACCGCACCCAATCCCAAGCCGTCAGCACCCTCGTCCAGGAATTCGACTCCAACCCCGCCGAACCCCTCCCCGACTGGGACCCCAACACCCCTCCCGCCGGTCTGAGCGAACCCGGCCACGGTGAAGTCTTCGGCATCGTCTACATCCCCAAGTTCGGATCCGACTACCAGCGCCCCGCCACCCAGGGAACCAGCTCCGACGTGCTCGACTCCCTCGGACTCGGCCACTACGAAGGAAGCGCCATGCCCGGACAGGTCGGCAACTTCTCCCTCGCAGGCCACCGCCAAACCCGCGGTAAAGTCCTCAACGACATCGACCTGCTCACCGAAGGCGACCACATCTACGTGCGTACCAAAGACGGCTACTACACCTACACCGTCTACAGCCACGAAATCGTGCAGCCCGACCAGGTAGAAGTCATCGAACCCGTCCCCGGACAGCCCGGCGTAGCACCCACCGAGCGCCTCCTGACGCTCACCACCTGCCACCCGCGCTACGGCGACACCGAACGATACATTGTCCACGCCCGCCTCGAATCCTGGCAGCCCGCCGCAGCCGGAGCACCCGCAGAAATTGCCGCCTCCGTTGCAGGATCCTAAATCTGAGAGGAAAAGCAGATGTACGCATGGATTTTCCGCCACCTTCCCGGACCCCTGTGGGTTCGCATCATCATCGCCATCGTGCTGATACTCGCCGTAGTCTACCTGCTCATGGAATTCGTCTTCCCCCACTTCGCAGAGTACGGCCCCTTCAACCTGAACGTCACCATCAACCATTAGCGCTAAGGACGTGCCATGACCCGCATCCTTGTTATCGACAACTACGACAGCTTCGTCTTCACCCTCGTCGGCTACATCCAGCAGCTCGGCGCTGAAACCACCGTCATCCGTAACGACGAATACGAGCTCGCCGAAGTCATCAAGCTCGCCGAAGAACACGATGGCGTGCTTGTCTCTCCCGGCCCCGGTGCCCCCGCAGAGGCAGGCGTCATCATTGACACCATCCGCTGGGCAGCCGAAGCGAAGAAGCCGCTACTGGGTGTCTGCCTCGGCCACCAGGCCATCGCGGAGGCATTCGGCGGCACCGTCACCCACGCCCCCGAGCTGATGCACGGCAAGACCTCCCGCCTCGTGCACGAGAACGTCTCCGTGTTCAAGGACGTGCCCTGCCCCTTCACCGCGACCCGCTACCACTCCCTGGCGGTTGTACCCGAAACCATGCCCGAGGTCCTGGAAACCACCTCCACCACCGACAATGGCATCATCATGGGCCTGCGCCACCGCGAGGCCCCCATGCACGGCGTGCAGTTCCACCCCGAATCGGTCCTGACCGAAAGCGGATACCTCATGCTTGGCAACTGGCTCGAAGAAACCGGCCTGCAGGGAGCCGCAGAGCGCGCTAAGAGCCTCTCGCCCCTCATGGCCTAGTACTTCTAGCCTAAGAAGCCCTCAACGGCTTATATCGCCTCCAGAAGCCCCGTAGCAGACACGCTACAGGGAAACTGGAGGCGATAGCTATATCTGGACCCCTAGCTACGAGCAAACCCAGATACACGAACAAGCCCAGATACGCGAAAAGGGGCGGCACCCCACACCCAACGGTGTGGAGCGCCGCCCCTTTTGCTAACCGCTAGAACCCCTTAGCGGGCGTTAGCGTTTGCATTATTAGCGTTGTTCGCATTGGTATTCGCGTTAGTACCCTGAATCGTACGGGTACCCGCAGTAGCGGACGCAGCCGGTGCCGGAGTAGCCGTAGCGGTAGAACGCTGCTGGTTCTGGTTACCAGTGGTAGCGTTCTGGTTACCGGTCGCTGCCGCAGGCTGAGTAGCCTGCTGGTTAGCCGCGGTAGAACGCTGCTGGTTACCAGTAGTAGCGTTCTGGTTACCGGTCGCTGCCGCAGGCTGAGTAGCCGCAGTAGTCGGAGCGGTCGTCTGAGTCGGAGTAGCAGCCACACGGATCGTCACAGTGCTGTTCTGAGCCACCAGAGTACCCGCCGCAGAGCTCTGCGAAAGCACAGTGCCCGCAGGACGCTCGTTAGTCTGAACAGTCTCAATGTTGGTGTTCAGCAGAACATCCTGAGCGGTCAGAGCAGCAATCGCCTGATCCTTGGTCAGACCCACCAGCGAGGGGACCTTCACCTTACCGGAAGACAGGACAATGTTCACGGTGCTACCAGCCTCAACGGTCTGAGCGCCCTTATCATCGGTCGAGCCCTTCTCCGGGGACAGCTCCACAACCATACCGGCAGGAACGGAAGCGCTCTCCACAGTGGAGACGCGGCCATCCACCAGACCCAGGTCCTTCAGAGCGTTACGGACATACGCCTCACTCTGACCCTGCAGGTTATCCGGCAGCTTGACCTTCTCCGGACCGTTCGAAACAGTCACAACAACGGTCGAGCCCTTATTGACCTTAGAACCAACACCCGGCTCAACGCTGATAACGTCGCCCTTCTTGACGTTGTCCGAGTAGCCCTGACGGTACTCCAGCACGAAGCCCAGGTTACGCAACTGGTTCTCGGCATCATCGCGGGAAACATTCACCACAGCCGGAACCGGAACCTGCGGAACCTCATTGAGCTTGTTCTGGTAGTACAACACCGAGCCGACACTGAAGAACAGCAGAGCCGCAATCAGAGTACCCACAAGGAAACGAACCCACGCACGCTTACGCGGCGAAGACTCATCGTACTCTGCGTACTCCTCCTCGTCATACAGTTCCTCATCGTCTTCATACTCGAAGAAGCCGTTGAGGCCGCCGTCTTCCACCGAAGCCTCAGTAATCGAGGTGGTGTACGGGGCGTAATCCTCACCCAGGGAAGCAGTAGTCGCCGAAGGAACAAAAGCAGTAGTCATCGCTGCATCCTGAACCACGGTCTCTTCACCCGGGCGAACAACCGACGCCAGAGCCTGAGCGAACTCAGCAGCACTCTGATAACGCTCATCCGGGTTCTTCGCCAGACCCTTCAGAATCACAGCATCCAGACCAGCAGGAACCTCAAGCGGGGTGAACTTGCTCGGAGGCTCAGGGGCATCCGAAAGATGCTTAGCCGCCAGATCAACATTCGACTCAGCGTCAAACGGAGAACGACCAGCAATCATCTCGTAAATTACGCAAGCAGCAGAGTACAGGTCGCTACGGGCGTCAACTTCCTTGCCGCTCACTTGCTCAGGGGACATGTAGCGTGCGCTACCCATCACCACATTAGCCTTGGTCAGCGCCTCGCCAGCTTCCTCAATGGCACGGGAAATACCGAAATCCATGACCTTGATCTGGCCCGGCTGACCCTTAGCGATATCCTCGCTGGTACGCTCCAGCACCATAATATTCGCCGGCTTAATATCGCGGTGAATGATGCCCATCGAGTGGCTGTACTGCAAAGCACCCAGCAGCTGCTCGGAATAACCCAAAGCATCACGGACCGGCAGATGACCGCCACGGGACAGAATGGAACGCAGAGTATGACCCTCCACGTACTCCATCACGATATAAGGAATAGCGGTGCCCTCTTCCGAAGAAGCAGACTCCCCACCATCCTGCGAAGGGTTATACGAACCGGTGTCATAGACAGCAACAATCGCAGGATTGTTCAGAGACGCCACAGCCTCCGCCTCACGCTTAAAGCGTGCGCGGAACGTATCGTCCTGGGCCTGCTCCGGGCGCAGAATCTTAAGCGCAACCTTGCGGCCGAGGCGAGTATCCTCAGCAGCATAAACGGTTGCCATCGCACCGGTACCGATTACCTCGAGTACCTTGTAACGGTTATCAACCGTGTCGGGAACCGACAGGTCCATAAGTTCTCCTGGATCACTAAGACTAAAACTAAATCAAAATGTAGGGGCTAACGCGCCGACGCAGAAGCGGAAGCAGAAGCCGACGCAGACGGTGCAGCAGAAGCGCTCGCACTCGAACCCCTACCCGAACTGGAAGAGGCCACATACATGTCTACATTACTACCAACCGTGACCTTGGTGCCAGATGAGGGGGTAGTACGAAGCACCGTACCGGGGGCCGCCGTGTCCGAATTCTCATAATGCAGAGAAACATTCACACCCAGAGCGGCAACAGCCTTCGACGCCTCATCAACGTTCTTACCCTCAAGGTTCGACGGCAAAGTCACCGACTTCGGACCGGTGGAATAGCGAACAGTCACGCTATTACCCTGCTCCAAAGTACCCGTCGGAGAAACCGAAATCACCGTGTTCTCCGGCTGAGTAGACTCAACACCCTCAGTCTTGGGGGACAAGCCAAGGTTCTTCAGCTCGTTCACCGCATCCTGCAGTTCACGACCCTCATAGTTAATCGCGTTGATGGTCACCTTCTGCTTTGCAGCACGGGCAGAAGCAGACTCAGTCGGCTCCACCGTCGAAACGGTACCCGTGTTCGTCGGAACAACAGACGAAGAAGCGCTCGGAACCGGATCAGTCGAACCGCCACCACTATTGGAGGAGAGGACCGTCCAAATACCGCCAGCAATCAGCACGATTGCCAGAAGCAGAGCAACCCACATCCACACGTTCGATCCACGCTTAGCCGGAGGGGCAACAGCAGCCTTCACACGACCCGAAGCTGGACGCATGGTCTGCGCACCCGTACGAGGAATAGGCGCCGTCGTCGGCTCCGGCGAGAAACGACCACCAGAACCAAAACGCGGAGTAGCAGAAGCACTAATCGGCTCAGCCGCAACATCCATAGCGGTCATCGCGACAGTACCGTCGTCAGCATTCTCCTCAGCCAAGAACTGCGCCAGCGGAGGAACAGCCTTCACCGCTGCCTTCAGATCGCGGCGACGAATCGCATCCACCGCAGAAGCCAGAGCGGTCGCATCCTTAGGACGCTGAGCCGGGTCCTTCGCCAACAAGCACATGATGAGCGCACGAGCAGGAGCCGGGATGGTCTCCGGAAGCGGCGGCGGCGGATCATTCACCTGAGCCAAAGCAATCGCAATCTGCGACTCACCCGTAAACGGACGACGACCCACCAAGCACTCATAACCAATAATGCCCAACGAGTACATATCCGAAGACGCGGTAGCCGCCTGACCGGTTGCCTGTTCCGGCGCCAAATACTGGGCAGTGCCCATCACCTGGCCGGTAGCCGTCAACGGCACCTGGTTAGCCAGACGAGCAATACCGAAATCGGTCACCTTCACACGGTCATCCGGAGTGATGATCAGGTTACCCGGCTTCACGTCACGATGCACCAGACCCTGCGAATGAGCCGCAGCCAACGCGCGAGCGGTCTGAGCAATGAAGTTCAGAATACGATCGGGCGGCAAGGTAGTCTCGTGCTCGATAATGCTCGAGAGCGGATTACCCGGCACCAGCTCCATGACCAGGTACGCGGAGTTGTCCTCCTCGCCGTAGTCGAAAACGTTCGCTACGCCGGGGTGGTTCAACAGCGCCGTATTACGGGCCTCAGCGCGGAAACGCTCCAAGAAGCCCGGGTCACCGGTGTACTCCTCTTTGAGGATCTTGACCGCAACGATGCGTCCAAGCACCTTGTCGCGAGCTTTCCACACCTCGCCCATACCGCCAATCGCGATACGTTCGGTTAGGGTGTAGCGCCCGCCCAAAGTGATATCAGCCGCAGGCCTCACTTGTTCAACACCGCCTCAAAGAGTTGCTTACTAGTACTGGTTGCCAACTGGGCACCGGTCGCCACGTCAATATCCTCATAAACCACAGCAATCGCAATCTGAGGATCATCAGCCGGCGCGAAACCGGTAAACCAAGAATTATTCAAACCTGCCGTGGTCTCCGCGGTACCGGTCTTACCCGCCACCTTCACACCGGAGA
Organism: Rothia sp. HMSC071B01; assembly: GCF_001808945.1. Lineage (NCBI taxonomy): Bacteria > Bacillati > Actinomycetota > Actinomycetes > Micrococcales > Micrococcaceae > Rothia > Rothia sp. HMSC071B01. The sequence continues at coordinate 76,577 of NZ_KV795044.1, read as the reverse complement.
CACCAGCATTACGTGCAATACCATTATCAACCGCATTCACCATCCACTGCTTCACCTGGTTAGCAATTTCAGGGCTAGTGGACGTACGCAGCTTCTCAGGAGAGAACTCCTGCAAAGTGCTCAGGTTGCTGGTCTTCACCGAACGAATCAGGTTCGGCTTCATCTGCACGCCGCCATTTGCAATCGCTGCAGAAGTCATCGCCACCTGCAGCGGAGTGGTCTTCACGTCGTACTGACCAATCGCCGACTGGGCCAGCTGGCTCTGCGTCAGATTCGACGGGAAAGACGACTTAGAAACCGTCAAAGGAATCTTCAAATCCTGGCCGTAACCAAAATTCTCAGCGGTCTTCGCGATACGCTCCTGACCCAAATCCATCGCAATCTGCGCAAACGGCGTATTACAGGACTGAGCCAAAGCCCACTCAATCGTCACCTGAGTGCGGGTCGAACACTGACCGCCCGTATAGTTCGGCAGGCTGATGTTCGTGCCCGGCAGCGGCAACTGCGCGGGGTTCGCAATGACCGAAGATGCGTTGTACTTGCCGGACTCCAGCGCCGCCACCGCATCAATAATCTTGAAGGTCGAACCCGGCGAATAGGTGTTACCCGCAATCGCACGGTTAAACAGGGGGCTGTCCTCATCAGAAGTCAGAGCCTGGTAATTTGCCAACACCGAAGAGCTCGTATGAGACGACAGAAGATTCGGATCATAGGACGGCGAAGAAGCCATCGCCAGAATCTCACCAGTCTTCGGGTTCAACGCCACCACAGCACCCTTACGGCCCTGCAACGCGTTATAGGCAATATCCTGAAGCTTCGAATTAATCGTCAGCTCCACGCTAGCGCCCTGCGCGGAAGAACCGCTAAACAGCTGCGCCACACGGTCGTAGAACTGGCTATCGCTCGTGCCGGCAAGCTCCTTATCGAGTGCCGCTTCCAGCCCGGTCGCGCCATAAATCGTGGAGAAGTAACCGGTCAGAGCCGCATACTTGAGCGGGTGGTTGTACACACGCTGGTAGTTGTACTCATCATCGGACTTCACCGACGAAGCAATCTCCGTACCGTCAACCACAATCGAACCACGTGCCGAACCGTAATTATCGTAGAGCGCTCGAGAATTCCACTGATTATTCATCAGCGTCTTCGAATCGAAGAACTGAATATAGCTGAGGGTACCCATCAGCAGGACAAACACGCACGCGGCAGACATCCACATGCGGCGAATAGCCCTATCCATTCTTCTCACCTCCAGAATCCTTAGCCGTAATACGCGCCAGAACGCTAGTAGCACCCTCCGGCTCGTAGCTAGTGTCCGCATGGTCAATACCCTGCGGAGCATCGTAACCAGCCACCAGGTGAGGTGCACGGGCACTATGAGAAATCGACAGCCACAGCGCCACAATAATCCAGTTAGCCACCAACGAGGAGCCACCGGCAGACATGAAAGGAGTCGTCAGACCGGTCAGCGGAATCAAACGAGTCACGCCACCAATCACCACGAACAGCTGCAGAACCATGACCGTAGACAGGCCGGCAGCCAGCAACTTACCGAAACCATCACGAGTACCCAACGCCGCACGGTAACCGCGCGAGACCAGGAGCATGAACATCATCAGGATCGCACCCAGACCAACCAGGCCCAGCTCCTCACCCAACGAGGAAATAATCATGTCCGAGTTAGCGTACGGGACGAGGTTCGCGCGGCCCTGACCCCAACCGCGGCCAAAAAGACCGCCGTAAGCCAGACCAAAAACGCCCTGCAGGATCTGACCCGAACCGCCAGGAGACGCCTGGTAAATCTCCGGATCAAAAGCGTGCACCCACGCATAAATACGGGCATGCACGTGCGAGACATAGTGGTACGCGAAATAGCCACCCACAGCCATACCAATACCCGCAACCACCAGCCACGAAATACGACCGGTCGACAGGTACAGCATCGCCATGAACAGACCAAAGAACATGATTGCCGAACCAAGGTCCTTCTGGAACACCAGAACACCCAGGCTCACAATCCACGCCAAGAACACCGGCGCCAAATCACGCAGACGCGGCAGATTAATCGGACCAATACGGCGGCCAGCCACCAGAATCAGGTCACGGTGCGTCGCCAAATAGCCGGCGAAGAAAATCGCCAAAGTAATCTTCGCGACCTCACCCGGCTGGAACGTGCGGTTACCGATATGAATCCAAATACGAGCACCATTAAGCTCCATACCCAGACCCGGAACCAGCGGCATGATGAGCAGAATCATCGACAACACCAGCGAGGTGTACGTGACCTTACGTAGCAGACGGTAATCCCTGAGCACGAACACGATAATCGCGCACAGCACCATAGACACGCCGGTCCACATCAGCTGACCATCACCCACCGGCGCCGCAATCTGCGGGTCCAGACGATAAATCATGGTCAAACCAATACCGTTCAGCGCCACCACCAGCGGCAGAATAAACGGATCAGCATAACGTGCGCGGAACTGCATGACTAGGTGAATCAGAAGAGCACCGGCACCCAGCACCACCGTGCACGGCAACCACTGGCTCTTCGACGTATCAAAAGCATGCTCCGGATCAATCAGATACATGCCGAACGAGCTGATACCCACCGCCAAAACCAGCAGGAAAAGCTCCGTGAAACGGCGTGCACGAGGCGCATCCGACTCACGACGGAACGAGAACTTAGCCATTATTCTCACCGCCTACCGCAGCAGGAGCCTCCGAAGAAGCCTGCTCAGGAGCCGGGGATGCCGAATCAGAGCCCGGTGCTTCAGAGCTCGGAGCCTCACTGGGTGCCGCAGAGCTCGGGGAAGCGGAAGCGGAAGCCGAGGCAGACGCTGCAGCCTGCTCAGCCTTCTCACGCGTCTGATCCGCCTGAGTCTTCAAACGAGACACAATCTGGTGCGCATCATCCAGGTCCTTCGCCGTAATCGCATTACGCAACAAAGAACGCGTATGATCGCTCAGCTCACTCGTAGGAATATCGGTATTCTCCACCACGTGAGAAAGGCGAATCGGGCCCAACGCATGCGGAATACCGTTGTACACCGCAACCGTGCCGTCACTCTCACCCACATAGTAGCTACGCTCTACATAACGCAGACCGGTCCACGCAGCCAACGTCAAAACAGCCGCAACCAGCAGAGTAATAAACAGGCGAATCGGCCACGACCTCGGACGCGAACGCTCCTCAGTGTCCTCAGCAATCAGCTCCTCCAGCTCAGCCGGCAGGGCCGCCTCATCAGACTCAACCTTCAACGGCACACGCTGAGCCACCGTCGCACGATGCTCCAGGGTACGAGAAGTCACCGCCGGAATCATGCCGGTCTCAGTAGCCACCGAAGCGGCACCAACCAGCTGATGCGGGCGGGAACCCAACTCGCTACGCAAAATCGCAGCGTTCGTAAGAGCCGCATCCACGGCGTTATCGTACGTACCGATATGGTGACGAACCGCCCCAGAACCGCTGTGCAACAGGGTGCCAGAGAAGTCACGAGCACGACGGAAACGGCGCAACGACCGACGATGATGCTCCTCAGAGTCCTCATCATGGTGCGCACCCAAAAAAGCCTCAGCAGCTTCAGCCGTGGCAGCAACCTCGGGAAGCTTCTGAGTGTTCGTGCTGACCTCCTGCTCCGCCACAATCGAATCAGGCAGAGCAGACTCAGGCAGGCTCGAAGGACCCACCGGCTCATCCACCGGCAGAACCTCACGGTCAATCACCTGCAGAGACACAACCGTGACATTGTCCGGAGCGCCACGCTCCAAGGTCATCGCAATCAGAGTGTCAGCAATCTCAGACAGGTCATCGGTAGAACGCATGACCTGCTCAATCTCCGACAGGGACACCACAGCATCCAAACCATCCGAAGAGAGCACCCAGCGCTCGCCGGGAACAGCGTCCAGAGTCTTCAACTCCAGCTCAGGGGACGCGTCAACATCACCCAGAACGCGCATAATCACGTTCTTATGCGGGTGGTTCTCCGCCTCCTGCGGGGTAATACGACCCTCATTGAGCAGGCGCTGCACAAACGTATGGTCAGTAGAAATCTGCTCAAACTCGCCATCAGCACCCGGACGCAGACGATACGCACGCGAGTCACCAATATGGGCGAACTCAATGCAGTCACCGTCAATCAGCAGGGCAGTACAGGTCGTACCCATACCCGCCAGCTGCGGATCATTTGCCGCCAGCTCATTAATAATCAGGTTCGCGCTCTGAATCTCATCAGCCAGATAAACGCTACCGGTACCATCCTCAAAGTCAGGATGGTCAAGCGGAGTCAGATTCAGAACCGTCGTAGCCGACGCGACATCGCCGCCCACGTGGCCGCCCATGCCGTCAGCAACGACCGCAAGGAAACGACCACCGTAGCCGGAGTCATCATTCTTCGAGCGTTTCAGACCCGTATCAGAGCGGGCCTCAAAACGAAAAGCAATCTTCATACACTAGCCCCTCAACTGCATGGTGGTACCGCCAACGCGGAAATCATCACCGGGCTCAATCGGGGTCGCACGAGTCAGACGCTCGCCATTGACGAACGTACCATTAGTAGAATTCAAATCCTCCAGGAACCAACGGGAACCCTGAGGGAACAGGCGCGCATGGCGACCCGAGGCGTAATCATCCTGCAGAGACACCTCAATGTCATTAGCGCGGCCAATAGTAATCGGCTGGTCGCCCAGCTGCATCATGGCGCCAGCCTGCGCACCGGCAGTAATCACAAGCTGCGAAGGGCGAGTCGGCGGAGGCACAATATGGGTAGCCTCCGGAACTGCATCAACCGGCGCCGCACGATAGTTCTTACCCAAACCAAGGTCACGGCGAGCAGCCGAAACCACCAGGAAAACAAAGAACCAGATGAGCGCCAGAAAAGCGTAACGAAGGATAGTAACAGTCAGTTCGGACGCCATTAACGGACACCTCCGGTCGAACTATGGAAGATGATGCGGGTATTACCCATGCGAAGCAGCGAACCGTTCGCCAGCACCACCGGCGCACGCAGAGGCGCACCATTAATCAACGTGCCGTTGGTAGAACCCATATCGGTGGCGACCACCGCACCACCCTGCATCGAAAGCTGCAGGTGACGGCGAGAAACACCCTTATCGTCCAGACGAAAATCAGCATCAGAACCGCGGCCCAGCACAAACGGCAGGTGGTTCACCGGGTGCATGCGACCCTCAATCTCCAAGAAGAAACGGGGAGCTGCCGTTGCCGGGGGTGCTACAGGCATGCTCGGGCGACCCACAGGAGCCTGCGGCTGTGCAGGCTGCGCGGGCTGTGCAGGGTGTGCGGGCTGGGCCGGCTGAGCAGCCGGCTTCGTAATGCGGGTCGGCAAAGAAGACTCGCGCGGCGGACGCACCGGCGCATAGTTAGTAGCACCACGCAAAGACGGGGACGCCGGAGCCTCCGGCACAGAGAACGGCTCGAAGGTCGCAACAACCTCAAACTCGCCCTCAGAGAGAGAATCAAGAACGTTGAAGGTCACGCGAACCGCACCAATCAGGGTGTAACCCTGCGCGCGGGCGTGCGAAATCGCCAAATCGCACAGCTCAACAGCGAACGGGTTGCCCCACTCGCGTACGCGAGGGAAATCAACCGGTGCGAAACGGAGAGTATAGACATTAGGAGCCATAGTGCGGCCACTGCCGTCCACATAGGACTCGTCATCCATCATGATGCGGACGCGGTTAGCGACATCCGCCTTCGCAAAGGTGCCGAAGCCCTTGGAAAGGCCGACAGTGCGACCGATGCCTTGCTCCAGCTTGCCCAGCTTGTCGAAAAACTTCATGCCGCCTCCTTCTCAACGACCATTCCGAGCAACAGACCGCGCAAACGGTCTTTATCCGAAAGGCTCAGTTTAACGAGCGTGTCTGTGCGTTAGCTGTGTGTCCTGTGAATGAACACACCCGATTCTATTTTAGGTGATGCACTCGCCATCGCTCTGGAACCCCGTCATTTAGCGGGGGATTGGTTATGGATATGAAAAAATCCCCGGTTCTTTCGAACCGGGGATCGTTGGTGCGCGAGGGGGGAGTTGAACCCCCACGCCCTCACGGGCACACGGACCTGAACCGTGCGCGTCTGCCTATTCCGCCACTCGCGCATGTGTCTTACGGTGTATCACCGCAGGCAACACATAAAACTATACGGACCGCATGCGGTGCTGTCCAATTGAGAGAGTGTGACCTTCGTTACTTATTATTGGTGGGGGTGTCAGAAAGAGCCTCCGAGGCGTTACCAGCCGTCCTCCTCAGAAGCCGCCGTATCGGAAGCAGTCACCTCGGAAACAGCCGCAGAAGCCTGCGCTCCGCGTTCCTGCTCAGTACGCTCCCGGTCAATACGTTCCAGACGCGCACGCAACAGCCACGTCACCGGACCCACATACGGCAGGCACAACACCAGCAGAAGCCACTTCAACTTCTGCACCTCCGAAAAATGCGGGTTCCGATGAATCGTCACCAGGCACAGCAGCGCCAACGCAATACCCGCCAGAAAAACAACCGTGACCACCAGCTCCAGTACGGCACGCCAATCCATAAACCCTCCTAATATCCTCCCTAAGGATACAGACCCCGGACACGCCCCGGGATATGCATTAGGACGCACCCAGAACGTGCGCTGGCAGGCACGCCATCCGCACGCCCCTCGGGCGTGTAAAAGGGTCCGCCCCGCACACAGCAGGACGGACCCTCCGCAAAGCCTTACGCAGAAACCTGCGTGTAGCTCACAAACTAGCGGCTAGCCTTCTTAGCCTTCTTAGCGGCACGACGCTCAGCAACCTTCGCATCATACTCAGCCCAGAACTCACGGGTAGTCACCGCATCGGTGCCATCCCACGCCGCCAGATTCTTAATCTCCGGCATATCCGAAGCCTTGAAAATCGGCTCCAAACCAGCCTTACGCTGAGCCTCGTAATTCTTCAAGACCGCAACCACCTTCGGGGTCAGCAGCAGCACAGCCGTCAAGTTCACAATCACCATGCCGGCATTCAGCATATCCGCGGTAGTCCACACCAGATCCAGCGAAGAAATCGCGCCGAAGAACACGAACGCCAGAACCAGCACCCGGAAAATAGTCATCGGCAGCTTACGCTCAGTCACGAAACGCATGTTCGACTCGCCGTAGTAGTAGTTACCAATCACGGTCGAGAACGCAAACATGAAAATAGCGATGGTCAAGAAGTGAACCGCCCAATCGCCCAGCTGCATAGCCAGCGCCGACTGAGTCAGCGACGCACCACGAGAACGATCACCATAGGTCGGGTTCGACAGCAGAACAATAAACGCAGTCACAGTACACGCCATCATGGTGTCAAAGTAAACACCCAGAGTCTGCACGTAACCCTGCTTAGCCGGGTGAGAAATAGTAGCGGTCGCGCCAGCGTTCGGAGCAGTACCCATACCCGCCTCGTTAGTCAGCAGGCCACGCTTCATACCCCAAATCACGGCGCCCATCGCGCCACCGGTCACGAACTCCTTGATGCCAAAAGCACCCTGGAAAATCATCAGCAGCATCTCCGGAACCTTGCCAATGTTCAGCAGAACAACCAGCAGACCCAGCAGCAGATACAGTACCGCCATAATCGGCACCAGCCACTCAGTCACCGAAGAAATCGCGCGAATACCACCGAAAATAATAGCCGCAGTCAGCGCCACCATAATCAGACCAATAGTGATGCGGAAGCCCATCGAGTTAGTACCCGAAACATCAATGCTGAACGAGTTCGCCGCAGCATCCACCACAGCATTCGTCTGAACCGCCACAAACACGAACGCATAAGTGACCACAATGAACGCCACAAAGATGTAACCCATCCACGGAGCATTCAGACCGCGCTTCATGTAGTACGCCGGACCACCAATATAGGAATCCTTACCGCGCTCCTTATACAGCTGACCCAGAAGGGACTCCGCAAAAGCAGAAGCCGCACCAACAGCAGCAATAACCCACATCCAGAACACAGCACCCGGGCCGCCCATAGCAATAGCCAAAGCAACACCCGCAACAGTACCGGTACCCACACGAGAAGCCGCCGAAACAGTAAACGCACGGAACGAAGAAATGCTCTTCTTACCGTCAGCCTCACGAGCAACCGGGTCACCCAGGACGCGGATCATTTCCTTAATGGAACGCCACTGCACACCGCGAGTGCGGATCGTAATGTACAGACCAGCCGCAATCAGAGCGTAGTAGAGGAAATTACTCCACATCCAGTTCTGCACGGCATCCACGGAGGAAGTCAGTTCCGCAGTCTGCGTATTAATGTCCCCGATGATATTCAGAAGAAAATCCACTCGGCACTCCAATCTTGAAAGCAAAAAGCCCGCACGCTCAAATCCGAAAGACGGACAACGTGTGGGCTACATTGCTGGGTGGCGCGGACTCAAAGCCGCGTAACGGAGACAGATACACTCCGTATGATTAGTCACCTCATTGTGGGGTGCGCAACCCTCACGGAGCAACTTAAAAAAGGGGTCAAATGCAAAATGTAACGAATACTTAATATATGGACAGAGTAAATATAGACTCCGTGGAGGTGTTGACGGCACCGGCAGGGCGGGCACAACAAGCCCGGCACAAGGTACAAAACCTCGCACCGGGCTTAGCGGAGAAGCGTGGGTATCAGTCGGGCTACGAACGCTCAGGCTTCACAAACGGGAACGACAACACCCCACGAATCTGCGTCTGAGCCAACAGCATCACCAAACGGTCCACACCCAGACCCAAACCACCCGTCGGCGGCATACCCGTCTCCAAGGCGTAAAGGAAATCCTCATCCACCTCCATCGCCTCCAGGTCACCCGAAGCCGCCTTCAACGACTGCTCCGTCAGGCGCTCACGCTGCACCAGCGGATCCGCCAGCTCCGAGTAGGCACAGCCCATCTCCATGCCGTTAATCACCAAATCCCAACGCTCCGCCAAACCCGGAACACTACGATGCGGCGCCGCAAGCGGACTCGTCTCCGCCGGGAAATCCGTATAGAACGTCGGCTCCACCGTATGCACCTCAACCAGCTCACCATACAGTTCCTCAACGATGGCACCCGGACCCATACCCTCGTGAACACGCACACCGTGCTGCTGCGCCAAAGCCAGCAACTCCTCAAAATCCGTCTGCACATCCACTCGGCGACCCAGCGCCTCCGACAGAGCATCACACACCGACACCACACGCCACGGACCCGACACATCACGCACCACGCGCTCGCTCGAAGCCTTACGACCCAGCGGCAAAGACACCGAACCAAACACCGCCTGAGCGGCATCCTTAATCAGACGCTCCGTCAACTCACGCATCTGCACATAATCCGCATACGGACGATACGCCTCAAGCACCGTAAACTCCGGATTATGGGTCGCATCAGCACCCTCATTGCGGAAATCACGACCCAGCTCATACACCGGACCGCTACCGCCCACCACCAGGCGCTTCAGGTACAGCTCCGGCGCAATACGCAGCGTCAGATCCTCACCGTACGCATTGATATACGTGCGGAACGGGTGCGCGCTCGCGCCACCGTGCACCGTATGCAGAATCGGGGTCTCCACCTCAAGGAAGCCCTCCGCATCCAGGCGGGCACGCAGTGCCTTAATCACCGCGGTACGCAGGCGCAGATTCTGCATCTGGTCCGGATGCACCAACAGGTCTGTGGAACGGCGACGCAGGCGCGCCTCCGGGTCAGTAAAGGAGTCGAAGGGGATGGGGTGCAGGCTCTTCGACGCCATGTACCAGGAGGCGGCAATCAGCGATGGAGTGCCGTTACGGCTCACCCCGTAAGTGCCCTGCACGATGATGATGTCGCCGGTATCCAGGTTGCGGGAGGCGAGGCTCAACGGGCGCTCGCCCACCAGGCTGCGTTCCATGACGACCTGAAGAGTTTCGCCACCCTCAATCAGGGTCGCAAAGAGGACTCCACCGTGGTTGCGAAGCGCGCGAATACGCCCCGAAACCATGAATTCTGAATTTGGAATATTTTCAGAAGAGAATATACGCAGGGCATCCTTCACGCCCAGAATAGGCGCACCATTACTGCGTATCTCACCACCCAGCGGATACGGATCCATGCCCGCCGCACGCAGCGCCTCCAGATGGCGCAGACGGTGCTGAGTCTGATCGCTACGCGACACCTCAGGAAGCTCTTCCACAGAAGCGAGCTGCATCTGGCGAAGAGCCTCCAGCTCATCTGTAGAAAGAACCTGCTCCTGATCCTGCAAACGGCGCGCCGACAGATTCGGCAAAAAGCCCTCCGCCATACCCGACGCAACCACAACATTCGCCATCGCCAACGTCGGCTCCGTCGCCAAAAAACGAGGAACCCACAGCGGGGCAAACTTTAGATTGAAACGATACAGGCGGCGCAACTGCAGAAAACGATCCAGCACACCCAAAGAGCGGGAAGCAAAACGGTTCCACGCCGACGCACCCACCTGATCAGCAGCCTCAAAAATATGGCCAAACATCGCAAAATTCAGCGACACCCGACGCACACCCAAAGACGCCGCCTGCTCCATCAGCGACGCCACCATAAACTCCACCACACCATTAGGTGCCTCAGGGGAGCGACGCATAACATCCAAAGACAGCCCCGTAGGACCCCACGGGACGAACGACAGCAGAGCCACCATCTGACCAGCCTCATCATGAGCTGACACCAGAACAGACGAAGAATCCGCCGGATCATTCACACGATTCAGAGCCATCGAGAAGCCACGCTCCACACGCCCATGACGCCACGCCGAAATATTCTCCGCAACCTGCTGACGCTGCTGCTCGTCCAGCTCCGCAAAGCGACGCATCTGCGCCGTGTACCCGCCGCGACGCACACGCTGAACCGCCTGACGCACCGGTAGCATCGACGTGTCATTGAGCGTGAAACGGTCCGCCTCAAGGACCGCCTCCTCACCCATCTGAATAATCGACAGGCCCGCACGGTTATAGGCGCGCGCACCCGCCTCACTCACGCTCAGCGCCGCAGGAACCCAACCATAGCTACGCGCCTGCAGCATCCACTGCTCAATGGCGGCATCCCACGAATCGGGGTCACCCACCGGGTCACTCGACGCCAAGCACACCGAACCCACCGAACGGTACGTAATCGCCGCCCTCTGATCCGGAGAGAAAATCACCTGCTTATCGCGGCGCGTCGCAAAATAGGAGAGTGAATCATTGGCGCCATACTGCTGCAGCAGAGCGCGAATCTTCAGCTCCTTCTCACCGGTCCAGGCGTCCGGGGCACGGTAGCCGCGCGCCAACAGGTACAGCGCCGCAACCAGCGAAGCACCGTAACCAAACGACGCTAAGAAAGCCACCACATCGGCAGCCCAAACACCAGGATGCGTACGCTCAATACCCATGCCGTGCATGAGTAGCTCCCACGGGGTGATGAAACGCAACGGCTCCCACACACCAATGTGGCAGAGGTACCAGAGCACCAGGGTAGTCAGCAGGATACCGCCAACAGCCGTCAATGCCGCACCCACCCACGAGAGGCGACCAATGCGTGCCGGGAACGCCGAACGAATCGAGAAAAGGAACGGCACCAGCACACACGCAAACACGATGGAGAGAGTATCGACCGTCGAGGAGAAAATACGGTCCTTCGGCATAATCCCCGCGGGGAACGCCAGCGTGAAAGCGCTATGGGTCGCAATCAGTGCGCCCAGCACCTGAAAAACGATGGCTGCAATGAGGGCAGCGCGCTTGCGCACAATCAGGCCGGAAACCAGCACAATCATCGTAATGGCGCTGGGCAGAGTATGCGTGGAGGGAATATTCAGCAGGTCCGCGGTAACTTCCCACCAGGTGAAGCCGCGGCCGCGCCGCAGAGGAGAGATAATCCACGCAAATGTGGTCAGAAGCGCGGCAAAAGAATACACCCCGATGACCACGCGTGCTGATATCTCTGCATACCTTGAAGGAGGTGCGGGCGCCTGCCCTGCTCGTGCTGTACGGCGACGTGAGGTAGTGCGGTGAGACATCATGATCAGCGAGGAATCGGGGTGTAGAGAAGGTATTGGACCTAAAGAATCTGGCTAGGCTTCAGCCTTCGGGTCACGGTAGGTGCCCTCGAAGACATCGGGGATGCCATTGTCGTCAGCATCCACGGTTTCCTTCTCGGCTAGGGCGCGGTAGTGCTTGTTGCGGCGAGACAGGATAGCCGCACCCACAATGGCAGCCAGAACAGAGCCGACGAGAATCGCAATCTTTGCGTCTTCGGTGTGCGGGGAACCGTGCGGGAAGGAGAGCTCAGCCACCAGCAGGGACACGGTGAAACCGATACCACCGGTTGCAGCCAGACCGACCACGTCAATCCAGGCGATATCCGGGTCGAGGTTAGCGTTCTTGAAGCGGGTCACGAGCCAGGTGGTGCCGAAAATACCGATGGTCTTACCGGCAACTAGCGCAACCATAATGCCGACCGCCACGGAGTCGGTGAGGGCGCGTCCGAGGCCTTCAAAACCGCCCACAGCCACACCCGCGCTGAAGAACGCGAAGATGGGCACGCAGATGCCGGTAGAGAGGGGACGGAAGCGGTGCTCCAGCACCTCCGCAAGACCGTGCTCAGCCTGCGCCGCCTCAGAGCGAGCGGACATCTTCACCGGCACCAGGAAGCCCAGAACCACACCGGAAATGGTCGCGTGAATACCGGACTCAAGGAAGAGCGCCCAGGTGATAATACCCAGGGGCAGAAGCAGCAGCCAGGCAGCCAGCGGCTTCAGATGCAACATAGTCTCACCGCGGTAGGCAATGAACGCGAAAAGAGCGAGGGGAATGAGCGCGAAGAGCAGGTACTCGCCATGGAAGTTATTGGTGTAGAAGATTGCGATAATGCAGATTGCGATCAGGTCGTCGACCACAGCCAGGGTCAGCAGGAAGACGCGCATCGCCGAGGGGAGGAAAGTACCCACGGCGGCGAGAACAGACACCGCGAACGCGATATCGGTTGCGGTGGGGATCGCCCAGCCGTGCAGAGCGGTGGGGCTGGTGAAGTTCAGCGCCGTGTAGATAATCGCGGGCACTGCCACGCCACCGAAGGCAGCCGCAATCGGCACAATAGCGGTGGACGGCGACTTGAGGTCACCGATCACGAATTCTTTCTTCAGCTCCAGACCGGTGAGGAAGAAGAAGACTACGAGCAGACCGTCTGCTGCCCAGGTGCCGATGCTCATCTGCAGGTGGTTGAAGCCGGGGATGACCGGGCCAACAACGGTGTCTCGCAGACCAAAGTAGAAGGTGGATGCGGGGGTGTTGGCGAGTACTACTGCCAGCACCGTTGCGATCAGAAGCACGGTACCGCCGACGGTTTCTGCACGCAGAATATCGGCTACGCGGCGTGAGTTGCTATAGGAGCCGCGGCTGAGGGTATCTGGGTTGGTGTGAGTCATTCTCTCCTCTTTCTGCCGCGGTATTCTGCGGCGTCTAAGGCTTTTAAGTTTACTCTGCGCTGTATGAGTATTCGAGTACCCGCTGGCGGCTTTTAGCTCCTGGACGGTGCGCTGCAATGATTTTTCGTGGTTTATATGCATAAACGTTCCGCCCTCCCCACGGTGCGTGGGAAGGGCGGAACGTTTTAATATTCTGCGTGGTCGACTAGGTGCCTAGCCGTCAAACGAGAGATTAGGAACCAGCGATTGCGGGTGCGCCGGACTCCTGGCCGTGGTCGTCTGCCAGCTCGCGTGCAACGTAGTTCTCCAGGTCGAAGAGGTTGCCGTTGGCGCGCTTTACGACGGTCACGAGGGTTTCCATGGTGGCGACTTCCTCGACCTGCTCCTTCAGGAACCAGAGGATGAACTGCTCGCCCAGTGCGTAGTTCTCAGCGCGTGCTGCGGAGAACAGTGCCTCGATCTGACCGGTGACGACCTTCTCCTGTGCCAGGGACATGTCGACGATTTCCTGAACGTTCTCGAAGTCGTTCTTGACAGCGGGAACGGAGGGAATCTCAACCTTGTGGCCACGGTCCAGCTTGTACTGAACCATCATGAGTGCGTGCTCGCGCTCTTCGAGGGACTGGCGGTAGAAGAACTTAGCCAGCTGGGGCAGATCCTCACCGTCGAGCCAGATAGCCATGGACAGGTACTGGTGAGATGCAGCGAACTCGTGGCCGATCTGCTCGTTCAGAAGGTCGTAGAAAGACTTAGACATATGGTTTCTCCTTATATGGTGATTGCTCTTGGGCGCCGGATGGCGCGGTGCAACCTGTTGATATTTATCGTACGGGGTGCTCTGGGGCGTGTACAGAGAGAAAAGGCTAATCGGTGGGGTAGATGAGGTACCCCTGACATATTGTCGCCATAACCCTTAGTGTGGATGCCCTGAATACTCTCTTTGGATTGAGTGGTATTGGGTGTGTTTCCTTGAGATTTCGCGGTTTAACGGGGATAGACAGCGGGTTTAAAAACCACAAACCCTACGGTTCAAGGTAAACATAGAGACACCATGTTGGGTGCCCGCGCACGGGGCTAGAGGGCGCAAAAAAAATCTTAAAAATCTCTCGAAAATGCGGCGAAACTGGTGTGGCCAGAACCCCGATGCGCCCCCAACCGCCTCCGTAAAGGTTGTTCTGCGCGCACCTTTAAAGAGATAAGGCACGTTCCCGGTGGGGAATGTGCCTTATCTCTGGTTCTCTCAACTCTCATCCCTCTGTGGGGTGGAGGAGGTTAGTGTGCGGGGTATTCCCCACGCTGCAGTGCATCAATCGAGATGACGTTTGAAGGAGTATCACCCAGAACAGCCTTACCGATCTCGGCAAGCTGCTCAACCTGCTCGGGGGTGAGGTGATCGAAAATTTGGCGGCGTACTTCGCCAACATGGCTGGGTGCGACTTCCTGGATCTTCTGCTCGCCTGCGGGGAGCAGGTGGCAGATGCTCACACGGCGGTCTTCAGCACTGAGGGAACGGCGGACGTATCCATCCTTCTCCAAACGCGCTACGACTCGTGAGAGGCGTGCGGGAAGAGTGTTCGTAGTGATTGCCAGCTCGGTCATGGTCAGGGAATGATCCTTGGACTCGGAGAGCATTGCGAGCACCATGTATTCAACGAAGCTGATGCCAGCCTCGGTTTGTAGCTGATTCTCTAGCTTGCGGGTGAGGCTGAAGATGATGGAGCTGATAAAGAGCCAGCCTTCTCGCTCTTGCGGGGAGAGCCACTGGGTGGATTCGCTGTGCGAGGCATTCTCCGGCTGCTGCGCAGACGTGGTTGGTATGGACACGAGATTGGTTCCTCTTTTATCGGATATGGAGCTCTCTTAAATAAAGAGAGAAGTGGCGTGTTGGCACCCATTGTAGCGAAAGGTCTGACTAGGTGACTCAAAATTGGTACGGTCAAGTAATGGTTGACACTTTGGTGCTAATTTTTTGAGGGGTGCTAGGGGTATCTTTTTGCACGCGGTGACTGCAAATACCCAGGGTAAGCAAGTGATATGCGACATATTTAAAAAGATTTCTGGTACAAGTATAGACGAGACCATACCAAGAAGCACCTCCGTGCATAATGCCAACTTCCGCGGAATATCAGGGTTTTTTGGGTGGTGGAAGAAAATTCTCGGGCCGGCAAAGAGTGTTCCGAGGTCGAAAAATAACGAAACGGTAACAAAAATTTTAAAAAAATCTCGGTTTTGGCTTTGCAACCGTAATGAAACCGTGTACACTAATTACATAACGGGGTCGAAGGAAGCCTCCGAGGCGAGACCGGAAGCTCGCTTCGATAGGTTCGACTCTCTATTTATCGGTGATTGTCGTCGGTGTACGAGTAACTCGTATTTCTACCGACGGATGTGCGGTGCGGGTGCAGTTCGTGGTTGGGCTGCATTCCGTACCGTATCTTTTTAACTCAAATTTCTATCAACTCACTCTAAGAGCATCCAATGGTCGGGTGCTCTTTTTCTTTACCCTCATATCGGCATCAGCAAGAGCGCTGTACGAGCCGGGGGAGGAGCATACGAGGAGGCGCAAACACCTGTGCTGTTATGTAGCTATACAAGTGTGGCTACGCCGCCTGGCTACACTGCGTACCTGCGGTATTGTCGTGCCGTATCGTGCCAGGAGTGTTATCCACAGGGGTTATCCACAGTGTGGAGAACTTACGCTCGTGTGATTTGGTGGAGCGGAATCGAGGCTCGCCACGGGCCCAATTTAAGAGCTCTGCAGAAAAATTCTTGTAATTACAGGCTTTCACAGCCGTTAAAACCGAGGGCAAGTTCTTAAACAGAAGACCTTTTCACCTTTAAATCCGCGGAACGCCAGAGTTTCCACACCTGTGGATAACCCTGTGCACTTAATCCACCGCCTCCGGCGCTAAGCGGCGTGTAAGGGGGCTCGGCGTCCCTGCCGGCGCCCAATATTTTGGCTAGTAGAAGGAAAAATGCCCCGAGTGAGGGCGAAAATTCTGTAGTTTATCCCCCGCACATCCCCAAAAAGAGGTGTTATCCACAGGGGTTATCCACAGTGTGGAGAACTTACAGCACTGTTATTCACATGAGTGCATACCCTGTTATTTCAAGGCAGAATAGGGTGCCGAGCCTGAAAAGCCTGTTGATATACAGGGTTATCCACAGGTGTGGGGAAAAGTTTCCGCCTAAAATCCACAGTCCTGCACGGGTTGGTGCGCACATGTGACGCTCCCCAATTCATGAAAGGTAAAGTAAACGCTACGCTGGTAATCTTTAATACGAGCCAAGTTTTCTAATGAAAGGCATCATCATGGCTGAAAAGTACACTCTCCCCGAGCTTCCCTACGACTACGCGGCGCTCGAGCCCCACATCTCCGCAAAGATCATGGAGCTGCACCACGACAAGCACCACGCAGCATACGTTGCAGGTGCTAACGCAGCTCTTGAGCAGCTCGAAGAGGCACGCGAGAACGGTGCGTACGGCAACGTCTCCAAGCTCTCCAAGGACCTGGCGTTCAACCTGGGTGGCCACACCAACCACTCGATTTTCTGGAACAACCTGTCCCCCGAGGGTGGCGACAAGCCCACCGGCGAGCTGGCAGCAGCAATCGACGAGTTCTTCGGCTCCTTCGACAAGTTCCGCGAGCACTTCACCAACGTTGCACTGACCATTCAGGGCTCCGGCTGGGCAATCCTCGCGTGGGACACCGTTGGCAAGCGCCTCATCATCGAGCAGCTTTACGATCAGCAGGGCAACATCTCCGTTGCACTGATCCCCGTTCTGCAGCTGGACATGTGGGAACACGCATTCTACCTGGACTACCAGAACGTTAAGGGCGACTACGTCAAGGCATTCTGGAACATTGTGAACTGGGCTGACGTTCAGGCTCGCTTCGAGCGCGCAGTGTCCCAGACCAAGGGCCTGGTCCTCTAATCTAAGTTTTCGTCAGCGCGGTGAAGTAGCCGCGGTGAGATAACTGAAACGGGTGCCCGGCGCCTCCATATTCGGAGGTGCCGGGCACCCATTCGTTTAACGGCTTAATCGGGATGCGCCCGTAGTTTGAGCGTGCTGATGTAACAACTGGGATGTGAAATTTACAAATATGGAGATTTTGAGTGACAAAATGTAACTCTTCAGCAGATTTTGTCACTCAAAATGTAAAGTTCACACCGGAGTACATACATGATTGCTATGTAACTTCGTCCTAGCTGTACTGGATGTTTATTCCCTGCCTTAGATGCACAGCAGGGAACCCTAGAGTGCCAGCGTGCGGTCAATGCGGATGCGGCGGCAGAAATCCTCATCATGGCTCACCACGATGAGCGCACCGGTGTAGGCTTCGAGTGCCTGCACCAACCAATCCACCGAAGAAATATCGAGGTTGTTCGTCGGCTCATCCAGCATGAGTAGCTGCGGTACCGGATCAGCCAGAAGCACCTGCGCCACCGCTGCGCGGAAACGCTCACCGCCGGAGAGCTCACCGGTCTTATGGTGCACGCTCTCGCGACGGAAAAGTAACCGCGCCAGCTGATCACGAAGGTGCTGTTCGCTCACCCCGGGGTTTGCCCGCTGCACGCTCTGCAGGAGAGTCAGCTGTGGATCCAAGCTAATGCGCTGCGGAATATACGCCCCCTCGATGCAATAGTCGACGCGATAGGCGGGCTGTACGGGGGAGAGGTAGTCCGCCTCGCCGGCGTGGGCAATTGCCTCAAGGAGGGTGGTTTTGCCACTACCGTTTGCACCGGTGATGCGCAGGTGCTCGGGGCCGCTGAGAATCAGGTGCTCGGGGTGCTCTGCTGGGGTTCCCTGTTGGCTCTCGCTATCAGCCTCTGCGGGCGAAAAATGCAGAGAATCAACCTTGGTGGGTTGCTGAACGGCAAATGTTTCACGTGAAACTGGGTGGCTATCAACCCTGCTCAGCTCCAGCACCTTACGTCCCGCGGGCAGGGGCTGCTGGCTCAGCTCTGCATAGATTTTCTCCTGTGCCCGCACCTGCTCCTGAGCCTTCTGATACGCCTCCTGAGCCTGCTCCTGCTTGCCGATGCGCAGACCGCGAAGCTTCACCGCCGCCTGCCGTGAGGCGTCCTTGGCGAGGGCAAGAATCGTATCCGGCTGGTCATCTTTCCACACCTGCGCCATGTTCTTCGAGATAATCTCCTGCGCATGCACCCACTCACGGTGCGCAGAACGCACCCGGTTCTTCGCCTCGGTGACGCGACGCTGAGCCGCCTGCTGCTCGGTGTCCAGCGCCTGCCGGTAGGTGCTGTAGTTACCCTCGAAAAGGCGCAGATGCGCCACCCCCTGGCGGTCGGCGTGAAGCTCGGCAATCACGTTTACGCGCTCCAGTAGATCGCGGTCGTGGCTGATAATGAGCGCCGGGCAGGGCAGCGCCTCCAGTGCCGTGAAGAGCTGGGCTTTCGCCGCGGAGTCAAGGTTGTTCGTCGGCTCATCGAGCAGAATGAACTCGGGGTCAGAAATCATCAGCGAGGCAAGTGCGGCAATGACCGCCTCACCACCGGAGAAGCTGCGCATACTGCGAGCAAAGAGTGCGCGAACCGCCTGCGGGTTGTCGCGATCAATCAGCGCCGCCGGGGTGAAGCCGTAGGTCGCAAGAGCCGCCAGGGTTCGCTCCTCAACGTCCCAGTTATCCCCGATGGTTTCGTAGAGTTCGGGGGAGTATTCGCCGGATTCCACTGCTTGCAGTGCCCGCAGAATCTCGGAGATTCCGCAGAGCTCGGCTAGGGTCTGCTCCCGATCCAGACCCATATCCTGAGGTAGATACGCCATGTGTTCCGGTGCCGCCAAAGAGCCGGAATCCGGGGTCAAATCACCCAAAATCAACCTCATCAGGGTGGTTTTTCCGCAACCATTGTCACCAATGAGCCCGGTCAGAGGTGCCGAAAACACCGCCGAAAGGTCCGCAAAAAGAGGAGGCTGGCTCGGGTGCGCAAAGTGTAGGTGGGCGATGCTAACGTGCGCCGCCGCATGGGAAGCGGCATGTGAACGGGCATCGCGGGAAGAAGCGGAACGGGGAAAGATTGCCTGCGGCTGAAGTGCGTGTGTCATACGAGCTCCTTGAGGTATGGATGCTCGGGTGCTCTCAAACTCCGACGGTGGTGCGTTGCAGTAGTGTGCCGGCGGTTTGGGGGTGCCTATGCTGAGCGCGTGGCGGTAAGAGGATCGCCCCAAAAAGAGCGCGAAAAAACCCGAGCGTAACGGTGGATGTACCTGTGCCCGGGTGCGTGCGCGCTGACAGAAATACGCAGGATAAAGCGACTATACGGCTGTGCCTATAAAGCTGCTGCGTGAGCGCGCGAAAAAAATTCTGTGAGGTCCGGGCTTATGCTCGGTGGGTCATTTCTTTGATGCCTCCTAGATTCCGAAGGGCACCCCGGTCGTGCCTTGGGTGGCTTCGGTCAAACATTGCGTTCAGCCTCTTAGGTTGCCCCACGGTGGGGCAACACGGATAAAGAGCTGAGGTCTCCAGCATAGGAAGCGCACGGGTGCTGAGTCAAGCACCCCCACGCAAAACCCGCCGACAAGGGGCGATGCAACCGGTGATGTAATCCCAGAAGACACAAAAGGAGGGGCGACACCACTCGGTGCCGCCCCTCCTTTTAGGCATTAAATCTGCGCGCGTACAACGCGCGAAACGCTATTACGCCTCGTGGCGCTCACGGTACATGCCCAGCGGGCCCGCATCCGCGTACGCTTGAGCGTCGTTGTAACGGTACAGGCGCGGCGGGCGGTGGCGGGTGCCCTCCACGCGGCGGCCGGTGTCAATAATCGACTTCGACGCCGCAATCTGGCGGCGGAAGTTTGCCGGATCCAGGGTGCGACCCAGAATCGCCTCGTACACCTCACGCAGCTGCGCCAGGGTGAACTCCTCACCCAAGAAAGAGTGCGCAATACGCGAGTACTCGACCTTGTTCTGCAGACGGTAGAGCGCGTACTCAATGATTTCGTTGTGGTCGAATGCCAGCTCGGGCAGTTCATCCACCGGGAACCAGCGGATGTTCTCGTGCACGCGAGTGTTCGCAACCTCGGTGGCGGGAATCGACGCCCAGTACACCACGGAAACCACGCGCTCATGATCAGTACCGGGTGCCGGTTCGGGCTCGCCCACAACGCGGGCGGCGCGCGCCTCGGGGGTGCGCAGAACGTCGCCGAATGCGTAGAGCTGCTCCAGGTAGCCGGGCTGCAGGTTGGTTGCGCGCTTCAGGGTCGAAGCGGCTGCCTCTTCGAGGGAAAGATTCGGGTTGAGCGGACCGCCAGGAAGCGCCCACTGGCCCTTATAAGGCTCGCGGAGGCGGCGAACCAGCGGCAGCCACAGGGTCGGGTGGGTCTCGTTTTCCTTGGGACGCAAAGCTAGAATCACGGTCGAGACGGCGAGGGATACAGAGGTGTGGTCCACGTCGTTGTGCTCTTCGACGGCGACTGCGCCGGGAAGAGGCTGAGATGCGATGCTCATTCAGGCCTCCTGTGCGAATGGGTATCGATAGGTGTGCATACTCTACCCATTTTAAGGGGTTAATAGGGTAAAAATGCACGCAAGGCACCCGCTGACCCGAAAACCGGTACCATCCGCGTCGTGTCAAGGGGAAAAGTTCAGGTACCGGACACACCAAAGCGCCTCTCCTGTCTGTCCAATAGGACAGACAGGAGAGGCGCTCCAGCGTCTACTTATGCAACATCTAACTATGCAGTTTTAGGTGCATATCAGGGGTGCAGATTAGTCGATCTGCAGCTCGCCCATTGCTTCCCAGTCGTCGCCGTCGATCAGGCGAGAAATAATCTTCGGGGTTGCAGTCAGCAGCGGACGCATGTCCTTCATAGCCTGCTGGAAGTGGTCAGAGTTCACGTGCGGGCCAGCTGCATCGTCGTTGAAAGCCTCGAGCAGAACGAACTCGTTCGGGTCCTCAACACTGCGGGACCACTCGAAGAACTTGTTGCCTTCCTCGGCGCGGGTTGCCTCGGTGAAAGCGCGGGTCTTCTCAATCCACTGGTCAGCGTATTCGGGCTTGACGGGGAACTTTACAGCAATGAAAATCATCGGAACTCCTTGGTTGAAGAGTAGATACGTACCCTTCCAGTTTAAGCCCCGGGTGCTCGCCGGCGCTGAAGAATAGGGTTTGAGGTAGCGGTTTTAGCTTGTGGCTTTAACCGCTGTGTCGAGTGGCTTTTGTGGTTTAACGAGCCGCCGCCTTGAGTACCTGCAGGGCGCGTTCGAGTGCCGCACGGTCTGCCGCGATGGCTGCAGCCCTCTGCGGGCTGGCGGAGTCGCCTCCGAATGCCGCGTTGTAGTACATGCCGTCGCCCAAAAGCAACACGGTGCGGGCAATCTGTTCATCACCCAGCTCAGCGAGGACGAGCGCATGCCAGCCATCCTGTACGCGACTCATGGTCTGCTGGGCGAGCTCATTATTGTTCTGCGCCAGGCGGCTGAGGGCAATGAGGGCACGGTCGAACGGGGTGTTATCCGGCGTGGAGGAATTGATGTAGTAGGCGCTTGCGCCCTCGGGCGCCTGCTCCATTGCCGCGAAGTCCTCTTTAGCCAGGGTGAGGGTGCGTTCTGCGAGCGCCTCAAGTAGCGCCTTCTTGGAGGCGAAGTGGTAGAGTAGCCCGCCCTTGGAAACCTTCGCGGCGGTGGCGACGGCATCGAGGGTTGCGGCGCGTTCTCCCGAGCGAATCAGCAGGTCGACGTAGGTGTCGAGGATGTGTTCGCGGGGGTTGGTGGCGCGTTGTTTTCGGTGGTTGGGGGTGGTCATGTGTACCAGTCTAACCGCTTGAAACTATACCGTCCAGTTGGTATAGTTAATCTTCGTTTATGGCCCCGTCCGGACCCCTAAAACCTCACTAAAAGACCTAGCCCAAAAGACAGGCCGAGCTGATGCCGCCGCGTCCGCCGCATCAGCCGACACCTTATAGACGCACGAAAACAACCCATGACGAATCACAATCCGCACACCACGGCTCTGCCCATTCACGCCCCCGACCAGAAGACCAAGCGCTGGGCGGCACTCGGTGTGCTCATGCTCCCGGTGCTCCTGGTCTCCATCGACAACACAGTGCTTGCCTTCGCGGTGCCCGCAATCGCTAAGGCGCTGAGCCCCTCCTCCGCGGAGCAGCTGTGGATCGTTGACTCCTACTCCCTGGTGCTCTCCGCCCTGCTCGTGCCCATGGGCGCTATCGGTGACCGCATCGGTCGCCGCAAGCTGCTGCTCATCGGCTCGACCGGCTTCGCGGCAATCTCTGCGCTCGCGGCATTCGCGCCCTCCGCGCTGATGCTCGTGGTTGCCCGCGCCCTGCTTGGCATTTTTGGCGCCATGCTCATGCCGGCAACCCTGTCGATTATTCGCAATATCTTTGTGGATGCGACCGAGCGCCGCATCGCTATTGCCGTGTGGGCTTCGGGCTTCTCGGCGGGTGCGGCGCTGGGCCCGATTGTGGGTGGTTTCCTGCTGGAGCACTTCGACTGGGGTTCGGTGTTCCTGCTCGCTGTGCCGATTCTGATTCCTCTGCTGATTCTCGCCCCGATTATGGTTCCCGAGTCGAAGGACCCGAACCCCAGCCCGGTGGATCCGCTGAGCATCCTGCTGATTATGACCGGCATGACCGGCATTACCTTCGGTCTGACTCACACCTCCGAAACCGGGTTCGATGCGGTGGCTATCAGCACCATCCTTGCCGGCCTGTGCTTCATTGTCCTGTTCGTGCTGCGTCAGCTCAACCGCGAGAAGAACGATATTCAGCCCATGCTGGATGTGCGCCTCTTCCGCAACACCGTGTTCACCGGCGCGATTACCGCAAACCTCATCTCCATGATGGTGGACGTTGGCTTCATCTACTTCGCCTCCCAGCACCTGCAGTTGGTCTCCGGTCTGCCGCCCATGTACGCCGGTATGCTGCTGATTCCCGGTACCCTGGCGATCATTATCGCCGGTCTGGTGATTGCGCGCGTGGCGGTGCACTTCCACCCGGCGCAGGTGGTGTCTTTCGGTCTGGCGCTCCACGCTGCCGCGTTCGCGGTGCTCGCCTTCCTGGGTGCGCACAACGACTTGGTGATTATCCTGATCTTCATTGTGCTCGGTACCGGCATCGGTATTGCGCAGACCATTTCGAACGACCTGATGCTCTCCAGCGTGCCGCCGCGTAAGGCTGGTGCGGCATCCGCGATCTCGGAGACCTCCTACGAGACAGGTACGGTGCTCGGCACCGTCATCATTGGTGGCATGCTCACCGCCGTCTACCGCGCAAATGTGGTTGTACCCGACGGCCTGGATGAGACTCTCGCCGACCACGCCCACGAAACCCTCGGCGGTGCCGTGACGGTCGCAAGCCAGGTGGGTGGCGAGCAGGCGAACCAGCTGCTCTCCTCCGCATTCGCTGCCTTCGACTCCGGCGTGGTGCTGAGCTCCGCATTCAGCGCCGTGCTCATGGGTGTTATGGCCGTCATTAGCTACTTCATGATCCGCAAGGCACCGCGCGAAATGAAGCCCGCTGACCACTAATTCCGCGCACTAACTCTGCGCGCTAACCCAGCGAGCGCACTAATTCGGAACACATAAGCCCCGCCTCCTGACGCTACCGCAACATCGGGAGGCGGGGCTTTTTTGAAACCCTTCCACCTGCGCATTTAAAGGTTCAGCACAGGTGCCGGTGGTACGGTAAAAACAGCGGGCTCGCGCCCGCAAAGGACGCCCCAAAAAGACGTCCTGAAAAGACGCGCTGACAAGACCGAGGAACCAGCGGCTCCACACAACTCAAGGAGGAACGCCACCATGGGACTCAAAGACTGGATAGCACCCTTCATTACACTGCTGATTGGTGCCAGCACCATCTTCATTTCCTACAAGAACTACCAGGCGCAGGCGGCGGCAAAACCCTCCGAACTGGCACGCCTAGAGCTGTGGAGCAAGCTACTGACCGAAGCTGGCATGGATATCAGCGCGCTACCTGACCCGGAGAGCCTCACCTCCGACCAGCGCGTCGTCCTCGAAAACTACCGGGTCTTCCTCAAACGTGCCTCCCTCGAATCGAAGCTGCGTAAAGTCGGCATCGACAGCAACCGCGTGTTCAGCCTGCTCATGAAGCGTGCGCACTCCTCCGTGAAGCCCACGCCCATCCCCATTGGCGACTCGATTAGCTACTACCGCCTGATTCTACGTGCTCTGCTGTACATTTGGGTTCCGCTGGCCGTGATTTTCATCGGCGTGCCCATCATCGTGGTCACCATCGCCTACCTGATTGGCCTGTTCACGAACCACCGCGGCAATCTGTCTGACTTTGCACTCTCCCCGCTCGCCGTGGTGCTCCTGATTGTTGGTGCGGTCGCCGTCGGTGCCCTCGTGTACCTGCAGAACCGCATTATCTACGCGATTATCGCGAACAACGTGTACTTCTACTTCTGGGATATTTACGGCTCTAAGAAGGGCACCCGCGATTCGAAGCATGCCTACAGCGAGCGCCTGTCGGCTAAAACCTACGCCGACCAGCTGTTCTTGGGTCAGCAGGAGTTCGCCCAGCAGTTCCGCGAAAATATGTACATGGCGGGTATTCAGGAGATTGACGAGTACCCGCGTGTGCTCAGTGATAGCGTGATGCTACCGCGTAACTACCGGGTTGTTGAAACTACCGAGGGTGAGGACCGCATTGACCGGGCGGTGAACTGGGTGCGTTCCAAGATCGGTTTTGAGCGTCTGGAACCGCGCATCATCTACACGCTCGAACATAAGGACGCGCACAAGGATGCGCAGAAGGACTCCGCGCACGGTGAGCCGGTAGCTACCGAGCAGGGTGTTTCTGGGCAGCCCGTAGAGACTCCGGCTCAGGATCAGCAGGAGGATGCGCAGAAGGCTCCGGAGGCACCCGCCTCGGAGGATCCCATCGTTGCGGAGGTGCCCGTTGGCGCGCCTGCCGAGGATCCGGCTGATGCACCCACCGAGCCCGTCACCGGAGACGCCACCGAATCCTCTGCCGTATCTGGGGTATCTGCCGCATTCGGAGAGGATGATCCCACGGAGGTGTTCAACCCCATCACACAGAACGCCGCTATCGGCGAGAAGGCTGACGGTGAGAAGCCTAAAAACTAAATAGCCGCCCGGAACACAGAAAAACCCCGGAGCACAGAAAATCCCCGCAGTGCCGGAATCCGGGCATGAGAAAAGGGTCGCAGCCTACGAATCGCCATTGAATCGTAAGCGTGCGACCCTTTTCCTTTCCCTTCAAGGAGGAGCAGAATCGGAGGTACCGCCCGACCAAGAAGAGCCAAATGATGCGCCCCTCCACCAGTAGAGGTTGCCTGGCAGAAGAACCCGCAAGAGCGGGTCGGCAGAGCGCCCGGCAGAGGAGGCATCACGCGTGAGGAACCGCCCCTCAACCCACAAAAGAACAGGTTGAGCCCGCCAAAGAACGGGTTGCCCAAAGAATGGGTTGAGGGAACAGAAAACCCCGAGCTGGCGTATCTCTTGAATCTTCAGAAAATCCTGTATCTTCAGACAATCTTGTCTCTTCAGAAAATAACTACATCTCGGGGTAGGGGAGGGCGATTCGCGCTCCGGGTGGGACCTACCCTCTCCCACCCGGAGGCGAATCGTGGGGATGTTCGCAGTGTCATGAATACATCCCACTGAAATCCCTAACGAAAGTTTGGGGTTTCAGTATGAGCGGTATATGAGCTTACCGCTGTCTATGCCGCAACCTCGGGGTTACGGGAGATAACAACCTTCACCACGTTGTGCTCGGCAGCGTGGCTGAACAGGTCGTATGCCTCCTCGAACTGGTCGAAAGTGAAGCGGTGGGTTGCCATTGCCTTAGCGTTCAGGCGACCGGAGCGGACCATGTTCAGCAGGTTGCCGACGGTATTGCAGTTGACCAGGCCCATGTTGATGCGAACGTTAGAAATCCACATGGTGTTCAGGGGCAGCTCAACGGGCTTGCCGTGCACGCCAGCGTTAGCGATGTTGCCGTAGGGGCGAACAATCTTGGTGCAGGTCTCGAAGGTCTGCGGAACGCCCACAGCCTCAATTGCCACGTCCACGCCCAGGCCGTCGGGGGAGAGAGCCTTAATCTTCTCGATGAAGTTCGGGTCTCCCGCGTTGACCTTATCGGTTGCACCCAGCTCCAGTGCCTTGTTCATGCGGTTCTCGTCGAAGTCGACGGTGATGACGCGGCCGGCACCGCAGAGGTTAGCGGTCATGATTGCACCCAGACCCACGGGGCCTGCACCCACGACAGCGACGGTGTCGCCGGGCTTGGTGTTGCCGTTCAGAATACCGATCTCGAAGCCGGTGGGCAGTGCGTCGGTGAGGAAGAGGACGTCCTCATCGGTCAGACCCTCCGGAACCAGGTGGACCGAGGTCTCTGCGTAGGGAACACGCACGTAGTCTGCCTGGGTGCCGTCAATCATGTAACCGAAAATCCAGCCGACACCACCAACGGTCTGGCAGTGCGAAGGCTGGTTCGCCTTACAGTAGGAGCACTTACCGCAGCTGGTCACGGCGGGGATGATGATGCGGTCGCCGACCTTCAGGTCAGTCACCGCGGAGCCAACCTCGGTAATGGTACCGACAGCCTCGTGGCCCAGGATGCGTCCGTGGTCCACCTCGGGGCAGTCGCCCTTCAGGATGTGCAGGTCAGTACCGCAAATGGTGGTGGTGTCGACACGGGCGATAACGTCCGTGGGCTCAAGAATGGTGGGGTTCGGGACTTCCTCCCAGGCGCCCTTCTGGTCGGGGCCGTGGTATACATATGCCTTCATGATGACTCCTTCTTTGAAGCTCTAATGAGGGTGCAGTGACTGCTTTATCACTACATGTATCAACCCATAAGAAATATTTGATAGGTTGTATTTTCATTAAACCCGACGTGTTGAATTATGCGCTTTTATTACGCGGAGTGTATCTTTTGGTTCTTTAAACATGAACATGATTCACTTTGGGTATTTAAGACCTGTAAAAAACGCACGAGGCGCACCCCCCCAAACAGGGATGCGCCTCGTGCGTTTAATCGAGAAAAGTTGGGTTGAGCCCGGGTTGAGCTGGGCTTAGCTCTTCAGCTGCGCACGTGCTCGCGAACGAACCGCCGTCACGGCCCACACCAGCACAAAAGCCGCCACCATCGACAGCACAATCGTGCCACCGGTCGGCAGGTTAAACGCCCACGACAGGTACAGGCCAACAATCGAACAGATACCGCCAAACACCGGCGAGAACACCATCATCGACCCCAGTCGGCGGCACGCCAGGCGGGCTGCCGACGCCGGAATCACCAGAAGCGCCAGCACCAGCACATTACCGAGCGTCTGCAGACCCAGCACCACAGAAATGGTCACCAGAACGTACAGCACAATATCCAAGGCAAGCACCGGCAGGCCCATCGCGCGGGCACTCTCACGGTCCAGGCTGACCGTCACAATCTGGCGGTGGAACAGCCACAACACCAGCAGAATAACGGCACCCATAATCGCCGCCTGGGTAATGTCCTCATTCGAAACACCCACAATCGAGCCGAACAAGAAATCCTGCACCGACCCCGAATAGCCCGGTGCCAATGAAATAATCACAATACCCAACGCAAAAGACGCCGCGAAGAAAATACCGATCACGGAATCCTCGCGTAGCCGCTGATTCTGGCTAAAAATAGCGACCAGAATAGCCGTCACCACGCCCGCCGTCAGGCCACCCACCATCAGGTTGCCGCCCAACACGAACGCCACCGCAAGACCCGGGAACACCGAGTGCGCCACCGCATCGCCAATGAAGACCATGCCGCGCATCAGCACGTGGCAGCCCACCACACCGGTAACCACCGACGCGAGCAGCACCGCCGCCAGGGCACGCGGAAGAAACGCCAGAGACGGGTTGAACAGGTCGGCAAGAAAATCGATAGGAGTAATCAACGGGCACCCCCGGTAGAAGCAGTATGGGCGGGGGAGAGAGAATGATCAGAAGCGCAGGAATCAGGCAGCTCGTGGCCGTACTCATCCAATGCACCACCGGCACAGGTGAAGCCCGTGCGGGCGTGGCCCTGCGCCTCCTCAATATCGTGACCGTGCAACCACGTATGCAGCTGCTCCAAGCTAAAGGAGTCCGCCGGACCATCCAGGTGAATATTGCCGCGCACACCGCACAGACGCGAGCAGGACTCACGCGCCGCCAGCATGTCATGCGTAGACATCAGAATCGTGATGCCCTCGCCCGCCAACTCACGGTACAGGCGGGTCAGAGTGGTCTGAGTCGGCGCGTCCACGCCCGTAAACGGCTCATCCAGCAGCAGCAGGGAGGGGTTCGCCGCCAAAGCGCGTGCCAAAAGAACCCTCTGACGCTGACCACCGGAAAGCTCCGCAATGGAAGCATCCTGCAGGTGCAGAACATCGGTGCGTTCCATCGCCGAAAAAACCTGAACCCAATCCTTCTTCGCCGGGCGGCGGAAGAACCCAATCTCACGCACGCGACCGGTCATCACCGTGTCCTTAACGGTCAGCGGAAAATCCCACTGGAACTGGTGCTTCTGCGGCACATAACCAATATGCGCACGCGCCACACGCGGCGACTCACCCAGCACCCGAACCTGACCGGACGCCGGGCGAATCAGACCCAAAATGGTGCGCAGTAGCGTGGTCTTACCGGCACCATTAGCACCAATCAGACCCGCAAACTCGCCACGCTCCAGGGTCAGGGACAGATCCTTGAGGATGGAACGGCGCGCGTAGCCGGCGTACAGGTTTGAAATCTCAAGAACGGGTTCAGTACCCGCTGTTACCGATGCGCTCACGAACGGTCACCGCGCATTTCATCCAGAGCCTCACGCTGCGCGGAGGAGCGGCGACGGAACGAAAGGAACGCGCCTACGGCGATCACAGCTGCCACGCCTGCGGCAATAGCACCCCAGGGGATAGTGAACTCTGCCTTGTAACTGCTCTGGTCGCTCGCCGCGGCGGCAGACGAAGAACCGGACGCCTGAGTACCGGCAGACTGGGAAGCAGAGTTAGACGAAGTGCCGGAGGATGCAGAAGAAGCCGAGCCCGAACCGCGCGCCTGCGCCTCCATCGCGTACAGGGCATCAGCGCTCGCGGAGTCACCCACCGCAAACTTCAGGTAGCGGGTATCAGACACGGTCGAACCGTCAGAGAGCTCAGCGCTCGCGGTGACCTTCAACAGGTACTCGCCCGGAGCGGTGAACACCCAGTTCGCGTGGGTGTGAGTGTTCTTCTCAACCCACAGCTTCTGCGGCTCGCTCTTGGTCGAGGACCACAGCACCTGCGGTGCCGAGAAGTTGCCGTTCTCCAGGTACAGGCTGAACGTGCCGGGGCCGCTCACCTGCTCCAGGGTCAGGTTCACGCCGCGGTTCAGCTTGGACACCAGCTGCGGATCCTGAGTGTTCCAACCCGGCCAAATCACGCCCTTAGTTTCGGTCTGCGGAATCACGTACACCTTAGAGCCGGCGGGCGCACCCACGAAGGAGTAGCGCGGGTCGTTCGGTACCTCAAGGATCGCCTGGTCGCTACCGCGGTAGATGACCTCGTCCAGGCTGCGCCAGACGGGGGTTTCGCCGTGGTCGTCGTGGAGCATGAGCTCAAACTTGCCGTTGTTGAAACGAGGACCCATATCCACGTGACCGGCAGAAATTTCGGTGCGGCCGGATGCGACCGGCTGCTCCGCCGACAGGGTCTGGGTGAGGGCACGCTCGCCGCGGCTGAGGTTGCTGTCGCTCGGCTGAGCCGAGGCGCTCTCAGCGGTTGCCGGGGTGGTCTCCGCGTGTGCCACACCCAGGGGTGCGAGCATGAGGCTGGCGCCCAGAGCCAGGGCGGGCAGGGCGCGGCTACGCGAGGGGCGGGAGGGGGTGGTTGAGTTCATCATGAGGACTTCCTTGGATCATGACCGAAACGGTGTGTGAAAGATTATCTATATGCTGATACGGCTATATGAGCTTGTGGGTAGCTTAGAACCGGGTTATGAGGTGCTTGCCTCCGAGCAACTAGCACCCGAAGAATCGCCGCCAGAGCCATTGCCAGAGCACAGTGCAATCGTGTGAGCATTCGCCAACATCATCTGCGCGTAGTGAGGAGCCTGCGCATCCAGGGTGTCCGAATAGAGCACCCCAGTACGCACCTGAGCCTCCCGAGCAAGCTCCGTGAGAACCGGTGAACGCATCGCCGTGGACTTGTCCAGATAAATCGCTGGAACCTTCAAATCCTCGACCGTGCGACGCAGGCGCTGACGCTGCTGAATACTCGGTTCGCCGCTGGCACTGGCGCTCACAAAACCGGCAATGTGCAACCCGTAGGTGCTCGCCAGGTAGCGGTAGCCGTCGTGCGTGGTGACCAGGTTGCGTGCCGACTCCGGCAGGCCTCCGTACACCTGACGCAGCTGAGCGTCCAGGGCATCAAGCTCCTTCATGACCTGCTCGGTGCGGGTCGCGTACTCGCTCGCACCCTCCGGGTCGGCGGAGGTGAGTGCGTCACGGATGACCTGCACGCTCGCCTTCGCGTTCGGCACCGAATGCCAAATGTGCGGGTCAATCTCGCCGTGCACGTGCTTGCCCAGAACGGCCTGCGCCAGCAGGTACACCTGACCGCGATGCTCCGAAGCACCCGAACGCAGGAAACGGTAGCTGCCGCCGGCGGGCACCTCCTGCAGGGTGCGGGAGGGGACCGCCACCACGGTGCGGTTCAGTTCGTACTCTACGGCGCCCTGGGAGGAATCCGCGCGAAGCACGAGCCTGCCGTCGCCGGTACGTGCCGTAATATCGGCGTGACCTGCAGAAAGAACCTTGATCTCGGCGGCAGAAATGTTCTGTTCCTTCGCCAGACGGTCCACCAGCTCCTGCGGGTCACGACCGACCGCGCAGTACAGGGTGCCGCGCGAAGAACGCACCGACTCCGGCGCATTGACCGCGGTGGCGCTCAGCTCAATGGCGTACTCGCCGGCATCACTAAACGCCCACGACAGGTGCGTATGCGCCTGCAACGGAAGCTCCAGCGAACCCATATCGCCGGTGCGGACCGCGGTGTCCCCCTCACGGGTGAGGTTCACGCCGCGCGCATGCGAATCGCACAGCATCTCCACCGCGCCGAAGGTCTGCGTAATGAACGCCGCCAACTGCGCATTCGACGAATCGGTAGAGGTGCGCGCCCGCACGCTCTGCACCTCAAAGCGCATGCCTGCATCCGAAGAGTCGGCGGGGGCAGATTCGTTCTGCCCGCCCTCTTCAACACGCAAACCCAGCCAGATGGAGTCCAGGGAAGCATCCTCAACAATGGCTTCCAGCTTGCCGCCGTACTGTTCAATCTTCTCCGCAACCGCCACGGACACAACGCCGGCGGGCAGGTTCGCCTCAACCATTTTGCTGAGCTTACGCTGCTCCAGTAGCAGACCGTTCGTCAGGGCACAGCGGGCGTAGGCGACATCGCGGATATCGCGCAGGCTCGGCTCATATGAGTGCGGGTCAGCACCGGCAGGCACCAGAGAGTGCACGCTGGCGCGCTCCCCGGCAATCTGCTGAGCCAAGTCCGCCAGGATCGGGGTCGTGGCGACCACGCGCATCCGGTCGGAGGAGGCGTTCACGGTGCTGGCGCATCCGCTCAGCGCGAAGGCACCAGCCCCCACCCCCGCACCCACCGCAATGCGGGAGGCGAGGGTGAGGGCGGTACGCCGACTATAGGTGTGCGCGCCGGTATGCCCGCTATGCGGTGTCACCGCTGCGGCCCTTTCGGCGTGCCGAACGCAGAATCATGGCACCGAGTGCCAGCGCCAGAATGGAGGTGCTGACCATGAACGGGTCGATGACCACACCGGTGTTCGGCAGCTTGCCTGCCGCGGCTGCCTTCTGGGCGTTGGCGAGTTCCTGGCTGGTCAGGGCGCAATCCTCACCGGAGGCGGTCTTACCGACGATGCGCACCTTCGATCCGTCGGGCTTGGTGACGATGCCGGTGGCTTCGTCTACGGTGCCGTTGACGGGGTTCTTTGCGGTGCTCTTCTCGCCGCCGTTGTTGGCGCCGTTAGCGCTGTTAGCGTTGCCGCCGTCCTGCTTGGCACCCGCCGCACCCTGCGCGTTGTTGCTTGCCGGGGCGTTATCGGGGTTGCCGACGGTGAAGTGCAGAACCGATTCGCTGCTGACCTGCTGACCGTTCTTCAGGCGTGCAGTCCAGCCGATGGTCACGGTGTAGCGACCCTCGGCGGTGAACACCCAGTTGCTGTGCTGGTGGGTGTTTGCAGGCACCTGGAAGGAGCCGCCGCTCCGCGAATCGAAGACCTTCTGACCGGCGGAACCGAAGTTGCCGGAGAGGAAGGTGGACATGGTGCCGGGGCCCTCAAAACCGTTGAGGCTCATGGTGACGGGGCCGTCGAGCTGCTTGAGCAGTTCGGGGTCCTGAGTGCTCCAGCCGAGCCAGGGCACGCCCTGCTGCTGGGTTGCACCGATCATGTGCACGGGGGTACCCGCCGGGGCGATGTTCTCCATGCCTGCGGGCAGGTTAATCTTCGCGGCGTCATTGAGTACGAACTCGAGGGCGCCGGGGGAGACGTGGCGGGCGGGGCTGGTACGGTCGTCCTTCACGCTGCTGGTGAGGTTGCCGCCGTTGAGGATCGGGCCCACGTCGAAGTGGCCGTGGGTGACTTCTTCACGGCCGCTGTGCTCAGCGGTATTGACCACGGCGAGGGTGGGGATGCTGGTCGGTGCCTGGGCTGCCTGATTGCTCTGCTTGTTGTCCTTCTGAGCGTCCTTAGAGTCCTTGGCATCTTCCGCGGGAACCTCGGTGGCGATGCACTGCTGGTTCAGGCTACCGGGCAGACCGGAGGACAGCACACCGTTGCCGGTAATGCCGCCGCCGTTGCCGGGTGCGGTGACGTTCTGGGCGTTGGAGCCCTTCACGCTACGGGAGCTGCCGTTATTGCCGCCGTCCTTGTTTTTACCCTTGTCAGAGCCGTTATTGGTGTTGTCGGTGCCGCTGATGGCGGTTACACCGGATCCACTCTGGGATGCCTGCTCACCATTCGCCGCCGCCTTTGCGCCGTTCGGGTCGGTCACCTGCGCGGCGTTCTGGCCGTTCACGGATCCATCCACGCGGCGAATACCGGTGGATGCGCTCGCCTCAGCAGAAGCACTCGCCTCAGCACTTGCGGAGGTAGATGCGCTGGGGCTGCTGGTGGCGCTCTCGGTAGCGGTGGCGCTCGCCTCGGGGGTAGTGGTTGCCTCGCTCGTGGCGTCCTTGGTTGCTTCCTTTGCGGCGTTCTGCGCGTTCAGGAGCTTGAAGCCGTCCTCAGCGTTAGTGCCCACGGCGATGGTGTAGGTCGCCTCGGAGCTGACCGGGGTGCCATCCGCAAGGGTTGCGGTGGCGCGGAAGGTCAGCTGGTAGATGCCCTTGCGGGTGAACGCCCAGCTGAGGTGCTCGTGGCCGCCCGCGGTGATGGTGTGCGGTGCGAGCTGGTCGTTGGTGCTGAAGACGCGCGGGTTGTCGCGACCGGATTCGGTGAAGACTTCGGCGCGGCCGCCTTCGGGTACGCTGCTGCGCACGAGTTCAAGGTTGATGGTGTTGTCCTTGAGCGCGCCGGGGCGGATTCCTTCCGCACCGAGGCCGGGGTAGAGCAGGCCGCGGGTGCGGGTGGAGGGAATGTAGAAGATGTCGGTGCCTTCGGGGGCAATGTAGTCGTAGCCTGCTACGACCTTGGTGTGTGCATCCTCGACGTCGGGCAGGTGGAAGACGGTGCGGGCGGGGTTGAATCGTCCCTGCTGGCCGGGGCCGGTGTCTGCGAGGGTGGCGAGGGTGAACTGGTTGCCGTCGAGGAAGGCGTTGAGCATTTCGGTGTGTACGCCCGCGATGACGTAGTCGCCTTCGTAGTTGACGTAGGCGCGCGACTCGGTGCCTGCCTGGGTGCCGGTCTGGTTTTCCTGCGCCTGGTTTTCCTGCGCCTGTGCGGCGGTGAAGGTGCCGACCTGGGGCAGGGCGAGGGGCGCCCCGAGTGCGAGGGTGCATCCGAGGGTGGTTGCGCTGAGTAGGCTCAGGGGTTTGGTGCGTCCTTGCATGGTGGCTCCTTGGATGACTGCTCGTTGGCTGGCGCGTTGCCCGGTGTGTTCGGGGCCCGTTGCTTTCGGGGCTTGCCCGATGCTGGGTCCGGCGGCCTGTTGCCGGTTTCTCCCCTGCGTCCGGGGTGCGCTCTGCCGTGTTTTTCTCTTTGTGGATGTACGTGGTGTGCGTTTTTGGGCGCGCCTCGGCGCACACGTGTTTCTGAGAATCACTATACTCACTTAGGTTCTAAATGACAATTATTTGCAAAAGAGCTACCCTAGGAAATAGAAAAATGAGAAAGGTTGTCATGAGCTCTCAGAAGCAGACCCAACGACGGGTCACCACACACACCCCCGCACTCTTCATCCCCGGCGGCAAGCCCGCCCTCCGCCGCGCAGCCGCATTCCTTTCCGCCGCAGCGCTGCTCGCGCTCGCCGGCGCTGCCCCCTCCCTGCCCGCCGCAGCAGGCCCCGACGACGGCAAAATCGTCACCACCAAGGGTCACGTTGACGCCCCCAAGGCATACTGGGACGAGCAGAACGGCACCTTCGTCCTCATGAACGAGGCGAACCCCTACAAGACCGGCGCAGACACCTACGAACTGGACAAGACCGTTAACTGGGTCGGCAAGGGCTACAGCACCAGGGACGGCAAGTCGCAGTACACCATGACCCTGGGCGACTCGCCCTCCCTGGCGTTCCTCGGCGAACCCGGCCAGACCCTCTACATGGCACCGCACCTGACCTACGGCAACCAGGACCCCATCTGGGCTGGCCTGGGCGCATCCACGAAGGTGCCCACTGAGCGTTTCCGTGACGGCGTGTTCGCTACCGACATTCTCTCCGTTGAGGGCCCCGGCCGTATGGAGCTCTTCCGCTACAACCCGGACGACGCCCCCGCCGACGTGTACCGCATGCTTTCCAGCAGCTCGACCGGCTGGCACTCCTGGCTGCTTGACAAGGGTAGCCACACCCACAACACCACGACCTTCACCCGCCCGGGCCGCTACGTGGTCACCTACCGCACCGTGGCGCGCTCCACCGACGGCCGCATCATTAGCTCCAAGCCGTCGAAGCTGGTCTGGCAGGTTGGCGGCATGCAGCCCGTGCTCGGTGACGGCACCCCCACCGCCGTACCCACCGTTGACCGCTACAACGCGGCACCCGTCGGTGACCTGGACGCCGCAAAGTACATGCTGTCCGTGGCACCGCACCGCCTGGATGCCGACCCGGCTAAGAACAAGGATGCCGACGACAAGCTCAGCGACATCACCTTCACCGCCGCGAACAAGAACCTCAAGGGCACCCTGACCCTGTACAACAACGGCTACTTCCTGACCGACCTGCCGGTCGTGAACGGTACCGCCACCTGGTCTGAAATGCTCGGTAGCGAGGGTTCCCAGCTGCAGGCGGTCTTCACCCCCGACACCTCCGACGAGAATAGCGCGGAGGCGTCCCGCTGGATCTCGCACAAGCTCACCTACGAGCCCGGTAAGGCTGAGAGCGTGTACAGCGACGACGGTAACGGTTCCTGGCCCGAGGAGATCCCGGATCAGGCGAACACCGTACTCAGCACCCAGCAGTACACGCCGACCAGCATGGACTACGACGTAACCGTCACCCCGAACGGCAACGGCTTCAGCACCGTTGAGGTCCGCTTCAAGGACCCGAAGGTGCGCGGCTTCATGCGCGGCGGCTTCTACGCCCAGGATGACCCGGTCTACCCGTACCTCGACCTGGAAGGCTCCGTCGAGGATGGTGTGGCGCGCTTTACCTTCCGTGATGAGTCGTTCTACAAGGGCACGGCTCTGCGCGTGAAGATGCTGACCCACCCGGATATGAACGCTTCCGCCTCCACCACTGAGGTTGCGGCGAACTACGAGCCGGGCACCAAGTACACTGCGCACGGTGCTTTGGCTCCCGATAGCGCACCCATTAGCGATGCGCCGAAGCCTGCTCCGGTGGATCCGTCGCCGAGCGCTGAGCCTACCGTCGCGCCCTCTGCCGAGCCTTCTGCTGAACCGAGCGAGGCTCCTTCCGAGGCTCCGACTGTTGAGCCCAGCACCGTTCCGTCGGTGTCCCCCAGCGAGGTTCCGACCGTGCCTGCGGTGCCGACCGCCTCCGCAGAACCGAGCGTACCTGCTCCGGCGCCCTCCACTCCGGCACCCTCTAGCCCCGCGCCTGCGAACCCGACCCCGAGCGCCCCTGCTCCGACTAGCCCGGCACCGTCTGCGCAGCCGTCCACCCCCGGAACCCCGGGTAACCAGTGCGTGCCCGGTCAGATTGACGGCCGCACCAAGATTTCGCACGGCCACCTGGACATTCAGGCGACCCTGAAGGATCGCCAGCTGTCCGTGGGTCTGCGCGATGACAGCGGCATCATTGATGCTGATTCGACCGTGCGCCCGCTCGATTCGGTCGTGTGGACGGTCAGCGAGAACGCCCGCCGTGTGCGCACCGAACGTATGGCTGATGAGAAGCTGAACTTCATGGGCCCGGTCGGCACCGCCTTCTACGGCCTGCCGCAGACCCAGCAGAGCGGCCTGCCCTGGCCCGGCTACAACACGCAGGACATTGACTACTCGCAGCTGCGCGGCCCCGTGCGCCTGCACGTGGTGCCGAAGGTCATGCCTGAGGGTGCGCGCTTCGGCATGTTCACTGAGTCGCTGAACGGTGCGGATGTGCTGCTGGACTCGACGACCGGCAAGACTACGATCGACATTGATTACGCGACGCACGCACACGCGAACTGGGTGTTCTCTGAGCCCGGCCAGTACATGTTTGACGTGCACTATTCTGCGACTCTGGCTGATGGTACTGAGGTGAACAGCCCGGTGCAGCAGCTTGCGGTTGCTGTGGGTAAGAAGGCGTCGGATGCGTGCTCCTTTGAGACTGCCGTGCCGAAGGACCCGAATGCGGCTAAGGACGACTTTAGCGGTGTGCGCCGTGTGGATTCGGCAACCCCGGGCGGTACCGCTGGTGCTAACCAGCCCGGCTCCGCACAGTCTGGTGCCGCGCAGGGTGGTCAGTCCGGTCAGGCTGGTGCTTCCGGTGCCGCCGGTGATGTGAACGCGCAGGGTTCCTCTGAGGGTTCGGCTGATGGTTCTGCTGGCGGCGTGTACCCGGGTGGTATTTCCGGCGGTGGTACCGGCGGCGGCTCCCTGGGTCAGTCCGGTGTGTCTGCTGCGTCGGGTGGCGTGAGCTCCCAGCAGGGCGGCCTGGCGCGTACTGGTTTCGGTGCGGTGTCTGTGGCTGTGGGCGGCGCACTGGTGCTCGGTGCCGGCACCGTGATGGTGCTGCGTTCCCGCCGCCGCGCCTCCTAGCGCTCGCCGCGTGAGGACACGCTGATACGGTGAAGCCCCCGCGGCTGAGAGGATGACTCTCGGCTGCGGGGGCTTTGTTTTTAATTTATGAGGTTGTTATTCTTTGATTTCTTCAAAGCGGGTCGTAGTAAAATCCCGCTCTTTATTAGTTGAACGATTCGACACATGGAATAGGTATTTTTTGCCAGGCTTGACGCTCTCAACATACTCGGGAATCTTGCGACCTTCCGGAGGAGTAATCATTGTGAGCGTGCCGCACTCTTCCGTCTCAAAAAGACCTTTGGGTCTAATATCATTCATGCCGCTTACTGTTCCTCCGCGCGGTACCGAATATGCCTTAGTCACGGTACAGGTTGCGGTAATGCCATCACTGTCATCACGTAAATGTTGAGGAACAACAAAAACATGTATACAGCAAGCATTATCAAAAGGGTCAACCCTATTATTTGGCGGCGAGCATAATTAATTTCCATCGGCTCCCCTATTTATAACTTAGTGGAAAAAGGTAATCTCATTAAATGTCCCACTTCTTTAAATCAATCTTATTAAAAATTCCCTGTGCTTCCTTTTTCTTATCTTGGCGTCGATTAATCTCGTACCTAATAATAATGTAGGGGATAGAAGCAAAGGACAGCACCAAAATAATTCCCCAGAAGATACTAAAGATGGTATCTAGCATGTTTTACTCCGCCTCCTGAACAGCGGCATTGGAAGAGGAATCCTCGTCTTCCTCCTCGGGAATGGTGATACCCACGGTGATGTACTTCTTCACCGACCACCCATTCATCGCTACCGAGGCAGCAAAGAACAGCGCAGGCAGCAACTCCAGACGAACCAGCGAATAGCCCACATACCCGAGCGCAATACACCCAGCCAAACCAGCCACGCCAATACACACGGCACGCAGGGTACGGTACCCCTCAGATCCCTCCTCAAAGCGGGTGCCCTGCAGGTAGAAGAGGCCCTCACGCACAACACGCAGGAACCCAGGGGCCAGGAAAAGCGCAACCGCCAGAGCCACCGGATCATAGCCTGCAGTCATGAAACTAGTCAGAGGAACCACGAGGCACAGAACCGTGAAAATAGCCGCCGACACAACGCCCACACGGGTTGAGCGCCTATTCATCTGCTCCATGCGCAGCAGGTCAGGAATCTCATCATTAGGCTCGATGCGGTAGATGAGGAAGGCGACGATGATTAGCCCGCCAACCATGTACCAGGAGGCAAAGTTCGTCTCAGGGGTCCACGGAGCCGGGTCCCCCTGGAGTACACCGAAAGCCGTCAGAACCGTCAGTACAATCAAGCCCACCGCGTTGATGGAGTAAACGAAAATAAAGAAGCGGTGGAAGAGGCCTCCGGTCGCTTTATAGCCAATATTTTCAGCGTTAATCATATCTATGTAAGCAAGATTCAGAGGGCTTAAAACGAAGAACAGCGCACCCCAAGGCCATACCCCAATAACGGCCATCACTAGAGATGCAAGAGCTATGAAGCTAAAGCAGAACCACAGGAAGATTAGCCATAGGATTCTGAAGGTTTCAGAGATAGCGTTCATGCTATTTCCCTTTCAATTATTTGGACTCTGCCGCGGCGCGGTCGAGGATGC
>NZ_KV795044.1:36914-37145 GCF_001808945.1 Rothia sp. HMSC071B01 | reverse complement strand
TGTCCTCGTAATCACCGAACTCTACGAAGAGCTCAGGGATGTACTTGGGTGGCCAAACGCCGTAGCGTTCGCGGAAGAGGATCATGTGGTAGATGTAGGTGGCGTCAAAGAAGACGGGGCTGAAACCCAGGCGGTAGCGGCCCATCTGGCTACTGCTGATGAGTAGGTGTCCGCCTTTGCCGTTCTCTTTCATGTGTATTTTGGTGATGCTGCTGTAGTCGAACTCGCGGG
>NZ_KV795044.1:0-36814 GCF_001808945.1 Rothia sp. HMSC071B01 | reverse complement strand
ACTCGCGGGTTTTGAATCGCCAGTTCCGCCATTTCACGGAGGTTGCATTCTGCTGGATGTAGAAAGAGTGAACATGGATGGACATAAACCAGAAATGCATTCCAACTATGTTTGTAAATATGTAGGCTGGAATGTAGTCAACAAGGCTTTCTGCTCTGAAAAGTAGAGGACACAGAAGACAAACAACCACTGTACAAGCGTCCAAAATTAACACAGCCAGCAGCGGTTTTTTCTGCCGCTGTCCCAGAGGAATGTAGCCTTTGGGGCGGTTGAGTCCTATGGAGCCGTTGGTGACGGTTTCGGCAAGGAATTTTCTGAACATTCACTGTCCTAGTGTGGTGGTTGGTTACATGTAGACGTCGGCAAGGTCGGTAACCTTCCCCAAATTCTCAAAGTAGCGCATCGTCTTCCCGGCACAATCCAAATGGTCCACCTGAGCTACGTCATCCGGGTTGTCCATGTCAGGCCAACGCTCGTTCTCAATCCTGAAACGCACAATCGCCAGAAGCCGGTAATTTTTATGAGGCAACGGGCTAAACAGGGCAATCTGAGTACCTGACTTGGCGTAGAACCCCACCATGTCATCGTCTTCATATTTTGCTGCCTTGTAGAACACGACGCGGTTGATCGCGTTGAAAGGGTAGCGGGTCGGGTTGGAGAACCAAATGCGTTGCTCGATACCGTCGGCGGAGGTCTTCACGTAGGCAACATGTACATAGCGTAGACAACCGACCATTAGCACTGATAGCAACAGAGCTGCTATTTCAACCCATACATTTACTGGCCCAGTGTCATAAATTTCGGTTACATACGCAAGACCTGGAAAAACTGGGGTCAATATCGTAATGAGAGCTTCAAACCGCGTAACCCGTCGAATATAAATACCCTCACGTAGCCGTTGTTTATCTTTCCAACGCTGCACCTCATAATTGATGAGGACATAAATTGTCGCAACTGTTGTGAACGCAGCAAATATACCCCAGAAGACAATCAAGAAATTGCGCATAACTATTTACCTTCAGTAGCGATTTGCTCTTCCGCGTCTTCGTTCTCAGGAATGGTGATACCCACGGTGACGTACTGCTTCACCAGCCACCCAGTTGTCACCATCGATACCGTGAAAAGTAGCGCGGGTAGCCACTCTGAACGGTTCAGCGTATTGATCATGTACACCAACGAGATGCAGCAAGACATTCCCACCATACCGACGCACACGACACGCAGGGTGCGGTACCCCTCAGACCCCTCCTCAAAACGCGGATGGTGCAGGTAGAAAAGACCATCGCGCACGAAGTATAGGAACCACGGGGTAAGGAGAAGCGTCAACGCCAGGGCAAGTGAATCGTAGCTTGTAGCGGAGAGACTAATCAGGGGAACCACAAGGCACAGAACCGCAAAAATAGCTGCCGTCACAACGCCCACACGGGTTGAGCGCCTATCCAGCTGTTCCATGCGCTGCAGGTCAGGGGCGCCGTTCTTGGGGTTGGTACGTGTGGCTAGGACAAGGACGATATGCGACCCGGCAGCTATATACCACGAGGCGAAGTTCGTTTCCGGGGTCCACGGAGTCGTATCCCCCTTGAGTACACCGAAAGCCGTAAGAACCGTCAGCACAATCAAGCCCACCGCGCTGAAGGAGAAAACAAAGATAAAGAAGCGGTGGAAAGGGCCACCGTTTGCTTTGCCTGCAATGCTTTCATCATGTGCCATGTCTAGAGCTAAGAGGGTCACAGGCCCCCCAACGAAGAATATCGCACCCCACGGCCAGTGTTCGACCATACCCAGCAATAAAGATGCGAGAGCCAAGAAAATAAAACTGAACCACATGAAGAGAAGCCTGGGGTCGGTGATGGCATTGATAAATGCGTTCATGCTATTTCCCTTTCAACTATTTGGACTCTGCCGCGGCGCGGTCGAGGATGCGCTGCAGGTGCCCCGGGGTGTACTAGCCGCCAGATGCTGAAGCACCCACGGAGGATACGGTTGAGGGGCGCTCGCAGGCACGGCGACTGCCGCGTGAACGAACGCCCCCTCCATCAGCGACGGCTAATCATGGAACCAAATAAACCGGTTTACTTATCCATCTCGTAGACCCAGCCGCCAGCGTTGCAGTAACGCTTACCATCCTTCTCAATGATGTAGTAGCCGGGCTCGTGGTTCTCGCACTTCTGGATAACTTCGCGAGCCTCTCGGTTAGACTTTTCAAGGTTCGCGGCACGAATCTGGAAGAAAGCAAACGTAGCAATGTACGCCACCAGAACCAGTGCAAGAGCAGCAATTGCCATGCCCTTACCCTTGCCGGTGCCGTTCTTAACCATGACCAGAGCGATCACAGCGAAAATAATGGTCGGGATGGTCAGGAACGAACCGATCACAAAAATGCCGGTCAGGGCGGAGATAATGCCCAGGACCAGCGCGGTTACTGCCGCCCACTTCTTCTTTTTCGGTGCCTCAACGGGTGCGCCGTATGCGGGCTGTGCGGCGGGTGCCTGCTGGGTGAACTGCGGCTGCTGCGGTGCAGCCGACTGCGGGGTGTTTTCAGACATGAAAGTCCTCATTTCGTATGTGGTTGGTGATTCTATCTATAAGGTGCCACCCTCAGTGGGCTGGCATTTCCTAAGGATACCGTAGCGGGAGAAATCCCTTGATGAGAGTAGATAGATGTATATGCACGCACTGTTGTGCAATGTCTACAATGAGAAATTTTTCTCACTACAGGGTGTGGGAGATGCGCTTTGCCGCGAAATAGTGTAATGTTCGAAGTGGTGCAAAGCACTAACGGTGCGTATTTGATATTCGCGTATCTAATGCACATCTTCCGGCAACTCAACGACGAAAGAGGAACATCGTGTCCGATCGCGTACTCTCATCGCAGGCAGCCAAGGATGCCATTACTGCTCTTCAGAACATCATCAATGGCGGTCTGCAGAACGAAATCAACAACCTCAACCAGCAGGGTAACCAGCTGAAGGACCCCAACAACTGGGACGGCCCCCTGGCTGAGCGTTTCCGCAATGACACCTGGCCCGGCGTAGAAAACACCCTGCGTAACCTGACTCAGGAACTGACTGACCTGCGCGAGCAGCTCAACCAGATTTCTACCGATATCTTCCAGGCAGGTGGCGGCTCCTAAGCCTTCCCTGGTAAACGCCGTTTACCGCCCCGCTCCCCGGCTACGGGGCGGTGAGCGGTAGGCGGCGTTTTCTGTTATTCGGTTATACCCACGTTGTTTTCCAGACATGGTGTACATGTCTGTCTACATCTGTTTAATCACCACACTTCCGTACTAACCACATTGAAAGACAACAGAGCATGAATCTGAATACTGAAAAAGTCAAGTACGATGATGCTACGTCGGATGCCCTTGCCAATGCCTGCCGCACCGTCGCGCAGAATATTGATAATGCATTACCCCCTCTTAAGAACTCACTGACAACGGCTCTGGAGGAGTTTAGAGGTCACTACGCCGATGTTGCGGCGGCAAATATTGATACCACCATTAGCGATGGTCGTGATATCGCCAGCATCTTCCGTCAACTGGCTGATGTGGTGGATCGCCTCAAAGAGTCAGCTCATAAGGAAAATGAGAACCGCGACCTTATGTACCACTATGAGCATGACCTGGGTGGTTTCCGTAAATGGTGGGTTGAAACATTCGGAGGTGAACCGCCTAAGCCGACATCGTATAAGCCGGATACCTCGATTGACACCACATCGCTAGGTCATCGTGAGAGCACTGAGACCCGCTCAGGGAGTATGACTGTTTCTTCAGCGCGCCCTTCGACCGTGCGCTCTCTCTCTAATACTTTGGCGAACCTTGGTACTAGCCTTGATGCTGAGCCTGGCAAGCTGCGTAACCTTTCCACAGAGTTTATGGTTAAGTGCCAGTGGGGCTCCGTCGATGCTGAAAATCTCATCAGCACGTTTGAAGCATGGAATAAGTCGAACGCCAACGATAAGATCTGGCTGGGTATCGTAGCCGATACTTTTGAGAAGTACGGTAGCTCGAGCCAGGTTATTACCGTTGCCAATTCGACTCTGGAAGGTGCAATCAGCGCAGCTGGTGTTAGTACTGAGCGCCACGATTTGGAAGTTCCAACGCCGGCTGTAGTAGGAATGTCCACCACAAGCGGTTATGTGAATGACCCCGTGAACGTTGCAACCGGTAACTTCATTGAAGAAGAGACCGATATGGCGTTTGCTGGTGTGGTTTCTGCTTGTTCTGTAACTCGTATGTACAACAGTGTGGCTGTTTTTGGTCAGCACGCTGTATCCGGTGTGTTCGGTGCTGGCTGGTCTTCGAATATTGAGAGCCGTGTGCAGCTGAACGTTGAGAATGCTGTCTGGACTATGGCTGACGGTCGTGAGGTTACTTTCGACCGAATGATTCGTGAGGACGGCACCCACGGTTACGCTCGTGCTCCGCGTGAAGCGTGGTGGCTTGAAGAACTGCCCCTTACCCAGCTGATGGGTGAAGAGGGTTCTATTGCTGACCCCTCCCTGCGCTATATTTTGCACGCTACGGACTATGACGCCTCGTCCCTGCTGCGTATCTCTGACAACTCTGGAACCCAGCACATTTTCAGCCTCACCGGTGTTTACCTGGGTATGAGCGCTGGGGCAGGTACTGCTGTCGCATACCTGCGCGATGAGGAGAGTCGCGTTGGTGCTATCGTGCATCAGCACGGTGCCCGTATCGACGTGGAGTAC
Organism: Rothia sp. HMSC071B01; assembly: GCF_001808945.1. Taxonomy (NCBI): domain Bacteria; kingdom Bacillati; phylum Actinomycetota; class Actinomycetes; order Micrococcales; family Micrococcaceae; genus Rothia; species Rothia sp. HMSC071B01. The sequence goes on along the minus strand of NZ_KV795044.1, from coordinate 32,104 downwards.
ACCGAAGGTGGCTTTGTCGGCGCTATTCATTCTTCACGCGGTCAGTCGGTGCGTTACGAGTACGTCACCCTTGATGGTCGTACTCACCTGTGTGCTGTGCATGGTGATGCTGGTACCCGCCGTTATGAACATGACGCTGCCGACCTGATTTACCGTGTGGTGGCTAGTGCCGGCACTGTTGAGGTGACGAACTACTATGACCCGACCGGTCGTATTACCGAACAAGACACCGAATATGGTCGTCGTGTTCGCTACCGCTACCTGCCGAACGGCATTACTGACGTTTCGAATGAGGATGCCTCTTACACGAATCTGTGGATTAGTGACCAGTACGCACGCCTGACCGGTATTGTTGACGCAGAAGGCGGGCGTGCTAGCTATGCCTACGACGACTTTGGCAACCGTGTGAGTGTAGTGGACCGCGATGGTTCTCGCATTACCCGCTGTAGCGATGAGCGCGGCCGCATTATTCGCGAGGTTACCGATGAGGGTACTGAAACCCTCTTCGCATATGACGAGCATGACCGCGTAGTCTCCGTGGCAATGAGCGCTATTGAGACGGATCCGCGTGCCCGCCGTGCCGCCCGTTTGGCTCGTCGTGCCCGTCTGGAGGCTGAGGCTCAGGGTCGCACTCTCGATGAGACTGCTTCGGGGCAGAAGTCTGCCCAGAGCCCTGCCGTAAGCCCGATGACTACGGTGACTTACGAGTACGCCAACGATTTTGAGCGTAACCCTTCTTCCATGACTGATGGTAACGGTCATGTGACCCGTTTTGAGTGGTCTGACGGCCTGCTGCAGCGTGTGGTGAGCCCTGAGGGTGTTACTGTTTCCTTGGAGTATGACGATTTTGGTCTGCTGACCGGTATTCGTAATGCTGAGCAGCAGCTGACCCGTTGTGAGTACTCTGCTGCGGGTCACCTGGTAAAGATTATTTCTGCTCTTGGGCTGGAGACTGAGTTCACCTATGATTCTGCTGGTCACATGGTGTGCCGTCAGGATCCGGATGGTTCCCGCTGGCGTTTTGAGTACGCTGCTGGTGGTCGCCTGGTGGCGTCGGTGGATCCTGCAGGTGCCCGTACCGAGTATGAGTACGGTCCGAGCGGTGACATTATTGCCGTGGTAGATCCCCTGGGTCGCCGCATGGAGCGTTCCTTTGACACGAACGGCAATATTGACCGCATTACCCTGCCGGGTGGCGCGCAGTTCAGCTACGCCTACGATGGTTTGATGCGCCTGGTTCGCACCATTGACCCTGCCGGTGGTGTATGGACTCGCGAGTATGATGCCGCAAGCACCCTGACTGCGTTGATTGACCCGACCGGCGTGAGTGTACGTACTTCCGTCGACTCCTCGCGCAAGACCTTCACCACCAATGATGGTGTTGACCGCGTGCGTATCTCGTGTGACCACCTGGGCCGCCCGGTGCGTACCGAGGTTCTCTCCGAGGATTCTGGCCCGCAGGTTAGTGCAGATGCTGACGACCCGACTGTCTCCACGATGGTTTATGACGGCGCGGGTAACCCCGTGCAGGTACTGGACGCTGAGGGCGGTCTGAGCCGCTACGAGTACAACGGCTCTAACCAGATGGTGCGCATGGTTTCCCCTGCGGGCCGTGTGACCGAGTACAGCTACGATGCGTGCGGTCGACTGGCTGCAACCTATGAGGCTGCCGGTACTCCTGAGCAGTCTGTGACTCGTTACGAGTACGACGCTGATTCCCGACTGATTCGCCAGGTGTACGGTGACGGATCTGAGGCGCGCGTTCGCTATGACGCGTGCGGTCGTGTGCTGTCCATTACCGGTTCTGGTGTGGCTTCTCCGGTGTTCTACACCTGGGATTCTTGTAGCCGTGTGAAGAGCATCCGCGATAACAAGTGGGGTACTCGTTCGTTCACCTATGATGCCGCTTCTCAGGTGGTTGCGGTGACTAATGGTGCTGGTGGCGTGACCCATTACCGTTATGACGAGGCGGGTAACGTTATCTCCGTGATGGACCCTGCCGGTCGTATTACCAGCTACGAGTATGACCTGATGGGCAATGTTCTGGCGGCAACCAATCCGCTGGGTGTGCGCACTACCTCTACCTATGATGCTGCCGGTCGTCTGCTGACCAGCACTGACGGTAATGGTGCTGTACATTCCTTCGGTTATGACCGTGACGGTGTTCCCTGCTCCCATTCGGTGAATGGCTCTCTGTTGTACCGTATGGAGCGTGATTCTGCGCGCCGTACGATGACGACTTATGATCACGCGGGCGTTGATGCGTTTGGTGCTCCCGTAGTGACGGTTGAGTCTTATGACCGTTTGGGTCGTCTGGTTCGTCAGCGCCGTGAGTTTGGTGCTCAGATTCCGGAGTCTTTCCGCACCGCGTACATGGACGAGACTGGCGGCTATGAGCTGTCCTACGATTACGATGCTGATGGTCTGCGTACTGAGTTTGTGCACCCTCTGGGTTCGAGCGCTTATGTGTATGATGCTGCTGGCCGCATGGTCAAGCAGACTGACATTACCGCGTACCGTCTGGATGGAACCGCCGTTACCTCTGAGTCTCGCGTGGAGTCTTCTTTCGAGTACAACGCGGTAGATGCGCTGGTGCGTGCGCAGGTGTCTGATTTGGCGGGTACTTGGGTTCGTGAGTTTGGTTACCGTGGTGCGCACATGACCTCTGTGACCGAGCAGCCCGCTGAGGCAGACTCTTCTGAGGCTCTGCACACTGAGATTATTCGTGATGATTTGGGTCGTATTAGCGGTGTGGATTCGCCTGCTGGTCTGGTCATGTACACCTACACTGACGCGCAGATGCTCTCTTCTGCCGTTCGCGGTACTGAGACTCTGCGTTGGACCTATGATGCTGCTGGCGCGCTGGTGTGTGTTGAGTACTTTGATAGCGCTCAGCCTGAGAATGCTTGGGTGAAGGTGCTGGTCACTGATGAGGGTGCCCGTGTTCGTGCAGTATGCCTCTACAGTGTGCAGGATGAGGCGAAGACCGACTCCCAGTCGGCTGAGTTTGCCTCTGCTGTTGAGGATGCTCAGGCGTGGCTTCCGCAGTGCCCGGAGTCTGTAGAGCTTGAGGGCGTCACTTTGGTGCCGGTCTCGACGAGCGTGTTCTCCTATGACGGTAATGATTCGCGTCTTCTGCAGGTTTCTTCGGATGGTTCCGGCTCGTCGTTGACCTATGGTGCGGCTGGGTTTGTGAGCTCGGTGGCGTCGTGGGGTTCTGCTGAGGATTCGGCTGTGTCCTTCTCCCTGTTGTGTGCTTCTGCTGATGGTCGTGTGCTTGCTGCCGGTGGTGCGTCTGCTGGTGTACCCGAGTTTGGTGTACCCTCAACCGGTACTGGTGCCGGTGCTGGTGTTGGTTCTGTGGCTGGTTTTGCTGCTTCGGTGATGCACCCGCTGGTGTGGGATGAGAATTCGTTTGTTCCGCGTGTGCTGGGTGTGGGCGGCTCGTCGTTGCCTTCTGTGGGTTCGTTGGTGCCTGGTGCCGGTTCTGGTGCCGGTCTGTTGGATCCGTATGGTTGGGCTTCTTTGGGTGTTGCTGCGCCTGCTGTGCCTTCTGCTCAGAGTGCTGGTGCTACGCCGGTGTTGCCGGATTCGCTGGTTGGTGTTTCTGCGGCTTCGGGTGTGGTGCTGGGTTCTACTGGTTTTGAGGTGTTGGGTGCCCGCGTGGTGGATTCGCGTGTGGCTCGCTTTACGGCGCCTGATCCTTTGGCTGCGCCGGTGGGTGCTGGTTGGGGTTCTGACCCGTTCTCGCTGGTGGGTGGTAACCCGGTTTCTTTGGTGGATCCGTGGGGTTTGTCGCCGATTTCGTTTGAGGAGTACGAGGAGTATCGTCAGGAGCGCATTAAGAATAAGGGTGCGATTATGGCGGCGCGTTGGTTGCAGGTGGCTGCTGTTGCGGTAGTGGTTGCATCTGTATTTTGGGGTGGTCCTCTTATTGCTGGTCTTGTGTTTGGCGCGGTCGCTGGTGCTTTGGAAGGTGCTGCTGGCGCTCTGGAGAAGACAAAGAATGGTCAGATTGACGGCTGGAACGTTGTGGTAGAAACAATCCAGGGTGGAGCTAAAGGTGCTGTTACGGGTGTTGTCGCGAAGGTGTTTACCCATGCTCAAGTCTTTGCCAAAATTCCGGTAAACCGTTTTACGGAAAATATGGCTTCTAAGGTGGCTTCCAAGGCTGCCTCCAAGAAGGGCTTTGATAAGCTTGTACCTTCTATTATGCAGAAGCCTGCTCAGAAGGCTGCTTCATTTATTAGTGCCCGTAGAGATTCCGTGAGTAAGATCAGCTGGAAGACTAAGGACCCTGCACCTTGGATGAGGATGCAGAATACGATGGGTAAGTATGCCCCAGAGGTTGCGGGTGAGTCATTGTCTGCCGGTGTTGGTGCTGTATGGGATTACACGAAGAAGGCCGAGAATTTTAAGGCTGAGGATGCTGCAGCAAGTTTTCTGTCTGGTGCAACAACCGGGTTCTATAAGAGCCTTATAACTGCTCCTGTGAAGGGTAAGTATTCAGCAAAGAGTGAGGGTGGCCAATACCTGTACGGTCCCGTGAAGCGGACTGTTGCTAATGATATGGCATCACGTGCGGCGAATGCTTCCGTTGATTGGATAGATAAGGGGGTTCAGCGCAGGTTGTTGAATGACTCTGCTCGGAACCCGAAGCCTGTCTCTGATCGTCAAGCTGAACGCTTGCTGGCAAAGGACTTCCAAGACGCTGTTATGGGTAATTCGAAGAGTAATTTCAAGTCCTTGGCTAGCGGTTATAAAGCTCGACGAGATGGTGCGAACCCACAATCTACGAGTGCAGTAACGCAAGTTTCTGATACTAGTGACTCTGATTCAGAATCGAGTGAATAATTGATGTTGGAAACAATCTTTAGTACTTTCTGGTGAATTATCCTAGTGCTATCTATTGCCTCTATTCCCTACACTATTATCAGGTATGAGATTTAATCATCGTCTGATGGCGATTGTGCGGTTCAGGATTGAGCACGAGCGTTGGCCTGACATGAATAATCCCACTGATGTAGCTCAGGTAGATAAGCTGGACAATCGCTATATGACCATTCCTTATTTCAGGGGCCGGGAGAAGGTTACTGGTCTCGCTGATGTGGACATGTAGCACCGCATAGAAAAGCCCCTGGGCTGAGAGATGACATCTCAGCTCAGGGGCTTTCTGCGTACCAGTGGCAGCTCACCTGAGCACCACCTGCTGGTGAATGGTCGCCCAGCCTTCACCCGAGCCTTGCACCGAGTTAACTTTTTGGCCGCCTAACCCATAGCACTATCAAAGTGCTCAACATTTCAACGTGTCAGAGCTTTCAAACACATAGAGTATCCTTGGGAAGAGTACTCCACCTGCCGGTGGTGCACTTCCGGATATTCACCAACCACACGAAACGAGAACCCACCATGCGCACTTTCCTCATTATCTTCTGGGGTATCTTCGCTCTAGTCGCGACAGTTGCGACATTCTACGTCATCATCAATTACGAAGTGCAGCGCTGGAAAGATAAAAAGCGGCAGCGCGAGGGTATTTATATTCGACGAGTTAATCAGGGCGAAGCTCTCATTATGATATTTACCCCCGCCTTCCCCAGCCTTTCGTTTGTAGCCCACATATACGGCGGCCCGGATTCAATAGATATATGGGTTGACATAGTGGGCTTTTTGCTATCGGCTATGTTCATGTCCTTTTTGCGTTATGTGCATGTCGCTTATGTGAAGCTTTCTCCCGAAGGTATCGAGCAACGTATGTGGTCGGCACGCACGACCGTCTATCCCTTCAACGCCATTGACGGCATTGAATACTATGAGGCAACCTCTACAGACAACCAGGATCTTGTGTCTTTCTACAGTAAATCCGGAAAACTAATTGCCGCCTTCTGCCCGATTATTCACAATAATTATCGTCTGATGGCGATTGTGCGGTTCAGGATTGAGCACGAGCGTTGGCCTGACATGAATAATCCCACTGATGTAGCTCAGGTAGATAAGCTGGACAATCGCTATATGACCATTCCTTATTTCAGGGGCCGGGAGAAGGTTACTGGTCTTGCCGACGTTGACATGTAGCACCGTATAGAGAAAGCCCTTGGGCTGAGAGATTAACTCTCAGCACAGGGGGCCTTCTGCATGCCAGCGGCGGCTCATTTAAGCGCCACCATTATCGGGTGATAATCGCGAAGTCGCTACTGGACAGGTTCGTGAAATTACCAATCTGCGCGTTCAGCCGGCACTTAGAAGTCACCGATAGCGCCGTGACCACCCGCTGATCCTCAGACACCAGCACATGCCCCGAACAACCATCCGAAAAACTAATCAACTGAGCATCCGGAGAAATCGCCTGAACCAGCGTTGAAAACTCACCCGTACGCGGCAAAACCATCAACGGATTCAACTCATCCGCACCACTCGGCCACACCGGAACCACCGTCACCGGCAAAACACTCTGATTCACCACACGAGAAGGAACCCGCAACTCAATCGAACGCAAACGCTGAATCGGATACGCCGTCGAACGAACCTCCCGGTCAGAAATAGCCTTCGACGTCTCAGAATCAATACGGTTCACCCACTCCTCAAAAGCACGCGAATCCTTAAACTCAGCAGACACATTCGCCCGAACCTGCACCACACCATTAGCCGGGATACTCACCCCAGACAGATTCCACGAACACGGAACATCCACCGCAGTCACACTCGACTGATTCTTCGACACACCAGAAGACACCTGACCGGCATCCCACGTCACCGAAGCACACGAACCACCCTCAACACCGGGAAGCACCTGCAAAATATCGCCCCGAAGAGCCGACTTCTGCGAAGAAAACTCAAAAGTCAGGCGGGCACTCTTATCCCGCGGGTTATACGTACCCTCAATACGGGTACCCAAACCACTCGGCAAAGACGCCGAACTACGGCTCGAAGCAGACCACGACTCAGCCGTCTTAGACGAACCCTTACCGCCGCTCAAACCCACAAAAGCGAGCACACCCACAAGAATCAAAGAACCCAGAATAGCGCCCCACACCAGCGGGCGGCGCAACGGCGAACGAGCAGGCTCCTCATCCTCAACAACCTCATCAGGAACATATACCGGCTGCTCCACCACAAAAGGAGCACGGATAACCGTCTCATTCTGCGCCTGACCCAGCGACGGCATGCCCGCACCATACAGCTCCGTAACATTCTGCCCAGACACCGCAGAAACCGCAGGCTCAGCACCGTGAACCACCGTAGGCGTGTACCCCACAGCACCCGAAGACACCTCAACCCAGCGAGGAAGCACCGTATCAGTCGCGAAACCTTCAGCCAAAAGACGCAACTTAGCGGCAGCCTCAGCCGCACCAGGACGCTGAGCCGGGTTCTCCGCCAACATCCCGTGAAGCACCTCAGCAACCTCAGCCGGAATCTGCGGCGACACCTGCACCGCACCACCACGCGCCGGAAGAGGACGCGCCGCCACCAACAACTCATGAAGAGTCACCGCGCACGCATAAACATCAACCGCCGGAGTAGCCACACCATGCGCAGAACGCTCCGGAGCCATATACCCCGGAGTACCAGAAAACGAACGAGAAGCCCCCGAACCCGCAGAGCCAGTAAAAGAAGCAATACCGAAATCAGCCACACGAACCTGCTGATCCAGAGACTCCCCCAAAACACCGCTCAGCAGAACATTCTCCGGCTTAATATCCAGGTGCATCACGCCCTGACGGTGAGCAAACTCCACCGCATTCAGAACCTGCACCATCAGACTCAACGCCAAACGAACCGGCAGCGGACCCTCAGAATCCAGCTTCTGACGCAACGAACCGCCATGCTGAAACTCCATCACCAGAGCTAGCACGCCACCCTCAACAACCATGTCCGTCAACGGCACAATATGAGGATGCGACAGCGCCAACAACACCGAACGCTCACGCACAAAAGATTCAAGAACCACAGGGTTCTCCGCAAGCTCCGGACGCAAAACCTTCGCCGCATACAGAGCCCACGAGCCGCTCATCGTAGCAGCCCACACCTCACCGACCGCGCCAGAACCCACCCGGCGCACCAAACGATACGAAGAGCCAAGGGGAGCGCCCGCAACCAGACCCCCCGCAGGCTGACCAGCAACCTGCGGGACAGGATGAGCATCACGACGCTCCGAGCCGGAGTACTGCGGCGAACCAGCAGGTACAGTCACGGGCTAACTCCTTAACATCAACTTCACAACAAGCAGGAAGACTCCCCAGACGGGGCGACCCCTACAGCAAAATAGCCGGTAAAGTTACACCATACCTCACCACACGCCAGACAAGCCCTACAGCCCGCCACGGTGCTGAGAATCCTCAGGGCTCATCAGCTGCACCAGAACCGGCGACCCGGCAAGGAACGCGTAGCCACGACCAACGCTCAGCTGAACCGGGGCGCGCCTCGGAATAGAACCGAACATGTCCATATCCGTATCAACATTCGGCTGAACCACAGCACCAGTACGGAACTTACGAATAGCCTTCGTCCAATGGCTATACAAGGGACGCAAATCAGTCGGCTTACCCGTAGCAATAATGTGAACGTCCGGGAAGTCACCCTTCACAATCGCATCAAAAACGTTCATCGGGTCATCCACACGGTCACCGTCATCAATCAGCAACAGCACCGGGCCCGCGGCATCCTGCAAAGCCGCCTGCACCTGAGCAGAAGCATTCTTGCTCTCAAACACCCGGTCAAAAACGCCCTCCGGCGCATTCACCAGACCGGAACGCTGATCAAAGACAGCCCAAACCTCCGGAACCTCAGCGGCATCCATGCGTGCGTTCTCCGCCGCGATAGCGTCACCAGATGCCAACGCGGCAGACACCGCCTGCTCCGCCGCTGCCCTCGCCCGAGAAACCAGACGAGCAAACGCAACCAGCAGAGAAGACTTACCCGAACGTGGATTACCCGCAACCATGGCGTGCTCACCCTCGTACAGCTCGAAAGCGCACGCCTCCAACGTAGCCTCCGCAATACCCACAGGGATACGCCACAGGCTCGGAGAAAACTCAGCGGCAGGCATGCTCTCCCACGAAACCCACGTCGGCAGCTGACCAATCACATCACGCTTAGCAGGAGCCTGCGGGAAGCGCTCACGAACCATAGAGACAGCCTCCTCCACGCCAACAGCGGGAGTAGCCACCTGCATCTGACGCAGACGCTTCGGGTCAACACAACGCCCAGGAACCGCAGCCGGAACATTCGTGCCGCGAATACCATGCGAAGAATAATCGTGGACATCGCTCAGCTGGAAGAACCACGTCTGCAACGAAGCATCAAGAATCTGCGAGGGAATATTCTTCGCGCGGCTCGTCGACACCACGCAGTGAATACCAACAGCAGGACCATCCGCATACACTCGGTAGAAATTCGCCAACAAATCCATGCTCACCGCATCAGAGAACTCATCACGCAGCGTCGCAAAACCATCCAAAACAATGAAAAGAGGCTTACGGCGTGACGCGTCAGCACGGCGAGCATCAAGCTCCGACTTCACAAAACGCAAGAAACGAGCCTGACGCTCCCTGGCGCCCTGACCGGTACCCACAGCAGAAACAACATGCGGCAGAGAGTGTAGAGGCAGCAAACCATCAGCGCCCATGTCCACCAGAACGATATCGATGTCCTCCGGCGAATAATGCTGAGCCAAACCCAGCACCACAGACTGAATCGTCGTGGTCGTACCACTACCGGCAACACCCACCAACAGCAGGTTGCTCATCTCAATATTCCAGCCCATAGGCACCTGACGCTGCAGCTCAGGCTCATCACCCAAAGTACACATCAGAACACCGTCCTGGACACCACCCACAGTGGGAAGATCCGGGTCAGGGAAGCCACGCACACCAAAATCAGCCAAATCAACATACGAACCCAACGGCTCAGGCCACACCTTACGAGGAGCAACCGCACCACGAGCCGCATGAGCCGCCACAACAGCGTCAATCAGCAGATCCAGGTCATTCGCATCACTCGACGAAACCTTCGGGCGCGCACGCTCCGAACGAGGAATACCGATACTATCGGTCGCACGAACCTCCAGAGAAGTCACCACCTCAGTGCCGCTCTGACCCGTCACCAGGGCAGTCTGCACCGGCGAAATATCGTTCTGGCCCAGCTTCACATAGGCACGACCCATCTGCGAACGCGAAATCTCCGAAGCATCCGGAACACCAATCACGTTCGAAGAATCCTCACGGCTCTGCACACGCAACGCCACACGCAAGTTCGTATTCGCCAGAATATCGTCATTCACCACACCGGCAGGACGCTGAGTCGCCAAAATCATGTGCACACCCAGGGTACGACCCACCGCACCAATGCTCACCAGCGACGACAGGACATCCGGGAAGTCCTTCGCCAGCATCGCAAACTCGTCAATCACCAGCAGCAGGCGAGGCATCGGCTCCGGCGGGTTCGTCGCCAAATAATCCTTAATGTTGTCCACACCCTCGCCAGCAGCCGCAAACAGGCGCTGACGACGGTCCATCTCCGCCTCCAACGACTCAATAGCGCGGTGAGCCAACTGAGCATCCAAGTTACTCAAAGTACCAATCGTATGCGGCAGACGCTCACACGTCTTAAACGCCGCGCCACCCTTAAAGTCAACCAGAATAAAGTTCAAACGGCTCGGATCATGGTGCGCAGCCAAACCCGCCACCAACGAACGCAAAAACTCACTCTTACCCGAACCAGTGGTACCACCCACCAGACCGTGAGGACCGTCCTTCACCAAATCCAAGGTGAACGCGCCAGAGTCACCCACACCAATCTCAGTGCTGAAACCACTAGCCTGCGACCAAAACGCCTCAATATCCTCAGCACCCGGAGGGGTCGGCAAACCAACCAGTTCAGGCAGCTTCACCAGCTGAGGCAAACCGCCACCCAACAGCAGACGTTCAGGGTCCTCATGATGCGCCAAAGTACGCGCCACATGAAGAGCATCCTCAGCGCTCACACCGGCGAGCACACCGTCAGTGACCGTGTAACGGCGGCGAGGCTCCGAATAGGTCATAGAAGCCTCCTCACCAATCTCCACGACCGAAGTACACGACGCAGGAAGACGGTCAACAGAAGAAGCCAACACAATACCGGCAACACGGCGAGCACCCGCAGCAGCAGTCTTATTCGCCATCAGACGCACTTCATCGCCGTACGCCAAAAGGTCGCGTGCCGGCGACTCACGGCCCTCAGTGAGGGTATCCGAATCAACGACCACGCACAGGCCGCGGGTCGGAAGAGACTCAATGTCGTTGTATAGAGAGCGCAGCATCTGATCCGACTGCTCCTTACCAGAAGCAAACCAACGCATCTGCTGGTTCTGCGCCATATGCATGTGTGGAAGCCACGACGTCCACACCCAGTCCTGCGAGCGCGCCGAATCTGCGCAGACCGCAATCGTCATATCAGCAGGACCCGTGTGGGTCGCCGCCTGCAGCACCAGGCTACGCGCCAGGGCAAGAGACTGCTCACGCGGACCCACAATACCGATAGCGCCACCCTCACGCAGGTCAGCAACCAGCGGGGCATCCCACAGGGTATTGTGCTCAAGAATATGCTGAACCTCAGGCTCAGGATTGCTCGGCTTCGTCAGCTCAGGAGCCCAATGAATATGCCCAGTACCCACATGGAAAGTCAACAGGTCAGGGCTGGTGCTCCGGCGACGCCACAGCGTCATTGCAGGAAGAAGCGCCCGCAGCTGAACGGCATCCGGTGCCGGGGCAAGGTCGTGAAGACGCTCAATTTCCTCACGGTTACTCAGAGCGATACGTTCCTTGAACTTCTCCATTTCCTGCTCAAAACGCACACGCTCCTTCACCTTATCCTTAGCGTGACGACGTTTCTGCTCCACCCACATGCCAATACTCAGGATGGGGCTGAGCATCGCGAAAAGGGCGTAACGAATCTCCTGCATAATGGCGACCATTGCCGCCGCCATAATAATCGGACCCACCGCCATCGCAATATTGAACTTCGGCGGGTCAGAAACGTTCTTGCGGGTAGGTGCCTCCACCTTATCCGGGGCGCTCAACGCACCCTGACGCGGCGGACGGTTAAACGGTGCAGTACCCGACGCGCTCACATTCGGGGCGCTACCGGGGCGAGGCGCAGCCTTCTCCTGAGGAGCAGGCTGCAGAGTCAGAATACAATCCCCAACATGGATAGTGGTGCTCTCAGAAACAGTCAGACCCTCCTCAGGGATTTTCTGACCGTCCACAAAACTACCGTTCGTAGAACCCGGGTCAGTGATGCGCACCTTCTGAGTGTTTGTCGACTCATCATGAACCACCTGCAGGTGCAGATGCTCCCACGAGGCGCTCGCCGTGGGCAGCACAATGTCGGCGTACGGGGAACGACCCGCCACCAGAGGACGCGAAGAAGGGATAGGGTGCGGCAGGGTAACCGTCGAACCGCCGCTCAAGCAGACGCTCCAGCCCTGCACCAGGGAAGGGTAGGAGAGCGGTGCTCTAGAGATGCGCATACCCTCCATCGGCTTGACCTCCGCCAGGGTGGAGGATGCCGTCACCGGGCGGTTATCGCAATACAGCGGCTCGTCGGCGGGCAGGGAGGGGCCACCGGTCGCCTGGATGAGATCAGCGATGGTCGTCTCAGGCTGCCAGGAGTCTAGTTCATAGCTCCCGTTATGCTCTTCAAGTTCAAGGAAAAAGCGCATAAGGTGTTCTCCAAAATAGATAAATCGTGAGCCCCGCTGGTGGACGGACTAGAAGTAATACCCGAAAGCCGGGGTGTGATGGGCTGGCTCTGTACAGTAGGCTCCGTGTGGAAAGGCTAGTCGCGAGATTCTGAGGTGAACGTGCGAAGCATCCACACCGGCGGATTCACCGCATCCGTCGAGGAAGACCCGCCCTGAATCATCGAAGCTTCCGCGGTCGGGTAAAGAAGACCCACCTGCCCTCCAGCGGCGTAAGAAGACGAAAAATCCAACGGATACGCGACCGTAGAATCTTTAGCGTCCAAACGAAGGGTTCCTAGAACCCGTCGAACCGCCTCAGGAGTGTATTCACGAACCTGGCTCGTGGCATACGCAAAAGCCAAAAGCGCGTTATGGGAGGGAGCATCCGCCCACACTGCCGATTTCGAGAACGACTGTTCGCCTGACAAATCCTTGAGCGAAGAATCATTCTTCATACGCTCAACCGTTGACACAAATGCCGAAGAAGCGCGACCGGCATCATCAGCACTCAACGCCGCAGCACGTGCCTGCACACGCCCCACAATGCGAATATTGTCAGTCAAGGAACCACCGTTCTCCAGAAGAAGACGTATAAAAGGCTCCGTCAAAGCTTCCTCACCCGCAATCACCGGAGAAGTAATACCCGCCCTCTGAAGAGAACGAAGAACCTTTGCCTGAGTCGACGCCGAACCCGTCAAAACCAGAACAGGAGAAGAGCCCGAAGACTTGTCCCCCAGAAGGCGCGTCAGCTCCTTGAGAGTGTCCTTCATGCCGTCTTCATCAGCAGAAACCTGAACGCGATTCGTATAGGGAAGGTCCGGTGCAGAGCCCTCACCCGCATCCAGCAGGATGGTGCGCACACCATTAAGCTGTTGCGAAGAACCCGTGCTGGATGCACCGGCGAGCGAACGAATAGCAGTCGTATAGACCTGCTTCTCCTGCTCAGGGTCCAGAGCAAAACTCCATACCCCATCGCCAGCATCTACCCGGTCATACGCCTCAATCACCGCAACATTGCGTTCCTTAGCGGCAGCCGTAGCACCCCGAAGATGCTCACCCCGAGAAGCAAGCACAATACCCAGAGCACCCTCAGAAGAGAGCTTTTCTACCGCCTCACGGGCACCCTGCTCCGTTCCCTTATCGTTCGCATAAAGAACCTTCACAGAAGAATTACCCAAAGCCAGACGGTACTGCGCAACACGAGCACCCTGAGCATTCAGACGCCACGCAGACCCCTCAGCATCATCACCAAAAGTAGTAACAACACCAATAACAGGCTCACGACCAGACGCAGGAAGAGAAATAGCCTGCTGAACCGTCACCGCAGACGCAGGGTTCGTACCCGTGCCAAGCGGCAAAGGCTGAGGAGTCACAGCGCGCACGCCATACCAGATCCCCACCACCGCAAGGCTAAACAGCACACACAGACTGACACACCACACCACGGTGCGCTGAGTGAGCCGCCTGCCCTCGCGGCGGTGAGGACCTGAATCAGAGCCCAAATGAGGGGAAAACCCCACGGCTAATCACCAATCTGGAAGGTGTACACCGTCTTCACCTCTGCACTGCCAGCATTCGACAGGTGGAAGGTCGGCAGCGAACGCAGACGCTGCAGGGATGCCTTGAACTGCGCCTGACGCTTCTGCAGAGCAGCAATATCCTCAGAACGGAGGTTCGTGTAACCCTGAGCATTCTGCATCGCCAAAGCAAGCTGGTAATCAGCCGCACCAGCCTTCGCGCTATTGCTCTTGAGCGCACCCAAGAGACCAGCGCCCTCAGCGTTGCTATCGCCCAAATCGAGCATGAGCTTCGACAGGTCGTTATTCAGCTGAACGGATGCACCAGCCAAATCTCGGGTAGCGTTCTCAGCGCGGGTGCTCAGAGCAACCAGAGAACGCTCAGTCACCGAATCCAGAGACTGACGCAGGCCCTCAATACGATCATTCATATCCTTGTGCTGAACCTCGATAGACTCACCAGCCACCTGAACCACAGTATTCGCGGTATCAGTAATGCCAGCAATCGAAGCGGAGAACGCCTCCTTAGCAGCCGAAGCGCTAGAAGAACCATCGCTCGAAACCTTACGAATCTCCTCGCTAATCATGCTCGTCAGGCTCTCGCGAGTCTCATTGGCAGACTCCTTGAACGCTTCCTTAATAGCGGTGGAGAGGTCAGCCTGCATGTTCGTCATATCCTCCAGGTTCTTACCCAAAGCATTGACAGCATCCGAAGCTGAATGGATACGATCACGCAGAGAAACCTTAGCCTCCTCAGTAGGCTCTTCCTTCTTCTCCGCGTCCTGGTTCTGCGCGTTTGCGGCATCGTTCAGGGTCTTCTCAATCTCGCCCAGGGCACCATCTACCGCGTTCACAGCATCGTTAAGGTCCTTGGCGTCGCGAGCCAGACCCTCCTTGGGGTCATCCATCGAAGTAGCGGCAAGAACCTCATCCCACGCAGCTACCGCGGCAGCAATACGCTGCTCCATCGGAGTACGTGCTGCCGGGGTGTTCGAAGTGTAGGTACGCTCGTTCGCGTTCTCCACCGTAATGACGCGAGTATTACCTTCCGTGGCAGTAGGCTCGGCGGAAGGCGCCTCAGAAGAGGGAGCGGCGGAAGGAGCCTCAACCTTCTTCGACGGCTCCTCAGAAGGAGCCACAGAAGCAGACTCAGACGGTGCAGGGCTAGGAGCCTCAGACGGCGCCTCAGAAGACGGTGCAGCAGACGGTGAAGCCGCGCCACCACAAGAAGAAGCCGTCAGGTATCCACGCAGATGCTCCACCTGCTCAGCAGACAGAGAACCGCCACGCTCAGTAGACAGAGCACAAAGCTGCTCCGCCAGTTCCTTATTCTGAGCGCTCATAGAACCAGAACCGTCCACCAGCTCCGCACGAGCAGAAGCCGCACGAGAATGAACGTTCTTGATGCTCTCAATCAGACGGCTCGACGTTTCCTTCATCTGATTCACGCTCTGACGAGCCGCACTAACCTTCTCACTCAAAGAACGCACAGCATCAGCATCAAGAGAAGACGGGTCCTTCTCCACCTGCTCAACAAGCTCATCCATCTGATGCTTCAATGCCGAATAGTTGTTGTTCGCACCCTTCAAATACTCCGGCTGCAGGTGATCCACAATCTTCTCACCAGTAGCAACCAGTGCAATCAGAGAGCTCTGCACCGTCACCGACGCACCGAACAGGGCGCAGGTCACCGAACCGTTAGAAGAACAAGTCTCAGCGGTCGGGTGCTCCGGGCCAACAATCTCACGAATCGAAGCCGTAAGATCCTGCTGGCAGTCCGAACTTGCCTCCGCATACGCATTCAGAACAGCAGACAGCTGAACCAAATTACCGTACACGCTACGGCTACTCGCACCCTCCTCACGATGCACAACACAACGACCGCCGCTATGCGAAACAGACACATTGGGGCGAGCCGTCGTATCACCCAGCATCGAGTGAAGAGCAGCAACAGTACGCTCCAACTGAGAAATCAGCTGAGAATTATTAGTCCGCGAAGCCTCAGAAAGGTCCTTCTGCAGGCTCTCAATATTCGCCTGCAGACCCTGCATAGTCTTCGTCAACGATTCATTCTGAGTCTTCAGATGCTCGGCAGTGTCCTTACCCAAAGTCGCAGACGTATCATCCAGGCTCTGACGCACCTGAGCAACCTGCGAACTAGCGCTAGTCAGCGTCGTATTAACCTCGTTGACGGTATCAATAGTGCGCTGCAGAAGCGCCACCTGAGACGCATCCTGAGAAGTGAAACCGTTAGTAATGATTCCCGCACCAGACAAATCAGAAGCAAAACCAGGCTGCACCGAAATATTGAAGGTAGGCGCACTAAAATCCTTCGCCTTAACCTTCAACACAAAAGAAGAAGAACTAGCAGTGACCGGAGGTGCCGAAATAGCACCCCACTGAACAACAGCCTTACCTTCATCATTGGTGCTCACCACACCATTCGTCGACGAATCAGCAGCATCAGGGGTCGTAATAACCTGAGTAGGAGAACCCGAAAGAACAGTAGAAGCAGCAATAGAGAACGGAGTACCAACCGGTGCAGGGCTAGTACGGCTAGTACCGGACGCATCATAGGTGACGTCCTCGGTCTTCACCGTCAGGTTCTCGACCGTAACCTTAATCGTGATTTCGCCGCTGTAGCCGTTCAAATCATTCAGGTTAGTGCCGCTACCGCGCTCAGTAGAATACTGCAGGCTCACACGCACAGGAAGGTCATTAACGACGTCCTTCGGCTTGAACTGCACATTGCTCGAGGAGCTCGTACGATCCTTGTCATTGACGTAAATGTTGGTCGACTCAATCGACGAAACCTCGCCGTCACGACCCATCTGAATATTCACGTTCTGCAGAACATTAGTAGCGTTCTCTACCTGGCGGGGACTCTGAGAAGTAACAGTACCCTTATCGGAAGGGGCACTGTTATTGTTCGTGCCCGTGGAGCAAGAAGAGAAAATAAGTGCCGTCGTGACACCCAAAATCAAAGGGAAGCGGAGTAGACGCTGACGCGCTGTGGTGTGGTTGGTCATGATGATCTTTTCGTTGAGTTATATACCGTGCAGACACACAACAGCGGCAAGTCTGAAACGCCACTGTATAGTGCCCACCTGAGTGGATAGGGTCAGGGGCAAAGCCGGAAAGAGAAAAAGCCCCGTACCACTTTATCAGTCCAATATGGGAAGGTTGATATTTTTTCCTCCTAGTCGGTGCCTCATCAGGATATTCAATTCAACCTTGAGGTGATAGTTAAAGGTATTTTTCATTTCGTTTCAATCTAGTGCACTTACCGAACTCTGTTCGACATGGAAAAACCCCGCGGCTGAGGTCATCTCTCAGCCCGCGGCGCTCCACAGTTTAGCTTGCTGCCGGTTCAGCCTCCGGGTCCTCCTCGTCTTCCTTCTCGGGGATAGCAACACCCACGGTCAGGTACCTCTTCGCCAGCAGGTACGAGGCGATCACCGGCACCACATACACCAGCGACAAGCCGCTACCAGACTGCACAACATCAGCAGCAAGACGGGCCGCCGCCAAACATCCACCCAAACCCACCAGGGCTACGCAGAAGCCACGCAACACGCCATACCCGGCAGTGCCCTCCTCAAAGGTCGACGCCCACAGCTTGAACAGGGTGCGGCGCACAAAAATCAGGAAAACCGGCACCAGGCACAGCACCACCGAAACACCCACAGGCTCATAACCGGCAGCAGTGAAAGAAACCACCGGAATCAGCAGGCAGAAGAGCACCATCAGGGCGCTCACACCCAGCACCACGGTGCGCACATACCGGTTGATGCGCTCCATACGGTACAGGTTAGGGATCTCCTCGTTCGGCTGCGCGGCGTTATAGAAGAACAGCAGCAGAACCAGTGCGGACGCCGCCACATACCAGGGAGCGAAATTGATGCCGTCCACCTGCGGGGTGGAGGCAACCGGCGGGACACCCGCCAGGGAGAGAGCAGCGAGCAGAGCAATTGCGGCAACGCAGAACGTGCCCACCGTCAGCAGAAAGTAATGGTACGCGCCGCCGTTCTTGGTGTTTTTCACGCACTGCTCATGCGTGCCGTCAATCGTCACGACCGAAAACAGCATGATCGAGATGGATAGGATGCTCCACGCGTACTCGCCCGTCATGACGGGGACAAGCATGAGAAGCACGGATGCAGAGAACAGAATCCACAGGAGTACTCGCTGCAGTGTGGGTGAGGACGCGATGGCCTCTCCAAAAAAGCCGATGATAAAGTCGCCGATAAAGCTCACGGTGGATTCCTTTCTGCGGGGGTGGGGTTACTCTTTGATCTCTTCAAAGCGGAGGACGCTGAAGTCGAATTCGTCGTTGCGGGTAGAGAAGGACTTGTATGCCCTGTATTTCTTGCCCGTCTTGAAGTTCTGGAGGTATTTGCGGATGGGTATACCATCAGGGGATTTGCTTGATGTGATGATTCCGCACTCTTCCGTTTCGAATTCACCAGAGATTGAGTAGGGGTCCTCGTGCTCAATGATTTCGACTGAGGTAACAGTGCAGATAGCGGATTCATTGCCCGGGTTGTAGTTGGTCATAAAATGTAAGGACGCGAAGAACCCTAGAATGACTACTACGGTTATGATGGAGCCACGTGCATCCCATACATCTTTTGCTATGTCGCGAAGATACTCTTTGAAATCGACTTTATTCTTCTTTTTCTTGGTGTATCTCTTTTTGAGGGTCTTTTTTATAGCCCCAGTTTCGGTAATGTAATTTGCCTCTGGGTAACTCTTTTTCTTTGAGGTGTTCCTTTTCTTTGAAACGTTCTTTTTCCTCGGGGAGTTCTTTTTCACTGCTCTTCACCTTCTTTCTGGGCTGCAGGTTGTTACTCTGTAATTTCTTCAAAGCGGGTCGTCTCAAAATCCTGTTCCTTTTTAGGTGATGAATTTGCGACATGGAATAGGTATTTTTTGCCAGGCTTGACGGTCTCAACATACTCGGGAATCTTGCGACCTTCCGGAGGAACAATCATCGTGAGAGTACCGCATTCTTCTGTCTCAAAAATACCTTTGGGTCTAATATCGTTCATACCGCTTACTGTGCCGCCGCGCTCTCTCGTATATGCCTTAGTTACGGTGCAGGTAGCGGTGATACCGTCACTGTCATCACGTAAGTCTTTAGGGACAACAAAGAACACGTACCAAAGAATGATGAACGAAATAATGAGCGCTATTCTCTGGCGGCGCTTGTAATTAATTTCCATCGGTTTGCCTCTTGTAGATAGTTAGCTTTCCTTGCTAGGTTTCTAGGCTTTCGTTGCCTTTTTGTGTTTCGCTGCTTACTTCGGTTGTGCTCATGGTGTGTACGTCCTTGTGCGGTAGTGGTTGGTGAATCGTGCTCGCCCCGGTGAGGCGGCAGGCACATCCTTAGCCTATCGCACCCAATCTAGACGGGAGGTTAACTCGACGCAATGCTCCGGTGAAGACTCGGCAACCACTGCGCAGATAGCCCAAATCCGTGCCTAACCACCAGATTTCCTCGGCTACTCTGAGAACGAACCCGCACCCTCCGCATCGTTGCCGGAAGGCTGCTGGTCACCGATAGATAGAAAGGCTGGTGAGCGACCATGGTCAACACCATCATGATTTTCATATGGGGCGCACTCGACTCCATACTGATTTACAAGGTCCTCCGCACCGTCGTCACGTACGAACTCAACCGACGCCGCGAAAAGAAACTACGCGCCGAAGCTGTATACGTCATGCGAACGAACCGCTTCGAAATTGCTACCTATGCCCTAGTAATTCTCTCGTTTGCGATAGGAGTCTTCGTCATTCACCTAGGGGAAGACGTAGGATTCCACTTCGCATTCGACTTTATTGGCCTCGGCATGACCGGCTTTTTTATGTTCTTCTTCTGGAACGGCGCCGGTACCTACACTAAAATCTCGCCCGAAGGAATCGAAAGGGGAGAGCCGTGCAACGATACGGTGTTCTTCCCGCTCAACGCGATTGACTCGGTCTCATACGACAACAACACCGACCGCGAATACGCAGACTCCCTCCACTTCTACACAAAATCCGGCAAACTGGTCGCAGAATTCTGTCCCGTCTTCGGCAGCTACCCCCTCCTCGCAATGACCCGATTCAGGATTGAAAACGACCGCTGGCCAGACATTGGCAACCCCGAGGACACCGCCCAGATTAATGCCTGGGCGAACCGCCGTTCTACTCTCCGGTACTTCAGCTACGGCAAGATTTCGGGCCTCGCCGAAGTGGACATGTAGCCCGCAATTCAGCCCGTATTGAGTGCGTGCCCGGCGTGTTTCTCAACCAATATTTCCGCAATTTTTCTGCCGGAAAAACGTGGACTAGCCCGCATGGTTTAAGCCTCAACTAGAAGGTGCACTCTGCATGTAAAAACATTAACGTTGAGGCATACAATAAGAAATGGTTAATGCACAGCCGCACGCCGTGCACACACCACGTCACTTCACAGAAACACCGACCCCGAAAGGCATATCATGGCCACCAAGAAGCCCGCACGCCTTACCCGCCGAGCAGCACTCGCCGCCGCAGGCGCAGGCGCAGCAACCGCCCTCGGCGCACTGCTCACCCCCGCACAGGCAACCACCTACCGCCCCACCGTGCGCCGCACCCCCTACAACGGCTACTACTCGCACCGTTACGGCCGCCGCGGCCGCATCGTCATCAGCGACTACTACGGCAGCTCCTACAGCCACTACTACTATTACGGCGGCTAAAAAATACCAAGCCCAATAAACATATACTGTAAGACGGCACTACATTCGTGTAGTGCCGTCTTCCCGTTAGATGCCGCAGGCATCACCCGCACCACGGTGCGGAAAACACACCACAGATAGAGAGAAAAAATGAAGAATGTAACCCGCCGATCCGCACTCGGCCTGTTTGCCGCAGCCGGTGGCGCAACCCTCCTGGCGGCATGCGGTTCGCAGTCCCAGGCATCCAGCGGCTCTGCATCTGCATCCGGTAGCGCTTCTACCTCGGATGCCGAAGTTAACAACGCACGCGCCGACTACTCCGGTCCTGCTGTCCTGGACGGTTACACCTCCAAGCCTGCTGACTACCAGCTGGCAACCCGCACCGAGCCGGCCAAGAACGTGCCCGTGCCGACCAAGCCCGCCGTCGCCAACGAGAACAGCGTGGAGGGCCTGTACCAGTCCATCGCGTTCTTCGGCGCAGCCATGGAATACTACATGCGTACCGGTAAGACCGAGCCCCTGCGTGAAAGCGCCATGGACAAGAGCGAACTCAAGTCGATGCTCGAGCCGGAAGACGGCACCCTCGGGGAAAAGCTGGTCAAGGGCGAAGTCTGGATGCACGACCCGACCGTCACCATCACCCTGCTCTCCGCACAGCCCACCCGCGATGGTAAGGCATACACCTGGAATGCTCGCTTCACCCTTACCCGCGGCGAATTCATGGCATCTAAGGATAAGGTTCTGGAGGTCCCCGAAAGCGGTCGTGAGAACGTCAACGAGCGTACCCTGCGCGGTGTGTACGAGAACGGTGCGTGGAAGCTGACCGGCATGAAGTCTGACTCTGAGGCTTCCGCTTCTGCATCGGCTTCTGCTTCCTAAAAGCTGCAGTCTAGAAGCGTATAGCTTCTAACAACAGAAAGGCGCCCGCCCCGTGGATAGAAACCACGAGGCGGGCACCACCACCGTAGATAGAGAGAATCAATGAAGAATGTAACCCGCCGATCCGCACTCGGCCTGTTTGCCGCAGCCGGTGGCGCAACCCTCCTGGCGGCATGCGGTTCGCAGTCCCAGGCATCCAGCGGCTCTGCATCTGCATCCGGTAGCGTATCTGCTTCCGCGTCGGCATCCAAGAGTGTTCGTAGCGACTACTCCGGTGTTGCAGTCCTGGAGGGCTACACCTCCAAGCCTGCTGACTACCAGCCTGGAACTCGCACCGAGCCGTCCAAGAATGCACCCGTGCCCGTGAAGCCTGCTGTTGTCAACGAGAACAGCGTAGAGGGTCTGTATCAGTCCATCGCGTTCTTTGGCGCAGCCATGGAATATTACATGCGCACCGGCAAGACCGAGCCGCTGCGTGAATGTGCACTCGATAACTCCGAGCTGAAGAACTTCCTCGAACCTGACGCACGTTCCCTGGGCGCTGGTCTGCAGCAGGGCAAGATTTGGATGCAGGACCCGGCTGTCACCATCACCATGCTTACCCCGCAGCCTGAGCGTGACGGTGATACCTACAACTGGGATATCCGCCTGACCATGGACCCCGGCGAGTTCATTGCAAGCAAGGAACGCGTGCAGGAGGCCCCCTCTGAATCAGAACGTAAGGAAGAGGTGGACCGCACCCTGCACGGTGTGTACGAGAACGGCGCGTGGAAGCTGACCGGTATGCGTAATTCTTCTTCCTCTTCTTCTGCATCGGCTACCGCTTCGGCTTCTGCTTCCTAAAAGCTTCAGCTTAGAAGCGTATAGCTTCTAGAACTAAAAAGGTGCCTGCCCCGTGGAATAAACCCACGAAGCGGGCGCCTTTCTTATATACGCAATAAAGCATATACCCTTATCGGGATGCTACCAGATGCGCACGCGCTCCTCCGGAGCCAGGTACAGTGCATCGCCCTCAGAGACACCAAACGCCTCGTAGAACTCATCAATATTGCGCACCACACCGTTCACACGGAACTCATCCGGCGAATGCGGATCCACCGAAATCATCACCTCAGCATGCTGCGGGCGGGACTTCGTGCACCAGCCGCGAGCATTCGAGAAGAAGAAACGCTGAATACCGGTCATGCCGTCAATCACCGGCGCGTCAGCCAGCGACTCAATGCCCTGCTTCTTCAAAGCCAGACGGTACGCCTTCAACGCAATCGACATGCCAGCTAGGTCGCCAATGTTCTCGCCCAGAGTCAGCTCACCGTTCACGTGGAACTTCGGGTCCAGACCCACCGGAACGTACGCGTTGTACTGCTCCACCAGCGCGGAGGTACGCTCCTTGAACTTCGCGTAATCCTCCTCAGTCCACCAGCTTTCCAGCTTGCCGTCACCGTCATAGCGGGAACCCTGATCGTCAAAACCGTGACCAATCTCGTGGCCAATAATCATGCCGATATTGCCGTAGTTCGCCGCATCGTCAGCATCCGGGTTGAAGTACGGCGGCTGCAGAATCGCTGCCGGGAACACAATCTCATTCGCCGGCGGCATGTAGTACGCGTTCACGGTCTGCGGAGTCATCAGCCACTCCGACTTATCCACCGGCTGACCCTTACGGGCAATCAGCCAGTCAGCATCAAACGCACCGGTACGGCGCAGGTTCTCAAACAGGTCACCGGGCACCAGCTCCAGTGCGGAGAAGTCACGCCACTTATCGGGGTAACCAATCTTGGTGACGAACTTCGACAGCTTCTCCAGCGCCTTCTGGCGGGTTGCCTCGGTCATCCAGTCCAGCGACTCAATAGACTCGCGGTACGCCTCAAGGAGGTTGCCGACCAGAACCAGCATCTTCTCCTTGTGCGAGGGCGGGAAGTGCACGGCCACGTACTCCTGGCCAATCTCTTCACCCAGAGCCTTCTCGACGGCGCCCACGCCGCGCTTCCAGCGCTCACGAATCTGCTGGGTACCGGAGAGGGTCTTGCCGTAGAAGTTGAAGCTTTCCTGAACCAGCTCGTCGTACATGAACGGCGCCCGCGAACGCAGAACAGTCCACACAGCCCACAGCTTCCAGCTCATCAGCGGGATGGAGGTGAACAGCTTCGCCGCACCCTCAAAGAAGGACGGCTGGCCCACAATAACCTGGCCCAGGGTCTCCGGGTCGGCGCCAAGAGCCAGCAGCCACTGCGAGAACGGGAAGCCGGGGAACTTCTCGTCCAGCTCGGTCGCCTGGTACGGGTTGTAGGTTGCCTCAGCGTCGCGGTTCTCCACGACGTTCCAGTGCAGGCGAGCCAGCTCCGACTCGTGAGTGAACACCAGCTGAGCCGCCTGCTCCGGGGTCAGGCCGAAGCCCTCGGCCAGGCCGGTCAGCTCGAACATGCGGGCGATGTGCTCAACGTACGCCGCGCACGCCTGCTCGTGCTTCTCTTCACGGTAGTAGGATTCATCCGGCAGACCCAGACCCGACTGGTACAGGAAGAACGTGTAGTTCTTCGGGTCCTTCGGGTCGTTGCTGGTGTACCAGGCGAACAGCTGCGGCAGACCCGCACGAGACAGCAGCGCCAGGGTCACAGCCAGGTGGGAGGGGGTTGCCGAGTTCAGAATCGGGGCGATTTCCTTCAGCAGCGGCTCCAGGCCGTCCGCCTCAATCTTCTCAACATCCATGAAGGAGTTGTAGAGCGCGCCAATACGGGACTCCGGCTGCTCCTTCGCGATCTTCTCCACCAGCTCACGCACGTGCTTCTCTGCGTTATCGCGGAGGGTGTACAGGCCGCCGTCCTTGGGGCGGTCCGCCGGGATTTCGTGGGTAGCCAGCCACTTGCCGTTGACGTGGCGGAAGAAATCGTCGCCCGGCTTGACGGTTTCGTCCACCCATTCTTTAGTGATTCCAGAGTTAGTAGTCATGACCCTATTCTAGGTTCTTAACGCGAGAAGCCACACGATTACCGACAAGCCACCATATGGTGACTCACCGGCAAGCGTGTGGCTTCCCCACAAGAAAGACCGGGCGAATTAAGCCTGAGCCGCCAGCTTCTCTGCACGCTCAGCCATCAGACGCTTCTCAGCACCGTTAACCAGCCAGAGGAACAGAACCGCCAGACCCGAGCACACAATCATGAAGACGAACGCGGTGCCCCAACCCCAGTGGTCAACAATAATGCCGATACCGGCAGAAGCCAGGGTCGCACCCAACGCGTAACCGAACAGGCCGGTGAAGCCCGCAGCGGTACCCGCAACGTGCGAGGGGGATAGGTCAATAGCCTGCAGACCAATCAGCATGACCGGGCCGTAAATCAGGCCACCAATCAGAGCCAACGCAACGTACGCAATCCACAGCGGCGCATCCGAAGAAGGCAGCCAGTACAGCAGAATCGCGCCAACGGTCGCAATCAGGAACAGGATACCCGCGGGGGAGCGGCGACCCTTGAACATGCGGTCAGAAACGTAACCGCACAGGACGGTACCACCAATACCGGCAAGCTCCAGAATCGAGAAGCCCGCAATACCACCCTCAAGGGAAGCGTGGCGCACATCGTGCAGGTACTTCGGTGCCCACACCAGCACGCCGTAGCGCAGGGTGTATACGAACACGTTCGCCAGAGCCAGGTACACCATGGTCGAGTTGGTCAGCACGTGCTTGCGGATGGTGGTCCAGGTGGACTCCGCGCGATCCTCGGCGGTGGACTCCACCTTGTGCGGGTCGTTGCGGTACACGTCGACGGTGGGCAGGCCCTCAGCCTCGGGGTTGTCACGAATCAGCAGCCATGCCACGAAAGCCAGCACGAAGCTGATAACGGCCGGGAACCAGAATGCAACCTCCCAGGTCTTGCCGAACAGGGAGAAGCCCCAGGCCACCAGCAGGCCGGACAGCGCACCACCGACGTTGTGGGCGGTGTTCCACCACGAAACCTTCGCGCCGCGCTCGCTGGTGGAGAACCAGTTCACGAGCACGCGGCCCGAGGGCGGCCAGCCCATGCCCTGGAAGATGCCGTTGAAGACCATGATGGTCGCCATGATGGAGGCGATAGCGGCACCGTAGCCCGCCGCGCCCGCGCCTTCACCCATGTAGCCGGTCATTGCTAGCAGGATGTTGGCAACACCCGAAAGCACCAGACCAATCGGCAAGAAGAGACGCGCGTTCGAGCGGTCGGAAATCATTGCGGTGAAGAACTTGCTGAAGCCGTAAGCCAGCAGCAGCGCCGTGGACAGTGCACCAATTGCTGCGTTGCTGAAGCCAAGTTCCTTGGTCAGAATCGGGGTGACCAGCGGGACGTTGTTACGAATCAGGTAGAAGGTCGCGTAACCGATGAAGATACCCATGAAGACCTGCAGACGCATGCGCGGGTACTTCGCATTAACTTCTGCTTCGCTGAGCTGGGGCTTGGGTGCCGGAATGGCGAGCCAGCGGGGTACAGAACCCTTCTTCTTCTTTGATGAAGTGGTAGTAGTCATGCTGGAATTCTAAAAACGAATTCTTATAAAAATGCTAATCTGATGGGAATGTTTTCAGTAGAATGTTCACTAGGGTGAACGGATATTCAGAGTGATTATTCTATTAATGCTGTTTTTATCCCGGAATTACGGGGAAGTGCTAAATCTGTGTGATGTACATCTGTCTACTGGGCAACATTGCCTCAAGTCGTGTAATGAATATAAATACTTTCTCGGTTGAGTAAGTATGTGTTTTGGTCAGACCACACTTAAAATTAGAGTAATTTATACCCTAAGTTCAAATAAAAAACCACTTGAACACCAGTGCATTGGCGCCCCAAAACAGCACAGAAAACCCGCCCGCACGGTGCAGAAGAATCCGTACGGGCGGGCCCGTTATCTATCCCCAAAAGCTCGGCATACAGTCGGTACGCATACCGGCACGAAGCCGAACAACCGCCACCTGCCGCAGGTTACCGCGAGCAAACCATCATCCGGTCAACCCGCAGCAGGCAGCGGAACCAATAGGCGCCTCCTAGAGGGATGCGCGAATCGCCTTGGTGGCGTCCACCAGGTGACGCAGAGACTGCTTGGTCTCCTCGTAATCACGAGTCTTCAGGCCGCAGTCAGGGTTCACCCACAGGTCAGCAATGGTGCCGTAACCAATCGCAGCCTTCAGCAGGGACTCAATCTCATCCTGCGAAGGAACACGCGGGGAGTGGATGTCCCACACGCCCGGGCCCAGACCGGAAACGAAGCTCTCCGGAATATCAGCCAGCAGCTCCATGTGCGAACGAGCCGCCTCAATGCTGGTCACGTCAGCGTTCAGAGCGTTAATCGAGTCGATAATCTCGTTGAACTCCGAGTAGCACAGGTGGGTGTGAATCTGAGTGGAATCCTTCACCGCGCTGGTTGCCAGGCGGAAGGAGTTCACCGACCAGTCCAAATACTGCGGCTGCTCATCGCGGCGCAGGGGCAGCAGCTCACGCAGAGCCGGCTCGTCCACCTGAATGATGCGGATGCCCGCCTGCTCCAGGTCGGCAATCTCGTCGGCCAGTGCCAGAGCCACCTGGTTAGCGGTCTCGCGGCGCGGCTGGTCGTCACGCACGAAGGACCACGCCAGAATCGTCACCGGGCCGGTGAGCATGCCCTTGACCGGCTTGTCGCTCAGCGACTGTGCGTGGGAGCTCCACGGCACGGTGAACGCCTCACCGCGCAGGCCCTCACCGTGACGCTTCACGTCACCGAACAGAATCGAGGGGCGGGTGCAACGCGAACCGTAGGACTGAACCCAGCCGTGGCGGGTGGTTGCGAAGCCGTCGAAGTTCTCAGCGAAGTACTGAACCATGTCGTTACGCTCAGCCTCACCGTGAACCAGCACGTCCAGGCCCAGCTCCTCCTGCAGCTTGATGACCGAGGCAATCTCGTCACGCAGGAAGCCGTTCAGCTCCTCGGCGGAAATCT
The DNA here is from genome assembly GCF_001808945.1 of Rothia sp. HMSC071B01. Classification (NCBI taxonomy): domain Bacteria; kingdom Bacillati; phylum Actinomycetota; class Actinomycetes; order Micrococcales; family Micrococcaceae; genus Rothia; species Rothia sp. HMSC071B01. The sequence continues at coordinate 4,352 of NZ_KV795044.1, read as the reverse complement.
TGCCCGCACGAGCCTCCGCACGGCGGCGGCGAATCTCAGCGGTCTGCGGGAAGGAACCGATGGTGGTGGTCGGCAGCTTCGGCAGGTTCAGGTCAGCCTGAGCCGCGCGGCGAACATCAATGGTCGGACGGTTGAAGTCCTCAGCGGTCACAGCGGCGGCGCGGGCACGAATCTCGTCGTTGTGCTTGCGCGGGTCAGCGGCGAAGCGAGCCAGCGCCTCGTCAGCAGCCTTCAGCTCGGGCTCGACAGCAGCCTCACCCTCAGCCAGGCCACGAGCCAGCAGAGCAATCTCAGCGACCTTCTGGTCAGCGAATGCCAGGCCGTCCACCGGAACCTCGGCGGGGTCTTCCAGAGCCAGGTCGTGCGGCACATGCTGCAGGGAGGTCGAGGAGGACACCGACACGGCACCCTCGGATGCGCCGGGCAGAGCCTCCAGAGTCTTCAGAGCCGCGCGAACATCGGCACGCCACACGTTGCGGCCGTTCACAACACCGGCAACCAGGTGCACGCCAGCGGCAGAAACAGACTCCAACTCAGCCTTCGAGTACACGCCGTGCACCAGGTCAAGGTGCAGAGCCTCAATGCCGGTACCCAGCAGAGCCGGCAGGTTCTCACGCAGGGAACCGTAGGGGCTGGTCACCAGAATCTGCGGGCGCTTCTCGGCGGCAGCCAGGGTACGGTAGGTGCGCTCGGCCAGCTCGGCAACCTTCGCGTTGTCGGCACGGTCCACGGTCAGGCCCGGCTCGTCCAGCTGAACCCACTCAACACCGCGCTCAGCCAGCTGCTCCAGCACCTGAGCGTACGCTACAACGAACTCATCCAGACGGTCGATGGGTGCGAAGTCTTCAGCGGAACCCTGCTCGGCCTTAGCGCCCAGCAGCAGGGTCAGCGGGCCAACAATCTGCGGGCGGACCTTCACGCCAGCCTGCTTTGCGACCTCGAGCTGCTCGTCAATAGCCTCAAGGTTCAGCTTAATCTCGGTGCCGGCACCGATCTCAGGCACCAGGTAGTGGTAGTTGGTGTCGAACCATTTAGTCATCTCCAGAGGAGGCAGGGTCTCGGTACCGCGCGCCAGTGCGAAGTAGCCGGGCAGATCCAGCAGACCGCGTGCATCCTTAGCCTCAGCCAGACGCTCGGGAACCAGGGTGAACAGGCGAACCACGTCAAGCACCTGGTCGTAGTAGGAGAAGGTTGCCGGAATCGAGTAGTTATCAGCCTTCAGACCGGCGGCGGTCACGCGCTCGAAGTAGGTGCGCTGCACGTCAGCGGCGGTGTCCTGCAGCTCCTGCAGGGTTGCCTTGCCCTTCCAGAAAGCCTCCTGAGCCTTCTTCAGCTCGCGGAAGCGGCCCACGCGGGGGTAGCCAACAATGGTTGCGGCGGGAAATGCGGTGTTCGACATAATATTTTTTCCTTTACTGGGGATAGATAGGGGAGTCAGTTCCGGTGTTTTACCACCCGACTGTGGGTGGTGAAACGGAGAGCTCAACAACTCCCGGAATATTTGCGGGGGAGACAATGGGAACGCATCCGACAAGGAGCGTTACGGGTTGGGTTAGGCGTATTCCAGTTCGCTCAGCGGCTGAGAGAAACGGTTACTGTACCGCGGCAAATCCAGCTGATCCAGAACGTCCAGAACCGCCGCATGCTCGTTGAAGGTGAAGAAGTGCAGACCCGGTGCGCCCGCATCCATCACGGCGCGGCACTGGTTCAACGCATACTTAACACCGATGCGGTGCAGCTCAGCGTCACTGGTTGCCGTCTCTAGGGCGTAGGCGAGGTCCGTCGGGACTTCCATGCCCGCCATCTGGCAGAGATTCTGCAGGCGCTTCAGGGAGGTTACCGGCATGATGCCCGGAATAATCGGAATATCTACGCCCGCCAGGTGCGCCGAATCGACCAGGGCGCTGTAGCGTTCATCCTCAAAGAACACCTGAGTAATCGCGAAATCTGCGCCGGCACGCTGCTTGGACAGCAGAATCTCAATATCCTGCAGCAGGGATGCGGACTCGGGGTGCTTCTGCGGGTATGCCGCCACACCAATCGACACCTTGCCAGCTGCCAGGTGGGCAAAATCTTCACGCTCCACGCGGCGAATGAGTTCCACCAGGTAGCGGGCGAAAGGAAGCTCAGAAACCTGACCTTCCTGAATATCACCGCGAAGAGCCAGGAAACCGCGCACGCCCAGACCCAGAATCAGGCGGACCGCACGCTCCAGCTCATGCACCGAATGGCCAGCACAAATCAGGTGAGCCAGCGGGGTGAGGGAGGTTTCATGCACCAGGTGGTCGAGCAGCGCCAGGGTCTTCTGGCGGCGCTTAGCGTCACCGGCGTAGGTGACCGACACGTAGTCGGGGTTGGTGCCCTCAAGCTCCGCAATGGTGCGGAGCAGCGACTCACAGCTCGCCTGTGAGCGCGGAGGGAATAGCTCAAAAGAAAGAGCCGGGTGAACTGTAGCCATAACCATCCTTCGTGTTCACCCGATAGATACGCACCGTGAGGGTGCGCGAATTCTTCTGCAGGATGCGCTGTACCGGTTTGCGAGTACGACTCATCAAGGGGTGCCGAAGGGTATTCTTCTCTATCGGTTCTGGCGGGAGCACCTTGTCCGTACCCTGCACCGTGACGGTGGGGGATACTGGCGAGGTTGCTGCGACGTCGACGAGCCAGATCTCTCGGTCGCTCTTGATAGATAACACTTTCACTCTACCCACTGCCTCCGAGGGTGCGCAAGGGATGCGGCGGTTGATGTCCTAATATTTCTGGACATGACATTGAGGCGAAATATGAACTTAATATGACTGACTATGACGAAGGGGGCTGGGGAGTATTGCGGATGGAGGTGTTGGCTGGCTCTTGGGTGCCCGGCACTATCGTAGATATGTCTGCTTAATATTCTTGGACACGCGCGAATATGTGTGTTTTATCTTTCAGTGAGAGGTAGGGTAACTAATAACTAATGAGGCACGGGTAGTGTTTCAATGTCCGCTCATCGAGGAGTTTCAGGACCCAAAGATGAGTTCAATATGACTTTGTGAGCGTGGTGAGAATGAAAAATCTATTTTCTTCTATAATCTGGTCCTTCCGCCTAGCCTGGAAAACCTGTCCCACAACCCTGGTGAGCGTCGCCCTATCGCTAGCCGTCATAGCCTGCATTCCTCTGAGCCAATCCTTGCTAATCGGTAATACAGTATCAGCCTTGAGCGGTTCAAATGGTGGCGCGGCCTGGATTTATATCGTTGCTCTTGCCCTTGTTGTCGGAATTAATATCATTGCTCAACGCTGGGTAATAAGTAACATGCTTATCCTCAAATCAAAGATGAACTATCGGGTTCACCGCATGTTAAATACCAGGTTATCTACATTTCCGTTGTCTGATATAGGTAGCACAAAATCACAGGAAGATATACGTGCTGCTAGAGAGGCAATATCGAAACAGGAATTGCAGGTTCACACCATGTCAGTTATGACACTGGTGAGTGCCTTCGCAATGGTGTTACTTCTCTGTCTTAATATTGCGAACGTCAGCATTGTGGCAGCAATTTTTGCGGCACTGTGTTCACTACCCTTATCTATCGCAATGGTGATTCTCGCTAAACGTGATTACGCTATATACACCCTAATGTACGAGGACTATCGGGCAGAGAACTACTATCTAGACAATCTGATGGCTCAGAGTCGCGCCCAAGAACTTCACCTCATGAGAGCCTCCCTATTTTTCTCGCAACGCGTAGCGTCCTGGCGACGCCGGGCAGCCGGTAGGGAATTGAGCCTTGAAAGTGTTAGAGGAATCATCTCCATAGTTGCAGGGCTACTCTGCTCTGTCTTACTTTTTGCGTCCCTGTACTTCCTTGTGAATTCAGGCGCCGATATATCGTATGTGGCCGGATCGCTGATTGGAATCATTGCCTGTGTTAACGCGACCCAAGAGGTGGGATATTCATTCGGCCAGATTATTAATGGAGCATTATCTGTTCAGCAATTCCGAAGGGTATGCGACTCTGATACTTACGACCATGCTTCTGAGATAAAAACTTCTAACCCTAACCGTGAAAATATTTCAAAAGTTATATGCAAAGATGTATCCGTTCAGTATGAGGGCGCGTCGTCTTTTGCGCTTAAAGATATTAATCTTGAGCTGATGAATAATCAAATGATTGCAGTAGTTGGTGCCTCGGGCGCGGGAAAAACAACGCTAATAAATGCAATTCTTGGAATTACACCAATTGCCCAGGGGAGCATAACGTATAAGGGTGCTTCTTCTGAGAGTAAATACAACATGTTGGCAAATGTGGGTTTGATGAGTCAAGACTACGGCCGTTATGAACTGACTGTGCGTGAAAATCTTCTTCTGG
>NZ_KV795043.1:0-5378 GCF_001808945.1 Rothia sp. HMSC071B01 | reverse complement strand
AAAGTGCCAGGAAATCTCATCTCGAAACAGGCTTCCCGCTTAGATGCTTTCAGCGGTTATCCCTCCCGAACGTAGCCAATCAGCCATGCACCTGGCGGTACAACTGACATACCAGAGGTTCGTCCGTCCCGGTCCTCTCGTACTAAGGACAGCCTTTCTCAAATTTCCAACGCGCGCAGCGGATAGGGACCGAACTGTCTCACGACGTTCTGAACCCAGCTCGCGTACCGCTTTAATGGGCGAACAGCCCAACCCTTGGGACCGACTCCAGCCCCAGGATGCGACGAGCCGACATCGAGGTGCCAAACCATGCCGTCGATATGGACTCTTGGGCAAGATCAGCCTGTTATCCCCGAGGTACCTTTTATCCGTTGAGCGACGGCCGTTCCACAACGTACCGCCGGATCACTAGTCCCGACTTTCGTCCCTGCTCGACCTGCCAGTCTCACAGTCAAGCTCCCTTGTGCACTTACACTCAACACCTGATTGCCAACCAGGCTGAGGGAACCTTTGGGCGCCTCCGTTACACTTTAGGAGGCAACCGCCCCAGTTAAACTACCCATCAGGCACTGTCCCTGAACCAGATCATGGCCCGAAGTTAGACATCCAGATTGACCAGAGTGGTATTTCAACAACGACTCCACACAAACTAGCGTCCATGCTTCACAGTCTCCCACCTATCCTACACAAGCCAAACCAAACACCAATACCAAACTATAGTAAAGGTCACGGGGTCTTTCCGTCCTGCTGCGCGAAACGAGCATCTTTACTCGTACTGCAATTTCGCCGAGTTCATGGTTGAGACAGTAGGGAAGTCGTTACTCCATTCGTGCAGGTCGGAACTTACCCGACAAGGAATTTCGCTACCTTAGGATGGTTATAGTTACCACCGCCGTTTACTGGGGCTTAAATTCTCAGCTTCGCCCAAAAAAGGCTAACCAATCCTCTTAACCTTCCAGCACCGGGCAGGAGTCAGTCCGTATACATCGTCTTACGACTTCGCACGGACCTGTGTTTTTGATAAACAGTCGCTTCCCCCTGGTCTCTGCGACCCATACACGCTCCAGGCAGCAAATGCCCATCACGCTCAAGGTCCCCCTTCTCCCGAAGTTACGGGGGCATTTTGCCGAGTTCCTTAACCATGATTCTCTCGATCGCCTTAGTATTCTCTACCTGATCACCTGTGTCGGTTTAGGGTACGGGCGGCTAAAACCTCACGCCGATGCTTTTCTCGGCAGCATAGGATCACCAAATCCCCCAAAAACGGGGTCCCATCACGTCTCAGGCACACAGCCGGCGCATTTAACAACCGACAACCCTACACGCTTAGACCACGACAACCATCGCGTGGCTTGGCTACCTTCCTGCGTCACACCTGTTAACACGTTTACCTCCAAAGATCGGGTCCCACAACCCACACAACACACAAACAAAAGCCTGCACATCATGCTTCGCATGGTTAGCATCACAATATCAGTATGGGCGGTTTTTCACCGGTACGGGAATATCAACCCGTTATCCATCGACTACGCCTGTCGGCCTCGCCTTAGGCCCCGACTAACCCAGGGCAGATTAACTTGACCCTGGAACCCTTGATCATCCGGCGGATGAGTTTCTCACTCATCTTTCGCTACTCATGCCTGCATTCTCACTCGCATAGCCTCCACCACTGGTTTACACCGCAGCTTCACCGGCCACACGACGCTCCCCTACCCAACAATCCAAAAAGATCATTGCCACAACTTCGGCGGTGTACTTGAGCCCCGCTACATTATCGGCGCAGAATCACTTGACCAGTGAGCTGTTACGCACTCTTTCAAGGATGGCTGCTTCTAAGCCAACCTCCTGGTTGTCTAAGCAACTCCACATCCTTTCCCACTTAGCACACGCTTAGGGGCCTTAGTTGGTGGTCTGGGCTGTTTCCCTCTCGACAATGAAGCTTATCCCCCACTGTCTCACTGCTACGCTCTCACTTACCGGCATTCGGAGTTTAGCTGACGTCAGTAACCCGTGAAGGCCCATCGGCCATCCAGTAGCTCTACCTCCGGCAAGAAACACGTAACGCTGCACCTAAATGCATTTCGGGGAGAACCAGCTATCACAGAGTTTGATTGGCCTTTCACCCCTATCCACAGCTCATCCCCTCCATTTTCAACTGAAGTGGGTTCGGTCCTCCACGACGTCTTACCGTCGCTTCAACCTGGCCATGGATAGATCACTCCGCTTCGGGTCTAGGTCATGCCACTCAAACGCCCTATTCAGACTCGCTTTCGCTACGGATACCCCACACGGGTTAACCTCGCGACATAACACTAACTCGCAGGCTCATTCTTCAAAAGGCACGCTGTCACCCCAAAAGGCTCCAACGGCTTGTAAGCACACGGTTTCAGGTACTATTTCACTCCCCTCCCGGGGTACTTTTCACCATTCCCTCACGGTACTGATTCACTATCGGTCATTAAGAAGTATTTAGACTTACCAGGTGGTCCTGGCAGATTCACACGAGATTCCACGAGCCCCGTGCTACTCGGGTGGCCACACCACGGACAGAACAATTTCGATTACGGGACTCTCACCCTCTACGGCCGACCATTCCAAGTCGTTCACCTACCATCCTGAACATCATGCCGGCAGCCAGTTAGAACTGCCACTGTGACTCCCACAACCCCCATGATGCAACGCCTAACCGCTATCACACACCACAGGTTTAGTCTCTTCCGCTTTCGCTCGCCACTACTCACAGAATCATTACTTTATTTTCTCTTCCTGCGGGTACTGAGATGTTTCACTTCCCCGCGTTCCCCCCAACCAGCCTATACATTCAGCTGGCGGTAACTCACCATGAAGATGAGCCAGGTTTCCCCATTCGGAAATCCTCGGATCACAGCCCAGTTATCGGCTCCCCGAGGCTTATCGCAGATTCACACGTCCTTCATCGGCTCTTAATGCCAAGGCATCCACCGTGTGCCCTTAATAACTTACACACAATCAAGAAAAATAAGAATCTAAAATCAACAATCAAACCAACACAACGTTGATTCAACGCAAATTCCAGAAGATGCTCGCGTCCACTATATAGTTCTCAAACAACAACCCACAACACAACAACAACACAAACAAAAACATCTGCATCATCACCATGCCAGGCAAACAAAGGAACAACACACACGTGTTACCCCAAAACCCAACAATGCGCCTCATCCAACCCAAAACCAACATTCCACCCATGAGCAAAACCACCCACCCGACACTCGCGGGCAGCATGGCCAACTAAATGTGCTCCTTAGAAAGGAGGTGATCCAGCCGCACCTTCCGGTACGGCTACCTTGTTACGACTTAGTCCCAATCGCCAATCCCACCTTAGACGGCTCCCTCCAAAAAGGTTAGGCCACCGGCTTTGGGTGTTACCAACTTTCGTGACTTGACGGGCGGTGTGTACAAGGCCCGGGAACGTATTCACCGCAGCGTTGCTGATCTGCGATTACTAGCGACTCCGACTTCATGGGGTCGAGTTGCAGACCCCAATCCGAACTGAGACCGGCTTTTAGGGATTAGCTCCACCTCACAGTATCGCAACCCTCTGTACCGGCCATTGTAGCATGCGTGAAGCCCAAGACATAAGGGGCATGATGATTTGACGTCATCCCCACCTTCCTCCGAGTTGACCCCGGCAGTCTCCTATGAGTCCCCACCATAACGTGCTGGCAACATAGAACGAGGGTTGCGCTCGTTGCGGGACTTAACCCAACATCTCACGACACGAGCTGACGACAACCATGCACCACCTGTATACCAGCCCCGAAGGGAAACACCATCTCTGATGCGGTCCAGTATATGTCAAGCCTTGGTAAGGTTCTTCGCGTTGCATCGAATTAATCCGCATGCTCCGCCGCTTGTGCGGGCCCCCGTCAATTTCTTTGAGTTTTAGCCTTGCGGCCGTACTCCCCAGGCGGGGCACTTAATGCGTTAGCTACGGCGCGGAAAACGTGGAATGTCCCCCACACCTAGTGCCCAACGTTTACGGCATGGACTACCAGGGTATCTAATCCTGTTCGCTCCCCATGCTTTCGCTTCTCAGCGTCAGTTACAGCCCAGAGACCTGCCTTCGCCATCGGTGTTCCTCCTGATATCTGCGCATTCCACCGCTACACCAGGAATTCCAGTCTCCCCTACTGCACTCTAGTCTGCCCGTACCCACTGCAATACACGGAGTTAAGCCCCGGCCTTTCACAGCAGACGCGACAAACCGCCTACAAGCTCTTTACGCCCAATAATTCCGGACAACGCTCGCGCCCTACGTATTACCGCGGCTGCTGGCACGTAGTTAGCCGGCGCTTTCTCTGCAGGTACCGTCAATCTCTCTTCTTCCCTGCTAACAGAGGTTTACAACCCGAAGGCCGTCATCCCTCACGCGGCGTCGCTGCATCAGGCTTGCGCCCATTGTGCAATATTCCCCACTGCTGCCTCCCGTAGGAGTCTGGGCCGTGTCTCAGTCCCAGTGTGGCCGGTCACCCTCTCAGGCCGGCTACCCGTCGTCGCCTTGGTGAGCCGTTACCTCACCAACAAGCTGATAGGCCGTGAGCCCATCTATAACCACTACATAACGCTTTCCACCAACACCCCATGCGGAGATTGGTCGTATCCGGTATTAGACCCAGTTTCCCGGGCTTATCCCAGAGTTAAAGGTAGGTTACTCACGTATTACTCACCCGTTCGCCACTAATCCACCTAGCAAGCTAGGCTTCATCGTTCGACTTGCATGTGTTAAGCACGCCGCCAGCGTTCGTCCTGAGCCAGAATCAAACTCTCCGTTGAAAAAATAGAAAAGCTTGATAATCTGATCTCAAACAGCGAATCACACACGGGGGTGCGTGACTCAAGCTGACTAAATTTGAAACCATTTGATGATTATCAAATATCAATAAATATTTGGTATTAGTTTCAGTTTCCATCACCATTCGGTGATTTTATTGAACAAAGCACACTATTGAGTTCTCAAGCAACACACCGATTCAACACCTCAACTTACTCTTTCGAGAAGTCTTACCGTTGAACGGTCATTCATGTTATTTTCATTGTTACCGCGTTCCCGCGGCAACTCAATCAACTATACCAGCGTTTTATTTGCCATGCAAATCCGTTTTCCGTGATTCACACCACAATGTTTCTTCCCTAAACTCCTCCACCATCACCAACAGGCAACCTGAGATTCTTCTAAGCAAGAAACCAAAACACTATACAATTGAAAGACAGTCAAACCGCTTCTGACTAGGAGAAACACCGAAGAAAACTCTTCGTTTTTTCCTCCTCGCCGCGGCGACTCATACAACTATACAGATGCCTAAACACCCCTGCAACCCGAAAATGGGTGAAGTAGA
>NZ_KV795042.1:0-862 GCF_001808945.1 Rothia sp. HMSC071B01 | reverse complement strand
GGCGTCCTTCGGTACATGCACCACCAGTTCCTCACTGTCCATCTCCCAATCCTTCGGGGCATCAGTTTCATGCCGGCCACACTCCTCAGCAGGCAACGGCGTGCCCTTCCTGGTAAAAATCGACATCCTTTTACCAGAAGGTGACCCCATAAGATTAGCCAGTAGATCCCTCAAAGTGCTGCCCTCATAACACAAAGACGGATCGTGCTGAATATCCTCATATGTCGCATCACGCTTCTTGACGGTATGAATCTCAAGGGTGGCAGCCTTACCGTTATCCAAATCATCGCGCAGACGCACCTGATCACGAGGAATGAGGCGGTCGATAATGTCGCCACTCTCCTCGCGGTAGCGGATATAGATGTAGGTCACCGGGCGCCCTTCAAAACTTCCCTGAATATACCCCACACTCCCCAAGAAGCCTTCATGAATCTCCCCTTCAAGGCTGCCAGACTGCACCTGCTCCTTAGAGATCTGCAAACTCAGCAACTCATGCGTGCGCGTACTCTCCTGAACCGCCTGACCACGGGTAGGACTTCCGAGAAACACGCTGATAATCATCGTCAAGAGGACGCCGAGAAGAAAGAGATGAATAAAAGCCTTAGTGAGAGAATTACCCATAGCAATACCTCATTTCCATAAAAATAAGTTGTGTTATGCCTCAAGAGCATGCCAAAAATTAGGGAAAAATAAGTACGAATCGGTATGTTCCGCCATTACTTACCCTCCCAGCTCGCACCCCATTCTTGGGTTGAGGCCCATTTACGTCATCACCCCTCCAGGAGGGCAGATTATCCCTTCTTTGCTCCCTCAGGAACCATGTTGGGGTTGATCGTCACAATGATGGCGTCCTTCGGTACAT
>NZ_KV795041.1:0-1864 GCF_001808945.1 Rothia sp. HMSC071B01 | reverse complement strand
GGCGTCCTTCGGTACATGCACCACCAGTTCCTCATGATCCACATTCCATTCCTCTGGAATCTCGTTGGCTTTCCTACCACACATCTCAGGAGGTACTGGGCCGTCCTTGTAGCACAAGGAAGGGTCCTTCTGGATGTCTTCGTAGGTGGCTCGACGCGTCTTGACCGTGTGGATCTCAAGGGTGGCTGCCTCGCCCGGCTTCAAATCATCACGCAACCGCACCTCATCGCGAGGAATCAAACGGTCGATAATGTCGCCATTCTCCGCACGATAGCGGAGGTAAATATACGTCACTGGGCGCCCATCAAAACTACCTTGAACGTAACCCACGGTGCTGAGGAAATCGCCGCTGATGTGCCCTTCGAGGCTGCCGGTCTGTACCTGCTCCTTCGATAACTGAAGACCCATCAGCTCATGTGTACGTGTAGTCTCCTGAACCGCCTGACCACGAGTGGGGCTCAGAGAAAGCATAAAGATGCTTACTGTAATGAAGGCGGCGAGGAATAGTAATAATGCGACGAAGGGCTTGGCGGGGGAATCACCCATAGTGATACCTCATTCCTGTTTAATAAGTTGTATTATGCCTCAATCATACGCTAGAAATCAAGGGGAAAACTAGATGTGACATTGCATGTCCCAAAGTAAAACACTTCCCATTAGTCCCCCGCTGCACTCGCTCGTTTCATCACCGCACGGCACCATGAAGACCCAGCATCTGATAGCACAATGCAGTGCTTGCAGAATGCAGTGACAGCAGAGTGCAATGACAGCACAATGCAATCACATCTACGCGCCTTCACCCACGCTCTCACCTGCTGGTGCATAAAAATATGCCCTTCACCGTGCAAGGGGTGAAGGGCATATGCGTAGAAGCTGCTTAGAGATTCTTGGTGAGTAGCATCTGATTATGGGGGTACATCTGGGCGTTCATGAACGCAATATAGTCCGCCAGATTCTCGTAGGTAGGGGTAAGCGGTTCAGGATGCAGGATATAGACATCTCCTTCTTCACGCAGATCTTCTAGAGATACCTCTCCTCGCGTATAGCGGCTGTGGTCATACGCGCTCAGCACTTCGATGGCGTTCGGGTCAGGGTATTCTGCCACCGGGTGCGGCTTGGTCCATGTGAGGTGGGCAATCATAGCGGGGTTATCACTGAACCACCGGTGACCGGTGCAGGGGCTGCCGGTGCTGACGCCGAAGTAGATTTCGTGCTTCAGCTCGGGGATTTCGTGAACCGGGATGCTGAACGCGTGAATGCTGTCATGCATGTTCACGATGCTCAGCCCGTCGGCGGGGTCGGTGATGTCAAATACCTGATCGGGCTTGCCGCCAATAATGTTTGCGATATGGATGCGGTACGTCATGGGTGACTCCTTCCAGATGTTTACCCCGACAGTGGGGTGGCTGCTTTCATTGTAGGGCGAGGCCCGGTGAGCTAGTGCAGAAGGGGCTGCAGATGAGAGAATCTGCAGCCCCCTCTGATGGGTAGAAACAAACGCGGCACCGTGCACTGTGCACCTTGCACGGTGTACAGTGCGGTGGGGCTGCCCTGCTGGAGAAGCCGCCGTATCCTGTCTGTTATGCCTTAATTATGCCAGTAAATATATGGTTACTACCGGGCTGTGACATGGAATGTCCTTATATATAAGAAAAAAATTTCCCGGGGCGGCGCTGCTGCTGTGCCAACCCGGGAAAGCTGCCACCTCTAAAGGTGCAGGCTAAATCTGCTCATAGACGCCCTGTGCGTTCATAACCAGCCGGTGCGAGCTGGAAGCGGTCTTCGTGACCGGGTGACCAAACACCCGGGTAGTCCACTCAATCACGGCGGGGGTGATGGTTTCTTCCATGAGGCTCTTACGGAA
>NZ_KV795040.1:0-1485 GCF_001808945.1 Rothia sp. HMSC071B01 | reverse complement strand
CTACCGGGATCTCGCTATCGCACGCGGTGTCACCTTGAGCATCTAACCACCTGCCAGCACCACTGGCAGGCCCTTGTGCTACCGTGAAACCAACCGATAATCTACCCCCTTGCCTCTCCCCACAGGCACAAAAAACCGGGGAACCCTCAAAGGAGAACACCATGAAGACCCTGAACACCCGCACCGGCCTGGCCGCCCTGTCCGTCACCCTGATGCTTGCACTTTCTGCATGCGGCGGTGGCGCCCAGGCAGCCGGCGAATCCTCCGAAGCCGCTACTAACGCCCCGGCCGCAACCGCTTCAGCGAGCGCGTCTGCTACTTCCACGCCCACTGCTGCGAAGGCTTCGGCCTCTGCAACCGTAGCGGCGAATCCGAAGGGTTCTGAAGTGATTGAGATTCGTGCGGATGATGACACGAACGCTGATGCCGCAATCGCAAAGCAAGCAGCAATCAACGCCGCCAAGCGCGTTGCGTTGAATGATATGCGTATGTTCAATGCGTGGTTGCACGGGGACTTTGAGCACACCAGCGATGAGGAGCTTCTGAAGTTCGTTGATCCTGGAACTTTGGGCCAGGTGAAGGAAACGATTCAGAGTAGCCGTGATGATATTAAGCGGAATGGCGGTGTATTTACCGGTGACGTGACGATTCGTAACGTGGAAGTTTATGACATCCTGACGTATGACTACCCGGATGGTACCTCGTACCCGTACTCGTATTTGAAGGTGACGTACTGCGAGGATTGGACGCAGGTGCATATTCCCAACGGCGAGCGCGCTGTAACCGGGCCGGATTCTACAGCCACTGTTGAGGTGGTTGTAAAGCGATTGCAGGATGGTCGTTACGTGTATGCCGGTGCACGTGAGCTGAATACTGGCTGCGCCTCGTAAAGGATAGGGAAGTGAAGATGAAACACCTCAAGCACGTCTTCTCCGCTGCTCTTGTTGCGATGCTTACGGCCTCAAGCCTGGCGGCACCAGCTGTTGCAGATAGTACCAGCGTAGATGTATCTAACTCTCATGCAGTAGCTCGACATAGTAAACATAAGTCATCTAATGATTCTGCTCCGGTGAATGAAAACCGGGATGCGTCTAACTCACCGGTGGTTCAGCCGGTGGCGTCGATGAAGGACCAGACCTGCATCGCTGCCGGTGGCGTTGAAGTGCCTTGCGAGACCGATAATGCCTGGTTCTACGCCAAGGACTCCTGCTATGCGAGTAAGAAGCTTGACGGCCCGGTGGCTGCAAACCACACTGCCTTCGAGTGTGCCCCAGTGGGAAATCAGCCTTCGCTGAAGACGCTGGGTGCTAATAACCGCGTTACCGTACCGACCAGTGAAGCAGAGGCTAAGGCGACCGCTACCAAGAGCGGTGCGCAGCTCGCGGAGGACGCGCTCGCGGATTACGATTTCGAGAAGTTGACGGTTCGTACGCAGCCGTCTGATGCTACTGTGCGTTCGGATGCTTTCGTGTTCACGCAGGGTTA
>NZ_KV795039.1:0-8226 GCF_001808945.1 Rothia sp. HMSC071B01 | reverse complement strand
GGGGGGGGGTATAACCTTGCTGGTTATACCCCCACCCTGCCGGGTGCCCCCCTGGTGTGCAGGGGGGGGCGGTGTAGGGGTTAGGCGGCGGCGTTGTTGGCAATGCGGCGGATGCGGCGCCGGGCCCAGAAGGGGAAGGCGTTATCACTGAAGACCTCTTCAGGGGTCGCCTTCGGGATGATGGAGCCGGTCGGAAGCCCGTAGCGGCGCTCCAGCTCGGCGGTTGCCTGTGCGGTGATGGTCGGGGTCTGACTCATCAGGTGCTGGCGGAATTCCTCTAGTCGCTGCGGGTCCTCGAAGAGGGCGGCGGGCACCTCGGCGGCAAAGTCGATAAATGAGAGGTGCGGGCTCAGGTCGGCGGGCTTGCCGGGGCTGAATCGGCGGCCCATGTGGGTGGTGAGCCAGTGCCAGATAGGTTCTTCCTGGGTCTGGACGCATACGCACAGGGTGGCACGAACGACGTAGCGGACGTATCCGGGCTGGTGAGAGGCGGTGGTGTAGTGGGTGGGAATCAGTGCCAGGCGCCAGGTCGTGTTTCCTGATTCGTCCGTATGTCCTAGCCTCTGAATTGCCTGGGTGAAGCGTTCACGGGCGGGGACGATAGCCAGGTTATCGGGGTCTTTCCACACCGGACGGAGGATAGGAATAATGTCCTGTGCGGTGGGGGATTCTGGGATGTTGAGGGTAATTCCTCGCCTGTTTGCCTGGTGGGTGATGATGCGGTCCAGGGATGCGAGAATCTGGCTCGGGGTGCCGTTCGGGCTCGCCTGTACGGTTCTCACCGTGCCGTGGATGTTTTTGCGCCTGTAGGTGAGGGCGTAGGCGTTCTCAGCCGGTACGGCGGTAGGGTTAGGGTTGTGCGGGTCGGTGATGGGGGTGAGGGTGGGCAGGTCGCTCATGGCGTGCCTCCTTTACATTTCGTCGGTTGGTTGATGCCTTCAGTGTCCCGTTTTTGGGGCGGCGCTTTTGGGTTTCGACAATGTTTGTCCCTTTGCTAAATGAGGGTGTGGCAGCTTCAGGCTGCGGGGGGGGGTGGGGCACCTGAAGGGCTGTTTTTGACCTGCTTCAGGTGCCCCGGCTCTGCTACCGGGTGGGGGTTAGATGGTGCGTAGGTCTATCCCGGTGTACGAGCGGATGAGCATGATGCTGTTGAGCATGGAGCGGCAATCTGAGCTAGTGGAGGGCACTGTGATGCTGAGTCCGGTACATGGTTCGCCTGAGAGCCAGATGCGGGGGTGTCCAGAGCCGCCCCGGGTTATCGGTAGCCCAATCTTTTTACAGCGCCTCAGTAGGTCTTTCGTACTGCTGGGCATGGAGCCTTTGGTGCGGGTTTTGCGTGCTGTTTTGGTCATGATGGGTTTCTCTTTCGTACCGAGTTTTCTTTACGGGGGTGTATCGGGTGGGTACGCTCTTATCTTCTAAGTTTTTCGGGGTCTCATTTGAGGTTTTGATGCTCTTGTCCCTTTCCTAAATTGGCTGCACCAAAACCCCTTGAGGGGGGTCCAGCTCAGCCGGGGGCGCTATAGCGCTCGGGGCGGGTATTTCGGGTATTTGAGGTACACGCCCGCTACGGTGGGGCTCACCTTCAAGTACGCGGCGACGCGGTCCACCAACAGGTGAAGCATCTGAGCTGAGTCACCCGCTACGGACGCTTCCAGACACGCACAGTAGAAATCTTCATGCCCTGCAAGCTCTTCTAGAAGCTTCATACCGTCCCCGCAGAAGCTCATCAGCGGCGACGAATTGCCGGGTAGAGGAATGACCTCCATGCGGATAGGGACGGTCACCGGCTCACTCTTACATGCCTGTGTGGGGGTGACGGGCATATCCATCACGTCGAAAAAATAGGGCACCGGGTAAAAGGTCTCACCGGCGGGAAGACCCGAACCGGTCACCGGGCGGGCTTGGGGTGTATCAGTCATGATGTGCTCCTTATCGTATGCGTTGCTGTTGGGTCTATCGTCTCGATTTTTCGGCTGCTCTTTTGAGAAAAATAGGGCTTGTCCCTTCCCTAAATTGGGTATGAAGAAGGGGGCATCTCAGCTCTGAGATACCCCCCTCTTCCCTCTGCAGGGCGGCGGCGAGCGCCGGGCGGTGCAGCCCCTAGCCTCTAGCCCTTCAGTTCCTTCTGGTATGCCTTCAGTGCTGCGTCGAGCTTCTGGCGGGTCTGCTTGATTCGCTTCTCCAGGACCCCGCCGGGGCGGTAGAAGTCTTCCCCGGCCTGAATGACCTTCGCCCATTCCGTCTCATAGGTTTCAGGGTTGCCGGTGAACGGGTCCTGCTCGAATGCCGGGCGGTATTCTGGGCGGCGGTTATCGTTGATCGGGGGCCAGCGGTGCATGTATCGGGCTGATTCCTGTGCGAGGACTTCAGCGAGCGTCTTCAGCGCATAATCGTGGGTGTACTTGTTGTCCGCTTCTTCGAGAGTGGCCCCGACAATGTGCGAGACGGGCACTTCAAAATCTCGGCTTTGATACAGGCTGAAGTAGTTCAACTTAGCCATGTCGCCGCCAATGAAAGACATGGGGTGCAGCTTTCCGTCGTTGAAACGTACTGAGGCGCTACCGTCAGCCGGGTTAATGGATTCGACCTGGCCTACCCGAAAATCAGTCGTGCGGCCATGAAAGGTGATGCCCACGCCCACCTGAATAATGGAGCCAACCTGCACCTGAATGGTGTTGGTCAAAGGCATAGAGGGGCCGGTCAAGACGGGGGAACCGTAGTGAGGCAACGGGTCAATCAGCCGCCCCATAAAAATGTCGGTACGTTCTTTCCCCTCCTTGGTGATGTAGTTATAGAACCTCTGGTTGTCCTCGTACATTTTCCGGGCGTTTCGGGTAAAGAGCGCCTTCATGCTACGGGCGCGGCGGCGATTTTCGTCGAGGTCATCGAGGAAGGGGCGGGCTGCGTTCCACCTCTTGCTCAGCTCAACGTCGCCGGTAGGGACCAAGGTGCCCCGCAAGAAGGTGTCGGTAGCCAGCAAGTGGTTCAGCGCTTCACGTGCGCTCTGGTGGTTGTCCATGATGATTCCTCTCTCTAAAATTTCAGGTCATGGCCTGTCGGTATCGACAGGTTCATCTTCTCGATTTTTTCGCCACCGCTAGATATATTTTTCGGGTTTGTCCCTTGAGTAAATAAGGGATTCAGAAGAGGCAAACCCTACCCGGGTAAGGATCCAACACCCCGGAGGTTAGGCATGACCGCTCATGCCTGCACTTTTGCTGCAGAACCCCACCTAGAGCTCCTTGATGCACCGTAGAGAGCACCTTGTGTCCATAAGGCTGCTATACCAAACGGGTCAGAAGAGGGAGCGAGCGCCAAGGCCCGTTGATCTGGAAGCCGTTAAACAGATGATGGCCGCACACCTAGATGGGGTGTGCGGCCGTCAAAGGTTCCCTATAGATTCACGGAGGGATTGCTCTACTGCTCCTTGTAGAGATCAGGATTGTGCAGCACTTCGCTGATATAGCGTTTATTCATCTCTGATTGCAGATGGTCAGCCTCAATTTTAGAGTCCCACTCTGCCTGGCGCTTTGCTTCCTTCTGGCGGAACTTGAGAATCTTATAACGCACCTCAATCGGGGCCTCTTCATCAAGAGCGATCAGCCTATCTACGGTGTCTTCATACAGGGGGACAATTCCACCGTAGGCCCGCGCCTTGCCTTCACTATCCCAGCCGTAAAGCTCGTTATGACCGCCGTAGAAACGGTTCCGGTACTGCTTGACATCGTATTGACGGCTGAGGACAAAGCTATTTGACAGTGCACCGCACATATCTTCAAGGGGGAGACTCACCAGGTGCGGGTTGCTTTCGATGCAGACGAAGCCTTTAGCTCCGGAGTAGTCATACACATGGGTAGGGGTACCACATTGCATCAGGTAATCCTTCAACCACTCGTTATAGGAAGTCACACAAGAGCTGTCCTTGATATAGAGCTCAGAATTGCCCAACACCTCTTCAATGAGGATTCGAGCGATATCAGACTGCTTGCGGCGGGATTCACACTCGGCAGCCCACCGTTCAGCGCGCTCTGCTTCCCGTTTACGAACCCCAAAGATCACATTACGTACCTTGCTCGGGGCCTCTTCATCAAGAGCGATCAGCCTATCCACAGTGTCTTCGTACACAGGAACAATATCACCGTAGACCTTAGCCTTACCTTCACTATCCCAACCGTAGAGGGAGTTGTGGCCACCGTAGAAACGGCCCTGATACTTTTCGACATCGTATTGACGGCTGAGGACAAAGCTCTTTGACATTGCACCGCACATCTTTCCAAGGGGAAGGCTCACCAGGTGCGGGTTGTTTTCGATGCAGACGAAGCCTTTAGCTCCGGGGCGATCGTAGACGTGGGTGGGGGCACCACCTTGCATCAGGTAGTCTTTCAACCATTCGTTGTAGGAAGTCATGAGGTCGGTCATCCTTTCTTATATGGAGTCTATAGTGTTTTCACTGGGTTTGTATCGGGTACGGTCAGGTGAACCACCAGCGGTGAAGCCCTAGAGCTAGGTTCCTGCTGCTGGTTGGATTCAAAGGGGCACCAAATCTGATCTGATTCCCCCTGCTGTGCGTCGGGGTGGTGGATGGCGGTTTCTCCTTTATCGTGTCGTGTTGTTGGTTCCATCATCTTTGATTTTTTGGCCCCTACCCTGAGATTCGACATGGAATGTCCCTTTCCTAAATCCCCTCTCCGTGCTGCTTGAAGCAGCCCTGGCGAGCGCAAGGCGGGGCGGGTGGGTAGAGCCCGCCTACGCGCTCGCCGGGGGTGGGGGTGCCGTGCCGGATGTTTGTTGGTGCGGCACCCCGCGTCTTGGGGTTTAGGCGCTTTCCTGTGCGGTGCTTTCCTGTGCGGTGCTTTCCTGTCCGGTGTTTTGTGCGCGGATGCTGGTCTGGATGATGTGGTGGCATGCGTCCATCATGGGGATGATGGCGGGGTGCTGGTCGGTGCTGATTTTGGGGGTTTTCTGCTCCAGAAGGTAGCCGAGGTGTGCCGCCCAGCCGTAGAAGCCTGCGAGGTAGTCGTCGTCGTCGAATTCGGCGTAGGGGTTAGGGGGGTTCCAGGACATGGCTTTTTCCTTTCGAGAGGGGGGTTAGCGGTTGATGAGGTGTGCGGCTTCGGCTTCGGCTTGCTGTTCGGTGCGTGCAGAGAGCAAAGCGACGGTGACCCAGAAGAGGGCGAAGAAGCAGGAGGCGGCAAGCATAATGAGCATGGGCTCAAGGATTGCCAGGGGGTTTTCCAGGGTTGCCAGGGGGTTCATGGTGTGTTCCTTTCGGTATGTGTGTCGTGTTGTGGGTCTATCGTCTCGTTTTTGGGGCGGCATTTTTGGGGTTTACCCTCGTTTGTCCCTTTGCTAAATAGGGTGTGGCTGCGCCCCTATCCCCTACCCCCCGCCCCCCTCTATGGCGGGGGGGTGAGGTGCTACCGGATAACCTGCAGGGGGTTAGCGGCGGCGGAACAGGCGGCGGATAAGAGCCGAACAGCGGTAGGCGAGAGTGCTACGGCGGGCATCCTCTTCGAACACCGCCCGCATATCAAAGCCGCCCCCGTTCTTGAACCGGGTCGTACAGCACACCCCGGCATCATTGGGAATGTCCGTAGATATGACATTGAAATGCTCGACGGGCATTTTAGAACAGGTGCAATAGGTAACGCGGTAACTCATTTTTTCCTCCAATTAAGACATTCGGTATAAGGGGGTTATCCGATATGCTTATCGTCCCATTTTTGAGCGCACCGAATTATTGATTTTGCCTACTTGTCCCTTCCATAAATGAGCGTTTTCAAGACATAAAAAAAGGGGGTGTCAAGAATACATATGAATGCATTCTTTACACCCCCTACTCGCTAGGGTTTTATCACCCTTTCCTTTTAGTACAGGCTAGGGTACCGAAGCAGCGAATGCCCCTCAGTGCTACGGGCATAAACCTCATCTTCAAGGACCGTCAGAGTACTCTGACCGACCGGAACACCCGCCGGGTGCTCAATCAAAATCTTGCAGTTACTACAGAAATCGCAACCGCTCTCCATGTCAGAGAAATCCCACAAAACGCTCCACCGTTCACGCTCCAGCTCAGGGACGTTCTGAGCCTCCACAATGCCAGGCATCCACTGCACGTTTTCACAGTATGCCCACCGGCCAAAGCCCACAAAACCGACCCTCACGCGGGTGCCTTCATCATTGGGCCACCGGTCATCATCCCACCTGAAATCCGTGGGGTAGCTGTCATTCTCACTCATGGGCTTCACCGCCTCCGTCAGCTGCTGAACCACCTCACGGGTGTCCGCCTCGAACGTTGCATAGCCTGATGCCGTGGAGATATTAGCCATCTCAAAACCTCTTCTATCGGTGCCTGTAGGTACACCTCTAGAATCCCGCCTCACCCCACCCTGGACCCGCACTATAGGGGCTCATGTCCCACCCCTAAAGATCCACCCAAGAGCAGGCACAAAAAACCACCCCCTAGCAAGCCGCACAGAGACCATACACGCACGGCAACAGCGGCGAGCGCCAGGCAAAGGCCAGCGGGTGCAGTGTAAGGGTGGGCGGGTGTTTGCTAGGGGTGGTGTGGGTGTGTGGGGTTTAGGTGGTGTGGGTGTCGGGGAGGCGGCGCCAGCCTAGACGGCTTAGGGCGGCGGTAAGTTCGGCGGTGGTTGCGGGGGGCTGATCTAGAGTGCGGGAAATGGTGAACTGGGTATCTTCGCCAAGGGCCGGGTAGTTGCGTAGCAGGACGGTTAGATGTCCTTCGTGGGGGTCTGGAGTGAAGACGTGGTAGGTGGGTGACTGGAAGAAATAGCCGTCAATGCAGGCGGGCTTAGTTTCGGTGATGAGGGTGGTGCGAATGGCTGCTAGGGCGGCGTCAATGATGGCTTCTCGCATCACGGGGGCGGGGGTGTTCATAGGGGTTTTTCTTTCTGTGTGGGGTTGGGTTTTCGGTGGAAAGGCGGGGTACTTCTGGGATTTCGACAGGTATGTCCTTTTGGTAAATTAGGCTGCTGCGCTGCTGGACTCTACCCCCTGAGCCGGGGTGTTACCCACCCCTAGAAGGGGGTGGGTAACACCCCGGCTCAGGGGCGGGGCGGGTGGGATTCCCGCCCCTAGCCGGGGCTCTGAGACCCTAGCGGCGTACAGGCCATTCAGGGTGGCACGTGATGGTTTCGTCGCCCCTGGAAGCCCTCAGGTAAGCCTGAAGGTCTTCCATCTGGACGGCGTACCATTGCCGCTGTGCCACGTGCAGGCTCGAAGCGTCCACCTCGAAAAGCTCAGGGGTCTCAGCGGTGAGCTTCACGCTCAGCTCAGCGGCGGCACGTGCGTCAGCGGTGGCATTGTGCGCCGCCTCTCCAAGCTCCACGCCATAGGCTTCACAGAGGGCACCAAGGTTACGGCGACCCTTCCATTTCAGGTGTGCCTTGCGGTGCATGGTGAGACCGTCAATCAGACGCAAACCGCCGCTGTAGATGTCCGCAAAATCGTTACTCAGAGCCAGGCCATTGCGGCGGCTCTCATGGAGCAAAACCGTCATATCAAACGAACCATTGAAGGCAACGACCGGCATGCGGTAGCGGGCGCACTGTGCCAGAGCCGCCAGGATTTCGGCAATGCCTTCACCGGCGGGCATGCCCATGCTTTGGACGTATTCGGTGCTCAGACCGTTTACGGCGGTAGCGGCGGCGGGCACCTCAATGCCGGGGTTGATAATCCAAGTACGACGCTTCACAAGGGCGTGGGTCGGGCTGTAGTACAGCAACGACGCGCTAATGATG
Organism: Rothia sp. HMSC071B01; assembly: GCF_001808945.1. Taxonomy (NCBI): domain Bacteria; kingdom Bacillati; phylum Actinomycetota; class Actinomycetes; order Micrococcales; family Micrococcaceae; genus Rothia; species Rothia sp. HMSC071B01. The sequence goes on along the minus strand of NZ_KV795039.1, from coordinate 463 downwards.
CGGTCTTCCTTTTCCTGAACGCCGGTGGTTTCAGTATCGAAGGCTACATAGCCATTCTCAAACCAAGTACGTGCCATTTTTAAATCCTTTCCTCTACATATCATGACATGATATGTAATCAATTTCCGAAATGGTTCAAAATATGACAATTGTTAATTGTCATGTCCTGTTTTCCATGCTCTTATTGTGCATTTTTTGATTTTGTAGAAATTATTATTTTTGGGGTTTGTCCCTTTGGTAAAGTCCCTAAAATCACGGGAAAAAAATTTTTTCGGGGGTAACGGTTCGGCTGCGCCGCCCCCGGGTGCTTAGGCGAGCGCCTGGCACCGTCTGGAGCCGCCCCGGGTGCTTCATACCCCGCCCGGGGTGGCTGCGCCCCGCTTCCATTCGGTCATGGCGAGCGACTGGCGCTATCTGGAGCCGCCGGGGCGCTCCCCCCCCCCCCCCCCCCCCCCCCCCCCCC
>NZ_KV795038.1:0-19652 GCF_001808945.1 Rothia sp. HMSC071B01 | reverse complement strand
GATGGTTTCTTCCATGAGGCTCTTACGGAACGCCTCAACGTCTGCGCCTTCAGGAATCTCATGAGTCAGGTCTAGCTCAAAGTCACCGTTCATCAAGGCGGCGCGGACAGCAGAGCGGTGCCCACCGACAAAGCATTGTTCAATGCAATCAGAGTCGAACGTGTCCCGGCCGTACTCCCATACTAAGGCGAACGTGTGGCGCAGATGAGTGTTCTTCTTCGAGCCAGGGATAGGGTAGCGGTCCAGCATCTCCACACAGTGAACCTTAGGGGTAAAGCCCTCCTTCTCCAGAGAGGAAAATGCGGCGTGCAGGTCGGTATCGGGCAGGGTGCTCATGGCGTGCCTCCTTAGGGCGTTAGGAATAAATGTCGTGCTGTGTTATGCCTTAATCATCCCATAAAAGACAAAACCAAAAAGGCTAAGGACATATAATGTCCCATTACACAAGGTTGGTTAGCCCGGTCTGCACAAGCTGTGCAGACCGGGCTAACGTCTAGGTTCCCCGAAGATGAATTAGCGAATCGTGGGGGCGGGGGCGAGGTACTTTCTGGCGCTCAGGGCAACCTGTTCAGCAGCCTTCTGGGCCGCCTGGCGTGCCTTATCGTATCCCCTGGTGAGAATCTGAAGGGGGGTACCATCCGGGTGGTTAGACATGTAGCGGTGGATTCCCGGAGCCTCAGAAAGAACAGCATCACTCACAGCCGCGCAATAATTGATGTTGCGTAAGGAAACCCCGTAGGACAGATCGCCCAGCGGCGCAACCTTTTCAACGGCCTCAGATGCCCGACTGAACTCCTCGCTCAGGCGATCATCAAGCCTCTTCATCGCAGAGCTCATCACCTCCTCATACGCAGCGAACGCGGCAGATGCATCCGCACCGTACACATGGTGCTCGTGAACGTCATGAAAGAGATTACTCATAGCCTGCCCGGTGAAACGATCAATCCCCGTAGCCCGCGCGCCGCCCAGGTAATGAAGAACGGGGAGGCTTAAATCTGAACAGAAATCATAGAACCGCCGATTTGCAGTCCCATAGTCATACTCCGCACGAGCCAAAGCGAGCGCTTCAGCTTCAGGCATGGGGTCAATGGCCCACAGTTGAAGAACGTGGCTGGGGTTGTGCTTAGGGCTGGTGGTGTTGCTGGTGTAATACCACATGTGCAGGCCGCTGGGCTCTAGGCGCTGGGTGAGGGTGCCGTATGTCTCGCCGGTGGTGCGGTTCTGGAGGGTGGTGCCGTCGGGGGTGCACAAGAGGGCGGGGGCACATACTTTGTGTTCAGGGTATGGGGTGTGTCCTCCAAGAATGGCCCGGTCGGTTTCGGACATCTGGGCGGTGATGACCGGTACCCAGAGGGCAACATATGAGCCGGGGGTGATGGGCGTCTTCTCTGAAGTACCCATGTAGTAGTGGTGGAGCGCAGCCATTGGGGTCTCTTTCGTCGGTGGGGGACGGGGTGATTTCCCGTTTCTTCTGTGGTTTTATGCCTTAATTGTTCCATGAATGAAGAGGCTGAACTCATATACGGACATGTAATGTCCCATTGTGCAAGGCTGTTTGTCCGGTCTGCGTCAGCTGACGCAGACCGGGACAATGCCTCATGCTCACCCGCCCCTAGACCTTAGGCGTACCAGACCGTCGGAACAGCCCTGAAATGGAAAAGGGCGATTGTCTCATGACCGGTGCGCACCATATCAGCAGCCTCAAGAAGAGCAGGCTTCACATCCTTCTTCGACATCCTGAGGTGCTGCCTCAGCAGCGGCGCCTCATGCTCTAGCGTCTGCTTAATCTCAAAGCGAGTGGGTGCGTGAAGCTCAGCGAGTGCCCTAGCCGCCTGGTTAAGCTCTTTCGCCAGCTTCCGTTCTAACGCCGCCTGCGCCTCGGTTACCGCCTGACGGTATGCATAGTAGGCTTCTTCCCGCTCTGAGTGGTAGGTGTTGCGCTGATGAGCGTTAATGAAGATTTCTCGTACTGCTTCTTCAACGGCTGCGCCCTTTTCTTCGTCTTCATCTGCGAGTGCCTGGAAGAGGGGGTGTGCGTATTTGGAGGCGCGGTAGCGCTCGAATCGTCCTACGGCGGTGTCTTGTGCGTAGGTGGTGCGGGCGAGGGTGAGGGCTTCTCCAGTAGGGAGCGGGTCGATAATCCAGACGCGGGTGAGGAAAGCGGCTGCCTTAGGGTTGTATCGGCTGGTGTAGACCCACCGATATTCTCCGGGGCGCCATTCATGCTGAGTGAGGGTGCCAAAGATGGTGTCGGTGGCACGGCTTTTGAGGGTGGTTCCGTCCGGGGTGAACAGCAGAAGGGGCGCTACCTGTTTAGCGGGGCTGAAACCATCTGCCCTGATGATGAATTGTTCTTCTTCAGGTATTTCAGGGTTGATGGCATCTGCCCAGAGTGCGATATAGGAGCCGGGGGTGATGCTGACCTTGTTCTGGTCTACCGTGTGTTGATGTAGTGCTGCCATGTTAGAGGCCTTTCTCTTCTATCCAAGGGGGCGGGGTTCCGCTCCCCTTGCTTTCTTTCTGTGGTGTTATGTCTTAATTGTTCCATAAATGAATAGGCTGAACTCATGTGCGGACATGGAATGTCCCACTGTGCAAGGCTGGGTTTTGGGGCCTAGAAACGGCACAAGCCTACAGAGGGGGGCATTTCCCCCCCATCTGTAGGCTTGTGAGCCGGGCACCAAAAGCTCCCCTCCCCTCCCCTAGTGGCTGGACGCATAGACCCTATCGGAGATATGAAGCTGCGCCGGAAAGGAAAAAACACCATCAGGTGAATACTCAGGATCTGCCGCCAGATTCACCCCATCAACCCAAAGAGCCCGCCACGGCCCCTTTTGAGAGACCGCATGAGACAAATCAGGGTCATGCTCTAGACGCTTGTTAGTTTCCGCAAGCAGCTGCTCCTCTAGCTGATCCTCCAAAGCGCACGTACCAAACCCATCAGGGGGCCCCGGATCATACATGTGCACCCAGGACTGCATCAAGGCACGTCGGGCATCCAGCAGCTCAATATATCGATCCCAGGCCATTTCATCATCAGGGTTACTCGTGCGGTAGATGTACCCAATATCGTAGTTTCCGTAATCGAAGCCGAAACCCTGGCGGTACCGCTGAGCTTCTTCATCAGCAGTAGACAAAGACTCTAGCGAGAATTGCGGTAGAGAAACACGCGCCAACGTGCCGCCGGTAGGGTGCCACAGCTGCACCCCCGGATCCTCCCAGCAATCGTCAATGCCCAAAAAGCACCGAACCTCAAGACTCATGATTGAACCCTTCCGCGTCCGTGGAACTTTGCCGTGTCGTTACGCTTATCGTATGGCGCTCATCGAGCATCAAACCGGCGAATGTAACAGTATGTCCCTACCCTAAATACTGGTGGGCTGCCGCCAAACACCCCCCGCCGGGGGGGTGCTTGGTAGCGCCGCCGCCTTATCCAGTCGCCTAAGCCGCTACCGCCTGCCCAGAACCTGCCACCTGCTCAGACTCCAGCTCCAGCTCAAATTCATCACCGAACCGGGCAACGTCCCACTCAAAATTCTCCATTGCATGCTTCAGGGCATCATCGCTCTCATGGCTTTCAGAATTAGGCAATGACGTGTAATCGACGCTTACCCATTCGGAGCCCTGCCCATCATGGGAAGGCTCAGCACGCTCCAGCACCACATCGACCCAATAGCCGCCGACGAATTCCAGCCAATCCATCACACCCCTAACATTCATGCCCTCATCATTGGCACCGAAACCGATACACTCCACACGCCCCCAAGCGTAGGTTTCCTCGGTAACAACTGCCACCGCCTCGGCATCAATGAACTCACGGGCAAACTGTAGAGCGAACTCTAGACCGCGTTTGCTGATGAGCTCGCGCAGCAGGGTTAGCGCCTTAGCATCATCTGCCGTGTCCTCCCAGCCGTGCAGGGTGCCGGTTGCCGCAATGCTACACATCGGCTCGTACGGGCCGTTCTCAACCTCCAGGTATTCCAGCAATGCCGGGTACATCATCACCCGGTAGTTCTCGCCTTCGTAGGTGCCTTTGGCAAAGGGGGCGTTGAGCGTGAACCCGGGGGCCGGGCGGGTGAACACTTCAGGGGAAAAAGTAGAGTCAGTCATGGGGGAATCTCCAATCACAAAAGAGGTGAACATGTCGTGTTGTATGCCTTCATCATGTCATGTATTGAAGCCCTCAACTCATCTAAGACATGGAATGTCCCACTATGCAAGGTGTACGGCGTGCAAGGTGTGCGGCTGCGCCCCCCTTCCCTCCAGGCTCCACACAGAACCCAGAAAGAGGGGGGCAACGGGGGCGTACCCTTAGGGGCGGCTCCAGACCTTCACCGCGTAGACCTCCACCGGAGCGTCCAACTCGATTCCGTGCTTTTCGCCGCGTCCAACATAGAAGACCCCGGGCGATACAAAATGGCTTGAGCCGAACAATCCGGCGGCATCCAGCGCATCCGTAATAGCCTTCTGGTCATGAAGAATGCTGTGGGTGCCCAGCACCGGCATGCCACGAAGGTTCTTCACCGAAGAGCCGCGCGGGAAAGACTGAAGAGGCTCAGGGGTACCACTCAAAGGCACCTGAATCTCGCAATAGCCCGCCCAATCCTCCATCTCCCAATCCCACGGCTGAACCATCCAGCGGGGGCGCTCAGCATCATTCACCGCCAGAAGACGAACCGTACGGCGAGCGCTCGGACGGAGCCAAAGGGCAAACTCGCCATCCTCACCGGGGCCAACGTACAGGTCAATGAGCTCAAATAGGCGCTCCACTACCTCATCGGTCTCATTGACCAGCGGAGGGATACCGGAGGCATCGGTAGGTTCCACCTCGCCCAAATCTGCAATACGCAGGGTCGGAAGGGTAAAGCCGTGCTCTTGCAGGAAAGCACGTACCGCGCCTTCTTTGGAGGCGTTGTAGAGAATGGAGCGGGTGAGGTTATCGAAAAGCTCACGGTCGCCGGTGTAGAAGTTCTCTTCCAGCCATTGCTCGAAGCTCAGCCCCTCATCTTCCAGCTCTTCCAAAGCTGACACCATGCACCCGCCAAGATGCAAAGCTTCAGGGCTGGAGGAAGGGGTGGTGCTCAAGCCCAGGAAGCCATAATCAGCCTCCACGGGGTAGAGGCGAATACGGGAAGAAGCCATGATTAAATCCTTTCACGCTAGGCTCTTGGTCGATACCAAGAACCGGGACACTTGCCGTGTTGTGTTATGCCTTAATCATGCCACCTATTACAACCCAAAACTAATGAAGAACATATAATGTCCCAACCCACAATGAAGCCCAAAACAGCGAGCACACCCCACCTGTTCCGGTGAAGCGCGCTCGCTGTTTCTCTATTCATGGTTGCTGCCCTTTAGACGAGATGAGCCGTAGCGGCGTAGGTGTCCTGCATCCGGTGGTCATGCTCTGATTCATCTTCCAGTACTTCACCGGTGATGAGGTAGAGCCCTCCAAAACCTCGCGCGGCGGCATAGAGGATACGGCGGGTATTATCCGCCCCGTGAAGACCAGCCAACCCCGCAATAGTCGCAGCATCCTGGAACGATGAGAGCGGGGCGAGGAAATTATCATCTACCCCGCATCCGGTGCGCAGAAGGCGAAGATGCCCGGGGGTATCGAACTCAACGAGCGCACGGAAGATGTTCAACCGTCCGTACTCTTCGGTGGTGACCTGTACGAAGTCCTCACCGGTGCCTGCCTCGACTTCTCGAACATAGGTGCTGAGCACCTGAAACACCGTGATTGCCGATTCGGGGTAATCGAGAATTTCATGTTCTAGAACGCTGTGATCGGTGGACATAGGGACATTCCTTTCAAAAGAAGGGCGGGGCGCTGCCGATAATCACCGCACCCCAAAAGACGGAAAAGACAAAGACACCCGGGGGGGGTTGGCGGTGACCACCCCCCCCGGGTACAGGCGGCGAGCGCTCGCTAATCGGCGTCGAAATCTTCAGTGTCGAAATCGGCCTGGTTCACCAGCTCACCATTCACGCGGATATACCAGGCACCATCCACCTCAGCGGGGTTCTGGATGCCGAAATGGGAGCGGGCGAAGGGGTGAACGACCTGGGCAAGATAGGCCCTCACACCCGGCGGGCAACATGCCGGATGCTCCAAGCCCGCATCCTCGCCGTGGTAGAACTGCTCACGCGGCATCTTCAACGTCGGGAACGGGTAATCGTACATCCACGTTGAATCTTCATCGTCCAGAACTCGCATCACACAGCTCAGCTCCACCATGCCGTTAGAGCCCTCATCGCTATCCACCGCAAACCATGCCGTCGCACCGGGCATCGTATCCATAAGCTCCTGAAACGCGGCACGGCACGCGGCACGAGTTTCAGTAGAATCAAGACCAGCCATCACAGCTCCCTCAGGCATATTCCGTCACCTCCTTAAGCCATGCGGTCGCAGACCTTCGCAACCAGCACATAGGCACCGTCAGGCAGGCGCCCCCTCGACGTGGTACCGTCAGCATGCACCACATTCCCACAGCTAATCTCGGCATACTCGATGACGCGGTAGCAAGCGTTGTAACTACGCTTCACCCTTGCCTCAAACAGAGACTCCAGCGCAAAAATGCCCTCCTGACACACGTTACCCAGATCGCCATCATCATTAGAAAGCAAGTACTGCACCTCCCTACCGCCCTTCTTAAGGAGCTTCATATCATAGGGAGTAATACGAGCCAGGAACAGCTCAGGCGCATGATGAGCTCCAAGCAACAGAGCCGGGGGCTCATGGAATCCACCTTCCAAAGAGAGCATGGCCCGGAAAATATCACCGCTCCTGTAGTAACGGGTGCTCTTACCATCAACGGTCACCTCAGCGGCAGGCTTACCCAAAGCCGCCAAATATTCGAGAGCGGCACTCTCCTCAGAATCCTCATGAATGGTGGTGCCGTCATACAGGCAGGTAGCAGGCTTAGTGCTCATGGCAGGTTCCTATCGGTTAGAAATGAAGAAGAATCCAGGGCTTATCCCCGACTCCTTACCGTGCTGTTATGCCTCAATAATTCCACAAAACAAAAGCCAATACGCACACACAACATGTAATGTCCCAGAACCAAAAAAGCATCCACTACAGCCCACAAACACACAGCGAGCACCCCCGGCAGCTCTCATCGACCAGGGGCGCTCGCAGCGTATTCAGTTCAAGGTTCGGGGCGCAACGTCTTAGCTACTAGTGGGTCTAATCCAGCGGGCTGAAAACAAGGTACAGGATGAATCGACCTTCTTTAGGGCCACACTCGCAGTCAACCACGCGCCCATCACTCAGAGCCGAGGCATGAATGGAGCGATGGTCCGGGGTGGGGACATCCTGAAAAATATCCTCATACCCATCCCACCACTGGCCAGAAGTCTTATGCAGAAACTGCATGAGAGCTTCTGTAAGTTCCACATCCTCCGAATCGGACCTGGGCCTACGGAAACCACTCACGAAGGGGGAACCACTTTCAGACGTCTCACCACTAAGCAATGCGTACTTCTGAAGCGCCGGGAAACCCTCAAGACTTTCAAACGTCGTAGAGTCTGACAGAGATAAACGAACAGCACGAAATTTTACCCTTTCAGGGAGGAATGTAAACACCCACACATCCCAGATCTTCCCGAAATCATCATTGAACACTCCAGCTCCTACTTCTACGGTGTAATAATCACTCACTGGCAACAAATCCTCTCACGCAAGGGGTCCTAAGTAACCGGTAGTTCCGATTACCTTTCCATGTTTTATGCCTCAATCATCCCACGATTAAGAAGGTGCACCCTATGAAATACATGTAATGTCCCAGAACCAAAAACCCACCCACTACAGCCCACAAACACACAGCGAGCGCCCCCGGCAGCTCTCAACTACCAGGTGCGCTCGCAGTGTATTCAGTTCAAGGTTCGGGGTGCCTGCTCAGAGAACGCGGCGTCTCCACACTAGGCCCTAAGCGTAGCTATTGGAAGTCTTTTCAACCAGTACGTAGGAACCGTCAGGTAGACCGCTCGGAGCCGTGGAGCCACCGAGCAGATAGGCAGTACCCTCGGAGACATTAGCGCATTCGGTGATTCGATAATGGCCATCGTTCGAGGTGGCCATAACCTCTGCTGACAAGAGGGCATCTAAGGTCACGTCGAAGCGGTATTCCTGCATGACCTCACCGAAATTCATGCCTTCAGACGTGAGACCGTGGAACATCTTCTGCCACGGTTCAGCCGGGGCAGTATCAGCAGGAACCAGCTTTGCCAGGAAAAGTTCAGGGCTGCGCGGCGCATCTCCCAGCAGAAGGAAGGGCGCATCTTCACCTTTGCCAGTTACCGAGAGCATGGCACGGAAAATAGTATCCCGGCACCGGTAGACTTCCCTTTCAAAAGCAACCCCCTCGTACTGTGCGATTGCCTGAAGATACTCGGAGGCGGTGGTACGCGAAACATCCCTGGTGAGATTCAGGCTCGCATACAGGCGGCTAGGTGCACCCATGATTCATCCCTTTCAAAACGGAGAGCTAGAGCAACCGGGGAAAATCCCGGCATGCCATCTTATATGACTCAATTATCCCCCAAAATACAAGCCAAAACTCACACACAACATGCAATGTCCCATAACCAAACACTACCCCCGCTACAACCCCTAGCAAGCACCCCCGGCAGCTCTCAACCACCAGGAGCGCTCGCTAGAGCATCCAGCCTAGCTACTTCCTAACGACCCATACCGGGAATCAGCTGGCTAGGCAATGAGGATTAGACATTAGACATAGCGGATTTCCCCCTCATAGACGCTGGAGGGGTGATTAAGATTCAAACCGCACTCGGTGCCATTGCCGACATAGCGCAGATACGGGAGAACCATATGCTTAGCGCCGTCAAGAGACTGACCATCAAGGGCTTCTTCCAGCTCACGGGCACGCAGACCGGTCATCCGATGCGTGATACCTTCCGGGTCCCCATCCTCGGGCACCTTCAGGCAGTGAGGCTCCAAAGGCTCACCGAAAACCTCAGAACGGACGATGCCATACTTCGCCCAGCCCTCGATATTCCAGTCCCACGGCTGAATCAACCAGTACGGCAGATTACGCTGGTCATCAACCGCAATGAACCGGCAGAGGACAGGGCGACGCTCCAGACGCACATAAGGGTTACCGCCCCAATCGTACAGAAGAGTGAGGTCAAAGAGGCGGTCCACCTGGCGCAGATAAATCCGACTGGTATTTGACAGGAACGGCACACCAGAACCTTTCAAGAATCGCAGGTGGCGGTTCTCATCATGTCGGAGAACCGGCAGATAGAATCCGCGATCATTGAGCCAGTCATGTACATGCCTCTCGGTGCCATAACGATAAAGAATCGAATCCCGCAGATCGTTGAGGTACTTATGCGGGCTCTTGATGAACTCTTCCTTGACCCAGTCCTGGAAAGTGTGCCCTTCCTCCACGAACTTCTGCAAAGCACTGCATTCGCAGCTGGCGATATGCATGGAGCTGGACGAACCATCAGCCCTGGTACCCAGGGCGAGCATGTTGTACGAGTCGGTTGCCAAAAACAGGTCAATGGGATTCGACATGGCAATAGATTCCTCTCATGTAGGGGCTTGAGTCACCGGGGGCTATCCCCCGTCCCTCATCATGTTCTATGCCTCAATCATTCCACGAAACAAAAACCCATACACACGTACAACATGTAATGTCCCACCCCACAACGAAGCCCCAAAATAGCGTGCTCCCCCGGCAGCTCCCACCTGCCAAGGGCGCTCGCTAGAGCATCCAGCCTAACTACTTCCTACCCCCCATACCGGGGCGCATCATGCTAGAAGAACTCCACCGTCAAGCCTTCAAGGAAACCGCCATGCTCAACGATCAGCTTCTTATAGGAGTCAATGACAAGCTGCAACTGCTCCGGGTAAACAGTGCTATCGCCCGCATCAATCCGCCTCTGCGTTTCCTCATCCACCGGAACAAACAGATGGTGGGAATGAAGACGGATAATGTCTTCATACGGGAGGGCAGGCTGGGTATTCAGAATCTGCGCCGGGTCTTTTGCACAGCAGTACCCGGGCATCAACAGCACCACATCCGCAATGCTACGCCGAACAACCATACCCTCATCCTTCAACGGCAGGTCGAAATACAAATGCGCATTCAGACGGAGCTCACCATTACGAGGGTATCCACTATGGACAGTCGCACCAATGTGCAGGGTTGCACCCAGCTCCTTCAAGCGGGCGAAACGCTTAGCGTTCAAACGACGTACCGCGCTCTCAGACGTCACACGGCGGCAGGAGGGAGGGCGAAAATACATGGCACATCCTTTCAAAGGAGGGAGAGAAACAACCGGGGGTTCCGGCTGCTTTGTCATGTTCTATGCCTCAATCGTCCCATGAAACAAAAGCTAATACGCACATACAACATGTAATGTCCCATCCCACAATAAAGCCCAAAAATAGCGAGCGCCCCCCACCTAGTTACAGGTGAGGGGCGCTCGCCGTGGTTCTGGTTCAGGGAGCCAAGGGTCTATGCTTCGTGGATCCTGAGAAAATTTCGCTCCGCTACGATAAAGCGCTGCTTGGCCAGGATTGCTTTCCATCGAGCGACGCCGCTGATCTCAAAGAGCTCTCTTGCAGTCTTGACGGCTTCTTCAGAGAGATTGACGGCCTCGGCAACTTCCTGAGCGGCCTCACGCCGACTCTCAGCGTCACCGGAATCCTCCTCAATAAATGGGCGGAATTTCTCGGTAGAATCGGCAGCTTTTCGAGCTACCGCAGCAACACGATTAAGCACCTCAACATACTCATCCTTGTAATTCTTGTCAGCAGCTTTTCGGGCGATTTCAGAAGCGGTACGGGCGTGAAAACCGGCTTCACGGATACCCTTCCGGATTTTAGCGGCAGGTTCGCACTCCTGCTGCCACAGAAGAAGTTCATTCCTTGCAGTTTCGAGGGTGGAAACTCGGTCAGGCGCATCCTGGCAGGAGGCGAGGAGTAGGGCGGTCAGGCACGCTACCTGGTGAGGCGACATAAACTCCTGGGCATTACTGTCAATTTGAGCAGCGAAAGCGTTAAGAACTGCTACGTCTGTTTCGTCAGCAACATCCGTATCTGGCCAATCCATGTACTCGTTAATGGAATCATATTCACGGTCCAGGCCCTTGGCCACGTATTCTTCGCTGTTGATAAACCAAATCCGCTGGAAGATGCGGGCAAGGCTGCGGGGCATGTTCGTGAACACAGTATATTCGTGCCTCCGAATGAAGGAGGGGTGCTTGAAATGAGTGTCGTCGGTGCGCATTTTCGGGTGTCCTTTCTATAAGGGGAGGGCTGCCACGCTCCATGCGTGGCGAGGGTCCAGCTATTGATGCTTCATGGATTAGCAATCAATATTTGCTATGCCTTCATCCTCCCACATGCGGTAATAATGTGCCTGGTGACTCGTCATACGGGATAATCCTCTTCGGTTAGGTTGCCATCGTCTGCCTTTCTAAGAAGTTAAGCTGCCAGGCAGGCGCTTCAGAGGTTCATCCCTGATGCTTCTAAACACCAAACACTGTTATGTGTTATGCCTTAATTGTCCCACAAATATAAAGAACTTGCGCGCTAGTTAGTCATCATGTCCCACATGACAATGTATAAAAAATGAGCGCCCCGAAACACCAGGGGACGCTCATTAAATATAGGCACTAACGGCCAGTCACCTAACCGATCAGACCTCTCTACGGTTGAGGAAGCTGCCGTAAGGATGGGACAAGAACCGGCGGGCAATCTGCTGCCACTGCACCCGCTCTGCAGCATTCAATCCCCCCTGCTCCTCACGCCACATGAAAGACTCCAGTACCGACCATGTGGCAGATTCCTCACCAGCCACCGGCACAACACTCACCAGCTCCTCATCAGACAGGCCGAAAGACTCACGAACATACAACGCAATATCCTCAGCACGATACGGCGGAGAAACCACCCTCACAGCAGCACCAGCCACCAGAGCAAAGAAAGGATCCGACTTACCACCCCCGCCTCTGCTCTCGGCGCTCGCGCCCACACCCAGAGCAGCCCAGGACACCAAACCCTCCAGAGTATCGACTGCCTCAGCGGTCACGACCCACTCCCCTGCCGCCGGGTCCCACACCTTCACCATTGCACGGTACAGGGCGGCACCCTCCAAACGTTCATTCATCGAAATCTCCTCTCTCACGCCAAAACCCACCCACTCCATCACGCGAGCGCACCCCCTGCAATGCTGCTGTACGGGGTGCGCTCGCTGTGGATATTGTGCCTGGTTTACCAGGGTTCGATGATTTCGGAGATGTCTTCTCGGGTGAGGTTCAGCTTCTGCAGCAGGCGGTCTTCTGCCTCAGTGTAGGGGGTTGCCTCATCATCAGGGTTCTCAGGTGAGGGGGTGAATCCCTCATCCCACGTGGTGCCGCTGATGGAGACTGCATCTTCGAGATTGATGTACTCCATGGTGGGCTCTGCATCTTCGCTCAGATCCTCCAGGTCATCGGTAGAGGTGAGGACCTGAAGCACTACTTCATAGCGAATCTCGGTGCCGCTGGTGTAGTCGTTTGAGTCAATCAGGTTCTCTTCCTGCGCCCACTTGAGGGCGAGGCTGCCACCTGCTTTGAGGTAGTTCTTGAGGGCGTCCTTTACCTCGTCCTCAGTGGTGCACTGCTGGAGAGCCTTAGCTGCGGTTGCAACATCATGGGTGGTCATTTTTTACTCCTAATCGGGTAATCATTTTCTGTTGTGCCTTAATAGTGCCACGGAAATACAGGTGAGCACAGTGTGTGTTCCAGTATGTCCCAGAGTCAAATGTGCGGGGGGTGGGGGCAAATCGCTTGCACATGACGGCACCCGCCATAGCACCCCCACACCCAATGAAGCCTACGACACCAAACTAGCCATCACTGCCAGAACGCCAAACCTTCACCACCGGACGAACCACCAAATCCGCCCCCTCTGGACCACGCACATACGGCATAATCCACTGCACCCGACGCAGCGACCGGCCCTTACCGTAAGCTACCCGCTTCCAATGCCCACGGGTAATAACTCGGTGCTTCAACGTCCACTTCTTTTCCCCAGGTTCATGCTCATCTGCAGCGCTATGATCAGGGATAGAGTTAGCCAGCAAATGAGCTCCAACCTGAACCGTGCGGACAGGGTACCCAGCCTTAATAATCTTCCTCTTCCCGTGCTTCCTCTTAGTCACCTCACCGACAGTCTCCGTTCCCACCCGAGCTACTGCTGAATCACCCATCAGCAGATACGTAGCACGCACAAGATTCTTCAGCTTCTTCTGCGTATTTAAATCCACATCAGCCAGCATGTAAAAGCTGCCAAACTCATAAATTGAGCTACCCTTCTTGTCTGGGGCCGCAATATTCAAAAGTACAAAATCACTCCCTGAAAACGGGGAAGTTTTGACATACCCAATAACCTCACAATGGTAATGCCGGCCCCCCGCAATATCTATTGGCAAGTAGAACCCAGTTCCCCGCTCAAAAATCACTACACCCATGGCAGGTATTTCCCGCTCACCCAGAGAAGCCTCAATAACCTCTTCAGGCACAGAACTCAGAGATTGCGCCGCCTCAACAGCGATAGCAGCCATCACATCCTCAACCCACAGCACCTCACTCATTCGAGCCTGAGCAACAGCATTACTCCTGCCAATACGCACAAAATCCTTAGCCCTAGAACCAAACTTCAGCGCTTGCTGAGGATCCTCTAGAACTATGCTGGATCCAGGAATCGGAGATTCAGAATCAGGCAAGAGGTTTTTGTCGAAATATGCACGCTCCACGTACTCCTCGAACTCATCCAGAAGTTGCGGTACATCCTTGATCGCAATGCGTGACTTATGCTCACTCATCGTTACACCTTTCGTCTAGAAGCTTGTCTGCCCTCATTGTGTCATGGCATTCTTCCAGCGCACCCTATATGGACCGGGTATGTCCCAAGAGTAAATACGAGAAGGAGAGGGGGGTACCCCCCCTCCCCTTGGAACCAATCTAAAAGCGGCGCAAATCAACACCGAATGCAGAACGAATCTCCATGATGTTATTCATCATTCCTCGCCAGTCAGAACTAGTCGAGGGAATAGTGACGCTTTTGCCCAGCCCCGGAGTTCCAGACTTCCAGATTTTGTGATGCCCCGTTCCAGATTTAGAAACTGCAAACCCAGCGCGCCGAGCACGGGCCAACAGATCATTAACATGTTGAGGCATCGAACCCACAGGGGTTCCCCCTGAGCTCTTCGATATAGTAGGTTGCCTCAAAATTTTATAATTCAAAGATTTTGAGGTCCCCACACTAACGATCCGATTTTTTCCCTCATGAACAAGCACATCAAAAAGACCGCGGTACAAGGTTCGCCCTTTTTCTGCAGGGAAGGCATCAGCATCTTCCATACTTGCAATCACATTTCCGGGAGTGACCTTGAGCTCCCTGCACTGCCTCAGCGCACGAGTGCTAACGTACCACCCATCAAGAGCCTCTGCGCTCATGTCGATTCCAGCAGATAGAATCACCCGCTTCTCCAAGTTAACTACCGCATACAGGCCACCTTCCCGATACGAATATATACCCTTTCCAAGGTCAAGGCATGATGCCGTCGGGGAGGTAAGAATTGCCTCAAATTTTTTATACTTCACGCCATTTTCGGCTGCTATCTCCTTCGCAGCCTTACCCCAATGCCATTTACCCATAACGTCTCCTTTCTGTAACAGCTTTTCTTAGTGTGCCTATTTGACCGTAATTCTGTCACGGGCTCCTCGGCACAGTGAATCGGGTTCCGGTACACCACCAAAGCGGCAGGTTCCCAGGGGGGTGAGTACCCGCTTGTGTTGTTAAAATACAACTTTTGTACTTGTGACAAATATATAGTTCCCCGGCATTCCACGCAACCCGCCACGCCGTTTCTTATGGTGTGATATACTCAGGCTCGAAAGAAGCTCGCTTGCGAGGAGTCTTGAGAGGTCTGAGTATCTACCCCAACAAAACAAGTAATTACCGGCAGGCTCCAGACACCCCATCCCGGCGAGATTCCCCCAAGCCTCACCGATAGAACAGGCACCCATGAACACCCCAAACCCAGCCCCCAAACAGCGCGCCCCACACCCTAGCCTGCTCTCCAAAATCCCCATTTCCATCCGCCTCCTCACCACCAGCACAGCCGGATCATTCCTCCTCGGAATCACCGGACTCTGGCAACAGTGGATGCCCACCTACCTCCTCCTCTGCCTCATCGGCCCCTCCCTCCTACCCTCCTCACAAGACACCCTCACCCACCGTTGCAGGCGAGCGCTCGCTGCCATAGCTGGAGCTCCCGTCGGGTTGCTCTTGGTGGGCGATGCTCTGCAAGCGTCAGGTGTGGCACCGACCGAAATACAGGAGGTCGGCCTCCGCATGGTGGCCTATCTCATCGTGGGTACCTGCGTGTTCGACAGTCTTACTGAAAGCCTCGATGATGCGACTGCAGACCAGATGGACGCCATGAAAAACATCATGATGCCCCTACTGGGAGGGGCCGCCACCTCCTTACTCGCACTAGACCTAAAACAGGCCATAGAGGGGTTCCCCATTCCCCCGATCACCGCCTGTATGTTTGGAATCTTTCTTTTCTACGGCGTCCATAAAGCACAAAACGTTGCCCAAAACCACGCCCCAATCTTCGGCCCACTCCTCACGGTTGCAGCCTTCTTCAGCTGGAACGCAGCCGCAGACGCCATCTTCATCGTCGGAATCCTCAGCCTCATCATCAACCTGCTGATCATCTACCATCGCCGCAAGAACGGCGTGGCCAATACCGAAAGCCAGCTAGAAGAGACCGCCCCCACCTTCTAAACCCCTCACCCTGCACCCCCGCTAAACCCCACCTAGCGGGAGCGCTCTATACCCTCCACTCCCCCACTTCCGCCCATCTATCCCGCCCGCGCTCGCCTTTCTGCAGCCTGTTTATCTACGCCAAGAATCCAACAAGTCGGAAACTTGGAAAGTTGGCATGTCGGAAAGCTGGAAAGTTGGCTTATCGGGATTCCAATATGGCGGGAAAGTGGCAACTCGACATGTTGCAAAGTCGGCAACCCGGCAACCTGGTAACCCTAAAAACGCACCCCCAAATCTCCTAAATCCAATGAGTTTATCCTTGTCAAGCTAGATATACTTCAAAACTTCACACAACAAAGAATGTGTGAAAAGTTATGCTTCAAAAAATGACGAACCACGTAGACACTCCCACTAAAAACCCGCTACACTAGAGACAGGTAGCAGTGCTAAAGCCTCTTGCCTCCCCCCCGTAATGCAGCGTCCTATCAACCACGCATTACCCCCTTCCCCGGCTGCTACAGCCCGGGCTTTCTTTGAGGCATGATCTTTAGTGTGCGGTGAATTCTTCGCCTAACCCCCTATTTCTCCCGGTGCCACCCTTTGCCGGAAGACCCGGGAGACTTTCATTGAGGCGTGTTCTATAACAGCAATAAGAGCTCACGGCTACCCCTTTTCTCCCGCCCCAACCTCGGGGCGGGAGACTTTCATTGAGCAAGCCCTGATGCCCCCTCTCGGAGACACGCATCAGGGCTTCGCTGTACCCCCTCACCCCCCAGCAGCAGCCACAACACCAAAGAACCAAGAAACCGACATGCCAAGAAGTCGGAAACCTGGAAAGTTGGAAAGCCAAGAAGCCAGCCACACAAGCGGTCAGTATCGGGGGTGGAATTAGGATTCTTTTCAGGAGTCCTGGTATACTAGTCTTATTAGGTTATGTCTGCGGCAACAGGCATAAACTGTCGCTTGATGCGGTAAATACTTATTGAACAAAACCCTCCCGTTTCCTGGACGTTAATTTTGACGTCCAAGAAACGGGAGGTTTTTTATAAGCAGTAAAGACACCCTCACGCCAAAAAACAAGCCCCCACTAACCCTCGGTAGACACTCGGAATGACGAATACACCCGCTGAGGCTCAGCCGCCCTCACCACTGCAGGATGAGACCACAAATCCCCCGCGCCCTTCACTCCCACCTCCCCAAGCACCCGCTGCTACTTCCGCTACCTAATCCACCCCGCCAGCTTTCCAACTTCCCAAGAAGCCGGAAAGTTGAAAAGCCAACATGTCGAAAAGTTTGCAAGTTGGCACCCACCACCCAGGCGGGAGAGCAGAACCCGTAACGCTGCCACCCCCCCCTGCGCTACCTGCTGCGCTCGCCTGCACTCTGCAATGACTGCACAATGCAAGCACTGCACTCTGCAATCACCCCGCCTGCTGTACCCCGTCCCACCCGCGCTCGCCCCCTCCACCCTGTACCCGATCTCACCCACCTACGCGCCCGCCCTCTCCTTGATCCGCCCCTGCATCTACCCGCCAACTCTCCAACTTCCCGACAAGCTGACAAATCGGAAAGCTGGAAAGTTGGAAAGTCGGCAACCCAATAAGCCAGCAATGGTAAGCGGGAACCAACCCCTGGTTCTTTCATTCGGCGCATAACACTGACCATGAGAAATCCAACCCGCCAAAACCTTTTGCTTACTCTTGCGCACCCCACCCTGCAGCACCTCTGCCTCTCTTGCCCGCACGCTCGCACCCGCCCACCTGGCGCTCGCCTCTGCCGTAACGTTCACAGTTGATCACACCTCCTTCCTCTCACCCTGCTGCACCGCTTCCTCCCCCCTTTCTCTGTGCCCGCCCCTGCCCGCCTAACGCGGCTACCCCCCCCGCACTCGCATCCTGCACCATCAACCCGTGCCGGCTGCCTCTTCTCTCCTAATCCGCCGGTAGACCAGACCCAGCAGCGCACCACCTACCAATCTCACCCGTACCCCCCGTTCGCTGGTAGAAGTGATAGCACTCTGCAATGACTGCACTCTGCTATCACCCCTGCCCATCTGCCGTTCCTTGCGCGCTCGCCTCCTTGGTCCCCCCTCCTGCATCTACCCTGTACCCGCCCCAGCACCACTCCGCCAATTCTCCAACTCTCCGACTTTCCAACAAGTCGAAAAGTCGAAAAGCCAACAAACCGGAAAGTTGGCAAGTTGGCACCCACTACCGGGCGGGGGAGCACCACCCCGCCTAACGCGGCCAAGACGTCCCACCTTCCGCCCCTGCGCCCGCTATCGTTCACACTTCATCACACCTGCCCCTTCCCTTCTCTTCTCTTACCCCCGGGTAAACCGCGCCGCCCCGTCTGCGCTCGCACCCACAGCACCACCAGAACCGTGCCGGCTGCCGCCAGCCCGCACTGACAGCACTATGCAGTGAATGCACTCTGCAATCACTGCAAACTGCTATCATCCTGCACCCCTACACTCACCCCACCCCTTCGCTATCGTTCACACTTCATCACGCCCTACCTGCACCTCTTCCTTAAGTCGTGTTGCTCTTGAATAACTCTTTACAAATATGTAAACTGTAAATACTTGAAGGAAAGAAGGAGGAGAATCGCATGACCGAGAACCAGTCTCTGACGGCCGCCGAAGCCGCAAAACTGCTCGGCATTAGCCGCCAGCGTTTCTACCAGCTGCTCAATACGTACCCTTTGGTCGCTGAAGAATCAGCTGCAGATAATGCCCGCCGCACCTGGAACAAGCAAGCTCTTATTGCATGGCGTTCCGCACAGCTCGCCCCAGGTGCACCCACAAAGGAAGAGAAGAAGCTCCCTCCCCAAGAGCGCCTTGGAATTGGCACATCAACCCGCTACAGCTGGTACCGTAACTACGTAGCCCGCGGAGCCTACATCCTTGCCAACTACCCTTCCAAGACCCCCTCTGAGGAGTGGGGCGCCAAGGCCCGCCGATGGATCAGCGAATATGGCGCCGAAGCGCGCCAGGAAGATCTGGAAGGCGTATGGGATGTCGGCTACATGTGGGGCGGATGGAGCCATTCAGCTCTACTAGGCGGAGCCCGAGACAGGTCTGTCTTTCGGAAAATTGGAGAGCGCGCTCTATATCATTACCACGCCGAACTCGATGTAGAGACCAGCCTCATAAAGGCTCTGTTTGACTTGTACAACGATGTCAAAATCAACTCCTGGATATATGGATTTCCGATGACGAAGACCCTGGAACATATCCACAAGGTGCTTGATATTTACAGCCTCAAAGACGATAAGAACGCGGTAGCACGCATCGACGAATGCATCACCGACACTATCCATAGTGTGCTGTTCGACCGCGCCTACAGGCATCCTGATTCTCAGGAAGTGGAGATTTTACGAATCTTCCTCCAAGATCTTGAAAAGGTCCGGGAATCGAATAACGAACAGGTGAACCTTGGTAATTCTCCTTCGTCCGATAAGCTCGAATCATTCCGCCTACGTCTGGCCAAGAACGGTGTAGGTATCACCCTGCGACTCTTGGCTAATAAGATGCAGCGTCAGTCATATCCGGAGCTCCTTGAAGCAATGGATCAGATTGCATGCAGCAGGGCGTTCTCCGTGATCCTCAATGAGGAAGACTTCTTGACGATTGATGAGGACGGAATGAATCAGATGGTGACCAAAGCCGTCCTGGAAGCTCTCTCAAGTCGAGCTGAGGACCTTGGGTACAAGCTTGTATTCTCGCCTGTAGCTCGCGACGACAGTGTGCATAGTGAGTGTGTGAAAACGTACTCCGATATGTACAGCTGCTTTGTTGAGAAGCTTCAATAGAATGAAGCATGGGGTCTGAGCCTTAAGGCTCAGACCC
>NZ_KV795037.1:0-1032 GCF_001808945.1 Rothia sp. HMSC071B01 | reverse complement strand
TAGACCTAACGCGGCCAAACGTCCCACCCCTGCACCCCCTCTTGCCGCGTCCTCTTCTCTTACCCCCGGGTAGACTGCTCCACCCGCCCCCCGCTGTATCGTTCACACCTCATTCCACCCCCGCGCCTGTACCCAGCAGCAGAACACCACCACCCGCCGTAGCGCGGCTAAACCCCCCACCCGCCGTAGCGCGGCTAAACCCCCCACCTGCTGGCCTGCGACTGTCCACCTGTACCGTCTGCACCAACCACCGCTCGCGCTCGCCGCCGTTCTGCAGGCGGTAGAGCGTTCTGATCGGTTGGGGTACGGCGTAGGGCCCCTCCTTGGCCTGGCTTCTAGCGGTGGGGTGTGGTGGGGGCGCCGGCTGCTTGCGTGTCGCCGCTTTTCTCAGGGGGGATTGAGGGCAGCCGGCGGACTAACGGGACTAGTTGCCGGCTGCCTTATTGGCAGGGGGGTGGTAGGGCATAGCTGAAGAGGGGGAGTGGGTGCCGGGGTAGGGGAGTGCCGCTCTTCTCTGCAGGGTTCCTGCACGATAGGAAAATACTAAGATGTAGCGAGATTAGGCGCACTTTTAGTTGTCAAATCGACTTTTTAGATGTGCATTTCTTTTATGCCTAATAATTACTGATACGCCCGCCGGTGGGGGAGGGGGTAGGGGCATTTTTGGGCGGTAGGCGCTGGGCTGTTTGACCTTGTATTTGCTGGCTTGTTGGGGATTGAGGGGGAGTGGGTGGGGGAGGGGGTCTATGCGCCGCCGTGTAAGGTAAACAATTGTTTTATGATGTTAGCCACACTGATATTTCACGCTATTTACATTCTTTTTACACGGGTAGGCAGCCGAGGGGTAGAAGCCGTAGACGCCCCGCTAAGCCCCCTATCTGTCGTCGTGGCTACTGGTACCAACTGATACCGTTTGGGAGCTTCTACGGGGCTGTGAGGGGGTCACAAGAGCGCGCGACAGCGCGCAAGCCCGCCGCTAGGCGGGCGCAGGGAGGCGCTTGCGCCGACCGAGCGGGCGCGCCAGCCCCCCCC